>JAFUWF010000018.1 GCA_017483575.1 Bacteroidales bacterium
GTTCTCTCGGTCGAATATTGATACCTGTTGATTGTCAAGATATTTCATGTTGCGCGTCTTTTCTCGTAATAACGTAAAAAAACGAATAATATTTGATGCAATTACAAGATTAACAATATTTTAATTTATAGAACACTCCTAATGTTTTTTTCATTTGTTGTATTGTTTATTGTTATCTTTTCTTGAGGCTGAGGATTTCGCGGGCCTCGTCGCTGGTGGCGATGGGGCGGCCGAGGAGCTTGGCCATGCGGACGACCTTGTCCACCAGTTCGCCGTTGCTCTTGGCCAGCACGCCGCGTTCGAGGTAGAGGTTGTCCTCGAAGCCCACGCGCACGTTGCCGCCCATGACGATGGCGGGAGCGGCGAGGGTGAAGGCGTTGCGGCCGATGCCGGTGGCGGTCCAGGTGCTGCCGGCGGGGATGTTCTTCACCATCCAGACCAGGTTGTCCACCGTGGCGGAGGCGCAGCCGAGGACGCCGAGGACGAAGTTGAACTGCATGGGCACCAGGGGCAGGGGATTGCCGTCGGGGCCGGCGACGCCGAAGGCGCTGGGCACCTGGCCTTTCTTGGCCATGTGGACGATGGTCTCCAGGTGGCCCATCTCGAAGCATTCGTATTCGGGCTTGATGTTCTTCTCAATCATGCGGCGGCCGAAGGCGCGCATGGTGGGCATGGTGTTGTCGAAGATGTCGTCGCCGAAGTTGCAGGTGCCGCAGTCGAGGGTGGCCATCTCGGGGATGGGGGTGGTGTTGGTGCTGTCCAGACGCTCGTCCGGGGTCATGCCAACGGCGCCGCCGGTGGAGGGGATGAGGATGACGTTGGGGCACTCCTTGAGGATGGCCTCGGTGCACTCCTGGAAGCGGACGTGGTTCTGGGTGGGGGTGCCGTCGTCCTCGCGGACGTGGAGGTGCACGATGGCGGCACCGGCGTCGACGGCGCTCTTGGCCTCGCGGACGATTTCCTCTACGGTGTAGGGCACATTGGGGTTCTGTTCTTTGGTGACTTCTGCGCCGCAGATGGCGGCGGTGATGATCAGTTTATCCATAAGTTTTAATTTTTATTTTTTGATTTTTAATTTCTTATTTTCATCCGCTGCCAGCCGTCCTTGTAGCGGCCGCCGGCAATGCCGCTGGCCTCCTGCCATTTGTTCTGCAGGGCGCTCTCCTTGTTCAGCCTGCGGGCCACGTCCTCGAAGATGTCCTGGTAGTCCAGCTGGAAGATGTTGTCCTTCTGGTCCTTCACCTCCTTGAGGAGGAAGTAGGTGAGGAATCCGTGCTCGAAGCGGTCGAAGGAGAAGGCTGTCTTGTCGTATTCGGCGGCAAGGAGGACGACGGCGTCGCTGCGGAGCGAGGCTTTGCGGCGTTTTTTCTTGTCGTCCTTCTTGCGGTCGGCGCGCACGATGGGCTTGCCGTCGCGGCCGTTGCCGTCGAAGGAGGCGTCGACGATGACGGTGAGGTTCTTCACCGGGACGGTTTTGCTGTTGAAGGCGGCGCAGAGGTCGTCGATGGAGAGGCATTGCTCAGCGAGGCGGCGCGTCTCTTTCTTGCTCAGCACGATGTCGTACACCAGCGTGTCGGCCTGCTTCTTCTTGCCGCATCCGAAGAGGTGGCATCCGCCGCCCTTGCCGGGTTGGAGGGCGTCGATGTCCTCGGTGTTGATGCCGTTGGGCAGGAGGTAGGCCATGCCGTCGAGGTCCGTGAAGCCATGGCCGGCGTAGTAAATGATGAATTCCGCCGTGGCCTCGGTCTGTTCGCCGTTCTTTTTCGCTACGGCGTGCGCCAGGTCTTGCAGCCAATGGATGCCTTCCTGCTCGATGTCGGCCTTGGTGGCGTTCTTCAGCACCTTCACCTGCCTCTCGGGCACGCCGAGGGCGCTCACCATGTATTGGCGCACCCGCTCGCCGTCGTTCAGGGCAAAGGGCACGTCGGGAATCAGGGCGGCGTTGTATTGCTCGTTGGCTATCACGAGCACGTAGGTGTTCGGGCTGCGGAGCGTGGTGACGGGGATGTTGTAGTCCACGTAGTCGTCCTGCATGCGCTCGCGCTGCATGCGCTCCACGGTCTCGCTGAACACGTCGTTCACGCGGATTTCAATCATCGAGCGGCGGTAGTAGTGGGTGTTCACGGAGTCTTTGTACGACTGGGTGATGTAGCGGTAGTTGTTGTTGGTCTGGCGGAGGGCGGCGACGTTGTTTTCCAGGAAGGCCCTTACGCTCTGTGCGCGGAGGTAGGCCAGCTGGCAGTTGTTGGTGATGCCCGTGGTGCGGTCCACGGAGAGGCGGAGGCGCTCGCCGTTGAAAACGACGGGGCAGTAGCGGAAGTCGCCGTAGCGGCCGTCGTAGTCTATGGTGTTGGTGAACTCCGTGCCGTCGGCCGAGGAGGTGATGACGATGTCCACCTCTTTGCCAGGTTTGAAGGCGTCGGCCAGGGTGTGCTGGAGGAAAGTGCGCGTGAGGTTGCAGATGGCGCGGCAGGAGTTGGAGGAGTCCACGTCGTAGGTTCCCAGCGGATAGTCGTCGGTCCAGCCCTCGAGGTGCTTACAGTTGTAGGAGAGGCGGTATACGAGGTCGAGGCGCATGCGGCCGTCGTCGTAGAAGGTGTCGATGAGGTCGGCGACGACGGAGATGTAGCTCTCGTCGTAGAGCTTCTGGTCGTTGGGCAGCGCCGCGAGGGTCTGCTCGGCATAGCGTTGCATGTCGCGTTGGCGTTGCACCATCACTCCGGTCAGCGAATCGCGGATTTCGTTCTGGTAGCGTCGGTTGAGCAACCGCTCGCCCAACTGGGCCCAGCAGGGTATCGCCATCAGGGCCATCATCAGGAGGAGTACACTCTTTTTCATTCTATATCTATTTATTACAAAATGTTCGTCTGTTTCAAATAAAATGCAAAGATACAAAAGATGTATGACATGGGCAAATTTTTTTTCTACGGGGTCGGTTTTGGGAGGGGTCAGATAGGTACCAAATAGCACTGTTCTCATATAGTATTCATATAGTATTCATATCGTTCTCATATACTTCTTATATACAGTATATAAATACTATATGAGAAGTATATGAGAACGATATGAATACTATATGAGAACGGTCGAATCAGGTGGCAGTCTGGGGGGGGTCTAGAGGGGGTCAGGAGGGGGTGGGTCAGTTGATGGGTTGGACGGTTTGGCGGAGGGATTCGATGTCGAGTTGCTGGAAGGTGATGGCGTCGGGGTCGGCGAAGTGCTGTCGGTTGTTGTTGTAGGATTCCTGGTTGTAGGTGGAGGCTTTGTCGAAGAGGGAGGAGGAGACGAGGATGAGGAGCTGGTCGGTGGTGAGTCGGCGGTCGGCGTAGTCCTGGAGTTGGCGAGGGGTGAGGTATTTGGCGATTTTCTGGAGTTGTTCGTCGGGGAGGTAGCCGTCTGGGTCGAGGTTGCGGAGGAGGTCGGGGTAGTTGGTCCAGGAGGTGACGGTGGTTTCGAGGAGGGCGATGTTTTTCTGTTTTTTGTCGGTGTAGTAGCCGAGGTAGGCGTGGCAGGGTTCGACGAAGATGACGGGGCGGAGGCCTATCTTGCGGAGGATGGAGGCGAAGTAGACGCAGGCGTCGATGCAGTTGGCCTGGCGGGTGTTCCAGACTTCGTCGAAGAAGCGGATGTGCTGGACGTTGGTGGAGGTGGAGGGGTTGGAGGTGCAGGAGATGGAGGAGTAGGAGAGTCCGCGGAGGAGGGTGTTGTGCCAGATGGCGAGGACCTGTTTCTGGACGTCGTCCTTGGTGCCGGCCTGGTAGCCTTGGAAGCGAGAGACGATGCCCTGGGAGAGGGCTTCGGAGAGGATTTGCGGGATTTGGGGGTGCTCTTCGTTGACGTAGGCGGCGAAGAGGAAGCGGGTGTCGACGATGGAGGAGGGGTTTTTGTTGTCGGAGTTTTTGAGGCGGAAGGAGAGGGGGCATTCGTTGACGGAGCGGATGTCGAGGTGGAGGTTGCGGATGTCGGTTTCCTCGTCGTTGATGTAGCAGGTGAGTGTGAGGTCGAGCGGGCGGTGCTGTCGGACGAGGCGTAGGCGGTCGTATTTCCACTTGAGGGAAGGGGAGAAGGTGTAGGTTTCGCCGCGGACGGGTAGGATTTCCTGGAGGATGGTGACGTAGTTGAGGTCGGAGGAGTCGACGACGATGCGGAGGACGGCGTTGTTGGTGGGAGCTGTGACGGAGACGGTGAGCGGTGAGTGGAGAGCGGAGAGTGGAGAGTGGGCTGCCGCGTTCTCCGTTCCCTGTTCTCCACTCTCCGTTTTTTGGTTGAGTGCGAGGATGAGGGAGGGGTAGAGGTGGCCGTCGAAGAGGGGGTTGACGGCGGTGGTGAAGTTGACCTTGGCGGGGTCGTACTGTTTGTTTTTGTTAGGGGCGCCGCAGGAGACAATGAGTAAAATGAGAAATGAGAAATGAGAAATGAGAAATAGGCGTCCGCGGTTATGGTTCTTTTTATTTTTCATTTTTCCTTTTTTATTTTTCATTTTATGAGGTCTGGGTTGTTGAGGATGAATTCGGACCATTGTTTTTTTGATGATTTGTGGGTTTTCTTTTTCGAGGGGGCGAGCTGCTGCTGGATGGAGGCTACGGGGTTGGAGAGGTGGAGGTGGCAGGTGTAGGCCACGGCGAGGGCATCGGTGGCGTCGAAGTATTTGGTGTTGAGTGAAGTCGTGGAGTCGTGGAGTCGTGGAGTCGTGAAGTTGAAGATGGAGTCGAGGATGGAGGCTACCTGCTGTTTGGTGGCGTTGCCGTTGCCGGTGATGTGCTGCTTGATGACGGCGGGTTCGTACTCGGTGATGGAGAGGTCGCGGCTGATGGCGGCGGCGATGGCTACGCCTTGGGCGCGGCCGAGTTTGAGCATGGACTGGACGTTTTTGCCGAAGAAGGGAGCCTCGATGGCGAGGTGGTCGGGGTGGAAGGAGTCGATGATGCGGGTGGTGGACTCGAAGATGCGGCGTATGCGGAGGTTGAAGTCGGGAATCTTTTTCAGGTACAGCACATCCATGGCGACGATTTTAGGAGTCGTGGAGTCGGTGTCCAGAAGGCTGTAGCCTAGGATCTGGGTGCCGGGGTCGATGCCGAGGATGAGCATAGTGGTTAGTGGTCAGTGGTTAGTGGTCAGTGGTTGGATGGAGAGGGTGAAGTGGTTGTCGATGCGCTGGCGGAAGAGGACGAGGAGGAGGATGTAGAGGCCGAGGGCGGCGAGGGAGATGAGGATGACGGCCCATTCGGGAAGGCCGGCGAAGGAGAGGACCACGATGACGCCGATGAGGAGGACGGCAGGGAGGAGGTAGGCTATGAGGACGGCGAGGAGGCCGTGGGAGGTGTCGATGGTGACGAGGACGGGGTCGCCGGGTTGGAGTCGTGGGGTCGTGGAGTTGTGGAGTCGTGGAGTGGGGATGTCGAGGGTCTTGGTTTTGGACTCGGCGAAGCCACAGCGGGAATGGGCCTGGCAGGAGGCGCAGGCGGAGACGGACTCGATCTGTACGGTGACGGATTTTTTGTTGACGGAGAGGACGGTGCCTGGATGGTTCATGAGGTTTGAGGTTTGAGGTTTGGTGGGTTATTTGAAGGAGATGATGCCGTTGCAGTTGGAAACGCAATGGCCGTCGGGGGCGATTTTGAGGTGTCGGCCCTGGAAGGTTACGTCGGCGCGCTGGTACTGGAAGGGGGAGGCGCGGTCGAAGATGAGGGGGAGGGTGAGGTTGCCGGTGGTGTCGATATAGCCCCAGAGTCCGTCGTGCTGAACAGCTGCGGAGCCTTCGGAGAAGGGATAGGCGGACTGGAGGATGAGGGGGACGACGAAGTGGCCGTCGAGGTCGACGAAGCCATACTGATGGTCCTTCTCGACGAGGGCGAGGCCGTCGAAGTAGGTGTACTTGACGCCGCGGTCGGAGTGGGAGTGGTACTCGATGGGGAGGACGATGCGGCCGAGGGTGTCGACGATGCCGTAGAGGTCGCCTTTGCGCACGAGGGCGCGACCCTGGCGGAAGGCTCCGACCTCGTCGTAGATGCAGGGGATGGCCTCGTTGCCGGAGAGGTCGAGGAAGCCCTGTTTGTCGCCCCGCAGGACACCGATGCGGGAGTCGGTGACAAGGGTGATGGGATGGTAGATGAAGCCTGTGGAGGGAGAGATCTGTTGGCGGGGGGAGACGTCGGGAAGGCAGAAGAGGGCGAGCTCGCCGTCGTCGTGGCCTGCAAGGACAATGTGGTGGTCGGGATCGGTCATGAGTTCGAAAGCGAAGGGGACGATTTCGTTGCCCTCGAGGTCGATGACACCCCAGCGGTCGTAGCGCTTGGCGGTGGCGTAGCCGTCGGCAAAGGAACGGGTTTCCTGAAAGTGGTCGATGGAGAAAAGGAGGTGGCCGAGGGTGTCGATGAAGTTGCCGAAGAAGAAGGAGGAGTCAACGACGGTGAGAACGGCGGCGCGGCCTTGTGAGAAGGAGGCTACGTAGGGGTACTGGAGAGGAACGACGAGGCGCCCGTGGAGGTCGGAGAAGCCCCAGCGGTTGTTCTTCATGACTGCGATGCGACCTTCGGAGGGGAGGGCGACTTCGTCGTAGGCGCAGGGGACGACGATGGTCCCTGTGGAGTCGATGAGGCCCGCCAGCAGGGGCGATTCGGAGAGGGCAGGGTTGCGGGCGGCCGTTGTGTCGAACTGCCATACGAGGCAGTAGCCTCCTGTGAACTGGCCTACATAGGCGAAGATGGGCGGCACGAGCTCGGTGCCGTCGTAGCGGCGGAAGCCATAGAGGTTGCCGTCGCGGGTGGTCTGGATGCCCTCGGTGTAGAAGATGTCGCATCCGCAGGCGGTGTCGACGGCGAAGAAGGAGGACTGGGCGTGGAGAGGTAGGAAGTAGGAGGTAGGAGGTAGGAGGCAAATGACGAGGAGGGTAAGAATTTTTTTCATAGCTTTTGGGGTGTTTTTTAGATCTGGGCGATGTCGGAGGACTGGCACCAGCCGGTGGTGCCGTCGGAGAGGGTGATTTTGTGCCATCCGGAGAGGGTTTCGGCGATGGTGACTTTGGTGCCCTCGTGGAGGATGAGCTTGTCGGCGCTCTGGAGCTCGGGGGAGCTCTTGACGACAACGGAGGGTTCGAGGACGATGGCCTCGGCGCGGACGTTGAAGTGGCGTGTGGAAGCCAGCATGAGTATGAGCGAGAGGATGAAGAGGACGGCGGCGACGATGGCGACGGCGAGGGAGGACTTGCGGAGGGTGATGTTGCCGGAGAGGATGAGAACGGCGACAGCGACAAATGCCAGAAGGAAGAAGAGGAGGGAGAGGACGCGCCAGGAGGAGGGGGAGATGCGGGTGATGAGGGAGATGTACCAGTTGACGACGAAGAGGCGCGGGAGCTGGGCGATGCGGTCGACGGTGTGGGAGTTGGCAAGGGCGAGGTTCTCGCGGGCATCGGACATGCCGGGACGGAGGCGCAGGGCGCGCTCGTAGTTGAGGATGGCGAGGCCGAAGCGGTCGAGGCGGTAGTAGGTGTTGCCGAGGTTGTAGTAGAGGTCGGCGGAGGCGAAACCGGAGGCGAGGACCTCCTCGTAGAGGGAGGCGGCCTGCTGGTAGTCGGCAATGCGGTAGGCGCTATCGGCGAGCTGCGCGGTCTGGAGCTGACGGGAGGCATCGGGGGCAGCCTGTGCTCCCAAGGCAATCAGGATGGAGAGGGCTATTGTGACGAGGTGTTTCATAGTCGTTTCTTTTTTAAAGTTCGGCAATCATTTGGAGGGCTTCGTCGTAGATGGTTTGTTTCTGTGCTTCGGCATCGCCGGGGGCGAAACGGGCGAAGTCGACATCCTGGAGGACCTTCATGATGCGCTCCTGCTGGTCGGCGGGCACCTGCTTCTCGACGAGGCAGGCGCTGACGGAGTCGCGGTTGAGCTGCGAGAGCTCGATGTTGTACTTGTCGGAGAGGCAACCCCAGATGGCGCGATAGATTTCCTCGTAGAAGCGGTTGGTGTCGCCGGAGCCGAGGAAGGCGGAGGCTTTCTTGAGACGACGTTGAGCCATGCGGGTGGCGCGGCGCATGCGGAGGCCGGCGATGTCTTGGTTGGCGAGCTGGCGGCGCTGGACAACCTTGACGACGACAAAGGTGAGGATGACGATGAGGGCGAAGAGGATGTAGTAGATGGGGGAGGTTTTGCTCACGTCTTTGGCAGGAGAGAGATGGGTGATGGGGTGGATGTAGTTGATGTCGGAGTTGAGGAGCTGGACGTCGTCCTTGACGGCGACGGTGGCTTTGCCCTTCTCGACCTCGAGCTCCTGGGCGTCGACGGTCAGCGTGACATACTGGGCGGAGGAGGGGTCGAAGAAGACGAAGCGGTAGGCGGGGATGGTGTAGCGGCCCTGGCTGCGGGGGATGAGGACCCACTCGTAGGTGCGGGAGCCGGAGACGCCGTTGTCGCCCTTGGAGATGTTGTCCTCGATCTGGGGGTCGTAGACCTCGAAGGAGGCGGGGAACTGTGGAGAGGGAGGGGTGACGAGCATGAGGTTGCCGCGCCCTGAGATTGTGAGGCGATAGGAGACGGCTTCGTTGGCTTTGACTTTGTTGATGTTGAGGCCGCCTTTGACGGAGAAGTTGCCTACGGCGCCGCTGAAGTCGTCGGGGCCGGCGGGGAGCTTGCGGACGTTGACGGCGACGGGTTTGGTGTGGAGAGGATACTCGACGGCCTGAGCCATGTTGAAGAAGGGGTCGTCGAAGAGGTCGAGGATGGTGCCTGTGCGGCGGCGCGGGGCTTGGACCATGGCGAGGACGTTGAGGTCGAGGGGTTCGATGGTGAGCTTGCCGCTTTCCTGTGCGAAGAGGGCGCCTTTTCGGATTTCGGCCACCTGGTAGCGTTGGCCGTTGACGGTTTCCTCATATTGTTTTATCTGCTTGCCAGCGCTGAGGTCCTCGGCCCAGAAGCCTTTGTTGCCGGGGAGCTTGTCGATGCCCACCTGGCTGAGTGGCACCTGGGTGTAGACCTTATAGGTGATGATGACCTGCTCGCCCTGGTAGGGGGTGGTGTTGGAGACAGAGGCGCGGGCGAAGAGATTGGATTCGTTGATTTGAGAGGCTGGTTGCGGCTGCTGCGCCCAGGGGTCGTAGGCCTGGCGACGTTGCTGTTGTTGCTGTTGCTGCTGCTGACGCTGTTGCTGCTGCGCCTGGCTCATCTTCTCCACCTTGATGGAGAAGCTCTGCGAGGAGACGGTTTTGCCCCCGACGGTGCACGAGGCGGGGCCGATGGTGATGGTGCCCTCGACGTCGGCCAGGAGTCGGTAGGAGAAAGTGGTCTGCACACTCTGCGACCATTGGCCGTTGATGTTGGACATGGAGCTCTGGTGGCCGGTGTTGGGGCCGGAGCGGAGGGAGAAGCCCTTGAAGGAGGGGCCGCGGAAGTCGCGGGCGTTGTCGTTGACGATGAAGGTGACGGTGAAGTTGTCGCCGACGTAGACGGACCTGGGGGCTTGGACGGTCATCTCCTGTCCAAAGGTGTGGGAAGACAAGAAAAACAAGAAAGACAAAAGGATGGCCCCTTTGGAGCTTGCTGACATTATTGTTCTTATAATTTTCATAATCCGATAAACTCTATAAACTCTACGACTCTACGGTTACCAGTCTTTGTCGCTGTGCTTGACGTTGCCGACCTGGAGTTTCTTGGTCTGGTCCTTGAGGCTCTGCTTCTCGTTGTTCTTCACAGCTTCCAGCATGCGTTCGGCATCCTGCTTGCGTTGCTCCATGGGGTTGGGGCGTTTCTGCTGCTTCTGCTGCTGGTCCTCTTTGCCGTCGCCCTGGGGATTCTGCTGTTGCTGGTTCTGCTGGTTGTTTTTGTCCTGTTGGTCCTTGTTCTGCTGGTTCTGATTCTGTTGGTCCTGCTGATTCTGGTTCTGCTGGTTCTGCTGGTTCTGTTGGTTCTGCTGGTCCTGATTCTGCTGGTTCTGTTGGTTCTGCTGCTGTTGCTGCTGGGCTTGCTGAAGGAGACGTCGGGCATAGGCCAGGTTGTAGCGTGTGTCGTTGTTCTTGGGGTCGACCTTCAGGGCATCCTGATAGGACTGCACGGCCTGCTGGAAGAGCTGCATGCCCTGCTGCTGGTCCTCCATGCCGGCCTTGAGGTAGGCGTTGCCCTTGTTGTGGAGGGACTGCCAACGCTGGTGGTCGGAGAGGTTGGGAAGCTGGAGGGCTTGGTCGTAGTGGCGGACGGCCTCGTCGTATTTCTTCTGGCGGTAGAGGCTGTTGGCAAGGTTGTATTGTCCGCGGAAATCGAGGCTGTCGCTCTCGAGGGCGCGGCGGTAGTCGACTTCGGCCTTGTCGTATTTCGCGTTCTTGTAGTTGCGGTTGCCGTCGCGCAGCTGGTGGCGGTTGGCCTGGGCCTGCAGCGAGTTGAACATTGAAAACTGAAGGATGAAAGCGACAAGTATGATCGGTGATTTTTTCATTTTTCTACCTCCTCTTCAAAGAGTTTCCATTTACGGTTGCGGCGCTCGAAAACCAGCACCTCGGCCAGCAGGCAGAGCAGGCCCGCGGCGAGGGGGTACATGTAGCGGCTCTCATAGGCGCTGAAGATGGCTTCTCCAAAGTCCTCTTTCTCCAGGCCTTCGATGAGCGAGGTGATTTTGCTCAGGCCGCTGGAGGCGTTGCTGGCGCGGACGTACTTGCCGTTGCCGGCAGAGGCGATGTCGCGCAGCATGTCCTCGTTGAGGTGCGTCATGATGATGCTGCCGTTGCGGTCGCGCTTGTAGTTGTTGGTGCGTCCGCGGGGATTGTATTCGGGGATGGGAGCGCCGTCGGGCAGGCCCATGCCGATGGTGCAGACGCGGACCCCTTGCTTGGCGGCCTCGCGTGCGGCTTCTACGGCATCGTCCTCATGGTTTTCGCCGTCGGAGATGACGATGATGGCGCGTCCTTTGTTGACCTCCCACGGGCGGTCGGGGTCGCCATAGCCGAAGGTCTCCATGCTCTTCTCGATGGCGTCGCCGATGGCTGTGCCCTGGGAGGCAATCATGTCGCAGGAGACCTGGTCGAGGAAGAGCTTGGTGGCGCTATAGTCGTTGGTGAGCGGCATCTGGATGAAGCTGGTGCCGGCATAGATGACCAGGCTCACGCGGTCGCCCGCGAGGGTGGACAAGAGGTTGGAGACCACCTTCTTGCTGCGCTCGAGGCGGTTGGGCTGAATGTCTTCGGCCATCATGCTGTTGGAGACATCGAGGCAGATGGCGAGGTCGCTGCCGGAACGTTTGCCTTTCTCGATTTTGGTGCCGAACTGGGGGTTGGCCAAGGCCACCACCAGCAGGGCCATGCCGAGCAGGACGAGGCCAGTCTTCACGGCCGGACGCCAATCGGAGCGGTCGGGAATGAGACGTCCGAACATCGACGGCTCGGCCCATTGCTCAAGCCGGCGTCGTTGCCGCCAGCCCATCACCCCCCACAGCACTCCTGCCAATCCCACGACGGCCAGCAGCCATAAATATTCTATATGTTCAAAATGAATCATGATTCAATAGTTCTTAACATATAACTCTTAACGCTTCATCCACCCCCATCTGACCAAGGCTTCGAGTAGCAGCGCCACCAACGCCAGCCACAGCCAGGGCATGTATTCGTCCTTGGTTTGGGCATACTGGGTGACGTCTATCTTGCTCTTTTCCATTTCGTCAATCTGGTCGAAGATTTCCTTGAGGGCTTTCTTGTTGGTGGCGCGGAAGTAGCGGCCGTCGTTGGTGGCGTCGGCCATCTGGCGCATGAGGTCCTCGTCGATTTCCACGTCTACGTTTTGGTAGTGGGTGCGACCGAATTGGTCGCGGAAGGGGTAGGGCGCTTTGCCCAGCGAGCCCACGCCGATGGTGTAGAGGCGGATGTTGTAGAGGGCCGCGATTTCGGCGGCGCTGAGGGGGTCCATGCTTCCTTGGTTGTTGACGCCGTCGGTGAGCAGGATGATGACCTTGCTCTGCGCCTCGCTGTCCTTGATACGGTTGATGGCGGTGGCCAGGCCGTCGCCGAGGGCGGTGCCGTCGCGCATGGTGCCGCTCTTGAGGTTGCCCAGCTGCTTGAGTAGCACCTGGTGGTCGATGGTCAGGGGCACCTGGGTGAAGGCCTCGCCGGCGAAGACCACGAGGCCCATGCGGTCGTTCTTGCGGCCGTTGATGAAGTCGGCTGCCACCTTCTTGGCGGCTTCCAGACGGTTGGGTTTGAAGTCTTCGGCCAGCATGGAGCCCGAGAGGTCCATGGCCATCACAATGTCGATGCCTTCGACGGTCATCTCCTGACGGCTCAGTTGGCTCTGAGGACGTGCCAGCGCGATAACAGCGGCACCCACGGCCACCACGCGCAGGGCGTAGGGTAGCCAGCGGAGCCGGACGCGCAGGGTCTGCTTCACGCCGTCGAAGAGCGAGATGTCGGAGTGCTGGAGGGCGGCTTCCTGCTTGCGATAGCGCCAGACGTACCAGCCCGCCAGCATCGGCAGCAGGACCAATCCCAGGAGCATCCAGGGATGTGCAAAGGTGGCGTTAAGCATCCTTGACCTCCTTTGTTTCGGGTGCCTTTGTTTCGGTAGAGGGTTCGGCGGGCTTCACCAGGAGCCACAACTCCTTGACGAACTGCACGGCCTCGCTCATGGAGCGGTCGTGCTCGTGCGGCAGGGGTTCGCTCTTGGCGAATTTCACGAGGTCGGCGGTAGTAAAGATGATACGCAGCCTGTCGCTCAGCGTTTTCCACTCAGCGCTTTCCGCTTTCCAATCTCCATTCGCCATGGCCTCTACCGTTTCGTCGCTGGTCATCTCAGTGGCGTGGATGCCGGTGGCCTCTTCGATGAAGATGCGCACGGTGTCGGTCAGCTCGGTATGATAGTCCTTGACTTTGCCGGCTTGCCACATCTGGCGCTGGCGCAGTTCCTCCAGACGGTCGAGGGCGCGCTCTTCGGGAGTGCGGGTGTCGACGGGGATGTTGGAGAACCAGTCGCTTACCTTGCCGCTCTTCCATTTCTTCCAGAACCACCATCCTGCAAGGGCGAGAGCGATGATGGCCAGGCCCAGCAGAATCCAGCGGAAAATCTCCCAGAAGGTGTAGGGCACTTTCTCTATCGGGGCGATGTCGCGAATCTCGGCCGAGGTGGTGTCCACATCGACATCCAGCACCGTCAGCTGCAGCGAGTCGTCGGGGCTCAGCTTCACGTAGTGCACCCCCGGTTCAAAACTTGTCAGGGTGGTGAGCTGCGTGTGCTTGGCGGTGTCGAACTCCTGGCAGAGGGCCACGATACCGTTCTGTGACAGCTGGTCGGTCGAGGGGTAGGTGTGGGCGCGCTGTATACTCAGCGTTGTCTGGTCGCCCAGGAGGATGGTGTCGGCGCTCAGCCGAGCCACCGCCTGGCCATGGGCGTGGGAAGACAAGAGAAACAAGAAGGACAAAAGGAATGTCCCTTTTGCGCTTGCCGTCATCAATGTCCTCATTATGTTCATGGTACAATAACTCTTAACTTTAAACACTAAACTCTTAGCTGCGACGTGCCAGCAGACCTTTGAGGGGTTTGACGAAGTCCTCGCCAGTCCAAAGGGTGGCCATGTCGATACCGTAGCGCTTCATGGTGGTCTCCACCTGCCGTTCGTGCTCGGCGTAGCGTGCGTCGGCCATGCGGCGTACTGCCGGCGAGCCGGTATCTATCCACACGGTGCGGGAGCTTTCGGGGTCGTAGAACTTCACCATGCCGAGGTTCATCAGTTCCTTCTCGCGTTTGTCGGCCAGACGGAGGGCCACCAGGTCGTGTTTGCCTGCCACGAGCTTCAAGGCGTCGGTCCAACCGGTATCGTAGAAGTCGCTCAGCAGGAAGGTGGTACAGCGTTTTTTGATAGCGTTGCTGAAGTAGCGCAGGGCCTCGCCGATGTCGGTGCCGTTGCTTTCGGGGCGGAAGGTGATGAGCTCGCGGATGATGCGTAGGATGTGTGTGCGTCCTTTCTTGGGCGGAATGAACTTCTCGATACGGTCGCTGAAGAGGATCATGCCCACTTTGTCGTTGTTGGCTATGGCGCTGAAAGCCAGCGTGGCGGCGACCTCGGCTGCCAGTTCTTCCTTGAACTGTCCCTGGGTGCCGAAACGACCGCTTCCGCTCACGTCCACCAGCAGCATAACGGTCAGTTCGCGTTCCTCCTCGAAAACCTTCACGTAGGGATGCGCCAAACGTGCGGTGACGTTCCAGTCGATGCTGCGCACGTCGTCGCCGTACTGGTATTCGCGCACTTCGCTGAAGACCATGCCGCGACCCTTGAAGGCCGAGTGGTACTCGCCGCTGAACATCTGCTGGCTTAGCCCTCGCGCCTTGATTTCAATCTTGCGGACTTTCTTTATTATGGATTCATCCATCAGGGTACCTCCACTTTGTTCAGCACCTCGTTGACCAGTTCCTCGCTGGTGACGTTCTCGGCTTCGGCTTCGTAGGTGAGACCGATACGGTGGCGCAGCACGTCGAGGGCGATGGCGCGGACGTCCTCGGGGATGACGTATCCGCGGCGCTTCATGAAGGCGTAGGCCTTGGCGGCGGCGGCGAGGTTGATGCTGCCACGCGGCGACGAGCCGTAGCTGATCATCGGCGCCAGCTTGTCGAGCCCGTACTCTTTGGGGTAGCGTGTGGCGAAGACGATGTCGGTGATGTAGTTTTCAATCTTCTCGTCCATGTACACCTCGCGTACCAGGTCACGGGCCTTGAGGATGACGTCGGGCTTGAGGATGGCGTTTTGGGCCTCGGTCTCCGCCTTTCGTTCGCCGTTCACGGCCTGGTGTAGTATCTGGCGCTCCTCCTGGCGTTTGGGGTAGGAGATGACCACTTTCAGCATGAAGCGGTCCACCTGTGCCTCGGGCAAGGGGTAGGTGCCTTCCTGCTCGATGGGGTTCTGCGTGGCCAGCACGAGGAAGGGTTCCTCGAGACGGTAGGTCTGTTCGCCGATGGTCACCTGGCGTTCCTGCATGGCTTCGAGCAGGGCGCTCTGCACCTTGGCGGGGGCGCGGTTGATTTCGTCGGCAAGGATGAAGTTGCTGAATATGGGGCCTTTCTTCACTTGGAAGGTCTCGTTCTTTTGGCTGTAGATCATGGTGCCCAACAGGTCGGCGGGCAGCAGGTCGGGAGTGAACTGGATGCGGCTGAATTTGGCGTCGATAGCCTTGGCAAGGGTGGTGATGGTCAGGGTTTTGGCCAATCCCGGCACACCTTCCAGCAGGACGTGGCCGTTGCTCAGGAGGCCTATCATCAGGCTTTCCACCATGTGCTTCTGGCCTACGATCTGCTTGCCGACTTCCATCGTCAGCACATCCACAAAGGCGCTCTCGCGACCGATTCTTTCGTTCAGTTCCTGAATGTTGACAGATTCCATAAGTTAAACTATATTCTTTATTTTTTTTATCTTTGTCTGCCCCTAGTAACTCAAAAAAAAACTTTTTATTGCACAATTAATATTTTTTATGTTTTGGATGTACATCGCGGAGAGAAGGCACCCTGAAGAAAAGTTTTTTTAAAAAATTGAAATGTTTTTATTATATATTTGAAAAAATGTGTATCTTTGTACATTAATTATGAAATGAGAAAATAAAATATCTAATTAATTATTAATATCTTATGAAAAGAAACAAAGTACTTCTCGGCTTGTATGTAGGCCTATTGACTTTGGCCGGAGGCGTTGCGAACGCCCAAACTGGCAGCTTTTATGAAATCGGACCCGATAATATCGGGGGCGAGGTTTCGAGCATCGTGGTCGACCGTCTGGACACAAGCCGCAACACGCTCTATGCAGGTGCCGCCACAGGTGGCCTTTTCCTGAAATCCGAGAGCGTCGAGATTCTCCGCAACCTCTACAACACCCTTGGCGTGGGCGACTCCGCAGCGGCAGTCCTCTCCGCCAACACCGACATTTGGCACCATGTGCCTTACAAGGTCAACGGCAAAGAGATTTCCCTCCCCATCAGCTGCATGGCCCAGGGTCCCACAGGAGAACTTTTCATCGGTACCGGTAGCGACGACTACGCCTACGGCACCACCTACACCCCCATGTCGCGCAAGGGTATGGGCCTCTACCGCTTCCTTCCCACGACGGGCCAGTTCGTGCTTGTGCCCAACACCAGCGACAGCAACTTCAGTGTCATCAACTGCATAGAGACCTTCTATGACGGTTCCGCCCTCTACCTGTATGTGGGTACGAACAAGGGTCTCTACCGTTGGTTGGTGTTCGACGGCAGCGACAACTGGAACGCCACTCCGACGGCCGTCTTTGCCGGCCGCGTGGACGAGATTGTCATCTCGCGTCCCAACCACACCGCTTTCTTCAGCAGCGGCAACCAGCTCTATCGCATCGGTGACATCACCGCCACCCCTGCCAACCTGCGTGCCACCAATATCTCGTCAACCAACTCGGCCTTTGGCGGTTCCAACACTGCCATCAAGCTGGCCATCTCGCAGACCGACACTTCCTACCTCTACGCCATGGTCATCAATCAGGTTGGTCTTATGGATGCCCTTTACATGACCAACAACGAGCAGACCTGGACAACCCTCACCACCACGACCGTGATGCCCTTGACCTACAACAACGGTAAGTTCTGCGGCGCCATTGCCGTCGACCCCGGCTATCCCCGTCGCGTCATCATCGGCGGTACCAATGTGCTTGTCGGCGAAGGCTACACCGAGGGCTCCTACTACCAGTGGACCACCAACTCCGCCAGCGAGTATGAACTCAACTTCGGCGACTACATGGGCACCGTGTTCGGCAACACTAGTTTCATCCACTCCGGTATCCATCAGATTATCCCCGTCTATCATGTGGACGGCGAGAATGCCTACCACACGGTCTTCTTTGCCACCGATGGCGGTGTGTATTCCTCCAAGTTCTATGGTCGCGATGGTTTCGACACCATCCAGAGTGTCAACCGAGGTCTGAACAACCTCCAGATCAACGGCCTCGCCGTCTGCCCCGACGGAACCCTCGTGATGGGTGCCAACAACAACGCCTGCCCTGTCGTCGAGACGCACCTCAGCCATTTCGGTGGCAATGCCGAAATCTCGTGGTACGACAACGGTAAGCTCGGCAACCTCAACCACAACGCCAACATCATCTGGAACGGCAATGGCGGCGCTGTGGCAGCCTCCAAGTTCCAGCAGGTATGGCCCAGCAAGCGCCGCACCATTTTCACCACCTCCGATCGCTCTCCCATCGGCCGTACCTATGCCGATTACCTCGACTACACCAACGCCACCACATGGACCGCAGGTGAGGGTATCACCACCAGAATGATTTCCACCGGCGCCACCATCGGCTCCCTCTCCCTGTGGGAAACCGAGAACAACACCTATGCCAACCGCTATGTGACAATGGGTGTTGACACCCTCGGCTACATTCTCCGTCCCAACAACGGTGGATGGGACACCATGTGGGTCAACGATACCGCCTACGGCAACAATCGTGGCAGCAAGTTCCAGATTCGTCGTGGCGACAAGGCCATTTTCTACAGCCGTGGCAGCGCCGACTATCCTTTCGAGTACATCTTCACCAGCAACCAGACCGCTAAGGACTCCGTCACCGTGATGAACCCCCTCCAGGCCCGTATGCTCTTCATCGGCGAGCAGAACCCTGCCACGATTACCGGTATGGGTGGCAACGCAGTCCCCACCACCGCCGTCTGGTATGCTTGGGATCCTACCGACTTCACCAAAGTGTATGATGCCACCGAGTATTCCTCCCACGTCTACGACAATCTTCTCTTCTGGTCTCCCATCTTTGCCATCAGCCATCAGGCGAATACCGAGGCCGCGAACCTCTATCCCCGTCAGGCCATCTTCAGCAACGATGGTAAGCACGTCTTCATTTCTGTATATGATGTCGCCAACCACCGTTCGATGATTGTCCGTGTCGATGGTTTCGAGAACATCGACTTCAGCATGGACAACTACAACCTCTCCGAGGCCCTGCTCTATTCCAACACCAGCCCCGTGCTCTTCAAGGACACTCTGGAGTACAACGGTTCCATTTGGCTGCCCCGTTCCGTCAGCAATATGTACTATGACGGCCGCAACGGTGCCGACCGTCTGGTGCTGACCTTCGAGGACTTCTCCGATGCCATGGCCAATGTTGCCATCGTCAACAACGCCTGTGGCAACATGACCCTCAGCCAGAAACCCCTCACCGACGCCACCCTGCCCGCCTACACCGCCATCGTCGAACAGTCCACCGGCAAGATCTATGTCGGTACCGACGACGGCGTCTTCGTCGAGAACGGCAACAGCTGGAGCGCTTACAACGACCTGAGCGGTGTGCCCGTGACCAAGATCATCCAGCAGACCGACAACCTGCCCATCCGTCGCAACCTCACTCACACTGCTATTACCGCCAACAACTACGTGTTTGCCAAGACCAAATGGCCGGGCGCCATCTACTTCGGCACCTATGGCCGCGGTGTCTTCATGGACATGCAGTACGTTACCGACACCACCAACGAGGTGGTCGACTCCGTCGAGTACGAGCCCGTTGGCATCCCCACCGTGTACAGCACCGGTATGAACAGCGTCAAACTTGTCCCGAACCCCGTCTACAATGAGACCAGCCTGGCCATCAACGCCCGTGTCGCCGGCAACGCCGTCGTCCGCGTCTACGACCTCAACGGCCGCATGGTGATGGACCGCAACCTCGGCTACGTGGCCGAAGGCGAGCACAGCTACACCCTCGACTGCTCCGGCATGAACAAGGGCATGTACCTGGTCAACGTCATCATCGGTGGATACACTTCCGCCGTCAAGATGGTTGTTCGCTAAAAGGGCGTAGAACAAAAAAAGAGGTACCGCCCACGGCAGTACCTCTTTTTTATTAAATAAATATGTATTCATAAATTATATTATATATAACATTCGATGGACAAAAACCTAGTAGAAGAACTGAAATGGCGTGGAATGATCCACGACATGATGCCCGGAACCGAAGAGCAACTCATCAAAGAGGTCACCACCGCCTATGTGGGTATCGACCCCACGGCCGACTCGCTGCACATCGGTCACCTCGTCTCCATCATGCTCCTGAAGCACCTCCAGATGGCGGGCCACAAGCCCCTGGCCGTCGTGGGCGGCGCCACCGGCATGATCGGCGACCCCTCCTTCAAGGCTGCCGAGCGCAAACTGCTCACCCCCGAGGAAATCCAGCACAACGTGCAATGCATCCGCCATCAGCTGGAGCGCTTCCTGGACTTCGACAACCCCGTCAACGGCGCCGAAATCCTCAACAACTACGACTGGATGAAGGACTACCTCTTCCTCGATTTCATCCGCGATGTGGGCAAGCACATCACCGTCAACTACATGATGACCAAGGACAGCGTGAAGAAACGTATGGAGACCGGCATCTCGTTCACCGAGTTCAGCTACCAGCTCCTGCAGGGCTACGACTTCCTGACCCTCTACCGCACCAAGGGCTGCAAGCTGCAAATGGGCGGTAGCGACCAGTGGGGCAACATCACCACCGGCACCGAACTCATCCGCCGCATGGAAGGCGGCGAGGCTTTCGCCCTGACCTGCCCGCTCATCACCAAGGCCGACGGCACCAAGTTCGGCAAGACCGAGGGCGGCAACGTATGGCTCGACCCCGAGAAGACCTCCCCCTACAAGTTCTACCAGTTCTGGCTCAATTGCTCCGACGTCGACACCGCCAAGTACATCCGCATCTTCACCCTCTTCGGCAAGGAGGAAATCGACGCCCTGGAGAAGCAGCACGCCGAGGCCCCCGAGCAGCGTATCCTGCAGAAAGCTCTGGCCAAGGACATTACCATTCGCGTACACGGCGAGGAGGCCTACAACACCGCCATCGCCGCCAGCGAGCTGCTCTTCGGTAAGGCTACAACGGAGCAACTCAACTCGCTCGACCGCAATACGCTCATGAGTGTCTTCGACGGCGTGCCGCAGTACACGGTCAGCCGCTCCGCCATCGAGGCCGGTGCCTCGCTGGTGGACCTCGCCGCCGAGGTGGGCATGTTCGCCAGCAAGGGCGAAATCCGCCGAGAGCTGAAGCAGAACTCCATCTCTGTCAACAAGCAGAAGGTGGCCGAAGGCTGCACCCTCACCGCGCAGGACATCCTCGCCTCCGGCTGCATCCTCGTCCAGAAAGGCAAGAAAAACTACTACCTCCTCAACGTGGAGTAATTATGAGCCCCGAAGGGGCGGCGCCAAACATAGTGAGCCGCCCCTTCGGGGCTCAAAATATTTATACTCGTTGCTTTCCGTGGGTGTATGCCCACGGCTAATGACTGTCGCCCCTTTTGGGGCTGGGGTTAATACTCCTGTTCTTTCAGGTAGATTGTGCCGGGTTCGGAGGGGGGCCATGCATCTTGTACATTGGGGTCCTTAGGTTGTGTGCGGTAGTATTTCACCGTCCACATGCGGATGCCGCGCTCGTAGTATTGCACATACTTGAAGAACACCCCCATCATCTTTACCGCCAGGGGCTCACGCAGATGTAGTATGCGCAGGGTCCCGATGTTGTCTTTGTCGGGGTTGAGCGTCGGGTGGTCGCCAACGGAGTAGTGGAATACCTCCCAGTTGGCCTCTTTGTTGGTGAAGTAGATGGTGTCGCCGTTGTAGCAGACAAAGCGGCCGATTGTATCCACCTCGCCGGGGACGTGGATGCGCTCCATTGCCACCACCTCGGCGTATGGGCTCTCGCCGAGAGGACCCTGACGGTCCCGCTGGATGCTGATAGCGATGTGCACACTGTCGCGAAGCGATATCTCGTCATATTTCCATTCTACGCTGTCGCTCAGGGGAATGTAGTATTCCTCGTCGGCATAGTCGAAGGCAATGGCTGAGGCAGGGTAGGGGTGTGTGGTGGCTGTATCGTCCTCGCCACGAGGATAGTACATGCCGATATTCTTCAGACGGACGTTGATCTCTATCATCTCATCGGCATTCAAGAACAAATAGTCCGCCACCCAACGCTGATAGACGGACATTCGGTTGCCGTCGCGAAGCGATACGAGGCCGTTCCGATCCACCTCGAAGGTGCCGTCGTAATCGGACGACTCTTCACTCGAATCTTTCCAATAATGGGACTTCAACATTTTGAAACCGTTGTGTGGCGTCTCCAGACGGATGGTTTCAAAGCGTTCGTTGCGAATACGTTGCAGAAGGCTGTCGTTGGTGACGACGAGGTTGCCGTCCGTCCGGTAGTCACCCTTGCGGAGGATCAGCTGGCGATTCTGCGCCGTGGCCGTCAGGCCGACGGCCAACAATAGGCATAATATGGCGAAAAATTGTTTCATACTAATATTATAACGTGATTTTTGCCAAAATACTACCGGGGATACCCTTTTTTATGCTTTTTTAACAAATCTTAAGTTCAACTAATAAATGCAACACTTTGGTCAAAAACGAACCGAAGAAAAACAGGGGTCAAATAGGTGTTTTATTCGACTGTTCTTATATAGTATACATATAGTATACATATACTTCTCATATACTTCTTATATATAGTATATGAATACTATATAAGAAGTATATGTATACTATATGAATACAATATGAGGAGGGTCGGTCTTGGAGGGTGTTGTGTTGGGTGTTGGGGGAACTTTTTTTTTAACTTTTTTTCAAATGATGGGTGCTATGTCATATTTTATTCGTATCTTTGCAAATCCGTTTGGAATGTATAATTAAACAATAATAGTATGACACAAACAAGTATCAAAACACTGAGAGACAGCGCAGGAATGCGTTGGACCGCTTTGCTGTTGCTGGCGTTGGCCATGTTCTGCAGCTATGTATTTATGGACATTTTGTCGCCTATCAAGGACCTGATGCAAGAAACACGCGGTTGGGACAGCGCCTCGTTCGGCCGTATGCAGGGCGCCGAGGTGTTCCTCAATGTCTATGTGTTCTTCCTCATCTTTGCCGGTATCATCCTGGACAAGATGGGTGTGCGCTTCACCGCCGTGCTTTCGGGCGCTGTGATGCTGGTGGGCGGACTTATCAAGTTCTACGCCTGCAGCGAGAGTTTCATCGGTACTGGCATTGAGCAGTGGTTCACCAACCATCTGAATTGGGACGGCGACATTCCCATCATCGGCACCATCCTCCCCTTCGCCGAAGGTATGCCCGCTAGCGCCAAGCTGGCCGCCTGCGGCTTCATGATTTTCGGGTGCGGATGCGAGATGGCCGGTATTACCGTGAGCCGCGGTATCGTCAAGTGGTTCAAGGGTCGCGAGACCGCCCTGGCCATGGGCAGCGAGATGGCCCTGGCCCGTCTGGGTGTGGCTACCTGCATGATTTTCAGCCCCTACTTCGCCAAGCTGGGTGGCGAAATCCATGTCGACAACGCCGTCAAGTTCGGCGTGGTGTTGCTCTGCATCGCCCTCATCATGTTTATCGTCTACTTCTTCATGGATAAGAAACTCGACAGCCAGACCGGCGAGGCCGAGGAGAAGGACGACCCCTTCAAGCTGCGCGACCTGGGCAAGATTTTCACCAGCCTCGGATTCTGGCTCGTGGCCCTGCTCTGCGTGCTCTACTACAGCGCCATCTTCCCCTTCCAGAAATACGCCGTCAACATGTTGCAGTGCAACCTCGACCTGACGCCCGCCGACCCCAACACCTTCTGGGGTGGCAGTTCGGTGACCTGGGTGCAGTACATTCTGATGCTCGTGGTGGCTGCCGGTTCGTTCTCGAGCAACTTCATTAAGAGCAACAAGGGCCTGAAATATGGTCTGATGGGTGTTGCCGTTGTGGCTCTCGTTGTCTACTGCTACATGGGCTATATGCGTGGCACCGCCGAGACCATTTTCGCCGTGTTCCCGCTGCTGGCTGTGGCCATCACCCCCATCCTCGGCAACTATGTCGACCATAAGGGCAAGGCTGCTTCGATGCTCATGCTCGGTTCCATCCTGCTTGTCATCTGTCACCTCACCTTCGCCTTCATCCTGCCCGGCGTATCGGCTGCCTCGGCAGTGGGTGGCGTTGTGGTGGCCTATGTCACCATCCTCGTCCTCGGCGCCTCGTTCTCGCTGGTGCCCGCCGCACTGTGGCCCTCGGTGCCCAAGCTGGTCGACGAGAAGATTCTCGGCTCGGCCTATTCGGCCATCTTCTGGATTCAGAACATCGGCCTTGGCCTGTTCCCCGCCCTCATCGGCATCGTGCTCAACAGCACCAACCCCGAAGGCACTGCCGCCCACAAGCTCAACTACACCTGGGCCCTCGTGATGCTGGCCGTTCTGGGTATTGCCGCCCTGCTCATCTCGATCTACCTCAAGGCAGTCGACAAGAAGAAGGGCTACGGCCTCGAGGAACCCAACATCAAGGCTGAATAAACCTATCGTACAACACAATGTAGAGACGTGCCATTGGGCGCGTCTCTGCATTTTTAATAAAAAATGCCGGCGAGACGCCGGCGCTCCAAAAAAAATATGGCAGAAAACAAGACTGGATTCTCTTCTTCGTTCGGCGCCATTATGGCTGCCGCTGGCTCGGCCATCGGGCTGGGCAACATCTGGCGTTTCCCCTACATCTGTGGCAAGTATGGCGGCGGAGCAGCGCTGATATTGTATATTGCTTTTGTGTTCCTGATTGGTATGACACTGCTGCTTAGCGAGCTGGTTATTGGACGTCGCTCGGGCCATGCCGCCATCCAAGCCTATGCCTCGCTGAAGCCCAAGCGTCCGCAGTGGCGCTATGTGGGCGTGTTGGGCGTGGTGGCCTGTGTGCTGATTCTCTCTACCTATATGGTGGTCTCCGGCTGGACGCTGAACTACTTCTGGGAGTCGGTGAGCGGAGCTCTCTCGTCGGTGGAGGACGGCGACTATGCGGCCCACTTTGGCGCTTTTGCCTCGTCGGTGACGGCGCCGGTGGCGTGCCTGATTGTCTTCGCGGTGCTGACGCTGGTGGTGGTGCTGGGTGGTGTACAGAGTGGCATCGAGAAGGCATCGAAGATACTGATGCCCGTTCTATTGGTACTGGTGCTGCTGCTGTGTGTGCGCAGCCTGACGCTGCCGGGAGCCTCGAAGGGGCTGTACTACCTGTTCCATCCCGACTTCTCGCTGCTGACGTGGGAAGGCGTGCTGGCCATCCTTGGCCAGGCGCTGTTCTCGCTGTCGGTCGGCATGGGCGTGATGGTGGCCTATGGCAGCTATCTGCCCAAAGGGGACAACCTCTTCCGCAGCGCCATGTGGATTACGGGCTGCGACACGGCCATCGCCGTGCTGGCCGGCGTGGCCATCTTCCCGGCGGTGTTTGCCTGCGGGCAGAGCCCCGAGGGTGGCCCCGGACTGGTGTTCAACGTGCTGCCCGTGGTCTTCAACTCGCTGGGCTCGGTAGGATCGGTGGTGTTCGGCGGTGCTTTCTTCCTCCTGCTGGCGGTGGCGGCGCTGACGTCGGCCATCTCGCTGCTCGAGGGCATCGCAGCCGGCTTCTCCGAGTCGCTGCACACTGACCATAAGCGCACCGCCGTGGTGGTCACCGTGGGCCTGATGGTGCTGGGTGTGCTGATAGCGCTCTCCTTCGAAGGCGGTGTGCTCAGCGGTATCCGACTGGCTGACATGACCATCTTCGATTGGTTCGACAAGCTGTCCGGAGCCTACCTGCCTTCCATCTGCGCGCTGCTGACTATCCTCTTCTTCGGCTGGTTCATGAAGAAGGACGACATTGAGGACGAGCTCTCCAACCACGGGACGGTGCGCACGCCGTGGTTCAAGGTGTTCTACTATTTCCTTGTCCGCTTTGTAGCCCCGCTGGCCCTGGTGGTCTCGCTGGTGGCAGGCATTTGGGGCGAGTAATACAACGTGCGGATGGAGGTATCGCTCTCGGGACACTACGGCTATCGACGCCTGTTGACGGCCGCCGCACCCAGTGTGGCCATGATGCTGGTTTCGTCGGTCTACGGCATCGTGGACGGCCTCTTTGTGTCCAACTTCGCCGGCAAGAGCGGCTTCGCTGCCGTCAACCTGATGTATCCGCCGATGATGATTCTCGGCGCCATGGGACTGATGGTGGGCAGCGGCGGCGCCGCGCTGGTGGGCAAGGTGCAAGGCGAGGGCTATCCGCAGAAGGCCGACCGTGTGTTCACCATGCTGCTGCGTTTCCTGGCCGTCGTGGGCATTGCCGTCGGCGTGCTGTTCGCGGTGTTCTGCCCCGTGGTGGCTCGCTGGCTTGGCGCCGACGAGGGTATGATGGAGGAGTGTATCACCTATGGTCGTATCAGCATGGTGGGCATGCCGTTCTTCATGCTGCAGCAGGCCATGCAGTCGTTCTATATGGCTGCCGAGCGGCCGCAGCTGGGCACGTGGGTCAGCGTGGCCTGCGGCGTAGTGAACATCGTGTTCGACGCGCTGTTTGTGTGGCTGATGAAGTGGGGCGTGGCCGGAGCGGCATGGGCCACGGTGCTGGCACAGGTGGTCGGCGGCGGTTTTCCGTTGCTCTATTTCGGCAGCCGGCGCCTCAACAAGGGCAGCCTGCATCTGCGCCGCAACTCCAAGACCCTCTGGCCCTACGTGGGCAAGGCCTGTACCAATGGCCTGTCGGAGTATGTGAGTGGTATCTCGCTGAGTATAGTCAGCATGTGCTACAACCTGCAGCTCATGCGCTATCTGGGCGAGGACGGCGTGGCGGCCTACGGCGTGGTGATGTACCTGACGTTTGTCATCGCCGCCTTCTTTATCGGCTACAACATCACCTTGACGCCTATTATCGGCTACCATTTCGGTGCCCGCGATGTGGCCGAGCAGCGGTCGCTGCTGCGCAAATCGCTGGTCATCATCGGCCTGACGGGACTCGTGCTGACCGCCGTGGCAGAAACGGCAAGCAGCCCTGCGGCGCGCTTCTTTGTGGGCTACGACGAAGGACTGCTTGCTCTGACCATCAAGGCCATACGGGTCTATATGCTTTGCTTCCTCATCTGCGGATGGAGCATGTTCGCCTCGGCGCTCTTCACGGGCTTGCAGAACGGGGTGGTGAGCGCCGTGGCGGCCTTCATGCGGTCGCTGGTGTTCGAGATGGCGGCGGTGTGGATTCTGCCCGCCGTGGTGGGCATCGACGGCATCTGGTGGGCTGTCAATGTGGCCGAGGTGCTGACACTGTTGTTCTGCATATTCCTGGTGTGGCGGTATGCGCCGCAATTAATTACTTCACAATCAATTTCCCGCTGACCGGACCCTGGTCGGTGAGGAGACGGACGATGTAGAGGCCGGAGGCGACGGGGGAGAGGTCGAGCTCCACCATGTCGGCATCGACCGAAGGCAGCTGCATGGCTGTGCGGCCGTCGACGGAGAGCAGGCTGAGGCTACGGATGGTGGCACCGGTGGTGATGTAGGCGCGGTCAGTGGCAGGGTTGGGGTAGGTCTTCACGCGGAGGGTGGCCTGCAGGTCCTCGATGCCGAGCTGGCCGCCACGGTCGTTGGTGATGTATCCGCTCTTGGTGGTGTTGTACACCTCGCGGCCGTAGACGGCGTCGGCGCCGTAGTTGTTCACGAAGGCCACCAGATGGCATTTGTTGGCGCGGAGGCCGGCCGGCAGGGTGTAGGTGAAGGTCTTGCTGAAGCGGGCATTGGCGGCGGTGGAGGTGATGATGTCGGCATCGCCCCAGGCATCGGTGAGGCAGGCGCGGACCACATGGTCATGGCGGTAGTTGGGGATATTGTCGTCGCCCTGCTGGAAGGCGATGAGGCTGTCTTCGACAAGATAGACTGTGACGCGCGGAGCTTCGATGTTCTGGCTCTGGATGAAATATCCTTCGAGGCTGAGGCTCAGCTGGCGGGTGCCGGCATTGTAGTCGATATTGGTGAATCCAAGCACGATGTTGTCGGCCACGGAGGTGACGCGCGAGAGGGTCTGGTGCATCATGACATCGGAGCCGATGTAGTGGACGGGGCCGGGCTGGCCGTCGGCATAGGCCATGCTACGGTCGATCATCCAGGCAGGGGCATAGGTGTTGGCGTTGTAGAGGCTTTCGAGTTGTTTGGAAGCCTGAATGGTGTAGGCATCATCTTGATAGCCGGCGTGGTGGAACACGTAGGCTACGCGGTTCTCCAGTCCGGCATAGGCCCCCTCGAGGGCTTCTTCGCCTTCGGGGCAGTTGCCGCAATACTGCGAGGTGAAGACTTCGGTCAGCGCCATGTGGAGGTTCTGCGAGCCGGCGGGGGCGACCTCGATGTCGTCGACGAAGACGAAGTATCCGTTGCCGTGGTTGACGAAGGCGATGTGGATGTTCTGTCCGGCAAAGTCGGCCAGGGGTAGGCTCACGTTGTTCCAACCGCCGGAGACATCCTGGCTGCCGTCGAAGACGAGGTCGCGCACCGTGGTGGTGAAGTCGGCCTTCTCCACGCCCGTGGTCGAAACCATCACACGCAGGCGCTCCACGCCGTCGAGGTCGGCCGAGAAGGCGCGGAACTGCAGCGTATAGTTGGCCGAGGGGATGTTGATGCTCGGCGTGACCATCCAGCGGTCCACGTCGCCACCCTGAGTGGTTTTTGACACCGAGGCGGCGGCGATATTGCCCGACTCCACCTCCGAGATGCACCACGACTGGCCCATGGCGGCGAAGCCGTCGTTAGTCTTGTTGTCGCTGTAGGTGGTCCATCCCGAGGGGAACTGGGTGGTGGTGCCGCCGGAGGTGGCGTTCTGGAAATTCTCGCTGAAGGCGGTCTGGGCTTTCAGCAACGGCATCGCCATCAAGGAGGCGGCCAGCAGGAATACTTTCTTTGTCATATTCTTATAGATTTAATCTTTGAATATTTAGGTGCGGTGAAGACAAAAAAAATATCACCCGAAGGTGATAATTTTTATCTTAGGTCCTCCATGGCACGTTGAACAAAGAGGTTCAGCGGCACGCTGGCCTTCCAGACTTTGAGCACTTCGTCGGCCAGCTTGGGGCTGGCGAGCATGCGTTCCGGCATGGTGTAGGCAGTGCAGTAGTCCTTGTATTTCAGCAGGTCGGCATGCTCCCAGTCGGCAGGGTAGCCCTTGGGCACGCGCTGCAGCACCTTGGTGGTGAAGAAGGTGTTGCCGAAGTATTTCTTGTACGAGGGCTCGTTCATGATGGACAGGAACTCGTCGGGGCAGTAGAATATCTCTTGCTTGATGGCTGCCAGGGCCTCGGGCATGGGCATGAAGATGCCGCCGCCGAGGTTGCAGGTGCCCTTCAGGCCGTAGGCCTCGTCGCAGCCCAGCTGGAAGTAGTAGCCCGGCACGCCGCTGTTCTTTGCGCCCCAGCTGCTGAGGAAGCAGGCCACGTGGGTCTTGTAGGGCGTCTTGTCGGCCGAGAAGCGCGTGTCGCGGTAGATGCGGTAGACGGTGTTCTTGGCCGTCAGGCCCTCAAGCGAGTGGTCGTACTTGACCATCTCGTCGATAAGGCCTTGTGTGAAGGCCTCGAAGGCCTCCTTTATCTCCAGCCAGTGGGGCTTGTGGGCGTTGAACCACTCGCGGTTGTTGTTCATGGCCAGCTCCCGCAGGAAGGGGAGGGTGTCGGGGTGTATGGTGTTCATTTTGTTCTTTTTTTGTCTTCGTCGTAATAGATGATGTCCTGTTCTTCGCGGAATTCGTTGCCTGTGCAGGTCATCCAGTTGCCGTGGGAGTCGTAGGTGTATTCGTACTGCAGGACGAGGGTGTCGTTGTCGGTGTTGGTGTATTGCCGGTATTCGACGACGTTGCCTTCGGCATTGTAGGTGTTTGTCTCGGTGCGGACAAAGTCGCCGTTCTGCATGGTCTGTTTCGTTAGGTGGCCGTGGGCGTCGTAATCGAAGTAGGTGGTGGCGCCGTGAACGGTCTCGGAGGCCATGCGGCGGTCGGCGTTGTAGCGGTATTGCGTTGTGTCCAGTCGGGAGCGTTCCTCTACGATGAGGCCGTCCTTGCAGGTGTAGTATATGGTGTCGTTGCCGTCGTATAGCCGTGCGATTTGCCTCGTGGGGCATCCGTCGGCGTCGTAGGTGTAGAACCAGCCTTCGTGGTAGATGCTGTCGTTGGCGGCGGTTATGCTGTCCAGGCGGCTGTCGGTATAGTGGAGAATGAAACCCACGCCCCCGCCGTAGGACCATTCGTGGTACTCGGTCAGCCGCCCTCTTTGGTCGTAGTAATAAGTGCGGGTCCAAGAGGATTCGTCGTCGATGCCTTCGCCGATGATGTATACCTCTTTTACCGGTCCGTGCATCCCATTGTCGGCAGCTGTGATGGGCCAGCCCATGGCAAAGGAGGTGCGCTGCGCCCCGGCATTTGCGGCGAGCAGCAACGTTGCTGCCAGCAGGAGGACTTTGGCTCTCATAGGCTGCGCAGCCATTTGATTTCGTCGGCCCAACGGGTGGGGTCGGGGGTCTCGAGGATGATGGGCATGTCGTCGAAGCGCGGGTCGTGCATTAGGCGGGCGAAGAAGTCCTTGCCCATCATGCCGAGGCCGAGGCTTTCGTGGCGGTCCACATGGCTGCCGGTGCCTTTCTTGCTGTCGTTGAGGTGCACGGCGCGCAGGTAGCGGAAGCCCACGATGCGCTCGAAGTCGTCGAAGCAGAAGTTGTAGCCCATCTCGGTGGTGAGGTCGTAGCCTGCGGCCAGCGTGTGGCAGGTGTCGATGCAGACGCCCACTCTCGTCTTGTCCTCCACGCCCTCGATGATGCGGGCGATGTGCTCGAAGCGCCAGCCAAGGTTGGTGCCCTGTCCGGCGGTGTTCTCGATGACGGCCGTCACGCCCTCGGTCTTGCCCAGGGCGAGGTTGATCTCGCGGGCTATCTGGTCCAGGCACTCCTCCTCGCTGATCTTGTTGAGGTGGCTGCCGGGGTGGAAGTTCATCAGCTTCAGGCCCAGCTGCTGTGCCCGCTGCATCTCGTCGAGGAAGGCGGCGCGGCTCTTTTGCAGCGTCTCCTCGTCGGGCGAGCCGAGGTTGATGAGGTAGCTGTCGTGCGGCAGCACGTAGTCGGGACTGAAGCCCCGCTCGATTAGCAGGTCCTTGAAGGCGTGTATCTCGTCGATGGCGAGGGGCTTGCTCACCCAGCTACGCTGGTTGCGTGTAAACAACGCAAATGCGTCGGCCCCAATGGCCTCGGCGTTCAGGATGGCGTTGCACACGCCCCCGCTGGCGCTCACATGCGCCCCGATATGTTTGCTCATAGATTTGTGTTGTTTAAGTATTCGCTGATACGCTCCATTAATTTCTTGTCTGACATGAAGTCTGCAAACATCCACGTTTTTCCGAAAAGACCAATCGTCATTTTTCTTCCGTTGCTATATCCGATGGAAAATAAATGATGATCGTCGATTCTGTCAACGGCAAATTCCTCAACCAATCCATTAATGGTAATGTAAGACATGAAATTGCTTTCCATAAAACCAGACAGAAGAACGGATATGGTGTTCATGGTTGCTTTGTCATCCGAAGGCTTGCTTTTTGAGTCATTGCGTATTTCTTGCTTCATTGTCTCAATGGTCAGAGGATATATTCTGTTTTCGACACAATGTTGCACAGCACGATTGTGCTTGAACTCATCTTTTGGATTGGTTACAAGCATGGTGGCAAGAATCACCGCGATGCCAAGAATAAACCACCAGATATTACGGATTATCCACGGCTTTCTTTTGTGTGAGATTTGTTGAACCCAGTAATTTGTTGATGCTTCCATAATATTATTATGTTTTTTTTCGGATGCAAAGATACGTGTTTTTCTTGATATGGAGCAATAAAAAAGTGTGCATCTTGTGATGGTGCTGTGGAGCCCGCGAAGCGGGCGGCTGTTATTAGCCGTGGGCGTGAGCCCACGGAACATGATTGTTAATATGTTCTGAGCCCCGCAGGGGCGGCACCATGGGATTTGTGTCGCCCCTATGGGGCTCGGCTTGTTGTAAAATCAGCTCACCGTGGGCTCACGCCCACGGCTAACTACTATCGCCCTTACAGGGCTAACAGCATCCGTAGTTTTGCATAGTCTTCTGCGAGAATGTCGTCAAGATGCTCGCCCACTAGCATTTGGAACCGTCGTTGGATGTCGTCAACGGTTTTAAGCGAAGGATTAATCTTGCGGAACTTCTCGGGGTCTACTTTAATCTGTATTTCCATAAATCTACAAGATTTACAAGATTTCGTGAGCGCAGCGAGCAGGAGACTTTTACGCCTTCAGCAGGAAGCTCAGGTCGGCGTCGAGGGGCAGCTCGCGGGTGTTCTCCATCTTGGTCTTGAAGACCTTCATCTTGTTGGGTTTGCCGATGAGGGAGAGTTTGCCGTCCTCGAGCAGGAGGGCGGTGGCTTCGCGGATGGCGGCGACGGTGGCCTTGGGGTTGACCATGATGTACTCCTTCAGGCGGTCGTCGCGGGTCTCGCCACCGTGCTTCGGGTCGAAGAAGTCGGTGTAGTGCGGGTTGATCTGGAACGGCACCAGTCCCATGCAGTCGAACGAGGCGGGCATGACGATGGGCATGTCGTTGGTGGTGCAGAGGGTGGGGCCTGCGACGTTGCTGCCGGCGCTCCAGCCCATGTAGGGCATGCCGTCGAAGGCGCGCTGGCGTATGGCCTGCATGAGGCCCGTGCGCTGCAGCTCGCGGACGAGGTGGAAGGTGTTGCCACCGCCCACGGCAACGCAGTCGGTGTCGTAGACGGCGTTGACGGGCAGCGCCTTGTGGTGCACCGATGTCAGTTTCACGCCGAACTCTTTGTACACCGCGGCTACCTTGGCCTCGTAGGCGTCGTAGCTCTTGGTGAGGCCGCCCTCGGCCAGGCTGACGCCTGCGTAGGGCACGAAGAGCACGCGTTTCACATTGTGCCGACGGCAGAAGTCGGCGATCATATCCTTGCACCAGCCGAGGTAGGCCTCGCCGCGCATGGTGGAATTGCTAATAAGCAACAAGTTTCTTTTGTCCATATAATTTCAATTTTTTCAATTTCCTTATGCGTCGATGTTGGCGTAGGTGGCGTTCTGCTCGATGAAGGCGCGGCGGGGAGGCACATCGTCGCCCATGAGGAGGGAGAAGATGCGGTCGGCCGAGGCGGCGTTCTCGATGGTCACCTGGCGCAGCTGGCGGCCTTCGGGGTCCATGGTGGTCTCGCGCAGCTGGTCGCTGTTCATCTCGCCCAGACCTTTGTAGCGCTGCACGTGGATGCCCTTGTCGCCGAACTCCATCAGCGCCCGCTCGCGGTCCTCTTCGGTCCAACAGTAGACCTGGCGGTTGCCCTTCTTGATGAGGTAGAGTGGGGGAGTGGCCAGGTAGACGTAGCCGTTCTCGATGAGCTCGGGCATGTAGCGGAAGAAGAAGGTCAGCATGAGGGTGTCGATGTGGGCGCCGTCGACATCGGCATCGGTCATGATGATGACCTTGTGGTAACGCAGCTTGCTGAGGTTGAGGGCCTGCGGGTCCTCGGGGGTGCCGACGGTGACGCCCAGGGCGGTATAGATGTCGCGGATGGCCATGCTCTCGAAGGCACGGTGGCGCATCACTTTCTCCACATTGAGAATCTTGCCGCGCAACGGCAGGATGGCCTGGTACTTACGGTCGCGGCCCTGCTTGGCACTTCCGCCTGCCGAATCGCCCTCGACGAAGAAAATCTCGCATTCCGCGGGGTCGTTGCTCTGGCAGTCGGCCAGCTTGCCGGGCATGCCGGCGGAGCTGAAGACGTTGCTGCGCTGCACCATCTCGCGGGCCTTGCGGGCGGCCTGGCGGGCGCGGGCGGCGAGGATGACCTTGTCCACGATGGTGTGTGCCTCGTTGGGATGCTCCTCCAGGTAGTTCTCCAGCATCTCGCTGACGGCCTCGTCCACGGCACCGCGCACCTCGGCGTTGCCGAGTTTGGTCTTGGTCTGGCCCTCGAACTGCGGCTCGGCGACCTTGACGGAGATGATGGCCGTGAGGCCCTCGCGGAAGTCGTCGCCGGTAATCTCCACTTTCGCCTTCTGCAACAGGCCGCTACGGTCGGCGTAGGCCTTCAGCGTGCGGGTGAGGCCGCTGCGGAAACCGGCCAGGTGGGTACCGCCCTCGTGGGTATTGATGTTGTTGACGTAGGAGTGCAGGTTCTCGCTGTAGCCCGTGTTGTACTGCATGGCAATCTCGATGGGGATGCCTTTGCGCTCGCCTTCGATGTAGATGGCCTCGGGCATCAGCTTCTCGCGGTTCTCGTCCAGGTAGCCGATGAAGTCGCGCAGGCCCTGCTCACTGAAGAAGTGGTCCTCGCGGCTGGGCTTTTCCAGCGTGGCGGCATCCTGGATGGTGGCATCCTCCGGCAGGCGCCAGTCGCAGATATTGATTTCGATACCCTTGTTGAGGTAGGCCAGCTCGCGCATGCGGTCCAGCAGGGTGTCGTACTTATATTCGGTGACGGTGAAGATGGTGTCGTCCGGATGGAAGGTGATTTTGGTGCCACGCTTGTCGGTGGTGCCCACCTCCTTGACGGCGTAGAGGGGCTTGCCCTTGCTGTATTCCTGCTGATAGACCTTGCCATCGCGGAAGACATTGACGGTCATGTGGTCGCTCAGGGCGTTGACGCAGCTGACGCCTACGCCGTGCAGACCGCCGGAGACCTTGTAGCTGTTCTTGTTGAACTTGCCGCCGGCGTGCAGCACCGTCATGACGACCTCCAGGGCCGAACGGTGCTCCTTCTCGTGCATGTCCACGGGGATACCGCGGCCGTTGTCCTCCACGGTGATGCTGTTGTCCGGGTTGATTTGCACATCGATCTTGGTACAGAAGCCGGCAAGTGCCTCATCGATCGAGTTGTCCACCACCTCGTACACCAGATGGTGCAGTCCGCGCTCGTTGACATCGCCGATATACATGGCGGGCCTAACGCGCACCGCCTCAAGTCCTTCGAGCACCGTGATGTTGCTCGCACTGTAGTCAGTTCTCTGATTTTCGCTCATATATAGTATGTTCTTATTTTCTAATTTAAAATGCAAAGATACGAATTTTTTCGGACATGGAGCAAAAAAATCCGCACCACTTATCAACAATAAATAAACCACCCCCGTTTTACCCCCTACCAAACAGGTGCTTTATTCGACTGTTCTTATATAGTATACATATAGTATTCATATACTTCCCATATAGTTCTTATATACAGTATATGAATACTATATGAGAAGTATATGAATACTATATGCATACTATATAACATGGGTCGGATTTGGGGGCTGATTGACAGGGGTTTGGAACAAGTATTTTTAAAGGAGGGGAGGAGGACGGTGCGTCGGTGTGCAACTGCGGGGAGGGTGGGGGAGCGGTGTGTTTGTTGTGCGGTGGGGAAAACTTTTATTATTTGTATTTCAATTTTATTTTGTATATTTGCAAGGTAAAGTATGCGAAGGATTTTGTCTATAATGTTGGTAATGACGGTGTTCTGCTCCGCGTTGGCGCAGGAATTCCGTTGTGCCGTCTCCGTGAACCCGCAGAAACTGCTCACCACCACGCAGGCCTACGAGTCCGGTGGCGACAAAAAGATTTTCGAGAACATGAAGCAGGCCATCGACGACTTCATCAACGGACGCCGTTGGACCAACCTCGAATTCCAGCAGCAGGAGAAGATTGACTGTTCGTTCTCGCTGATTCTCCAGCAGCGCAACTCGGCGACCGATTTCGTGGCGCAGATTTCTGTGCAGATGCGTCGTCCGGTGTACAATTCCACCTACACCACGGGCCTCTTCAACTACATGGAGCAGCCCACGTTCTCGTTCAGCTACAACGAGAGCCAACCCCTTGATTTCGACCTCAACAACTTCAGCAGTATCCTCTCGTCGACCTTGGCGTACTACTGCTATGTGATGCTCGGCGTGTATTTCGACAGTTTCGCCCCCAACGGTGGCGACCCCTACTACCAGATGGCGCAGCAGGTGGTGCAGGCCATCGACGTGTCGAAGTATTCCGGCTGGGACTCCAAGGGTGGCCGCAGCCGCTACTGGTTCATGGAGAACCACACCAACAGTGCCTATGCGTCGCTGCGCGAGGCCTACTACAGCTACCACCGCCTGGGGCTCGACATGATGACGCGCGACCAGCCCGCCGCCCGCCAGGCCATCCTGCAGGCCCTTCGCGGCTTGCAGCAGGCCCACCGCCGCAACACCACCATGCTCTCGCTGCAACAGTTTGTGGATGTGAAGATTCAGGAGATAGTCTCCATTTTCACCCCCGCTCCTCCCGAGGAGCAGAAGGCCGTGTACAACATTATCCGCGACATCAGCCCCATCAATGTGACCAAATTGAAAGGTTTTAACACAAAATAAATCATCAATATCATGACCCAAATACCCATACAGAAAGAAACGATAGACCGCATTGCCGCGGCCAACAAGATCCAGAACCCTGGCAAGGCCAGTATCCGCGAGATGCGCAAGATGATCCAGGATGTTGAAAAAGAGACCGGTGTCCGCTTCGTGAAGATGGAGATGGGCATTCCCGGCCTGCCTGCCCCCCAGGTGGGCGTGGAGGCCCAGATTGAGGCTCTGCGCAACGGTGTGGCCAGCATCTACCCCGAAATCTACGGCACCGCCGACTTCAAGAAGGAGGCAGCCCGCTTCGTGAAGAACTTCCTCGATGTCGATGTCACTCCCGACTGCTGCGTGCCCACCGTGGGTTCCATGCAGGCCGGCTTCGCCAGCTTCCTCACGCTGACCCGCTACGATGCCAAGAAGACCAAGGTCCTCTTCATCGATCCCGGTTTCCCCGTGCAGAAGCAGCAGTGCCGTGTGCTCGGCATCCCCATGAAGACCTTCGACGTGTACGAATACCGTGGCGACAAGCTGCGCGACAAGCTTGAAGAAGAACTTAAGGATGGCGACGTTGCCTGCCTGATTTACAGCTCGCCCAACAATCCTGCCTGGTTCTGCTTCACAGACCACGAGCTCCGCATCATCGGCGAGATGGCCAACAAGTACGGCGTTGTGGTCCTCGAGGACGACGCCTACTTCCTGATGGACTTCCGCAAGGACTACAGCGTTCCCGGCCAGGCCCCCTTCCAGCCCACAGTGGCCAAGTATACCGACAACTATGTGCTGATGATTTCCGGATCGAAGAGTTTCAGCTATGCCGGTGAGCGTATCGCCATGATGATCTGCAGCCCCACGCTGTTCAACAAGGAGTGCCCCGACCTGGCCCGCTACTACAGCCAGACGCAACTCGGTCGCGCCCTGATTTTCGGAACGTTGTACTGCCTCAGTTCAGGTACTGCTCACAGTGTCCAGTACGCCATGGCCGCCATGCTGAAGGGCGCCAACGACGGCACGTTCAACTTTGTGAAGGACATCAAGGAGTACGGCGAGAAGGCCAACGTGATGAAGAAACTCTTCACCGACAACGGTTTCTATATTGTCTATGACAAAGATATGGGCGAAGATATCGGCGACGGTTTCTACTTCACCTTCTGCTACCCCGGCTTTGGTGGCGTCGACCTCCTCAACGAGCTCATCCGCTATGGCGTCAGCGCCATTGCCCTCGACATCACGGGCAGCCACAAGCAGGGCATCCGTGCCTGCGTGGCCCTGGTGCAGCGCGACCAGTTCCCCGACCTCAAAGTCCGCCTCGAGGCCTTCCACAAAGACCACCCGGTGAAATAAGTCGTTGATATAGAACGAAGAAAGCCCCGCTGGTTTGGCGGGGCTTTTGTTATGGATTGTTCTTTGAATTAGAGCATATTCTTCAGGTATTCGTCGACGTGGGCGAAGACGATGTCGGCGCGGGCGGCGAAGGACTCTTCGGTGGCGAAGGCGACGTGGGGGGTGACGAGGCAGCGGCGGGTGGAGAGGAGCAGGTGGTCGATGGGCAGGGGAGGCTCTTGTTCGAAGACGTCGAAGGCTGCGCCGGCGATACGGCTCTCTACGAGGGCTTTGCCTACGGCGGCGATGTCGGCCACGGGGCCGCGGGCGGTGTTGACGAGCAGGGCAGTGGGTTTCATCAGGGCGAGTTCGCGCTCGCCGATGAGGCCGCGGGTTTCGTTGCAGAGGGGTACGTGGAGCGAGACGATGTCGCTCTGGCTCAGCAGGTTGTCCAGCGGCATGTATTCCACACCCATGGCTTTCACCTCGGGGCGCTCGGTGCGGCTCCAGGCGATGACCCTGGCGCCGAAGGCCAGGAGCAGTCGTGCCGTGGCGGTGCCGATGGCGCCGGTGCCGACGATGCCGACGGTCTTGCCTCGCAGTTCGCGGCCGAGGAAGGTGCCGCGGCTGCCGCCCTGGCGGATGGCTTCGTTCAGGGTGACGATGTTTCGCAGCAGGTCGAGCATCATGCCTACTGCCAGTTCGCTGACGGCGGTGGTGCTGTATCCGGCGGCGTTCTGGACGCGGATGTCGTGATTCGAGCAATACTTGAGGTCGATGTGGTCAAGTCCTGTAAATGCAACGCTTAGATATTTTAGCTTAGAGCATTGCTTTAATACGTTTTCCGACAGTTTGATGTTGCTGATGACGGCAATGTCGGCATCCTTCATTCGCTCGGCGAGGGTCTCCTCGTCCTCGCGGCGGTCCATATAATAGTCGAAACTGTGCCCCATGGAGGCATAGTGTTTTTTCAGTTCTTCGAAATGTTCTTTGCTGATACCCAGCGGTTCTACACAGGTTATTTTCATGATTGCTTTAATGTTTGTTCTTCTTTACGCTGAAACCGAATCCGCCGAGTTTCTCGCCGAGGGCGTAGTATTTGCCGTGGCTGTAGGCCATGGGGCCGGCGTGGTTGAGCTGGAAGGCTCCGGTGCTTTTGTCGATAAGTGTTTCTTCGGCGTTGACGGCCACCACGTTGGCCATGAACATGTCGTGGGTACCGAGGCGTTTGATTTCGAATACCTTGCATTCGATGTTCAGGGGGCTTTCCTTGATGAGGGGCGCTTTGACGATTTGTGCCTCTTCGGGGTGGAGGCCCATCTCGCGGAACTTGTTGAAGTCGCGGCCGCTTTTCACCCCGCACCAGTCGGTCTGGCGGGCCAGGGCGGCGGTGGTGAGGTTGATGACGAACTCGCCCGTGCGCTCGATGATGGCGTGGCTGTGGCGTTCGGGACGGACGCTGATATAGCACATGGGCGGGTCGCTACAGATAGTGCCCGTCCATGCGATGGTGATGATGTTGTAGTTTTCGGGAGAGTCGCCGCAGCTGACCATGACGGCCGGCAACGGGTAGATCATTGTCCCGGGTTTGAAAACTATCTTCATGCCTCCTTGAACTTCTTCTCCAGCTCGTCGACCAGGTTGCGGATGTAGCGGTCGGTCTGGCGCAGGTTCTCGATGGTCTTGCAGGCGTGGAGCACGGTGGCGTGGTCCTTGTTGCCGCATTGCATGCCGATGACGGCGAGGGAGGACTTGGTAATCTTCTTTGCGAAGTACATGGAGAGCTGGCGTGCCTGCACGATCTCGCGCTTGCGTGAGGTCTGCTGGATGGCTTCGACGGGGAGGTCGAGGCTGTCGCACACCACTTTCTGGATGTAGTCGATGGTGATTTCGCGGGTGCTGCTCTGCACGTACTTGTCGATCATCTGCTTGGTGAGGTCGAGGGTTATCTGCTTGCGATTGAGCGAGCTCTGCGCGATGAGTGAGATGAGCGCGCCCTCGAGTTCGCGCACGTTGGTGTTGATGTTGTAGGCGATGTACTCGATGACCTCGTCGTCCATCTCGATACCGTCGTTCTGGAGTTTCTGGCGGAGGATGGCCTTGCGGGTTTCCACGTCGGGAGCTTGCAGGTCGGCATTGAGGCCCCACTTGAGACGGCTCAGCAGACGGGGTTCGAGGCCCTGCAGCTCGCCGGGGGCTTTGTCGGAGGTGATGATGATCTGGCAGTTGCGTTGGTGCAGGTAGTTGAAGATGTGGAAGAAGGCTTCCTGTGTCTTCTGTGCCTTGCCGGCCCAGAACTGGATGTCGTCGATGATGAGGACATCGATGAGTTCGTAGAAATGGATGAAGTCGTTGGTGGTGCCGGCGCGGCCTGCCTCGGCGTACTGCTGCATGAACTGCTCACTGGTGACGTAGAGGACGGTCTTGTCGGGGTGCATTTCTTTGGTCTTCAGACCGATGGCGTTGGCGAGGTGGGTCTTGCCGAGGCCCACGCTGCTGTGGAGCAGCAGGGGGTTGAAGGAGGTGAGTCCCGGTTTTTCGGCCACGGCGTATCCGGCCGAGCGAGCCAGGCGGTTGCAGTCGCCCTCGACGAAGTTCTCCAGCGTGTAGTTGGGGCTCAGCTGCGAGTTGACGCGGGTCTTCTGGATGCCGGGGATGACGAAGGGGTTGGGAATCTCGCGCGCGTTATCCTTATTAATGTTGACGGGCATGTCGGTGAGGGGGTTCTTCACAGCGGCGCGACCGTGGGAGGGCAGGGTGGTGCTGAGCAGGTCGGTGGGGATGGTCTGGTCCATGACGATGCTGTACTTCAGCATGGCGTTGGGGCCCAGTTGCATACGGATGACACGTTTCAGCAAGTCGATATAATGATCCTCGATGTATTCGTAGAAGAACGAGCTCGGCACTTGCACCAGCAGGGTGCTGCCATCGAGCTGCAAGGGCACGATGGGTACGAACCAGGTGTCGAAAGCTTTCTTGTTCTCCGGGCCGAGGGCGTCTTTGATCACATCCAGGCATTCTGCCCATACTCTCTTATAATCTTCCTCTATCATTTTGGTATTACTATATTCCATTTTCAGTCACTTATGCAAATGTCACGTTTTGTTTTTCTGCTTGCAAAGTTCAACCTTTTTTTGTGCATAAATTTCGAAAAAAAAATTTGCATTTATTTTGTAAATTTTGTAAAGTTTTCGCCCCATCGGCCACATGCTACAAATGGCTGTTTTTTGCAACTTGCTAAAAAACAAAATCCTTAGAAGATTTTAACATTTTCCGTCGCTTTGTAATATACGAAAATTTTTCCGGACTTTAAAATATTTTTTCTTTCTTTTCGCCCTTTGAGGGCGTTTTTGTTCATAATTCAATAGTGCGTTGGAAACGTGCCAGTTGCTTGTTGATTTCTTTTGCAATCGTTTGAAAGACAGTTGTCTGTCATAATGTGTTGAGAATCAAAAACCGTTTTTGGGACTCTTTGTTCTAAGTGGTTGAAAGACTGAAATCATTCCAGGATATCCACCTAAAGCGGTTGAAAATTTTTTTTCAAATAGACACTTTTTTTCTTTTGAAAAAAAGCTTTCCTACCTCCACCGACCACATTTCTCTCCGAGGGGGTGGGGCGGAGGTGGCATCCCCAAAGGCGGACGTAGGAGAGTGTGGGAAAAAAGAATATCTCACGATTTATGAAAAAAAATTTGGTCATGTCGATGGGATTTTGTATTTTTGCATTTTATTTGGTACATAAATAATAATAAAATATAATGGCTATGAAATATGATTTATTGGTGATTGGCAGCGGCCCGGGAGGCTATGTGGCTGCCGTTAAAGGAGCCCAGTTGGGCCTGAAGACCGCTGTTGTCGAGCGCGAAAACCTTGGCGGTATCTGCCTCAATTGGGGATGTATTCCGACCAAGGCGTTGATGAAGAGCGCCCAGGCTTTCAACTATGCCAAGCATGCCGCCACCTACGGTTTCAAAGCCGAGGGTGTGGAACCCGACTTGAACGCCATGGTTGACCGTTCGCGCGGTGTGGCCTCGACGATGAACAAGGGTGTGGAGTTCCTGCTGAAGAAGAACGGCGTGGATGTGATTACCGGCACCGCCAAGGTGATGCCCGGCAAGAAGGTCGAGGTGGTGTCTGCGACCGATTTGCAGACCACGGTCTACGAGGCCGAGCACATCATCATCGCCACCGGCGCCCGCAGCCGAGTGATGCCCTCGATGCCGCAGGACGGCAAGCACATCATCGGCTACCGCGAGGCCATGACGCTCCGCGAGCAGCCCCAGCGTATGCTTGTCTGCGGCAGCGGCGCCATCGGCAGCGAGTTTGCCTTCTTCTATCAGAGCATCGGCACGCAGGTGACACTCGTCGAGTTCATGCCCCAGATTCTGCCCAACGAGGACGAGGAGGTGGCAGCTCAGATGAGCCGCAGCTTCCGCAAGATGGGCATGAAGGTGATGCCCAGTTGCTCGGTGGAGAAGGTTGACATTGAGGGCGATGTGTGCCATGTCACCGTCAAGGACCTGAAGAAGAACACCGAGACTGTCGTCGATGTCGATGTGGTGCTGAGCGCAGTCGGCGTGGTGACCAACCTGGAGAACCTCGGCCTCGAAGAGACCGGCATCAAATACGAGAAAGGCAAGATCGAGGTCAACGACTGGTACGAGACCAAAATGCCTGGCTACTACGCCATTGGCGATGTGGTCCACGGACCCGCTTTGGCCCATGTGGCATCGAAGGAAGCCATCTGCTGCGTGGAACACCTGGCAGGCAAAGAGGCCGTGAAGGTGAACTACAGCAACGTTCCTGGCTGCACCTACACCACCCCCGAGGTGGCCAGCGTGGGCCTGACGGAGAAGAAGGCCGTCGACGCCGGCTACGAGGTGAAGACGGGCAAGTTCTTCTTCAAGGCCAGCGGCAAAGCCACCGCTGCCGGCAACACCGACGGCTTCGTCAAAATCGTTGCCGACGCCAAGACCGACCTCATCCTGGGCTGCCACATGTGCGGCGACAACGTCACCGAGATGATTGCCGAAGCCGTCGTGGCCCGCGAGAAAGGCATGACCGCCCGCGAGCTGGCACAGGCCATCCATCCGCACCCCACCATGAGCGAAGGCGTCATGGAGGCCCTCGAAGCCGTCCACGGCGAGGCCATCCACGGTTAATGGTTATTGGTTAATGGTTATTGGTTAATGGTTATTGGTTAAAGTAATAAAGATTGATGAATATTTTTCCAAAGAAGAGGGTGAAAGTGGCCGACGGGCTGCATGTGAAAATCTCGAACCACTTTTTCTACACCGATTTCGGTGTCCGCGACTCCGGCGAGATACGCTACAGCGGTCGCCGCTACATTGTTACCGGCACTCCCGGCACGGGCTTCATCGAGCGCGAGAGCGAGAGCCACAGCTACCATACCTTCGTGCGCAAGAACGTGGCAGCCATGAAGCCCAGTTACTGGCGCTTGCTGCTTGGCAAAGAGCCTAGCTTCGAGAAAGCCATTGCCGACGCCAACAAGGCGCTGGAAAGTGCCAGTGAACCTTACCGTCGCCATCTGCTTGAGAGCTACGTCAATGCCCTTACCGTTGGCCGCAAGGAGGAACGCATGCAGCGCGTCATCCGCGGCATCAAGGACAAGATGGGCCATCGTAGCAACAAGTTCTTGGTCAGCGTCATGAGCCACTATAAGAACAAGATCCGCCAGTTGGAGAACGACATGGACTCGGTGATATGGCACGTGAAGGACCATTGCTCGGCGGAGACCTATGAGGCCTACTGCAAGACCGTTGATGCATTCACGAAGGTGGCCTCCTGTCGCCGTATCTGGTTCTACGATCCCAAACGCAGGGACAGCTACTCGCAGGTGTTCTTCGACATGGGCGTGTTCGACTACATCCGCAACAAGGCCTTCCTGCCCCTGATGCGCGACCCCGACGGAGTGCACTACTACCTGCTGCCCGACGCTATGGTGGTGGCCCGCAGTCATGTCGACTTCGACGTGGTGCCGTTGAAGAACCTTACCATCGTCAGCCAGGAGTTGGCCATCGAAGAGCCCAACGAGGCCTTGCTGGGCCAGATGGGCGACGCGGCCAGCATGATTAAGGTGCCGGAGTTCAACCTCAACTTCTATTTCAACCATGTCCATGCGGTTGTGGACTTTGTCCGCGCCGTCGACCGGCTGAAGGAAACCCTTTGACGGATGATGAAGAAGCAGCGCCATACCTACCGATTCGACCCCCATACCCTGCGGTATGAGAAGGTCTTCGTGTCGCTGCGCGACAAGGTACGGCGCATCAGCTTCAACGTCCTCTTCGGTGTGGTGCTGGGAGTGGTGATTGTGGTAGTGGGCATGCAGTTCATGGAGTCGCCATCGGAGCGCGCCATGAAACGGGAGCTGGCGCAATTCCGCCGGCAGTCCAAGTTGCTCAACGAGCGTGTGGACCGCGCCGAGAAGGTGCTGGAGAACCTGGAGGAACGCGACGACAACCTCTACCGCACCATCTTCTCCTCGGAGCCTGTCAGCCCGTCCGAGCGATACAGCGGCATCGGCGGAGTGGAGCGCTATGCGGAGTTCGACAACTGGGAAAACGGAGCCCTGCTGAAGAGCACCACCCGGAGGGTCGACGAGCTTACGAAGCGCCTTTACGTCGAGTCGAAGTCGCTGGACGAAATCTACGAGATGGCCCGCACCAAGAACGAGCGCATGGCCGCTATGCCGGCCATCATGCCGGTGGCCAAAACGCAATGCAAGGTGGTCAGTGGCTTCGGAATGCGCTTCCATCCCATCCTCAAGCACCACCGCCTCCATTCCGGCATCGATATGGCAGCCCGCCAGGGGACCCCTATCTATGCTACCGGCGACGGCACCGTGATGGTGGCGGGACGCAATCCCGAAGGACTGTCGGGCTACGGAGTGGTGGTGGTTATCAACCACGGTTTCGGATTCCAGACCCTTTATGCCCACATGAACAGCACCAAGGTGCGCAAAGGGCAACACATCAAGCGTGGCGAGCAGATAGGTACTGTCGGCAGCTCCGGCATGTCGTCGGGTTCACACCTCCACTACGAGGTCATCCTCAACGGCAAGAAGGTGGACCCCGTCTACTACTTCTTCAACGACCTCACGCCGGAGGAATACGACGAGGTGCTCGAACTGGCCCGCCAAGAGAACCAAAGTATGAGTTGAGCGTTATGGATATCAGGATTGATGAGAATGCAGGCTACTGTTTCGGAGTGGTGAAAGCCATCGGTGCCGCCGAGGAGGAACTCTCGCACGACGGCAGGCTCTATTGCCTGGGCGACATTGTGCACAACAGCGCTGAGGTGGAGCGCCTGCGCAGGCTGGGCCTGGAAGTGATAGACCACGGCCATCTGCCCGATCTGCAGGGTTCCAAGGTCCTCATCCGCGCCCACGGCGAGCCTCCCGAGACCTACCGCACCGCCGACCGCCTCGGCATCCGCCTCATCGACGCCACCTGCCCCATCGTCCTTGCCCTCCAGCAACGTATCCGCAAGGGCTATGACGAGATGCAACGTGTCGGCGGCCAGATTGTTATCTTTGGCAAGCCCGGCCACGCCGAGGTCATAGGCCTCACCGGACAGACTGGCGGCACGGCCATCATCGCCAGCCGTCCCGACGACCTCGGCGCCATCGACTTCTGCCGCCCCATCCGCCTCTATTCCCAGACCACCAAGAGCCGCGAGGAGTACCAGCAGCTCATAGCCAACATCCGCAGTCGCCTTGCCGAAGGGGCCGACTTCATCGCCTACGACACCATCTGCAACCGCGTGGCCAACCGCGCCCGCGAGCTTGAAGGGTTCGCCCGCAGCGTCGACGTGCTCCTCTTTGTGGCTGGCGCCAATAGCAGCAATGGTCATTACCTTTACGAGTATTGCCGCAAGGTGCAGCCGCGCACCCACTTCATCGCCGATGCCGCGGCCTTGGAGGCCGACTGGTTCGCAGGTGCCGACAGGGTGGGTATCAGCGGTGCCACCTCAACACCCCGCTGGCTTATGGAACAGGTGAAAGACCAACTGATAAAACTTGTACAGTAGTGATTCTCAACCGCCTCATATTAACCGACTTCAAGAACTACGCCGAGGCCGACGTGCAGCTCTGCGACAACGTCAATTGCTTCGTCGGCAACAACGGTGCCGGCAAGACCAACCTCCTCGACGCGGTCTATTACCTCTCGTTCTGCAAGAGCTATTTCAACCCCGTCGACTCCCAGAATATCCGCATGGGACAGGAGTTCTTCGCCATCCACGGGCACTATGGCGGCGGCGATGTGGCCTCGCTCACCCTCCGCCGCGGACAGGGCAAGCAGGTGAAGTGGAACAAGAAAGTCTGCAAAACCCTCGCCGAGCACATCGGCAGGATTCCCCTCGTCATGGTCTCGCCCAACGACCAGCAGCTCATAACCGGCGGCAGCGACCTGCGGCGCAAGTTCATGGACGGCGTCATCTCGCAGACCGACCACCAGTACCTGGACCACCTGCTGCGCTACACCAAGGCCCTCGAACAGCGCAACCGCCTGCTGAAACAGATGTGGGAGGACCGTCTGTGGGACGACGCTATGGTCTCCGTCTGGGATGCCCAGCTCATCGACAGCGGCGACTTCCTCACCGCCCGACGTGCGAAGTTCGTCGAGGACTTCACGCCCCTTTTCGCCCATTATTACCATTGGATTGCGGGCACCGACGAACCCGGTACGGTGGTCTACCATCACGATGGCCGTCCGCTGGTGGTGCAACTGGAGGAATGCCGCCAGGCCGACAAGTATTCCCAATACACCAATGCCGGTCCCCACAAGGACGACCTCCTGCTCCTCCTGTCGGCACCCGAGACCTCGGCTGACGAGGCCATGCCGCTCAAGAAATTCGGCTCCCAGGGACAGCAGAAGAGCTTCGCACTGGCGCTGAAACTCGCTCAGTTCCAGTACATGCTCAACCACTCCGGCGAGAAACCTATCCTGCTGCTCGACGACATCTTCGACAAGCTCGACCTCGTCCGCATCAAGCGTCTCATCGCCCTTGTGGGCAGCGACAGTTTTGGACAGGTGCTCCTCACCGACACCCAGCCCGGCCGCATCCAGACCATTTTCGACGAACTCCCCAACCTCGAGCATAGCCTTTTCCAGGTCGCCAACGGCTCGGTAACCCATAACTCATAACTCTTAACTCATAACTGCCATGCAGCCCGACCGCACGCTCAACTACTACCTCCAAGGGGCCCTTCGCCGTCTCGACCACGGCGAGTTGGCCGACGAGCTGCGTGTCGAGAAGGTCTATCGTCAGTTGGCCGGCGACCTCATCAGCCGGCTGACCAACTCCGTCCAGTTCTCCAACGGAGTGCTCTCCCTCCGTCTCGCTTCCGCGGCCCTCAGGAGCGAGATGATGCGCCGCCGCGAAGGCCTTCGCCAACGCATCAACGACCACCTCGGCGCTGAGGTGGTGAAAAAGATAAACATCTGGTAACCTGTATGAAGAACCTCTGGAAAGCCCTCCGCATGGTGCACAGCTGCAACCCCCGCTCCTTCTGGCTGCGGGTGGTCTACGTGGTGCTGCAGAGCGTACTTCCGCTGGTCAACCTATACATTCTCAAAGGGCTTATCGACTCGGTGACGGCGGGCGCCACTTCCGGGGGCTATGGTTTGCAGGTGATGTGGCTACTCATCACCATGTGCTTCGTCTTCCTGCTGAACCGCATTGTCTCCGCCCTCAACGGCATCAACAACGACGTCCTCTCGCAGCGGCTGGTGGACCATGTCAGCGACCTCTTGCAGCGCCAGTCGGCTCGGCTGGACATGCAATACTACGACAACCCCGCCTACCACGACACCTTCCACCGCGCCCAGCAGGAGGCCACCTACCGCCCGCTGCAGATACTGAACAACATCATGTCCTTCGGCGGAGCCGTCATCTCCATCATCGGCGTGGTGGCCATGCTGCTCACCGCCTCGTGGTGGGTCATTGTGGTGATGATTGTGGCCGTCGTCCCCGGTTTTGCCGTGAGGCTCTACAAGGCGCGCCGCATCTACCGCTTCCGCCGCGAGAACACACAGCTCTACCGTCGCACCTCCTACTACGGCGCCATCCTGACGGCCCGCGACTTCGCCAAGGAACTCCGCGCCTTCCGCTTCGCCGACCTCTTCCGCGGTCGCTTTGTCGATGCTCGCAAGCAACTGGTTGTTAGGCTCATGTCCATCTCGCGCCGCCTCGGTGCCCTCGATGTGCTGTGTGCTTTTGTCGAGGCTGCCGCCATGTTCGCCGTTGTATGGTTGCTGGTGAACCGCGCCTGGGCTGGCGCCATCACCATCGGTTCCTTCGTGATGCTCTTCGAGGCCTTCCGTCGCGGACAGGGCTACCTTTCGTCGCTCGTCGGCGCCGTCGCGGGCCTCTACGACAACCGCCTCTTCATCGGCAACCTCTTCGAGTTCCTCGAGCTAGAGCCCACCATCCTGCCGTCCGCTGAACCCCTGGCCATGCCGCAGGAAATCAACGAGGTGGAGTTCCGCGACGTCACTTTCCGCTATCCTGATATGCAGCGCGACGTCCTCAGCCACTTCAGTCTCTGCGCCCGTCGGGGCGAAATCACCCGTATCGACGGTCGCAACGGCTTCGGCAAGAGCACGTTGATCAAACTCCTCCTCCGTCTTTACGACCCCCAGCAGGGCACCGTTCTCGTCAACGGCATCGACATCCGCCGTTTCGACCCCGCAGAACTTCGCTCGCGCATGGGCGTCCTCTTCCAGGACTTCGCTCGCTACAACCTCTCCGTCGCGGAAAACATCCAGCTATCAGCACAGAATGTGCTGACTGAGGAGTGTGTCAAACATGCCCTACAGCTCTCCGGCGCCGACACCTTCGTCAACGCCCTTCCGGAGAAGGAAGCCACCCTCCTCGGCCGCCTCTTCGACGGCGGCGCCGAGCTCAGCATGGGGCAGTGGCAACGCATAGCCCTGGCCCGCGCCCTGGCTTCCGACGCCCAGGTGCTCCTCCTCGACGAGCCCACCGCCTGGCTCGACGCCGACGCCCGCCGCCACCTGCAGCAGACCCTCCGCGAGCTCGAACCGACCAAAATCATCCTCCTCATCACTCATTCGCAAACCCTGGACGAACTTTCTTAAAAACCGTTAAAACGGCCGTTTTTCTCCCGTCTATCGTCCTACCAAATCCTACCGTGGTGGGAGTTGGTAGGGAGTTGGTAGGGAGTTGGTGGGGTGTTGACTGGTAGTTTGGAGCATCGAATGTCCGTGGAAAATGTTTTTTTTCCGGGTGGCACAATAATTGTTGTTGTGGTGCGTTTTTTATATTAAAATTTATTAAATTTATTGCATTATGATTTATAGTCTGAAAGATATCAATCCGAAAACATACGAAGGCAATCTTGTTTTCCTCTACGGCGACGAGTCGGCCGAGCGGGTGTTGCCGCTGGGCAAGCGTGAGGTGGAGCTGGTTAGAGGCAAAAGGGCCGAGGCGAGGGGCAAGAATTTTATTGTGTCGTTCGACCGTCTGCCGTGGCGGCTCTATTTTGTGTCGTTCGACAGCGAGCGTCCGGCCGCCGAGGTGCAGGAGACGCTGCGCTGCCAGGCGGCGGAGCTGCTGAAGATGATGGAGAAGGACGGCGTGAAGCAAGCCGGCCTCTGCGCCGAAGGCACGCTGCCCGAAGAGGTGGCGGCCATGGTGGAAGGCCTGACGCTGGCGGACTACAGTTTCGACCGTTTCCGCAGCAAGGAGTGCTACCATCTGGAGGAGCTGACCATCAGCTCGATGTTCTTCAGCCCCGAGGAGCTGGAGACCCAGGAACGCCTGTGGGGGCGCATCTTCTGGTGCCGCGAGTGGGTGAACCTGCCGGTGGCCGACCTCAATGCCGAGGCTTTCGCCGACGAGCTGCAGGCTGTGGCCAAGGACCTCGAGGGGGTGACGTGCACCGTGATGGACAAGCGTATGATCGAGAGCCTGCGTATGGGCGGCCTGCTGGCCGTGAACAAGGGCAGCGTGGACGAGCCGCGGTTTGTTGTACTGGAATATTGTCCGAGTAATCAGAATAATCCGAGTACTCAGAGTGATCCGATTGTGCTGGTGGGCAAGGGCATCATGTACGACACGGGCGGCCTGAACATCAAGCCCGACGACTATATGCAGGAGATGAAGAGCGACATGGCTGGAGCCGCCACGATGGCCAGTGTGGTCTTTGCCGCCGCCGACAACCGGCTACCGGTGCACGTGGTGGCGTTGCTGCCGCTGACGGACAACCGGCCGGGGTTCAACGCCTATGCCGCCGACGACATCCTGACCATGTACGACGGCACCACCGTCGAGGTGGTGAACACCGACGCCGAGGGACGCCTCATCCTGGCCGACGCCATAGCCTACGCCGTGAAGAACTACCACCCGCGTGTCATCATCGACGCCGCCACGCTGACGGGCGCCGCCGTGCGGGCCATCTCCACCTTCGGCATCGCCGCCATGCAGACCCACGCCGAGCGCGAGATGGAGATGCTGAAGATTGTGGGCAACGAGGTGTACGAGCGCCTGGTGGAGTTCCCGATGTGGAAGGAGTACGACGAGCTGATAAAGAGCGACTTCGCCGACCTGCGCAACTGTGGTAGCACGCCGCAGGCTGGTACCATCACCGCCAGCAAGTTCCTGGCCCATTTCGCCAAGGAGGTGCCCTATGTGCACCTGGACATCGCCGGCGTGGCCTACTTCACCAAGCCGCAGCAGTACTACCGCGTCGGCGCCAGCGGCTACGGCATACGCCTGCTCTATGCCTATCTGCAGATGCAGGAGAAATAGATACGATAGTTTTAGAAAAGACAGATTTTATAGATAATTATATGGAAAAGAATAACGAAGAAAAGAAGATAAAGGTGGCCATCACGCACGGCGACATCAACGGCGTGGGCTACGAAGTGATATTGAAGACTTTCGGCGACAGCCGCATGTACGACGTCTGCACGCCGGTGCTCTACGGCAGCACGAAGGTGGCCAGCTACCACAAGAAGCTGCTGCAGTCGATGCCGGGGGAGATGACCTTCAGCTCGGTGAAGAGCCCCGACGAGGCGCAGGACAGGCGCTTCAACGTCATCAACTTGGTGCAGGAGGAAATCAAAATCGACCTTGGCAAGAGCACTGAGGTGGCTGGACGGCTGAGCCGCGAGAGCCTGGACCGTGCCTGCAAGGACCTCAAGGACGGCAAGGTGGACGTGCTGGTGACGGCGCCTATCAACAAGCGCAACATCCAGGCGCCGGACTTCGACTTCCCCGGCCACACGGAGTACCTCAGCCACCAGTTCGGCTCCTCGAGCCTGATGCTCATGGTCTGCGACCGTATCCGTATCGGCATCGTGACCAACCACCTGGCGCTGAAGGATGTGCCCGGCGCCCTGACGCACGACCTGCTGAGCGAGAAGATACGCCTGATGAATGAGAGCCTGAAGCGCGACTTCGGCATCACCATCCCGAAGATTGCCGTCCTCGCCCTCGACCCCCACGCCGGCGACAACGGCGTCATCGGCGACTTCGACATGAAGGTCATCAAGCCCGTCATCGACGAGGCGCAGTCGAAAGGCATCCTGGCCTACGGCCCCTTCCCGAGCGACGGTTTCTTCGGCTCGTCGGAGTTCAACAAGTTCGACGGCGTCCTCGCCCTCTACCACGACCAGGGCCTGATACCGTTCAAGCTGATGTCGTTCACCGAAGGCGTGAACTACACCGCGGGCCTGCCATACGTGCGCACCTCGCCGGCCCACGGCACGGGCTACGACATCGCCGGCAAGGACAAGGCCAGCGAGCAGTCCATGCGCTCGGCCGTCTACCTGGCATGCAACATCCTGCGCAACCGCAAGGAATACGACGAGCTTACAGCCAACCCGCTGAAGTAAATAGAGGATTTATAATAGAGAATCGAAAATTGAAGAAGTTACTGTTGATAGACGGTATGGCGGCGGTGTACCGCGGCTATTTTGCCATGAGCGCCGCGCCGCGGCTGAACTCGAAGGGCCTGAACACGGCGGCGTCGCTGGGCTTCACGATGCAGCTCTACGAGCTGTTGCGTAGCCAGCGGCCGACGCATGTCGCCGTGGCCTTCGACCTGCCGAAACCCACCTTCCGCCATGAGATGTATCCCGAGTACAAGGCCCACCGCGACCCTATGCCTGAGGACATTGAGAGCAACCTGCCGTGGATTTGCCGCATCATCGAGGCGTTCCGCATCCCGCAGGTGACCTGCGAGGGCTACGAGGCCGACGACGTCATCGGCACCCTGAGCCATGCCGCTGAATTGGCAGGCTTCGACGAGGTGTTGATGGCCACGCCCGACAAGGACTTTGCGCAGCTGGTGACATCGCATGTCAAGATGTACCGCTACGGACGCGGCAAGACCCCGGACGCCATCCTCGGCGTAAAGGAGGTCTGCGAGCGCTACGGCATCGCCCATCCGCGCCAGGTCATTGACCTCCTGGGCCTTTGGGGCGACGCAATAGACAACATCCCTGGCATCCCTGGGGTGGGGGAGAAGACCGCCAAGAAGCTCATCGACCAGTTCGGCTCCATCGAGGAGATGGTGGCCCATGTGGACGACATCAAGAACGACCGCCTTCGCGAGAAGGTGCGCGAGAACAGCGAGCAGGCCCTCTTCTCCAAGCAGTTGGCCACCATCTGCCTCGAGGCCCCCGTCTCCTTCGACGAAGGGGAGCTCCTCTGGACCGAGCCCGACTACCCCATGCTGCGCGAAGTGTGCGACCAGCTCGAGTTCCGCCAGTTTGCCCGCCGGGTCTTCACCGACCTCACCGTCGTCGACCCCCAGAAGGCCATGCAGTGGCAGGGGAGTGGAGAACGGAGAGCGGAGAGTGGAGAACGGAGAACGGAGCCGACGTTGTTCGACTTGGCGCCCTCGGCACAGCAGGCTCCGGCTGTACAGCAGGCTGTGCTGACGGCCGAGGTGCTGGACGGTTTGGCGGGGAAGGATATAGCCATCCTCTTCGACGGCCCCAATGTCGTTGTCAGCACCGATGCCGACTCCGTGTGGGTGGCCAAAGTGGCCGACATCGACCTGCGGCGCCTCGCCGCCGTCCTCGGCAATCCCGCCACCACCAAGCTCTGCTTCGACCTGAAGAACCTTAAATACATCCTCGCCGAACTCGACATCGAGCTCCAGGGCGACCTCTTCGACATCCAGCTCGCCCACTACCTCATCGACGCCGAGATGCGCCACACCCTCGACTTCGTCTGCTCCGCCATGCTCGGCTTCGAGCCGCAGGACCGCACCGCTCAGGCCGCCGCCCTCTGGCAGCTCTATCCCCGCATGGTGGCCAAACTCAAGGACGCACAGCTCGAACAGCTCTACCGCGACGTCGAGCTCCCCCTCGTCGACGTGCTCATCGACATGGAGCGCGAAGGCGTCCGCATCGACGTCGACGCCCTCAAGGACTACTCGCGCCAGCTCTCCGCCGAACGCGACGACATAGAGGAAAAAATATACGAGCTGGCCGGCGAACGCTTCAACATCAGCTCCCCCAGGCAGTTGGGCGAGGTGCTCTACGAGAAACTCAAGGTCACCGACAAGCCCCCTCGCACCGCCACCAAGCAGTACTCCACCGCCGAGGATGTCCTCGCCAAACTCGCCGACAAGCACCCTATCATTCCGCTGATATTGGAATACCGGTCGGTGACAAAGCTCGTCGGCACCTATCTGGACTCGTTCCCGAAGCTCATCAACCCGGCTACGGGGCGGTTGCACACCGTCTACAACCAGACCGTTACCGCCACCGGCCGCCTCTCCTCCTCCAACCCCAACCTGCAGAACATCCCCATCCGCACCGAACGCGGCCGCGAGATACGGCGCGCCTTCGTCCCTCGCGACGACGACCATCTCCTCCTCGCCGCCGACTACTCCCAGATCGAGCTCCGCATCATCGCCTCCCTGGCCAACGACCGCCACATGCTCGAAGCCTTCGCCAACGGCTTCGACATCCATGCCGCCACCGCCGCCAAAATCTACCATCTGCCCATCGCCGAGGTCTCCAAGGACCAGCGCCGCAACGCCAAGAGCGTCAACTTCGGCATCGTCTACGGCATCTCCGCCTTTGGCCTCAGCGAGCAGCTCGGCATCCCCCGCAAGGAGGCCGCGGCCCTCATCGATGAGTACTTCGCCCAGTACCCCGACATCCGCCGCTTCATCGACGAAAGCATCGCTGCGGCGCGAGAGCACGGCTACGCCCAGACCCTTCTGGGGCGTCGGCGCTACCTGCCGGACATCAACTCCCGCAACGCCTCGGCACGTTCCTTCGCCGAGCGCAATGCCGTCAACATGCCCATCCAGGGCACCTCGGCCGACATGATCAAGCTCGCCATGGTCCGCATCCACCGCTCCCTCCGCTCCCAGCACCTCCGCACACGCATGATACTGCAGGTCCACGACGAACTTGTCTTCGACCTCTACCGCCCCGAGGAAGCCCTCGTCCGTCAGATTGTTGCTCGCGAAATGAAGCAGGCCCTCCCGCTCCCCGGCATCGACATCGAGGTTGGCATCGACGTCGGCGACAACTGGCTCCAGGCACACTAAGGAAATTGAAAATTGAGAATTGAAAATTGTGAATTCATATGAAAAATAAGAAAAGAAACTTGATGATATTTGTAATCGTTAGCATAATTTTCAATTTTCAATTGTCAATTTTCAATTCCGCACAGGCCCAGCAGTCATGGAACTACACCACCATCACCGAGGCCCATCTTGACGATGCCTACCTCATCGAACCCCCACACGCCCTCAAGAAGCTGATTGAGAAGAAGATTGCACCCCGGAAGCTGAAGTACAACCGTATGTACCGTCTCAGCGTCAGCGGCAAACGTACCGGCAAATACACCCTCCACTTCCAGACCGACAGCATCGACGTCTCCCTCCCCGAACGCCTGGCCACGGAGCTTTTCCCCTACCTCGTCTCCGACCGCTACTGGCGCGCTCGCTATCGCACCCTCCAGGAATGGGCCTACATCGGCATGGACAACGGAAGCCTCCTCGACGTGGACACCTCCGACCACCGCTACGGCCCCTTCGCACCCCTCGTCTGGCTCGGCTATCGCTACCAGCCCTCGCCCGAGTGGCCCGTCGTCTTCACCGTCCGCACCAACACCCATGCCCGGCAGACACTTACCCTCCCGGCACTCCAACGCCTGGCCGAGTGGGGCTCCTTCACCACCGACGAGGGTCTCCTCGCCTACGAGGAACGCCAGGCCCTGCGGCAGCAACAGGAGCTGGAACACCGCCAGCAACTGCAACGTCAGTTGGACTCCCTGGACAACGTCAGCGAACTCTTTGCCCGCCAGGCCGACAGCATCACCATCGTCCTCCAACGCGACTCCATCGACCAAGCCGAACAGCGCCTCATGGCCGAAGTGCAGGCCACCAAGGATCGCATGAACCGCGACCAGATATTCATCATGTCCATCAACCCCGCCCACAGCGACTACATGTTCGGTCTCGAATTCAACTTTTACAACTGTTTCCAGAAGATTGTCACCAAGGTGGAGATCACCGTTACCCCCATCAACGAACGCAACCAGATCCAGAAGGACCAGTTCAACCGCGACATCCGCACCGTCCGCTGCATGGGCCCCATACGTCCAGGCTCGCCGGCGCAGTACACCTTCGACGAACTCTTCTGGGACGACCGCGGCCGCATCAAATACATGCGCGTCACCTCCATCACCTTCCACTTCACCGACGGCACCACCCGCTCTTTCCGCGGCTACGACAACATCAGGAAGCACACCCTGAACCCATGAAAAAAACATTTATTTTAACTGGATTACTGCTGTGGATGGGCATGGCCTTGGGGCAGACGGTTTTGCAATACGACTCGTCCACCGTGGTATACTACATGCATCTGGCGGGCCTCGATTCGCTGCAACTGAGCGACACCACCGGAGAAAGCGTGCGCGTCTCGGCACTGGAGACCGGCGGGCACCCGCTCTTTGTCCGCGTGGACTTCAACGACAACACCACAATCGTCACCTGGCAGCGCGGCCGCGCCCTCTGTGGGCAGAACGAGGAGCGCGGCATACTCGAGGAGGGCAGCTACCTACTGTCCGACGACGAGAGCCGCAGCCTTTCGTACGAGTATGCCTATGCCGTCTCCCCGCGCGTCGAGGGTAGCCACGGCGGCATGCCCTACATCCTAGAAATCAACGACTACGTCACCTATGGAGAGAGCTTTGACGGCCCCAGTGGCTACTACGTCAAGACCCTCCTCTCGCTGGCCGACAGCGCAAGGAGCGCCGGCGTCCCGCCGGCAGACAGTATGCTGATTTATCACCCCGACGGCCGCTGCAACGTCACGCCCGCCAGCTTCCCTGGCGGCAAGGAGGCCTGCGACGCCTTTATCGACAGCCTGATGGTCTATCCCCCAGAGGCGTTGCGTGAGTTCAGAAACGAAACTGTCAATCTGGAGTTCATCGTCGAGCGCGATGGAACCGTATCGCGTCTCAAGTACGAGCAACCGCAAGAGGACGAATACGGCTTCCATGCCGAAGCCAAGCGCCTGCTCGGCCTCATGCCGCGCTGGGAGCCTGCGCTGAAAGAGGGCAAGCCCGTGCGCAGCCTTGCCGTGTGCCGCTTCCGCTTCTGCGTGCCCGACAGCCTCAAGCCCGCCTACGGACACCCCATCCGCGAGACCCAGCGCGACAGCGGCAAGTGGAGCGCCATCTACGATTGGTACCTCAAGCACTACCTCCACCCCGATGACTTCAAGCCCTGCTATTATTTGGCGTACAACTACTACAACGAATTCATGCTCCCGCTTGTGCCGGTGAAGGAACCTGACGCCATGGACTCCTCTCTGCTCGACATCCTCGACTTCTCCCGCAACTACGACCGAACGCCCGTCGTGGCCTCGCCGGCCGACAGCGCCCTGAAATACTTCTACCTCTTCCTCGACCGCTATCCCGGCACCGAATCCACCTACGGCTACAACGACACCCTCGGGAAGCTCCTCGACGCCTACATCCCCATCCGCCAACTGGAGCGCTACCTCGGCCTGCCGCACGACCCGCGCAACCGCCTGCCTTTCGACACCGTGGCGGGGCTCCACTACCCCCACTCCGTCTTCTGCGACCCGAATGACGACGCCCTCCCCGCGACCTACGACTACATCGGCAACTTCGACCTGAGCGACTCCTACTTCTGGGTGCAGGCGCTCTCGCGCGACCTCAAACTCATGTCCGAGCCCGTGCTCTACGACACCCTCCTCGCCCCCGGCGACACCGTGCTCCGCTTCGCTTTCTACCCCTCGTTTCACGCGCCCCTCTCGTTCCGCATCGAGAAGACCGCCCGCGGCGCGATGCTCTACTGGAAGATGCTCGACAACGAGGCGCGCGAAGGTCAACTCCGCCTTAGTCCCCGCAAGTACCGCCGCCTGATGCAGCTCTTCGAGCCCCTGCACTTCGACAGCCTGCCGCGCACCCACTACCAACTCATGACAGACGGCGCCACCTGGACCATCGAACGCCACACCGCCGACACCTTCAAAATCCACCTGACCAACCTCGCCGGCGACAAGATAGGCGACCTCTACGACTACCTCATCAAGCTCGCCGGCATCAAAGCCCAATATGCCCGCGGTTACTGCCGCAAGGGAATTGAAAATTGAGAATTGAAACTATATGAAAAAGAACAGAATAATATTGAGAACATTGGCATGCGTCAGCCTAATTTTCAATTTTCAATTTTCAATTCTCAATTCTGCCTCCGCCCAGGTGCCCGTGCGGTTCACGCTGAACAACAGAATCGACGGGGCGTATAAGGCCGCTGTGCCGGTGCGCATAGTATTGGTGGACCCCGACGGCCGTGCCGACACCCTCGCCAGCCCCACGCTTCGTCCACGCAAGCACGTGGAGCGGCGCCGTCCCGCCGGCATCGGCATGCCTCTGGACTCGCCCTCGCAATCCAATCTCCGCAGCTACGACCGCCAACTCGCGGCCACGGGCGACTACCGTCTGCGGCTCACCGTCGACACCTGCACCTTCGAGCTCCCCTTCAGCATCGACGGCTCGGAACTCCTCGTGCATGCCGGTGTCGTTGTCGAGTGGTACGACACCACGGGCATGGCCTATCCCGCCATCCGCATCTTCCGTCCCGCGCCGCCGGAAGTCAAGCTATACTACCTCGGCGTCGACACCGCGAAGCGCGAGCCGCTCTTCAACCTCGTCAACCGCTCGGAGGACACGCTCTATGACGGTCTCCGTAACAACTTCGACGTCCGTCTGTGGGATTACAGCGAGGGACTCCCGGAGCAGTTCGAGCAGCATTGGTCCTATTCCTACCGCGTCGAGGCTCCGCTTGCTCCCGGCCGCTCGCGCCGCCTGTACGACTCCTTCAGCGGCAGCGGCCGCTTCACGGCCACGCTCTGCTACACCACCTCGCCCTACGCCCATTTTTCTGCTCCCGGCTATGCTACCTACCACGGCTGCATCTTCCACTCCCGCCCCGTCGCCTCCGTCTACTGGCGCGACATCGACGTCGACACATGGTTCATCGCCCGCTGCGACCTCTTCCTTTCCGCTCTCGACTTCAACCCCTAAACCGCCCACAGCATATGAAACGCATCCTTCTCCCCCTTCTCCTCCTGCTATCCATTGCCACGCGGGCGCAGAATTCGGAATATTTCCCCGAAGGCTACTTCAACAACGGCAGTTGCGACTACGAGGCCGGCCTCGTGGTTGACTACATGCGGCTGGCGGGCATCGAGCCTCTGTGGGACAGCACCACCGCCAAAGGGACCGTCCTCCTGCGCCTCTTCGAGACTCTGCACTTCGACAGCCTGCCCCGCGCCTTTGTTGTGCCCAAGCTCGACGGAGCCCAGTGGGTCGTCGAACGACGCACCGTCGACACCTTCAACGCCTTCCTCACCAACGTTGCCGGCAGCAACCTCGCCAACCTCTACGACTACCTCATCAAGCTCGCCCGCATCAAGGCCACCTACGCCCGCGACTACGTCCACTAGCCCCCCAACCCCCTGATCGACAGCCCCCAAATTCGACCCATGTCATATAGTATACATATACTTCTCATATAGTATTCATATACTGTATATAAATACTATATGAGAAGTATATGTATACTATATGTATACTATATAAGAACAGTCGAATTCGGTACCTGTTTTTCCCCTGTTTTTCCCCTATTTTCCCCCGTTGCTACACACAAAAAAGCCGGAGCAAGGGTGATGGTTGCTCCGGCTGTTATTGTTGTTGGTTGGTCTACAGCGCCATTTCCTGGAGGAAGCGGACGCTGGCGTGGATGTGCTTGTACATGATCTGGTCGATGTCGACGAAGTTGACCTTCTGGCGGTAGTCGGCGACCATCTGCTCGATCTTGGGGCTGCTCTTGAGGCCTTCCTGATGACGGAAGTCGAGGGCCTGGGCGGCGTTGAAGAGCTCGATGGCGAGGATGCGCTCGGTGTTCTCGCAGACGCGGTAGGTCTTGGTGGCGGCGTTGCCACCCATGCTGACGAGGTCCTCCTGGTTCTGGCTGGAGGGGATGCTGTCGACGCTGCAGGGCGTGCAGAGCTGTTTGCTCTGGCTGGCGATGGCGGCGGCAGCATACTGCGGGATCATGAAGCCGCTGTTGAGGCCGGGTTTGGCCACGAGGAAGGAGGGGAGGCCGCGCTTGGCGTCGATGAGCTGGTAGGTGCGGCGCTCGGAGATGGCGCCGAGTTCGGCCACGGCGATGGCCAGGAAGTCGAGCACCATGGCGAGGGGCTCGCCGTGGAAGTGGCCGCCGGAGATGACCATGTCCTCGTCGGGCAGGACGATGGGGTTGTCGGTGGTGGAGTTGATTTCGGTCTCGACGACGGATTCAACGTAGCGGATGGTGTCCTTGGCGGCGCCGTGGACCTGGGGTGCGCAGCGGAAGCTGTAGGGATCCTGCACGTGGTCCTTGTGGCGGCGGATAATCTCGCTGCCCTCGGTCATGTCGCGAACGGCGGCGGCGGTTTCGAGTTGGCCTTTGTGGGGGCGCACCATGTGGAGGCACTCGTAGAAGGGCTCGATGCGGCCGTCGAAGGCGTCGAGGCTGAGGGAGAGGACCATGTCGGCCTGGCGGCTGAGGCGGCGGGCCTTGAGGAGGCTCCACACGGCGTAGCTGCTCATGAACTGTGTGCCGTTGAGGAGGGCGAGGCCTTCCTTGCTCTGCAGCTCGATGGGCTGCCAGCCTTTGGCGGCGTAGACCTCGCTGACGTCGCAGCGGCGGCCTTTCCAGTACACTTCGCCCATGCCGAGGATGGCGGGGAGCATGAGGTTGGCCAGGGGGCAGAGGTCGCCGCTGGCGCCGAGGCTGCCCTGCTGGTAGACGATGGGGAGGACGTCCTCGTTGTAGCAGTCCACGAGGCGCTGGACGGTCTGCAGCTGGGCTCCGCTGTAGCCGAAGGTGAAGTTCTGGGCTTTGAGGAGGAGCATGAGGCGGACGACCTCGGCGGGGACTTCGTCGCCCACGCCGCAGGCGTGGCTCATGACGAGGTTCTTCTGCAGCTGGCTGAGCTGTTCCTTGCTGATGGAGATGTTGCAGAGGGAGCCGAAGCCCGTGGTGACGCCGTAGATGGGTTCCTTCTGGGTTTCCATCTTCTGGTTGAGGTAGTTGCGGCATTTCTCGATGCGGCGCTTGGCCTCGTCGCCGAGGGCGAGGGTCATTTTCTTATCGATGATCTCCTGAATCTTGTCCAGGGTGAGTTTTTCGTTGGGATTGAATGTATACTGCATATTGTTATTTCTTTTTGCCGGCGGGACGCCGGCGTTCCATTATTTCTCCAGTTGGGCTTTGGCTTTTTCTGCGATGTCGTCGTCGACGAGGATGCGGCCGCAGTTCTCGCAGACGATGACCTTCTTGTGCATCTTGATTTCCATCTGGCGCTGTGGCGGGATGTTGCTGAAGCAGCCGCCGCAGGAGTCGCGGTCGATGGTGACGACGGCGAGGCCGTTGCGGGCGGCGCCGCGGATGCGCTTGTAGGCGGAGAGGTAGCGGTCGTCGATGTACTGCTCCTGCTCCTTGCTCTTCTCGCGGAGGCGTTTCTCGTCCTTCTCGGTCTCGGCGATGATGGAGGTGAGCTCTTCGCGCTTGGCGTCGAGGTCCTTGGTGCGGTTCTCGACGAGGGTCTTGGCGGCGGCGATGTGCTCCTTGAGTTCTTTGACTTTGGCGGCACCTTCCTTGTTCTTGCGTTCGCAGAGCTGGATTTCAAGGGACTGGAACTCGATTTCCTTGGCGAGGGACTCGTACTCGCGGTTGTTGCGGACGTTGTCCTGCTGTTTCTTGTACTTCTTGATCTGTTCCTCGTGGTCGGCAATCTCGGTGTTGCGGGCCTTGTTGGTGGCCTCGGTTTCCTTGATGTCGTTGTTGAAGTTCTCGATGCGGGTGTTCAGACCGGCGATTTCGTCCTCGAGGTCCTGTACCGCCTGTGGCAGTTCGCCACGGATGATCTGGATTTTGTCGATTTCGCTATCCACACTCTGGAGGGTGTAGAGGGCCACGAGGCGTTTCTCGATGGCGAGGTCGACGTCGGGACGCAGGATGACGGGGGCTACGTTCTGTTCTTCTTCCTTTTTGGTGCTGACTTTTTTTGCCATATTATTATATATATTATTGTATTTTAATCAAATATACTGCACGAGGCTTTCTTGCTTCGTGGAAATTCGGCATGCAAAGTTACTAAATTTTTCTGAAATAGCGCGATAAAATATTTCTTTTGCGAATTGTTCGGTCTCGTAGTGGCCGGCGTCGACGAGGATGATGCGTCCTTCGGGGCGCTGGAAGTCGTGGTATTTGAGGTCGGCGGTGATGTAGATGTCGGCATGGGCGGCGATGGCGTCGGGGATGAGGAAGGCGCCGCTGCCGCCGCAGAGGGCGACGGTCCTGATGCCGGCGGGACGCCGGCGCTCCAATGGCGAGGTGCGGAGGGTGGGGATGCCGAGGGTCTCTTTGAGCTTGAGGAGGAAGGCTTCGGCGGGGATGGGGTGGGGTAGTTTGCCTACCATGCCGGCGCCGGTTTCGTCTGGGTTACACACTCCTCCGTCCGCACTACGTGCGTCCACCTCCCCTAGCTTAGGGGAGGAACCAGATGGCTTTTGTTGCTGTGAGTTGCTATCTCGCTGCTCCCCTAAGTTAGGGGAGCTGTCAGCCGAGGAGCGGCTGACTGAGGAGTGTGTCGACCGAAGGATGTGGCAGTCCGTCAAGCACAGCTTTTCGGCGAGGATGCCGTTGACGCCCCAGGGGAGGTTGTCGAGGTTGGTGTGGGCGGCATAGACGGCGATGCCGTGCTGGATGAGGCTGATGACGGTTCGCCCGGCCTCGTTGTCGGAGGTGATGCGTTTCAGCCCGTTGAAGATGAGGGGATGGTGGGTGACGATGAGGTTGAGACCGAGGGAAATGGCTTCGTCGACGACGGCGGGGGTGAGGTCGAGGGCGATGAGGACGCCTGTGCAGGGGGTCTGCCGTTGGCCGATGAGGAAACCGGCGTTGTCGTAGTCTTCCTGCAGCTCGGGGCGGAAGGTGGTGTCGAGCCATGATACCACCTGGCCTATTGTGGTGTGTTCCATTTGCGTTGATGTTTTTTTGGATAACGCAAATGGAAGGATTTTATTGTTTCATAAGGGGGCTTAATTGACTCGGTTGAAGATGTACTGGCTGGCGCAGCCCGGGAACTGGCGGAGGTCGTGGAGGGTGACGGTGCGGTCGAGCAGGAAGTCGCCGGAGAGGCCGAGGGAGTCGACGCGATAGTAGGAGCTGTCGTTGATGTAGGAGTAGCGCAGGGAGAGCTCCCAGTCGATGTCGGGGAGGTCGGTGTAGTAGCGTTGCAGTTCGCAGCTTCCGGTGACGATGGGGCAGGGGCAGTTGATGAGGTAGGCCCCCGGGGCGCAGATTTGGCCGAGGTGGATTTCGGGGTAGGTCTCGATGACGTTTGGAAGGACGTTGAGGACGATGCCGCCGACCTGGTCGCTGTACCAGGTTTGCCATTCCTGCGGGGCGCGGGTCACGACAATGGAGTGCTCGTGGAGGGTGCGGCAGGGAGCGGCGGGGTAGAGGCGCAGGAGCATGGTGTCGCCCATGAGGTGGTTGAGGCAGAGGGTGTCGCCATTGTCGGTGTGGAGGATGAGGTGGATGTCGTCGTACTGCCAGATGCCGTCGAATATGCCGACGGGGATGTGCCACTGCGAGTAGTGTTCGTTGTCGAAGTTGACGTAGGCGGTGCGGTTGAGGCTGTCGATGGTGACGAAGACCGTGGGGCCGTTGTAGTTGGGGTCTGCGAGGTTGACGAAGGTGGCCACGCCGCGCGGCTGCTGCGCGTTGGCGTAGGCGGTGCCGTTCCAGGTGCCGGTCTCGGAGTCGTAGGTCACGGTGACGGTCATGCCGGCGGCCTCCATGTCGCGCATCCAGGCTTTGATTTCGTCGCGGGAGGTGGTGCTGTAGGTGGTGGCGTCTTTGGAGGGCTGGATTCCAGCCGGCTTGTGCCGGCGAGACGCCGGCGCTCCATGGAAGGTGACGGTGGAGCCTTCCTCGGCGTAGTGGCAGAACTGCTCCAGCAGGGCATTGAACTCGGCCTCGGTGCGGGTGGTGACGTGCTGCTCGGCGGCGTCGTCGACGGTGTAGGCGATGTGGCGAAGGGTTTCTTGCTCCTCGGGATGGCAGGCCGCGAGGGCGAAGAGGGTGGCCAGCAGGGCGGTGAACAGGGCAAGGTGTTTCATATCGTTATTTTTCATTTCTCATTCTTCATTTTATCAATCTGGTATTCCAGCAGGGCTTCGTACTGGGCACGGTTGTCAATGCGGTAGAAGCCAATGGTGCGGCGAGCGTGCGAGGCCACGGCGCGGCAGGCGGGCTGGCCTGTCCAGCGGGTGCGGTGCTCCGGGTGGTCGGCCTCGCCGATCCACGAGGTGATGCCCGCCGAGGTGCGTATGTCGTACTCCTCCTTGAGGCGCTGCCAAGCCTCCTCGTTGTCGGCCACGACGATGACGACGTCGACGCGCACCGAGTCGTTGAGGCGGAAGCCGTTGACCTGGGCTACGGCGAGGTCGCCGCTGGCGGCGTGGCGCTGGTAGAGCACGCCTTGTGCGGTGGCCGCCAAGGGCAGCAGGAAGAGCAGCAGTATGGGGAGGAGGCGTTTCATATCATGAGGCTGTTGTTGTTGTCGTCGAGGAGTATGGCGGCGAGGTCGGCCCACTGCTGGTCGGAGAACGTCTGGGTGCGGTTACAGCAGACGAGGGTGTAGTCGCCCGAAAGGGGGGCTGATGGGCGCAGCAGGGGCACCACGGCGGCGACGATCAGCACCGCGGCCAGCACTGCGGCCACCACCCGTCGTTGCAGGCGTCGGCGCCGCTGCCAGGCAGGGAACTGGCGCACCATGCTGTGGGCCATGTGCTGCCCTTCAAGCAAATCCCATTGTTCGTCGAATGTCGTCATATTATTTTTCATTTCTCATTTTTCATTTATTCATTTCTCCCACATTTGTCTCAGTCTCTCTTTTATCCTCACCAGACGGACGCTGATGTTGTTGGCTGTGAGGCCTGTTTGTTGTGCAATCTCTTCGTAGTTGTAGCCCTCGATGTGGCGGCGGATGATGGTGCGGTCGGGTTCCTCCAGCAGTTGTATGAGTTGGTGCAGGTGATGGGAGTGGGAGGAGTCAAGATTGTCGGGCGGGTCGTAGGCCTCGGGGAGGGGATAGGTGGGCGGGGTGCGGCGCAGGATGTCGATGCAGGTGCTGCGTGCCACGCGCCATATCCATGCCGTCTGCCGTGGCGCTATGGTGATGGCCATCAGCTGCTCGCGCCGTTGCCAGAGGGTGAGGGTCACCTCCTGCACCAGGTCGTCGGCGGTGGCTCCCTGTCGGCTGTAGCGTTGGCAGACGGAGAAGATGAGGCCGCGGTGGCGTTGCAGGATGTGCTCGAAGGTGGACACCGGTGAGGGGCTATCTGATGTGTTCGAAGAGGAAATCTCTCAAAGGGTTGTAGGCTTCCTGGCTTCCGTATTCTGACCAGATGTGCCAAAGTTCGGTCTGTCCGTTGTAGTTGCTGATATCGAGCCAGGAGGCCAGGTCGTCGTAGCTCTCCTCAAAGAACATTTCCCATCCGGGGCCACCCTCCGCAAAGGTCATGATGACGCCATAGGAGAACCGCCCGTTCTCAAACGGTCGGGTGGGGGAGTAGTAGACCGACTCGTCGTAGTAGCGCACCGAGGCCTGTCCGTGGCCGCCGTTGTAGACGGAGCGGTCGATGTGGAGCAGGACGTCGGCGGCCTCGTTGTGGCAGAAGAGGAGGGTGTAGAGGTCGGTGGGTACGAGCTGGGCACGGTGGGTGTGGTCGGCGGGGCAGGGACCGTCGTAGTTGTAGGTGAGGTCCAGCGTGTTGCCGCCGGTGGGCGTGATGGTGAGGGTCTCCTCGAAGGCCTCGGTCATGCTGTAGTAATCGTGCAGCAGCAGGCGGTTGCCGCTGCGGATGTAGCGGTACTTGCCCGTGGGGAAATGGATTTCCATCTGGCCTGAGGGGATGTGGCCGGTGGTGATGTAGGCTATGTGGTTCACCGTGTCGAAGGTGAGGATGGCCCCCTCGGCCACATTGTAGGGCGTGGCGTAGGTGATGCAGCCGACGGATTGGTGAGCGCTGGCGTTAGCGTAGGCGGTGCCGTTCCAGGTGCCGGTCTCGGAGTTGTAGGTCACGGTGACGGTCATGCCGGCGGCCTCCATGTCGCGCATCCAGGCCTTGATTTCGTCGCCGGAGGTGGTGCTGTAGGTGGTGGCGTCTTTTGAGCGTTGGCTCACAGCTGGCTTGTGCCGGCGGGACGCCGGCGCTCCATGGAAGGAGACGGTGCTACCGCTTTCGGCGTAGTGGCAGAACTGCTCCAGCAGGGCGTCGAACTCGGCGTCGGTGCGGGTGGTGACGTGCTGCTCGGCGTTGTTGTCGACGGTGTAGACAATCTGGCGCACCACGTCGCGGGTGCTCTTTTCGCACGCGGCTGCCAGCAGTGCGGCGGCAGCCAGGAGGAGGGTCAGGAGGGTCGTTCTCTTCATATCAAAAAGGGTGTTTTTTGTTTTCGATTTGCTATTATAACGCAAAAAAAGGTCAAAAAACTACATGACCCCCCAAAAAAAGTTTAGGCTCGCCGCTGTCGGCGAGCCTAAATGTTTCAGGATGAGGATTGTATAATCCTACCAGAGCTGGGCGCGTTTCTCGGGGGCGAGCCACATGCCGTCGCCTTCCTTGATGCCGAAGGCCTCGAGGAACTCGGTGACCTGGGGCAGGGCGACGTTGACGCGGTTGCGGCCGAGGGAGTGGACGTCGTTCTGGGTGAGGTTGAGGATGCCCTCATCGTTGATGTTGGAGGCCCAGACGGCGGCGTAGGCCAGGAAGAAGCGCTGCTCGGGCGTGAAGTTGTCCATCTGCTCCTTGTTGACCTGGCCCTGCTGCATGGCGTTCTGCATGGCGAGGTAGGAGACGTGGAGACCGCCGTTGTCGGCGATGTTCTCGCCGAGGGTCAGCTCGCCGTTGCCGTAGAGGGGCTGGCCGTTGCCGGCATCCTCGAGGACCTTGACGGCGCTGAAGGCGTCGATGAGGGCCTGCTTGTTGGCGTCGAAGTTCTTGGCGTCCTCTTCGGTCCACCAGTCGTTGAGGTTGCCCTTTTCATCATACTGGCGGCCCTGGTCGTCGAAGCCGTGGGTCAGCTCGTGGCCGATGACCACGCCGATGGCGCCGTAGTTGGCGGCCTCGTCAGCCTGCATGTTGAAGAAGGGGGGCTGCAGGATGGCGGCGGGGAAGCAGATTTCGTTGGTGGTGGCGTTGTAGTAGGCGTTGACGGTCTGCGGGGTCATTTGCCACTCGTCCTTGTCGACGGGCTTGTTGATTTTGCTGAACATGTAGTCCATGTCGAACTCGTTGCCGCGCACCACGTTGGCGTAGTAGCTGTCGCCCTGGATGTTGAGTTTGCTGTAGTCGCGCCATTTGTTGGGGTAGCCGATTTTTACGTAGATGGTCTCCAACTTCTTGTGGGCGTTGGCCTTGGTGCTGTCGGTCATCCAGGTGGCCATGTCGATGCGCTGGCCGAGGGCGGTGATGAGGTTCTGCACGAGGGTCTCCATGCGGGTCTTGGCCTCGGCGGGGAAGAATTTGTCGACATAGAGTTTGCCGAGGGCCTCGCCCAGGGCGCCGTCGACGGTGGAGGTGACGCGTTTCCAGCGCGGACGGTTCTGCTCGATGCCGTTCATCTGGGTGCCGAAGAAGGCGAAACGGGCGTTGACGAAGTCGTCGCTCAGGTAGGGGGCGGCGCTGACGATTTCATGCCAGGCGAAGTAGGCCTTGAAGGTCTCCACATCGGTGTCTTTCAGCACCTTGTTCACCTCCGCGATGTACTTGGGCTGGGCGATGTTGAAGCTCTTCATGCCGTCGAGGATGTTCATGGTTTCGAAGTAGCCCTTCCAGTCGATGTTGGGGGCAAAGGCAGCGGCCTCTTCAACAGTGTAGCGGTTGAAGGTGGCAATGGGGTTGCGGTTCTCGAGCTGGGTGTTCTGGGCAATGGCCAGACGGGTCTCGAAGTTCATGACGGTCTGGGCCAGTTTGGCGGCGGGCTTGCCGCTCATCTGGTCGTAGCCGCTCATGGCGAAGAGTTTCTCCATCAGGGCCACATAGCCTTCGCGGAATTCGGCGTTGCGGCCTTCGTTGGTGCAGTAGCGGTCGCGGTTGCCGAGGCCCAGGCCGCTCTGGTAGGCCCAGGCGATGCACTGGTTGGCATCGTCCTTGTCGGCCTCGCCGAAGACGACGAAGAGCACGGTGTTGCCACGCTTGTGCATGCGCAGCATCTCGGCCCACACGTCCTCGCGGGTCGTCACGTTGTTGATCTCTTCCAGATAGGGGGTCAGCGGCGACACCCCGTCGGCCTGCAGCTTGGCGCTGTCCATGCCGAGGTTGTACATCGTGGCAATCTTGTCGGCCAGCGAGCCGTTCTCGTTCTTGGCTTTCGACACGGAGTCGATGATGTCGTTGATGTTCTTCTGGGCGTTCTCGTGGAGCACGTCGAAGGCGCCGTAGTGCGAGTGCTCGGCGTCCAGCGGGTTCTTGGCCATCCAGCCGCCGCAGGCGTACTGGTAGAAGTCGTCCTCCAGACGGGCCGTGGTGTCGAAATTGTCAGGGTCGACGCCCGAGGTGAGCTGTGCCTTGTGCTGACATCCGGTAGCGATAACTGCCATAGTAGCAATACTTAATAAGGTTTTCTTCATTGTTATTATTTATTTATTAATGTGTTCAAAACAAAATGCAAAAATACACATTTTCCCTCATACGGCAAAATTTATTTTCGGTAACCGGCTTTTTGTCAAACGACACCCCACGAAAACCCCACCAATACCCTACCCCCCCCCCCCACCAACTCCCACCACGGTGGGAGATGATGGGGGAACGATGGGTGACAATGGATGTTTCTCTGTATTGATAATCAAGGTGATGTCAATTCGGCTGACCGTTATTTGATATTTTTACCTATTTCATCAAAGGCATGTTCTTTCCCGTATTCGTAGTAAAACTGCTCGATGATAGTCTGTTGCAGCTCCTCGAGGCTGAAGCCGAATCCCTTCGGCAGCAGGGCGCAGAGGTGGCGGAAGACGTTGGGGTTGAAGTACTGTTGGCCGTCGAGGAAGTAGGGAAAGAGTGGCTCGTATCGCCAGAAGCTGATGTATTTCCTTTCGGCTCCCGGCATGACGGTGATTTCCATCCCGATGGAAATCTGCATGTCGGTGATGATGTGGAATGAAATGGAGTCGCATCGGTATTCCTCGTACTTTTGGGCCAGCCATCGGTCGAGATTCTCCACGGTGAGGCCTTCGCGCGTGTACTTTATCTCCCAGATGGGGGAGAAGAGGCCGAGGTCTTTGCGGAGGAACCAGTTGGAGAGCACCTTGCGCATGGTCTTCTGGGTGATGCCGAGGTTGGCGGCCGTGGTGGGGCGGCACTGCGGCAGCTCGGCCAGCAGGCTGTCCAGGTGGGGAAGCAGGGTGCTGTCGATGGGCATGGTGCGGGTGCGCTCCTTGCCGTGGGGCAGGAACTTCTGCTCATGGCTCCAGAAGTCAAGTATCAGCCGTCCCTCCGGCGGGAAGACAAACTCCTTGTCCTTCCAGTCAAGGTAGGAGTTGTTCTCCTTGATTTTGATGTATGTCACCTTCCGCCCCTGCAGCTGCGGCTGGGCCAGCGCAGGGGAATGAAAGAAAAAGAGCGAAAAGTGAAGAACAACGACGGCGCGTACCGTTCGCGAAAGCCAATTTTTCATTTTTGCTTTCTCATTTTTCATTTCAGAATCTGAGCCGTGTGTGCTTTGGTGTTCACCTTGCCGATGGCGTCGACGATGGTTCCCTGCTCGTCGATGACGTAGGTGGTGCGGAGGGTGCCCATGGTCGTTTTGCCGTAGTTTTTCTTCTCGCCCCAGGCCTCGTAGGCCTCGAGGATGCGGTGGTCGGGGTCGGAGATGAGGTGGAACGGCAGCTGGTATTTCTCGATGAAGCGCTGGTGGCTGGCGGCGCTGTCGCGGCTCACGCCGAGGACCTCGTAGCCCAGCGCGAGGAATCTTTCATAGTTGTCCCTGAGGTCGCACGCCTCGGCCGTGCAGCCCGGCGTGCTGTCCTTCGGGTAGAAGTAGAGCACCAGCTTCCGCCCGCGGTAGTCGCTGAGCCTGACGACATTCCCGTTCTCGTCCGCGCCCTCGAATTCCGGCGCCTTGGTTCCGATTTGCAGCATAGTATTGTCGTTTTTTATTCTTGATTCAACGCTGCAAAGGTACAACTTTTTCGCGACATGGAGAAAATAAATTTCGCCAATTGAAATAATTGTCGTATCTTTGCAGCCGAAATAAAACGACATCACTATGATGAATACGGCGACATACAACGGCTCGATTGCCGACCTCTGGCACTACCTGCAGGGCCTTTCCCTTTCGCCCTCGGACAGCCAATGGTTGGCCGACAAACTGGTGCAAAACACCAAGAAAGAAGAAAAGTCGGCTGCAAAGAAGCTCGTCTTTCCCCACATCGACGACGACTTCAAGCCGTCGGAGGCGGTTTTGGCCAGGGTCTTGGGACCTGTTCCCGAAGGTTTCGACATCGACAAAGAACTTGAACTGATGTGGGAGGAGCGGGCAAAATGAAGCTGTTTCTCGACACCAATGTCATCCTTGACTACCTGTGCAAGCGTGAGCCTTTCTGTAAGGATGCGGACATTATGTTCGAAATGTTTGAGCGCGGGATTCACAAAGGCATGGTCACCAGTCTGACCATCGTCAACTGCGCGTATATTCTGCGGAAGGTCTTATCAAAACATCAGATTGCGGAGATTGTCGACTGGCTGTGCCATGATTTTATAGTGACGGCCATCGACAGAATCACTGTCGTGAAAGCCAACAACAAGAATGCAAAGGATTTCGAGGACGCTGTCCAGTATTTTTCCGCATTGCCGAGCCAGCCGGATGTGATTATCACACGCGACAAGCAAGGCTTCAAAGGTCTCGGTCCGCTGGTCATAACTCCTGCCGAGTTCGTGGCCGAGAGCCGCAAATAGCATATCACCCATGTCGGAAAAGGAAATATTTGAATTGCAAGATAAGATAGATGAAGGACTGTTGCTGGCCGAGAAGCGCATGCTTCAGGAGAAAGCCCTTCACGACGAATGTGTCATCGTGCAGAACGCCGACGGAGTGATACAACGCATCCCGGCGAAGCAGGTTATTGCCGAGCGTGCGTTTCTCTGACGGTTCGCTTGATACAGACCGCAATAAAAGTAGAGACCCGAACTCCATAGAGTGGGTTTAGCCCTCGTTTTCAAGGTTGCCCCTGCCGGGATTTCCGGCGGGGGATTGTTGTTTTTTCGCGAGGGGGAGAAAATAAATTTCGCCAATTGAAATAATTGTCGTATTTTTGCAGCCGATTTCGGAAGGAAATCGTCGAAGCGTTATGCCGACTTGTGCCTGAAAACCTGAGAAATTTTCTACGCAATGCAAGGAAGTGTAATGGTTCGCGTGTTTTAGCGTGGGCTGTTCGCTATTTCTTCATTGCAAGGTATTTTCTCAGGACCATCAGGCAGAGAAGTGGTGTACGGTGCCACGCTTCAATTATTATTGCTCGACGCGGCACGGATATTGATGTTAGGCGCAAGAAAATCAAAGTTTGTGAACGAGTACATCCAAAGCGATGAATTGATTATCGCGAAAGCAACGAACTCTGTTTTTATCATTGCGTTTATGGTAGCAGTTATGGCAATCATAAACCTTATTGCAATACTACATATTGTTAGTTTAAATAGCAGCCCCGCATACGGTTCATCGGTTTTCGGAGAAACAATCATTTACATTTTGCTGTTAATACTTCTGTGGGGAATGTTGAAGAATTATTGCCGAGAGTTTGTCGTAACGACCAGGCGAGTGGTTCTCAAAAAAGGTATTGTGTCAAGAGCGGTAAAAGAATTCCGATATGATAAACTGGAATCATGCGACGTGAAACAATCCATTATCGGCAGGGCATTCGGTTATGGTTCTATCGTTATACACGGTAGCGGCGGCAGCAAGGTTGAGGAATCGTTTATACAAGACCCATACGAATTCAGACAATACCTTGTTGATAAAATTGTATAGCAATAGCATTGTGGTAATGGGATAAAAAGGTCGCGCAAGTTCCGAGCGGTTTCGGAAACGGTCGGAAACGGCCTGCGGAAGCATGAAGCGGAACGGGAACGGGATGAAACAGGAATATATTGTTGCGGTGTTTGACTTTCTATCGTTTTGAGATGATTCTAAGCATTTCTGCAGGGGTGACCACCTTGCTGACGGATGGAAAATGGCGGATGTTGCCTGTGATGAGGTAGGCCTCGTCAACGGAGAGGGCGACTTCGTAAAAGACAATGTCCTCTTCGTCGGGGAAATTCCACGAGGCAGGGGTACGGTCGGCGGCGATGCCGCTGCGTATGGCGGCAATCACGGCCGCTATCCTTTCGGTGGCAAAACTGAACTTGGCTCGGTGCAACACCTCGTTGTACTCGTTCAGAATCTCCTCATTGTAGATGGGAATGATGGTACGGTCGAGGGTATGGTCGAGCAAGGCGACAGTCGGGGAGGCGGTGTTGCGTGAGAGCAGAGCGGACACCAGCACGTTGGTATCGAATACGGCGTAGTACTGCTTCATTGCTGCACCGGTTGTTTGCGTGCAAGACGTGCCGCGCGTATTTCGGCGTTGATTTCGTCGAGCGTCATCTCCGAGTTGCCGTTCTCCTCGCTCTGTTGGCGCATTTCTTCGATGGCCTTACGCGCTTGGGCAAGAATTTCATTGTCATCGGCCTTGGCGCTTTCAAAAAGACGGTTGGCCAGCCAGCGTTGGTCGGTCGACGACAGCGACAGCCCCTGGATAACGTTCCAAAGGTTGTTCACCATGCTGCTGTTGTATGTCGCGGTGTTCATATTGTTTGCTTTTTTGCCTTTATAACGTTGCCTTTCAGTTTTTATTGTATGGACCGAGAAGATTTGTCTTGCGCTGAAAAAAGTTGACACAAAAGTCAACAAAAAAATGCAAAAGAAAGGAAGAGAAGTAAAGAGATGGCTGACGCAGGACGTAAGGATGGAGATAGTGAAGGACTATCACCTAGAGGGGATAGGGCAATACGCA
>JAFUWF010000012.1 GCA_017483575.1 Bacteroidales bacterium
AACGGAAAACTCGAAGGCATCAACAACAAAATCAAGACAATGAAACGTCAGGCCTATGGCTACAGGGACTTGGACTTCTTCAAACTCAAACTGCTATCGCTACACGATGCCACCTACCCATTTAGCGGATGAACCAAAAATTATGGTTTCAATAACGCCTTAACCCCTTGGTCAGAAAAGGGTTATGAAAGGCTGAGGTATGGTGAAAAGGACTTGGTTATCTTACAGCATGCCCCTTCTTATCCAGAAGGAGAAGAAGCGGTCGCCAGATGGTAGTTTTTTAATTATGCGAAATAAATTATGCGAATTGAATAATTCAAATTGCACAATCATTATAACTACATGTTCTTCAATTATAATACTATAAATATCTTTCAAAATAACATCAAAAAATTAGCTGGTCGAAGGGCACGGTCTTGACAGAAAGCGATTGGCGTTGGGATTCAAGGCAGCAGACGAACGCGTTTTCGAACAATAATATCGACCAAATATCGTTAATAGCCTACAAACAAAACTATATATGAAGAAAACACTTTTCCTGTTCGCAATCATCTGCGCCACACGGTTGGAGGCCTCGGCACAGGATACGCTGACGGTGAGCCAGATGCGGGAGGATTATACCTATATGATGGAGCAGTACGAGCGCATACACCCCAACCCCACATGGTCGCTCGGCGAGGAGCGATACAGCGAGCTGAAGCAACAGACGCTGGCGCAGCTCGACCATCCGATGACACAGCTGGACTTCTGGAAAGTCATTGCCCGATGGAACCAGTACTTCGACGGACATACGCATGTCGGATGGCCCACAACGACGTTCCCGATGGGCATGATGGCGTTCCCGCCGAAAAGCATTGTGCAATACCGCGACAAAAAAGTGTATTTCAGTGCTTACGATGCGATACCCGACAGCCTGCGCGGATGCGAAATCACTGCCGTCAACGGCCATCCGACAGCAGAAATCATAGACTCCATCATGCCTTACATCAGCCATGAGAGCGATATGCATATCAGCAACACCATTCTGCGGACGCTGTTCTGGTTCTATCAGACGTTCTATGGCTGCGACTCGCAGATGGTACTCCATTATCAATCTGCCAGCAATAAGCAGTGCTCAATCTCATTGAATAGGAGAATGGTCTACTCGTGGCTTGTGCAGATAGGCGATTTGGGAGAGATTGGCGGCACGGGGTTGCGCGACAGACCCTGGAGTTTCCAACTCTTCCTCAAACAGGGTATTGCCTTGTTCGAATTCAACGCATGCGGTCCCAACGACAAGTATGAACAGTTTGATACGGTTGTAGCGAACTACATTGACTCAATCAACCATTACGGCATCAGGCATCTCTTTGTGGACATCTCGCACAATGTCGGCGGCAACGACGCTTTCTGTCGGTACTTTCTTCGCCATGTGGCGGGACTGCCTGACACAATGGTGGTCATGGATATTACCAATACCGAGATGGGCACCATTCAAAATCCGGAAGAGCGACGAATAACAATGTCTTTTGTACCTAAACAACCCCAGTACAGCGGCAAACTGTACTTCATCCAGTCGCATTTCACCTATTCGGCAGCCATATTTATGGCCAACCTCGCGAAACAGTATCGACTGGGCGCTGTTATCGGCGAAGAAACAAGCGGCCTCACCACCACCTACATCAGGCACAACCCTGTACGTTTGCCCAATTCAGGTCTGACGTTCTACTGCTCCGACAAGCAGAACCGCTACTTTGGCACTACCGGTCCCCGCGGCGTGATGCCTGACATTCCCTTCGAAATCGGTTACAAATACCTCTTCCGCAGCTTCACCGTGGATGAGTTGCAGCAATTTCTGAAAGAATAATCTCCTAGCGGCGCAGCCAGTCGAATGCCAGGGTCTTGGCGGGGAGCCCGGAGTGGGACTCTAGGCGGTAGGCGGAGCGCTCGAAGGGTATGGAGCGGTAGGCACGGTCCCAGTTGCGGTAGCGCAGCAGGCCGACAAGCCAGAAGAGCAGATACAACAGGTAGAAGGGGACGACGAGCAGGGCGACCTGCTGGTAAAGATGGACGGTCTCGTGGCGCAAGGTACGGGCGGAGAGACTCTTTTCGTTGTGGAACACGAAGGGGAACAGCGTGATGGCGCTGTAGCCGCGGGGCGGGAAGTGGCGTGTGTGGATGAGCAGGGGTTTCATTATCAATCCTTATCCAATACGGTCACCGCAGAAGTCCTTGCGCTTGCAGCTCTTGCAGCGGAGGCCCTGCCAGACGATGTCGAGGTGGTCGGCGGCGGCATCGACGAGGGCGGGCTCGTCGGTGAGGATACCGGCCTCGAAGTTGCGGTTGCCCTCGCCCTTCATGCCGATGCCGGCACCGGTGAGGTTGGCCGAGCCGATGTAGGCCACGGCGCAGTCAAAGACCATGATTTTGAAGTGCACACGCGGACAGAGCCTCCGCTCGAGGCGTGTCCAGAGGCCGGGGTAGCGGTCGAAGTCCTCGCGGAAATTGTCGCCCGGCTCCTTGGCATGCAGCAGGCGAATGTCTACGCCACGCTTCAGCAGGCGGTCGAGGACGGCGAGGAAGGGCTCCACTTTGGCACCCTTGCCAACATAGAGGTCCTTAAGGTCGGCGGTGCCAATCCAGAGGTCGTGTTTCACCGCGACGCAGCGTTGCAGCACCTCGGTGTAGTGGTCGTGGTCGGCGATGTACTTTATCATACGATGCGGAGCAGTTCTGCGGAGTCGTCTATCAGGCTGTCGGCACCGGCAGCGAGGAGGTCGGCGGCGGACTGGTTGCCGTAGGTTACGCCGCAGGTACGGCAACCGGCGTTGCGACCCATGAGTATATCATATGAGGCATCGCCAACAACGAGGGCATTCTGAGGCTCCACACCCAGCGAGGTAAGTATCTTCAGCACCGGCTCGGGATGGGGCTTGTGGTGCTGGACGTCGTTGGCGCTGACGACCATGCTGACGTAGGACTCCAGACGGAAGGTACGAACAAAGCCCTCGAGCGTGGGGCGGCCGCGGCTGCTGCAGATAGCCAGCATCAGGCCACGGTCGTGGAGGGCGCGGAGGGTGTCGAGGACATGGGGGAAGAGGGTGACGGTGCCGTCGGTGTTCAGCTCGTCGAAGACGCGGCGGTAGACGTCGGCGCAGCGCTCGGCCGTGGTGTCATCAACGCCGCAGAGTGTGGTAAAACACTCTCGCAGCGGCAGGCCGATGATGGTGCGGCACTCGGCGTCGCTCTTCGGCGGCAGGTGAAGCTCGCGCAGCGTGTGCTGGATGGAGGCGATGATGATGGGCTGCGTGTCGGCCAGGGTGCCGTCGAAGTCGAGGATAATCAGACGTGTCATTCTTCTATGCCGGCAGGATGCCGGCGCTCCATTTATTTCTGCGCGGCCAGGTATTGCTCCAGCAGGCGCTGGACGTACTTGCCGAAGACGTCGAACTCGATGTTGACCACGGTGCCGGGCTTGAAGTTGTGGAAGTTGGTCACCTTATAGGTATAAGGGATGATGGCCACGCTGAACATGCCGGGCTCGCTGTCCACCACCGTGAGGCTGACGCCGTTGATGCTGATGCTGCCCTTGGGAACGGTGATGAACGAGCTACACACTCCTCCACCCTGCGGGTCCCCCTCCCCTAACTTAGGGGAGGAACTGAATAGCTTGTTTTTGTCATAAGCATACTCGAAGTAGAAGCGCCACGAGCCGTTGTCGTCGACCACGCGGGTGCAGGTGGCCGTCTGGTCCACGTGGCCCTGGACGATGTGGCCGTCGAAGCGGCCGTCCATGCGCATCGAGCGCTCCACGTTGACCTCGGTGCCCACCTGCCAGGTGCCGAGGTTGGTTTTCAGCATGGTCTCGTCCATGGCGGTTACGACGTACTGTTTCTTCTCCTTGTCCACGCGCACCACGGTGAGGCAGCAGCCGTCGTGGGCCATACTCTGGTCGATGGCCAGCTCGTCGCCGAAGGGTACCTCGAGGGTGAAGTGGTAGTTGGTATTTTCTTTTTCTATCTTGACAACACGTGCCGTCGTTTCAATAATGCCTGTAAACATTGTAATGGTTAAGGGTTAGTGGTTAATGGTTAATGATTATTTTAGGAAAGTCTCGTAGTAGTCGAACATCTTTTTGAAGAGGTGGCGACGTTCGGGGCCTATGACGTTGTGCTCATGGTGGGGATACATGAAGTAGTCCACCTGCTTGTAGTTGTTGATGCAGCGCTCGATGAACTCGGTGCTGTGCTGCGGCACCACGGTATTGTCTTCGGCACCCTGGATGACCAGCAGGCGGCCTTCGAGGTTCTGGGCCTTGTTCAGCAGGCTGGCGGCCTCGTAGCCCTCGGGGTTCTCCTGCGGGGTGTCCATATAGCGCTCGCCGTACATAATCTCGTACCACTTCCAGTCGATGACCGGGCCGCCGGCGCAGCCCACCTTGAAGACTTCGGGGTGAGCCAGCTTCATGGTGATGGTCATGAAGCCGCCGAAGCTCCACCCTTCGACGCCCATGCGGTCTTGGTCCACATAGGGCAACGACTTGAGGAACTTGACGCCTTCCATCTGGTCGGCCATCTCGATCTCGCCGAGGTGGCGGTGGGTGCAGCTCTCGAACTCAAAGCCACGGTTGTCGGTGCCGCGGTTGTCGAGGGTGAAGACCACGTAGCCCTGCTGGGCGAGGAAGGTGAAGTAGAGGTTGCCGCCGGCCAGCCAGCTGTCGGTGACCAGCTGCGAATGCGGGCCGCCGTAGACGTAGACCAGCGTGGGATACTTCTTGCCGGGCTCCATGTTCGGGGGCGTCATCAGGCGATAGTAGAGTTCGGTCTTGCCGTCGGCAGCCTTGATGGTGCCGAGCTTGACGCCGGGCATGGCGTAATTCTGGAGCGGATTGTCGGCCACATAGAAAGTGTGAATAAGCTTATTCTTTTTGATATCACAGAGCACGGCACATCCCGGCACACTGACACTACTCCACACATCGACCATGCGTGTCCCTTCATCATTGATTACGACAGAATGAGTGCCGATATTTCCACTGGTTTTGCTACCCATCTGGGTTTTCGTGAGGCAGTCCATGGTGCCTTTCTTGAGGTTCACGCGGTAGGCATCACGGCCGGCAAGGTTGTCCTTGTTGGCATAGATGAAGATGTTCTCGCCCTTCTTGTCGAACTGGATGAAGCCCTCGACCTCGTACTCGCCCTTGGTGACCTGTTTCACCAGCGAGCCGTCCTTGTTGTAGAGGTAGAGGTGCTTGTAGCCGTCGCGCATGGAAAACCAGAGGAACTGGTCACCCTTGGGGGTGAACATCATGGGCTCGCAGGGCTCCACGTAGCGGGGATTGGTCTCTTCGAAGAGCACCTTCACGAAGGCGCCCGTAGCGGCATCGTACTGCTCCAGCCACATGTGGTTCTGCTCGCGGTTCACCTTGGCGATATAGACCGACTGCTCGTCGGGGCTCCAGGCGATGTTGGTGAGGTACATCTCGCGCTCGTGGACGGTGGTGTCGCGGGCGGTGTTGAGGTAGACGAGTTTTTCTGTGGCTACATTATAGACACCCACAGTCACCTCGTGGCTCTTCATGCCGGCCATGGGGTACTTGATGGGCTTGGGCTCAGCCTCGCGGGCCTTGGTGTTCACCAAGGGGTAGTCCACCACCATGCTCTGGTCCATGCGGTAGAAGGCCAGCTTGTTGCCCTTTGGCGACCAGAAGAGGCCGCCGTCGATGCCGAACTCGTTGCGGTGCACACTCTCGCCGAGGACGATGTTGTAGCCGTCGCCGCGCTCCACAAGCTTGCCATCAACATAGAGGTTACCCTCCTCCAACTCCGCATTGTGGGGTTTGGCCTCAAGGCCCAGCAGGCGTTCTGTCTCTTCGCGGCTGATGGAGGTCTCCTTCTTGCCGTCGAAGAGGCGAAGGCCTTCGTTGGTGTTGTACAACACCTTGTCGCTACCCGGCACGAAGGTGAATCCGCGCATCGGGCGCTGGGGGTAGAGGTCGCGGTCCATCAGCTGGTCCCACTGCAGGAGGCGCTCCTGCGCAAAAGCGGTGCCCGCCATCAGCAGCACCGCGAGGGTCAATAGGGTTTTCTTCATATCTTGATATTCTTTTTTCTGTTTATCATTTTCTTTTTCTCCTGCTCGCTGCGCTCGCGAGATCTTGTAAATCTTGTAAATTATAGCGCATCGCTTCGTTCGCGCTGGCTACGCAGGTTTTTATGGTCAATTTTTTCTGTGTTCGTTCACTGTCACTCTTCGCATGCCTTTCTTAAGGTCATATTCCCCAAAGTTGATGAGGAGCCCTTCTTCCTTGTCCAAGAGTTTCAGGTATGTCCTCAACTGCTTATAATATACGTCCTTTATCTCTTCAACGGATTTCAGCTCCACAATCAGTTCCCCCTCTACCAGTAAATCCAGTCGCAAATCGTCCCCTATCGTTGCACCCTTGTAGTTGATGGCCACGGGCACCTGCGTCTCCACTTTCAGTCCTCCCAAGGTCAGCTCCTGTGCCATCGCTTTCTCGTAAACCGATTCCAGCAAACCCGGTCCAAAATGGTTGTACACTTCCATGGCGGCACCGCGTACCTCGTACATCAAATCGTACATCTCTTGTTGCGTCAGCATAAATTTACAAGATTTACAAGATTTCTGCCGCGAAGCGGCTAGGAGAATAATGATTTATTGAGCCTAGTAGCGCGACCAGCGGCGGAACCGCAGGCTGAAGACGCCGAAGAAGGCCTCCTTGAAGATCTTCATGCTCATCTTGCTCGTGCCGAGAACGCGGTCGGTAAAGATGATGGGCACCTCGTAGACCTTGAAGCCCAGGCGCGTGGCCGTATACTTCATCTCAATCTGGAAGGCGTAGCCCACGAACTTCACCTTGTCGAACTTGATTTTCTCCAGCACCCGGCGGCTCCAGCACACGAAGCCTGCCGTAGAGTCGCAGACCTTCATACCGGTGACGATACGGACATACTTCGATGCATAATAACTCATCATCAAGCGCGTCATGGGCCAGTTGACCACCGAGATTTTGCCGTCAACGTAACGGCTACCCACCACCACATCGCCCTTGCCCGATGCGCAAGCCTCATAGAGGCGCTCCAGGTCGTCGGGGTTATGGCTGAAGTCCGCATCCATCTCGATCATGTATTCGTAGCCGTGTTCGTTGCCCCATTTCATGCCGGTCAGGTAAGCGGTGCCCAGGCCCAACTTGCCTTTGCGTTCCACCATGAACAAACGGGAGGGGAACTCCTGCATCAGACGCTTGACGATTTCCGCCGTACCATCGGGCGAATTGTCCTCGATAATGAGCATATCGAACTCTTTCGGGAGCGAAAAGACCTTGCGGATAATGGCCTCGATGTTCTCCTTCTCATTGTAAGTCGGGGTGATAACCAGTGTGTCAGACATAATAATTCCAATATAAATACGCTGCAAAAATACAATTTTTTTTTAACATGGCAAAAAAAAGTCGCCGCAACAAGCCCGCATCAGAACGGGGTCAGAGAGGTGTCTTATTCGACTGTTCTTATATAGTATGCATATAGTATACATATATGACAAGGGGCGAATTTGGGGGGTGTTTGGGGGCGTCCTCTGTTGTCCCTACACACTCCTCAGTCAGCCCTGGAAGGGCTGCCAGCTCCCCTAACTTAGGGGAGCAGTTAAGATGGCTAAATTAGGGGAGCTGGTTGATGGTGGCGTTGCTATCTTGGCTCCTCCCCTAAGTTAGGGGAGGTGGACGCCCGGAGGGCGGACGGAGGAGTGTGGCGGGAAGGCGGGGATAACAAAAATCCCCGCACGGGGTTGCCGTGCGGGGATTTTTCAATTAGGAGGTGATAGGGTTACTTCACGATGAGCTTGCGGATGGCGTTGACCTGCTCGCCGGTGACGCGGACGAAGTAGGCGCCCTGGGCATAGCCCGTGAGGTCGATGGTCAGTTCGCCGTTCTCAACGCTCCACTTTCCGTTCTCGCGGCCGTTCATGTCGACGATGGTGACCGTGGCCGGGCCGTCGATGCCGGTGAGGGTGACGGTGGTGGTGGCGGGGTTCGGGAAGAGGGCTACGTTGGCGTTGTTCACGTCCTCAATACCCTGCTGGTCGTCATTGGTCTGGAAGTTGACGACGTTGGTCCAGTTGGAGCTGATCTCGTTGGTGCAGAGGGTGCGGACGTATACGTCGTAGATCAAGCCGGGTTCGAGGCCGGTGATGACGTAGCTCGTGGTGGAGGTGAGTTCGTGGTTTTCGACAGTGACGGAGGTACCGCTGCCGCTGGCGAAGCCGCTGCGACCGTACTCAAGACGGTAGTAGGAGCCGGTGCCGTTCCAGGAGACCTTGGCGGAGGTGGTGGTGAGCTCGCTGACGAGGACGTTGGAAGGCACGTCGCACTCGAAGGTGGCGAGGGTGGCGGCAGCGGAAGGATCGCTGTAGTTGTTCTCGCCGCAGAAGGCCCTGACGGTGACCTCGAAGGTCACACCGCTAGGCAGACCGGAGACGGTGACTTCGGGCTGACCGCTGACGCTGATGTTGGTGTCCACGAGGGGCGAAGCGCAGTGGATGTTGACCATCCAGGCGGTCTCGTCCTCGCCGGGGGTCCAGGAAATCTGGGCACCGTCGTAGGTGCGGTTCATCACGGTCACACCGCTAGGCGTGGCGCAGGGGTGCATGTCGGTGGTAACGCTGGTGGTGGCCCAAGGACTGACATTGGTGGAGCTGCAGAGCGAGCGCACGCCGATGTAGTAGGTCACATTGCCAGTGAGGTTGGTGAAGGTGTAGGTGGTGTCGTTTACAACCACGGGGTTGGCGTTGTTCTCGTCCCAGGTGTTCTCCATGATGACCACCTCGTAGCTGGAGGCACCGGTGATGCTCCAGTCAAATGTGATGGAGGTCTCGGTGGCAGCCGTAGAGAGAATCATCGGGTCGATGCAGCTGACTTCGCCACCGCAGCTGTAGAAGCGGAGGTCGCCGACGTTGCTGCTGGTGGTACCGCCGGTGACAGTGGTGATGTCGTAGGCGGTAATATCCTGGTAGACGTAGCGGGTCTTGGCGGCACCGGCATTGTGGGCCGAGAAGGAGCCACCGGTGAGGTAGGTACCGTTGTCGCGTTTGACGGCGAAGAGCACGTTGCTGTGGCCGTCCCAGACGAAGTTGTTGCTGAAGGTGTGCATCTGCCAGGAGGTGTCGGTGTAGTTGAAGCTCTCGCCTTGGATGACAGGCACAAAGTCGTGGGTGGCATCGGGGAGGATGAATCCAGCGGAGAGGTCGCTCTCGGAAACGTTGGCCATGTAGACCGTGATGCCGTTGTACTTGTCGCCAGCAGTAGTGGTGAGAGGCTTGAAGGCGACAGCGCCGACGCTGGTGCCACCGAGACGGGCCATGTAGGCGGAGTCGATGATGGTCTGGGTGTAGCCGTAGTTGTAGTAGCTGTAGCCGAGGGGGCTGTAGCTGGAGGAGGTGGCAGCCGTGGTGGTGTCGTAGTTGCAGGCCATGTTGGGCGAGGCGCACATTTCAGTGGCGAAGGTGGCGCGATACCAGCGGCTGGTGTCGGTGCTGCCGTTGCAGATGCCACGGACATAGATGTCGTAGCCGGTGGCGGGGAAGAGGTTGTTGAGGGTGACGCTGGTGGTGGTGGTGCTCACCATGAAGCCGGTGCCATGGCTGAACCCATAGGTGCCGTACTCAACCTGATAGCTCTCCGAGTTGCCGACCCAAGCAATGGAAAGGCTGGCCTCGGTGGCGGCGGTGAGTTCGATGTCTTCAACGGGGCAAACATTGCGCGACACCTGGATGTTGTCGATGGCTGCGGGAGGCTGGGTGCCTGCGCTACCGTCGTTGTGCCAGAAGAAGACAAGGTTGTAGTTGCCGGCAACGGGGACGTTGACGTTGACAGAGACATGCTGCCAGCTGGAGACACTGTTCAGCTTGTTGCCACCGTCGAGAGCGATCCAACCAGAGGGAGCTCCGCTGGAGCCGATGTTGTTGGAGCTGTTCTCAGCGATGTTGTAGGACACCGGGGCGAGGAAGACGCGGATGTAGTCGCAGCAGTTTTCGCCATTGACTCTCCAGTCGTAGGCAAAGGTGTAGTTTTCAGCGCCAAGGCTGAAGGTACGGGTTGCCGAAACATTGGAGGTGGTGCTGACGATGTAGCTGTTGGTGGCGCCGTTGTCGCTGGAGATGTAGAGGCTGGCACCGCTGTTGCCGAAGGTGCCACCCACGTACCAGGCATTGACCTGGGTGCCGTTGACGAGCTCCCAAGCGTTGGCAATGGTAGTGTCGCTGAAGTCGCACTCGTAAGGATAGTTCGTGACAGGGGCTGCACGGAGGGTGGTGAAGGTGTAGACGGCGGTGTCGCTGTGCTCGGTGGCGCTGCAGATGCCGACGATACGCACATCGTATTGCGTCAACGGGGTGAGGCCGGTGATGCTGACGCTACGGGTGGTGGAGGTGAGGGTGGTGCCGGTGCCGGGAGTGAAGCCGTGGGGGCCGTACTCGATGCTGTAGCTGGCACCGTTGCTCATGTTCCAGGACAGGTCGGCCCGGACGTTGGTGAGCAGGGTGGGACGCACACGCACAGGAGGTATGCACGACGGGATGGTGTTCACCACCAGGTTGTCGACATAGATGTAGGCATAGTTGTTCTGGGGGTCGGCATTGTAGTTCATCAGGGCGAGGCGGTTGGCGGTGCCGGTGTAGTCGTTCATGAAGCCCACATAGTTGATGGCATTGCCCTCGTCGAAGAACACAGTGTCGTAGGGGACGAAGCTGGCGGAGAAGCCAGCCGTGGCGCTGTCGACAGTGCCCAGGATGAGGCCGTAGTTGCTGGGATTGCTATTGTAGGCATAGAAGGAGACCATGGTGCCGTCGAGGTCCATGTTCATCTCGGGCAGGGCAGCCACGCCAATCTCCTGGAAGTAGAAGTTATGGCTGGGCGAGGGAGCATAGATGGCGGAGCCGTTGTAGGCCACGTGAGGCATGGTGCCGGAGGAGAGGACCTCGGAAGCCCAGCAGTTGGGCAGCACGTTGGTGGCCGACGAGCCGGCGTCCATGATGTTCTCGAAGTCTACGCTGTAGGGCAGCGTGGCGATGACGTCGCACTGGGTGGCGAAGCGCACCACCTGCGAGGCACGCGAGGTTTCGTCGGTGCCGCAGAGGGTGTAGACGTAGGCGTCGTAGTTCGTGCCGGCGGCCAGGCCGCTGATGGTGGCCGAAGTGCCGGTGGCGGTGGTGAAGGTGCCGGTGCCGGGAGTGAAGTTGCGCGGACCGTACTCCACACGGTAGCCACTGGCGGTGCTGCCAGCGGCAGCCCAGGTGATGGTGGCGGAGGTGGTAGTGGTGGTGGCGGCAAGCCCCGTGGCAGGAGCGCACTGGGGCACGGGCTCAACAATCAGGTTGTCGATGAACGAGTAGCCCTCGTTGAAGGCATCCCAGAAGGCGATGTGGTAGTGGCTGTAGGCGGTGTCGATACCGGCGAACTGATAGGTGTAGACAATGGTGGCGGTGGTGGTGTCGTAGTCCGAACGCACGATGGTGTCGAGGACATGCATCATGTTGATGGGATCGTTGGGGCTGGCCACCAGACCCATCAGGAAGTGGACGTTGTCGCCGCCCTGGGTGAAGTCGAAGCTGATCTGGAGGTCATCGAGCGGAGCGTCGACCTGAGGCAGAACCATGTAGGCGCCGTTGTAGAAGAGGCAGAGGTGGTTGTCCTCAGCGCCCTGCAGGCGTGTGACAAGAGGATAGGGATAGACGGTACCAAGGCCGGTGCCGTCGACGGTCCAGCAGGTGCGGCTGAAGTAGTTGCCGGGCAGGCTGGACTGGAAGTTCTCGGTCAGCGGCAGAGCCACGGGGCCGCAGGCCGTGGAGACCGTGCGGGTGCCGACGAGGGTGGTGCCGGAGCAGTTGAGGCTGACGCGCACATCGTAGTCGGCCGAGGCGGCTAGGCCGTTGAGGGTGATGCTGCCGGTGGTGTTGGCAGCGTCGGCCACGGTCCAGGTGCCGTCGCCGTGCAGGCGGTAGGCGACCTCATAGGAGGAACCCGCTTCGGCGTTCCACACGAGGCTGATTTCGTCGGTCTGGACATCGCTCACCATCACGATGGGCGTGCCGCAGGCGGGAATGGTGCAGGTGGGTCCGACGACCAGCATCTGCGGAACATAGTTGACCGCATCCATATAGGTGGCCGAGGGAGTGGCGGGGCTGATGATGGCATCGTCGTGATAGTAGTAGAGGCCACGGGGGGCAGTGGTGCTGGTGACGGCCCAAGGCTGGGACTGGACATATTCGCCGGTGTTGTCGGCCATGGCCACAACAAGGTTGCTGCCAGCGTTGCGGACGAAGGGCGTGGAGAGGGTGATGCTCATCCAGCCGGTGCCGTTGAGGGTGGCGTTGGCCACCTGGGTCAGGTCGCTGGAGGCCACGAAGTCGTTAGTGCCCGAGAAGGAGCTCTTGGCGGTGTTGGCCATGTAGAGCACCACAGAACGGTTGGTGACGGTACCGGTGTTGAAGAACGAAACGGCGGAGATGGTATCGACGTTGGTGAGTTCCTCGTCGAGGTAGATCTGCTGGGTGTAGCTGTAGTTGTAGTAGGGGTAGGTGGGCAGGTAGCTGAACTCGGCGCCGCCTTCGGTCACCATGTCGCCACAAGGCAGGGTCTGCACGCTGCCGCTGTTGGCGGCGCTGAGGGCCTCGTCGCAAACGGTGGTGACGCTGTACTGATAGGAGCTGTTCTCCGCCAGGCCGGAGATGTAGTAGTAGCGGTTGAGTACGGTGTCGGTGTTCCAGACGGTGGCATCGGCAGCTTTCCAGGCAACCACATAGCGCGTGGCGGGTTCACCGGCAGAGGGAGCCTCCCAGTCGAGGCCGAAGGCATGGTAGTCGACGCTCACCACAGTGAGGTTCTCCACGGGCATGCAGTCGGGCGTGGTGGTGAAGGAGGTGGAAACGGTGCGGCTGTCCTCGAGGCTGCAGGAGCCTTTCACCCAGACGTAGTAGGTGGTGTTGCCACTCAGTCCGGTAAGGGTGTAGCTGGTTCCGGAGGAAACAACGGCGCTGTCGGTGGCAAGGATGTTGTTCACCGTGCTGTAGTAAACCGTGAACTGGGTGTAGGCGTTGTTCGAAGTGTCGCCCCAGTTGATGGTGGCCACATTGTTGGACACACCGTTGACGGCGATAAAGCTGGGCGTGGGGCAGCTGCTGTTGCGCCACACCTCGACGTCGTCGACATAGACGGTGCTGTTGCCATTGGAGGGGTTGGTGGTGTAGTAGTTGCGGAGAGCAATGTAGCGGCCGGTGCCGGTGTAGTTGCTCAGGTTGAACTCGAAGTACTGAGGCACCGAGGTCGAGGTGAAGGGCACCACGGCGATGGTGTCGAAGGTCTCGATGCTGTCGGGGTCGGACATCACACCCACCATGAGGCCATAGTAGGCGCTGCCGTGGCGGGCCCAGAAGCCGAGGCTCACATCATTCATGTTGTAGTCGTCGCTCAGACGGGGCAGGCAGGTATAGCTGACGCCGTAGAAGTAGAGGGAGTAGCTGCCGCTGTGGGTGTACTGGTTGGGTGTGGCGTAGTAGTAAATCTGGGGCTGGTAGGAATTGGAGGAATAGCTGGCATTCGTCATCACATATTGCCAGCACTGGGGATGCACGCCGGTGGCGCCATTGGTGAGAACGGTGTAGCTCTCGAAGTCGTCGCTGTAGGGCAGTGTCATGTCGGAGCAGGCGGTGCGGACGCCGAGGGTGGCCAGCATGCTGGTGTCCTCGTCGCTGCAGATGCCGCGCACGGAGAAGTTGTAGCCCGTGTTGGGATAGAGACCGGTGAAGGTGTAGGAGGTGCTGGTGACAGGGGTCTCGGTCACACCGTCGCTGACGACCCACTGGGTCTCCTCGCCGCCGGCGGTCCAGGCCACGGTGACCGTGTCTTGGCCGACATAGGTGGTGTGGAAGTTGATGGGAGCGGGGCAGGTGTTGCGGACCACCTGGATGTTGTCGATGGCGGCGGGAGGCATGGTGCCGCCACTACCGTCGTTGCGCCACATGAAGACCATCTTGTAGACGCCGGGAGTGGCGATAGTGAAGATGCCGTTCTGGTTCTGCCAGCTGCTTTGCAGGTTCAGGCGATAGGTGCTGGCGTTGCTGATGTTGTCAATGGCAATACCATTGGTGGGTACACTGGTACCGTTGTTGAAGCCGTTGTAGCTTCCGGCCGTGATTGTGGTGCTCTCGGGTACAACGGCGGCGCGGATAAAGTCATAGCTGCTCTCGCCGTAGGCGCGCCAGTCGTAGCTGTAGGCATACTCGCCGGCCTGCAGGTTGAGGTAGAGGCAAGCGAAGACCGTGGAGTTGGAACCGATATTATAGGTATTGGTGGAGTCGTCGCTGGTGATGTAGAGCGATTGGACGCCGCCGTTGCTAGCACCGGTGCCGCGGAACCAGTGGTTGGTCTGGGTGCCGTTGACGAGGAGCCAGTTGCCCATGTCGTCGGCATTCTCGAAGCCACAGAAGTAGGGGAACGAGGTGACAGGGTCGGCCAGGGGCGTGCGGAAGGCAAGCGACGAGGCATGGCTGCTGTCGCTGCTCGAGCAGACGGACACCACAGAGAAGGTATAGTTGGTGTTGTTCGTCAGGCCGGTGAACGCATACTGGTTGTCGGTGGTCTCGTCGAGATAGGTGCCGTTCAGGTAGACGCTGCAGGACGAGGCGTTGCCCTCGGCATCCCAATGGACATAGGCCGCGGTGGCCTTGAGCGAGTCGACCGTCAAGCCAGCGGGCATCGGGCAGTCGGGGGCGACATGCAGGTTGAAGTTGTCGATGTGGGTGTAGTAGTTGGAGTTGGTAATGTTGGGACGCTGGTTGTGGTAGTAGAGACCCAGATGCTTGCCGGTGAAGTCGACACCAGAGAGGTTGATGTACACAGTCTCGCGGTCGGCAAAGCTGTTGGCCGTGGGGACGACGACGGCCAGGGTGTCGAACGAACTGGAGTCGCTATAGGCCGTGCTGTCGAAGAGGGCCACGATGACGCCGGCACCGTAGTTGGCGCTGGTGGTCCAGATGTCGAAGCTCAGCTCCATGTCGGTCTGGGCCAGGTCGGCAGAGAGTTCGGGCATGATGGCGTAGCCGTAGTAGGCGTTGGCACCGTTGGAACCGGACATGTACATGTAGAGGTATTTGGTGCCATTGCCCGAGTAGGCATAGGGGTAGTTATTGTTGGGACTATAGGTGTTTCCGATGTTCCAGCAGGGGTCGAAGAGGTTGCTGCTGCCGGTGGTGGCATTCTCGAAGTCCATCACGAAAGGCAGGGCGCTGATGGCGCCGCACTCGGTGCGGTAGACACCGGTGACGCTCATGCTGGTGTCGCCGCTGCCGCAGATGGTACGCACAACGACATCGTAAGTGGTGTTGGGCTGCAGGTCGAAGAGTTCGGCGTAGGTGTCGCTGACTTCGGTGCTCTCCCATTCCACGCTGTCGGCCACGCCACGCTGGCGATACTTGACCTCGTAGGAGGCACCGCTGTTGATGTCGTCGCCCCAGGAGAGGATGATCGAGTCGCTGGTGATGTGGCTGGCGGTCAGGTTGGCAGGCACAATGCAGGTGGGGGCCTCGTGCAGGTTCACATTGTCGACATAGCAGTAGTAGTAGCTGCCGCTATTCTCGAAACGGTTGAGGAAGCCGATGCGCTTGCCGGCCACTGTGCGGCCCGAGATGGTCACATAGTGCGTCGTGCGGGTGTCGTAGGTGGTGGCGGTGGGGTCGATAACGGCCAGGGTGTCGAAGGCACTGGTGCCATCGTAGCTGTCGCCGTTGAACAAGCCCACAATCAGACGTGCCGAGTAGGTCGCGCTGCTGTTGCGCCAGGTGTCGAAGGAAAGTTCCATGTCCACGTTGTCAAGCTCCTCGCCCAGGTTGGGCATCAGGGCGTAGCCCCAGTTGGTGTTGGTGTATATGTAGAAGTACAAATACTTGTTTTCGTTGCCCGTGGTGACATAGGGGTAGTAGTAGCCCGTGTTGTAGGTGCAGTAGATGCGCCAGCAGGGGTCGAACATGTTGCTCGAGCCAGTGAGACACTCCTCGAAGTCCTGTACATAGGGCAGGCTGTCGATGGGGACGCATGTGGTACGCACCGTGATGGAACGGGCCCACGAGCTGTCGGTCGGACAGACGGCCATCAGGAAGAAGTCATAGATGGTGTTGGGGGTGAGACCGGTGATGGTGCCGGTGGTGGTGGAGAAGTCGGCATACTGGGTGTTGGTGTCGCCAATGCTGAAGCCTTGCGGGCCATAGGCGATGGTCCAGCTGGAGTTCTCGTCGTCGAGCCAGGAGAGAGTCACCTCGTCGCTGGCGGTGCTGACCAGCGTCAGGCTGTCGGGACGCGGGCAGGAAGGCGCGCTGACGCAGACCACGTTGATGGCATAGCCGTCGTAGGTCACCGAAATGTCGCTCTGGAAGGTGACGGTGAGCGTGTCGACATAGAAGGGACCGAAGGTCTGGGGGGCGGTGACACCGTAGTCGTCGAAGAGCAATTCGCCCGAAGTACCGTTGCCTTCGTAGAGGTTCAGGTAGTCGTAGGTGCTCTCGGTATAGGACGTACCGGTGACCATCAGGTAGGAACCCGGAGTGGCGGGGGTCACCACGAGGGTGGAGTTGCAGTTGTTGCCGTATGAGCCGTCGGCGCCGCCGTTGTCATAGATATTGGCTGCGCAGGTGGAGAGGGTGGCATTGCCGGAGGAGGACATGTTGTAGTCCACAGCGCCAATGAAGAATGTAGAACGAATCCACATGCTGGTGTCGCCGTCGGAACAGAAGGCACGCACGCAGAAATCATAATGGGCGTCGGCGAGGCCTGTGAGAGAATAGGAGGTGCTGGTCGTCGAGGCCACGTTGACCGTGACCGTGTCGGGATTGAAGCCTGCGGGGCCCCAAGCCACTTCGAAGGAGGTGGCGTCGCTGCTCCACGAGAAGCCAACATCGGAACCGTTGACAGCGGCAGCGAGACCCGTCGGGGGAGGGCAGTTGCCCGCAATGTAGGTGAAGGTTGCTTTGGGGAGGAAACTGTATGACGAACCGTAGATGTCGTCGATGTCGCTGTAGTCGTAGCCTTGGTAGCTGCTCTCGCTGGAACTGATACCCAGCCAGGAGACAGACACATAGGTGCCTACCACCACGTTGTCGACCCTCACGAGGAGGTTGCCGCCACCGTAGAGATACGGCGTGGTGAAGGGGATGGTCATGGTGCCGTCGGCGCCTACCGACAGCGAGCCGGAATAGACCAGCGTCATGTTGCTGCCGGAATAGAAATCGGACAGCGTGGCGCTGGACACCTCGGTCAGGTAGACGTTGAAACTGGCCGAACCCCACCCGATGGAGGAGTTCTCCGAGTAGAACGTCATCTGCGAGATGAGGCCGGACGACATGCTCGTCAGCATCGTTGACGGGTAGACGAAGTCGGCACGCAGGAGGGCGTCGCAGTAGTAGCCGTAAATGGGCACGTACCCATTGGTGACTGTACCGTCGGCAACAGTCAGCGTCGCCTGCGCTCGAGCCCCTGAGGGCAATGCCATGGCCACTATCGCGACCAGAGGCATCAGAAACTTGTAGAATCGTTTCATAGGTTTGTGATTTTGGTTAATTTAATAAATGAAACTTATAATAAAACTTTGTTTTGCACTCCGAAGGCAATCTCCATCCACCCCTGCACAAATCCTCTCTTAGAGGGTCCGCACAGGGGAATCAATCCCCTACAGCAAATTGTTTTACAACCATTTGTTTCATATTTCTAGCATTTAATGGCACTGCAAATATACGCATTTTTCGTCACATAGAATCAAAATAAACAAAAAAAACAAAAATTCTACCATTTTTTTACACATTAGTCCTTTTTTGTTACACGGCTCCTCCCCCCCTTCCCCAATCCGGTTGGTTCTGTCTGGGAGGCGACGCCAGTGGGCACCGCATGGCCTCCATCGTGCTGGAACATGGCGCGCCGTTTCTCTACGGCAGAGGATGGGATGACCGTATAGGAAATTGTATACGGTTACATGTCAGCGGTTTATGATACCGTTGGAAAATAATTTCCGTTATGTCGTTTTTTTTTCTTAATTTTGCACTCACGAATAAATGTAATTATTAATCAAAAACATAAAATTATGTCAAAACTCCTTTTACTGGGCGACGAGGCTATAGCACAAGCCTTTATCGATGCAGGCGGTAGCGCCATCAACAGCTATCCCGGCACACCTTCGACCCAGATTACCGAATACGTGATGAAGAGCAAACAGGCCAAGGAACAGGGCGTGGTGGCCAACTGGTGCGCCAACGAGAAGACGGCCCTCGAGGCCTCCATCGGCGTGGCCTACAGCGGCAAGCGCGCCATGACCTGCATGAAGCACGTGGGCCTCAACGTCTGTGGCGACCCCTTCATGAACGCCTCCATCATCGGCACCAAGGGTGTCATCATCGTGGTGGCCGACGACCCCTCCATGTTCTCCAGCCAGGACGAGCAGGACAGCCGCTACTACGGCCACTGGGCCATGATCCCCATGCTCGAGCCGAGCAACCAGCAGGAGGCCTACGACATGGTCTTCGCCGGCTATGACCTCAGCGAGCAGCTGGGCACCCCCATCCTGATGCGCATCCCCACGCGTCTGGCCCACAGCCGCGCCGGCGTCGAGCGCAAGCCCGTCCGCGCCCAGAACCCCCTCAGCAGCCCCAGCGACCCCAAGAGCTATGTCCTGCTGCCGGTGAACGCCAAGCGCCTCTACCGCGACCTGATCGACAAGCAGCCCCAGTTCACCAAGATGAGCGAGGAGTGCGGCTTCAACCAGTACATCCCCGGCGAGGACAAGAGCCGCGGCATCATCACCACCGGCATCGCCTTCAACTACCTGCAGGAGAACTTCCCCGGTGGCCGTTGCCCCTATCCCGTGGTGAAGATCACGCAGTATCCCCTGCCCTTCAACATGCTCAACAAGCTCTATGACGAGGTGGACGAGATCCTCGTGCTCGAGGACGGCCAGCCCTTCGTCGAGGAGCACATCAAAGGCTTCCTCGGCAAAGGCAAGCCCGTGCACGGCCGCCTGGACGAGACCATCCGCCGCGACGGCGAGCTCAACGCCGAGAAGGTGGCCATCGCCCTCGGCAAGCCTATGCCCAAGGGCCCCGCAGTGCCCGAGGTGGTCACCAACCGCCCGCCAGCCCTCTGCGTCGGCTGCCCCCACATCGACAGCTACGAGGCCGTCATCGACGTCATGAAGAAGTATCCCAACGGCCGCGTCTTCGGCGACATCGGATGCTACACCCTCGGCTTCAACATGGGTGCCATCGACACCACCGTCTGCATGGGCGCCTCCATCACCATGGCCAAGGGCGCTGCCGAGATGGGCATCTTCCCCGCCATCGGCGTCATCGGCGACGGCACCTTCGGCCACAGCGGCATGACCGGCCTGCTGGACTGCGTCAACGAGAAGGCCAACGTCATCGTCATGATCCTCGACAACGACATCACCGCCATGACCGGTGGCCAGCCCTCGAGCGCCAACATGAAGCTCTTCAACATCTGCAAGGGCCTCGGCGTCGACCCCGACCACATCCGCACCATCGTGCCGCTGAAGAAGAACCACGACGAGTTCGTCAAGATCCTCGAGGAGGAGATTGCCTACAACGGCGTGAGCGTCATCATCCCGCAGCGCGTCTGCATCGTCGAGAACAAGAAACGTATTGCTGCCAAGAATTAATCTAAAAAAGGAAATAACAATGAAAAAAGACATCATACTTTGCGGCGTAGGCGGCGACGGCATCGTCTCCGTGGCCAAGATTATCAGCGACGCCGCCCTCAACCTGGGCCTGAATGTGAAGCAGAGCGAAATCCACGGCATGAGCCAGCGCGGCGGCTCGGTGTTCAGCCACCTCCGCGTCAGCAGCGACCCCATCTTCGCCGACGTCATCCCCGAAGGCAAGGCCGACATCATCCTCAGCTCCGAGCCCATGGAGGCCCTGCGCTACCTGCCCTTCCTGGCCCCCGACGGCGTGGTCATCACCAACAGCGACCCCTTCGTCAACATCAGCAACTATCCCGACATCGAGAAGGTGAACGCTGAACTGGCCAAGCTCGGCAAGTGCGTCAGCTTCAACGCCAACGCCATCGCCAAGGAGCTCAACGCCCGTGGCAACATGGTGCTGCTCGGCGCTGCCGCCCCCTACCTCGAGATTGCTTTCGAGGAGCTGGAGAAGGCCATCAAGGCCATCTTCGGCCGCAAGGGCGACGCCGTGGTCGAAACCAACATCAAGGCCATCCGCGCCGGCCGCGACGCCAAATAAGTGCTGACCACAGTACATATCATAGGCATCCTGCTCACCGTCGGCATCCTGCTGGCGGTGAGCATCTTTTCGGGCCGCAAGGTGAGGGACGCCCACAGCTTCGCCACCGGCGGACGGGCAGGCTCGTGGATGGTCTGCGGTGCCATCCTGGGCACCCTCGTGGGTGGCCAGAGCACCATCGGCACGGCCCAGCTGGCCTTCAGCTTCGGCCTCTCGGCCTGGTGGTTCACCATCGGCGCCGCACTCGGGGCGCTGCTGCTCGGACTCGTCTATGCCGGTCCCCTGCGCCGCAGCGGGTGCACCACGCTGATGGAGGTGGTGCGCCAACAGTACGGCCCCCGCGCCGAGACCGTGGGCAGCATCCTGTTCCTCGTGGGCATCTTCATCAGCATCACGTCGCAACTGCTCTCCTCGTCGGCCATGCTTACGAGCCTCTTCGACCTGCCGCTGGGCTGGGCACTCGTCGTGGGCGCGGTGCTTATCGCACTCATCGTCCTCTTCGGCGGCATCAAGAGCGCCGGTGCCAGCGGCATCGTCAAACTGCTGCTGCTCTACGTCTGCTCCCTGGCCGCCGGCATCGCCGTGTGGCGACTAGGCCACGGCCTAGCGGGCATACGAGAGAGCGTCGAGGGCATCTACTCTTCGCCCCTGCTGGCACAGATGAACGACATTGCCGATGCCGAGGACATCCATCGCCGCTACGGCAGCTTCATCGCCCGCGGCCCACTGAAAGACATCGGCGGCTGCCTTTCGCTGACCCTCGGCGTGGTCTGCACACAGACCTACGCCCAGGCCATCTGGTCGGCCGCCACCACACGCAAAGCCCAACGCGGCGCCGTCCTCTGCGCCGCACTCATACCCCTCATCGGGGCCGCCTGCACCCTGGTGGGCATGTACATGCGTGGCCACTACATCACCGCCGCCGAGGCCGCGGACCTGCAGGCTGCCGGCCAGCGCATCCCCGACGGCATCGGCATCATCGAGAACTCCCTACAGGCCTTCCCCGCATTCATCATCAATCACCTGCCCGCCTGGCTCGGCGGCATCGCCCTCGGCACACTGCTCATCAACATCCTTGGCTGCGGCAGCGGGCTGGTGCTCGGCGCCTCCACCATCGTCATGCGCGACGTGGTGCGCCGCGACTCCCTCACCGGCCTGCGGCTGTCCATCGTCACCCTGCTGGCCCTGGGCGTAGTGGCAGCGCACTTCATGCGAGGCTCCTTCATCAACGACCTCGGCTTCCTCTCCCTCGGCCTCCGCGCCGCCGCCCTGCTGCTGCCTCTCTCTTTCGCCCTCTGGCTGCCCGGCCGCTTCTCTGGCCACGCCGTCATAGCCTCCATGGTCGCCGGCACCGCCACCATGCTCGCCGCCGGCCTCCTCCACCTCCCAGCCGACCCCATGTACTACGGCCTCCTGGCCTCCGCCGCCATGCTGGCCTTCGGCATCAAAAGAAAGGCGGAATAGCCCTACTCGTTGTACAAATATTTTTTTGTCTGTTTGTAATATTATTTGTATTTTTGCACTCGCAAACGAGAAGTATCCATGCACATCAAAAGGCTGATAATACTACTGTTCGCCACGCTGTGGCTGGTTCCCGCCAAGGCGTGGGACACGCCTGTGCCCTGTGCCGAACTCTCCGACGGGACAGACCTTCATCGCCCGCAGTGGAAGGACATCGGCATGCACGATGTGCTGGCGGGCACGGGCGTGTCGTCGCTGACGCCGCCCAACACATCACGGCTGGTGCACGACACCCCCACGGGATACGCCTCGTCGACCACCCTTCGCCACGCGGTATATGCCGCCGCTCCCGAAGTACGGGCCATTGTCCGGCCCTATGTGCATCGGGGCTACATATACCTGCTGCAATGTCTCAGACTCTGATCCCCTTCCATACCTGATTCCCCATTCCCCACAGGGAATCGACGTTCTTTTGTTTCATCGACCATGAGACATGCTTTGCTGCATGCCTCCAATTAAAGAATTATAGTATGGAATATATCAGAAAATCCATTTATTCCCTGCCAGAGATACGCCGCACGCTGTTGCCTCTCTGGTCGGCGTGGGCGCTGGCGGCAATCGGCGCCGTGTGCGGCGTACTCTTCTTCCTGTTGCCCAATCTGTCGGACATTGCCTCATCGTTCCTGCTGGGAGGCGTTATCGTGGGTGCCTGCTGCCTGGCGTTGGTGCTGTGCTTCTACCTCTTCGGCGACTCCCGCCGACCCTACAGCCGCGAGGTGCACGCCACCCTGGAGCCCACCTATGCCTACTATTCGTCGGCTCAGCAGCAAGCCATCGTCGCCGCCCTCGAGGCACACGACGAGAGCGCGCTGGAATCCATCAAGCGACAGGCCAAACCGGAGCTGGCGCTGGTGCGCTACAGCGACCGCAACGAGCGCATCTTCTACTCCCAGCTGACACGCGTAGACGGCAAGCGTTATCTGCCGTTGACAAACATCATTATCAACAAAATCAAACAATAAAAAAATGGAAAAGATACAGACAATCAATGAATACATCGCCGCCGAGATGGGTGGCAAAATCGTACGCAAACGCAAATCGCCCCTGCTGGGTCTTTTGCTGCTGGCCGTGGGCATCGTGATGCTGGTGCTGATGCACAGCGCCCACATCGCCGACAGCCTTCAGGCGTTGGCACTCACCGTGGGCATCCTCTGCCTGGCGCTGGGGCTGGTGCTCACCGCCATGAACCTCAGCGGTGCCATGTGGGGCTATCACTATGCCGCCACCGGCAGCAAGATGAAGGAGAAGAAAGTCTACCTCGGCGTGGAGGACTACGGCAAGGCCCGCGAAGCCCTGTCGGGTGGCGACAAGACCGCCCTGGGCAACCTGAAGGCCGTCGTCTCCTCCAACGGGGCCCTGCATGTGCTCCGCAGCGCCGACGGCGCCATAGCCCTCGTGCAGGCCGGACGTTTCGACACCGGCCACTTCGAGGCGGAAACGCCGGTGGCAGTCCTTGTTGGCACGGAAGTTGCAGCTATCGAATCGTTATGCAGATAGAACTCATACTCTTAATCCTTTCGACCCTCTTCTTCGCCAGCATTTTGGCGGGCAAGGCGGGCAGCCGCTTCGGCGTGCCTGCCTTGCTTCTGTTTCTCGGCGTGGGCATGCTCTTCGGCAGCGACGGCCTCGGCATCCACTTCGACAACATCAAGCTGGCACAGATGATTGGCACCGTGGCCCTGAGCGCCATCCTCTTCTCCGGCGGACTGGACACCAAGGTCGGCGACATCAAGCCCGTGCTGGGACCGGGCATCACCCTGGCCACCCTCGGCGTACTCATTACCGCTGTGGCGACAGGTGTCATCCTCTATTTCCTGCTCGACCACCACCTCGGCGTGAGCCTCATGGGATGCCTCCTGCTGGCCTCGACCATGAGCAGCACCGACTCAGCATCGGTCTTCTCCATCCTCCGCGGACGCGGACTGAACCTCAAACACAACCTGCGCCCCACATTGGAACTGGAGAGCGGCGCCAACGACCCCATGGCCTACGTGCTCGTGCTGACGTTCATCAGCCTTGTGCAACAAGGTGGCAACCCGCATTGGGGCAGCGCCGTGCTGATGCTGGTGACGCAGCTGGCGGTAGGCGCCGTGGCGGGATGGCTCTTCGGCAAGGCCATGGTGTGGGTGGTCAACAAAATCAACATCGACAACGTGGCCCTCTACCCCATTCTGGTGCTCGCAGGTTCCTTCTTCGTCTTCGCCGCCACCTACTACATGCAGGGCAACAGCTACCTGGCTGTCTACATCGCCGGACTGGTGGTGGGCAACAGCAAGTTTGTCCATCGCCGCTCCACGCGCAATTTCTTCGACGGCATCACATGGCTGGCACAGCTGTCGATGTTCCTCACCCTGGGTCTGCTCGTCAACCCCAGCGAGCTGAAGGAGGTTCTTGTCCCTGGACTGGTCATCAGTTTTGTGATGATATTCGTCACCCGCCCGCTGAGCGTCTTCCTCTCGCTGGCACCCTTCCGGAAATACACCCTCCGCGACCGTCTGTTCGTCTCGTGGGTAGGCCTGCGAGGGGCGGTACCCATCATCTTTGCCATCACCTGCCGCGCCGCAGGTCTGCCACACAGCGAACTGATGTTCAACATCGTATTCCTTTGCACACTGGTGAGCCTCGTTGTACAGGGCACCACGCTGCCCCTGATGGCGCACTGGCTTGGCGTATCCGAACCGCCGGAGGACACCTCGCGAACGGCCTCCACCGACTTCGACATCGACTTCCCGGAGGAAATCAAGTCGTCGTCGCACGAGATAGAAATCACCGAGAACATGCTCTCCGAAGGCGCCCATCTCATGGACCTTCGCCTGCCGGAGAAGACGCTGGCCATCATGGTCAAGCGCGGCGAGAACTATTTCGTGCCCACCGGCAAAACCCTCCTGCACCCAGGCGACCGCCTGATGGTCCTCAGCGACAACCAGCAGGCCATGGACGACACCCTCCAGCGCATCGGTGCCATCCTCCCCGAGGATGCCCCCGAGCCTCGCAAGCGGCCCTGGTACAGCGTCTTCTTCGACGACAGCGAATAGGCCTACTCCACGTCGATGGCCACGGAGCGCAGCTCCTGCCAGCCGGCACGGTCGGTGACACGGATCATGAAGTGGTAGTCGCCCTCATCGACGCCCTCAGGCACCACGATGTCGACCTCGGCCACATAGTCCTTCGTCCCTGCAGGAATCTGATAGTCCTGGTTGAAGACCCACGGGTTGACGGCCTCGTGCTCCTCCTCGTCCTCGTGCGGACAGTCCACGGAGGAAGTGCTGTGGGTATGGTGGTCGTGGTTGCCATGAATCTCGATGTTGTAGTTGCCCAACTCCACGTTGTCCGTAAAACGGTAGCAGAAATGGATGGTGTCGCCGTGGCGGTAGGAGTCACAGTCCGAGGGCGAAGCCACGATACCGTCGCTGATGATGGCGGGCTTGTCCATGTCGCGGTCGTCGTCGCCGCAGGCAACGAGAACGAACAAGGAGGCTATGGCGATAATTTGGAGCGCCGGCATCTTGCCGGCAAACAGGCTGATGGTATGTTTCATAATTCAGGTTCTTTTACTTGTTTTTTAAATTCATATTTAATACGGAGTGAAATGTTGCGTCCCGGCTCGGGGACATCGATGAGGCGGTAGTAGCTGGTGTGGTCGTAGTAGCGGGCATCCAGCAGGTTGTTCAGCTGCAACGCCAACGCCAACTGTCCGCCCCGCACGTCGAAGCGGTGCGAGGCCGTGAGGTTCAGGGTCGCGTAGCCCGGCGTGGTCTTCTCCGGCGGCACAATCTCCTCCTGCGGGGCCACGGCGTGGAGGTTCAGCCCCACGTTGCCGCAACCGTGGAAATCGTAGTGCCATGCAAGGTCCACATCCACCGACGGCGGAACGGCGAACGGCAGGGTGTAGCCCCGCTTGTCGCCACTCAGCTGGCGCGAACGGCAGAGCTGCCCACGCACCGACGCCTCCCAGGCCGCGCTGATGCGCCACGCCGCCTCGGCCTCGAAGCCGTAGCGCATGGCCTCGGCCTGCGTGTAGCGGTAGAGCTGCAAGCCCTCGACATAGTCCGCCGTGGGGTTCAGGTAGATGTAGTTGGGGAAATAATTGAAGTAAGGATCCACCTTGACGGTCACCGCCCCGCGGCTCCACTCCAGGCCAGCGTCCAACTGGTAGGAGTGCTCGGGGTCGAGGTCGGCGTTGCCCTGCTCGTACCTGAAGATGTGATAGTTGACACCGTCGGCACCCAGCTCCTTGGCTATCGGCACACGGAAAGCCTTGCCCACGTTGAGGCGTACTATCCAGTCGCCGCTATGCCAGTTGGCTCCCAGGCTCCACGTGAGGCTGTGGAAGGAACGCTCAGCCTCAGCGGAACGTTGCAGGAAGGCGGAGTCGCCCCCACCCACGGGCGAACGGTACCAGTCGCTGTAGGGGTGGATGGCGATGGCGGCATGGTCGAAACGCAGGCCGCCGTTGACCGACAGCGACTCCGTGGGCGTCCAGCGGTCGAGGACATAGCCCCCCAGCGACGCACTCTCGAAGTCCGGAATGATGAACCCCCAGCCCTCGCGGCGGTTGCGCTGGCGCTCGGCAGCGAGGCCGGCGCTGAGCTCATGGCGTTCGCCCAGGGGCATGCGCAGGCCCAGCGAGCCACTGAGGGTGTGCTTGTCGAAGCGCCGCTCCAGGCTGTCGGGCGGCGTGGGCATGTAGCCATGCGAGAGGGGTTCGGAGAGCTCCTCACGCAGGTTGTGCTGCCACGCCAGGTTGGCCTCCAACGAGGCGCTGCCCACCTGGTAGGTGGTGTGGCTCTGGAGCTTCAGGTGGTCGACCCACTGGTAGGGCAGGTCCACATCGCGCAGCGACCGGTCGTAGGCTATCTGCGACAACCGCACCTCCAGCCCATGGGCATCGGCAAAGAAACCGCTGTGGGCATATACATTGCTGACGGTGAAGTCCGTGCGGAAATTCTCGTTATTCGTCCAGCCCACCATCAGGCGCCCGTCGCGTTCGCTGCCGGCGGTGTTGCGCAGGCGCTGGTCGTGCAGGCGTATCCAATAGGAATAGTACTGTATGCTGTCCGCAGGCACGCGGTAGTCGCCGTAGCCGCTCAGCGTCAGGTTGGCCTTGTAGAAGAAGCCCCCCGTGCGCCCCGCCACGTGGGCAGAGAAGCCCCCCTGCAGGTTGTTCGTGCGGCCGAAGAGGGTCGCCGAGGCATCGAAGGGGTTGGACGGCAGGCGGTTACCGCTGAGGCTGAGCACCCCTCCGATGGCATCGGAGCCGTAGAGCAGCGTAGCAGGACCCTTGATGACCTCCACGGCGTCGACAGCGAACTGGTCCACCTCCAGGCCATGGTCGTCGCCCCACTGCTGCCCCTCGTGCTTGATGCCATCCTGGCTGACAACCATGCGGTTGTACCCCAAGCCACGGATGGTGGGCTTGGAGAGCCCCGTGCCGATACTGACGGCCTTCACCCCAGGGATGCCCTCGAGGCTCTGCATCAGGCTGCCGGCAAAATGCTCCTCCAGGTAGGAGGCATCCACCTGCACGGCATTCTGTGTGCTTGTCACCGCCTGGCCAGACCGCGCGTTGACGGTCACGGCCTGCAGATTCTTCACACTGTCGGGCGGCGACACCAACAGCATGAACATCAACATTATTTCTTGCATGTTTATACGATTGGAGAAAGGAAGTCAGAGCATTCGGAGTACGCACGCCGCCAACGGCGGCACGGTCTCCACACGACTATCCCCTCTCCGGCGGCGCCCGCAAGCGCACACGGCCGCGGGAACAAGAAGCCTCCGCAGCCGACGGCAGCACGCACAGGCGCACCGCCGCCATGAGCACCACCAGCCCCGCCGCCAGCGCCAACGCCAGATTGGGCATCGACAACACATGGCAGTAGAGGCAGGTCTGCTCCGATGAATGATACTCGCCGAAGTGGGCCGGATGGGCTATGTGGTGGACACACTTGAAGCAATCCGCCTCCCCGGCAGCGGGAAGATGATGAACATGCAGCACCGATGCCAGCAGCATCGGCAGATAGGCCGCCACGAGCAGCCATGCCATCCTATTTCTGAGCGTTTTGTTCATCAAATCGGCTGCAAAAATACAAAAAAATTCACAACCAACGAAAAAAAACGTATCTTTGCAACCCGAAACAACCCCAAGACAAACAACAACCCTTTGAAAATGAACATCAAAAAATTCCTCCTCACCCTTCTGCTCCTCATCCTCGGTCTCGCAGCCACAGCGCAAAGCTACAACGGCAACATGGAAATCGACGGCTACACACGCAAAAACGTGGACCTCCGCCTGGCGCGCACGCCACAAGGCACCATCGTATTGTACATGTACAACGTCAAATTCGCACGCCTCATGCCCGTCAAGGTGGACATGGAAATCCCAGGCCTCACCCTCAACGACGGCCGCCTGCAGGGCAACGGCATCATCCCCACCTCGAAAGGCAAGCCATACGAAAAATACCGCGTCACCCGATTCGACGGCAACGCCGATACCGAAAAAATCACCTTCACATGCCTCCTCGGAGACAAACAGATGAAATTCTCGGGCCGTCGCGCAAAGAAAAACAACACTAAGAACCAATAAGTTACAAATAATATTGAAAAAATATTTGGCCAGTTTGGAAAATGTTTGTACCTTTGCACCCGATTTCACCACAGTGAATCACGTTGTATGGTGGGCGTAGTTCAGCTGGTTAGAGCGCCAGATTGTGGATCTGGAGGTCGTGGGTTCGAACCCCACCTCCCACCCCAACAACAAAACGGAGTCCTCTCGGGCTCCGTTTCTTTTTTTGCCCCCTACCCCACCCTCTTTTGCCCCCTACCCCACCCTCTTTCGTCCACTCCACCACCCTCCCGCACCCCCTCCAAAAGGCCACCAAAGAAGTACTTTATTCCACTGTTCTTATATAGTATACATATAGTATACATATACTTCTCATATAGTATTCATATACTGTATATAAATACTATATGAGAAGTATATGTATACTATATGCATACTATATGACAAGGAACGAATCAAGGGGCTGTTTGACAGGGGTTTATTGCACGTCTGTGCCGGTTCCGTTGTTGCAGAGGGGTCAAATTTTCGCCAAAAAGGGTCTTCGGAAGGCCGTTTCCGTATGGGTAGCGTTGGTGCAGAGGATAAAAATATCAAAGTTTTCGTACCTGATTTTTAGTATATTAGAAAATATTTTCAAAGAAAAATGAAAAAATATTTTGTCAGTTCGGAAAAAGTTCGTACTTTTGCACTCGCTTTTGAAAGGAAAAGCAACCTCAGAAAGAACGAGGGAAACGGTCCGGTAGTTCAGTTTGGTTAGAATACATGCCTGTCACGCATGGGGTCGCGAGTTCGAGTCTCGTCCGGACCGCCAAACAAATCCAAAAAAGAAACAGCACTCAGACGAGCGCTGTTTTTTTGACCAAGAGGGGCTGCCTGGTTTTGACAGCAAGGATAATGGGTTTGTAAGCATGCAGGCTGACGCACCAGAAGCCTTGACCACAGATGCAAAAAGATAATTGGCGAAAACAACTACGCTCTCGCTGCCTAACCGAAGAACAGTAAGTTCGGCTTAATCCCCGCGCAAGGCGCAGGGACGGGACATCTCCCAGCGACCACGCCCGTCGGCGGCTGACCAGGAGGTGCTCATAAAGACGGGATAGCCTGCACGACGTCTCTACCTGCGGGCGAAACCTTAGAGACTACGGGTGGCCTTGGGTGCCGATGTCCGGAGCCACCCCGACAACCAATCACCGGATAAGCATGTAGAAAGCAGATTTGTTACTTGTCTGGACGGCGGTTCGAGTCCGCCCAGCTCCACCGAGAAAGAGGCCAGGAACGGCCTCTTTTTGTTTCCCACAATGAAATATTTTTGGTTCATCCGCTAAATGGGTAGGTGGCATCGTGTAGCGATAGCAGTTTGAGTTTGAAGAAGTCCAAGTCCCTGTAGCCATAGGCCTGACGTTTCATTGTCTTGATTTTGTTGTTGATACCCTCGAGTTTTCCGTTGGTGA
>JAFUWF010000013.1 GCA_017483575.1 Bacteroidales bacterium
AGCTCTGGCTCTTGATCAGAGTAAACCGTTTTCAGTCGCAACCGCGGGCGGCTGACAACAAAAAACAGTCGATAATTATTAACCCGTCAACTTAATCCAGTCGCAAGACACAAAAGTGACAACTTAAATCAGCAAATCACACTGTTTCCTATGACTGGGTGACGAATCAATAGGGTCCATAGGTTTTACTCCCCCTTTACTCAAACTTTGATCAACTACTGTCTCCCTACTATGTGCTGACTAGGATACAAGCTCGGACATTCTTCGGTCTCTCGGCGATGGTTCGGCGAAATGGCTCCAAAAACATTTTGCTCATCTTACCCTAAATCCATGAGCATATTTACAAAAAAACATGCTCATGATTATGGGTGAATCATGAGCATGTTTTCGGGAAAAGATGAGCATGTCAAAACATCATGTGCTCGAGGCTTTTTGTGTCTTTGTTGTATTTATTGTGATATTTTCACATTATCGAAATATGCCTCTTGATCATTTGTTACAAAGAATGCTATTCGATTTGACTTGACTACAATGTCATCCATCTCAATAGTCTCTTCATCATTTACAAGAAGCAGGATACTTTGCCCCTTTTTCTGAATTTCAAATACCATATCAGGAGCCTCTTTATCACGTTTCTTCTGAGCTGCAATATTCCTCTTTAAGGGTTCTTTGTCCTCACGGACAATTACACCATTGTGACACTGGATAAAGTAAACAAATCCGTTTTCGACATAGAATGCCATATAGTTTTTTGTATCGTTGTAGTCAAAAGCGATGCCTATACGTTGGCCTATGATTAACTTACGCTTTACTTTTATGTCAGCATTAATTGTAAAGTTTTTGTTGCCGTCAAGATTTGTCTTGCATTTGCTGAAAAATGTCCAGCCTTGTTTGCTTTTGATAATTAGATGTCCATCTTTAACAATGGCTTTCCCAGCTTCGTCTTCGTACTCGGACCATCCTTTGCTGGTTTCAAAATCGTCTTGCCAAATAACTCTCTGTGCTCGCAGACTTAAAGTGGTAGAAAGCATCAAAACGCATGTTAAGATTAGTGTTTTTCTCATAGAATTAATCTCCTACTTTTAATTACATTTTTCCTATTCGGGCTTGGAACTCAGAAATCATCGGCTCGTATACTTTAAGCACTCTCGACCACTCAACATATTGGTCGTTCGAACCACTATACGGCGCAATCTCCGAGCACAACTTTATACGATAGGTCAAGTCCCCACCAGCATTTGTTTCTTTAATTATTACGCGGGTGCGTACCTTTACATCTGCGCCAGGGAACTCTTTGACGACCCATGCCGATTGGATGTATCCTCCCATTTGATTGGACTCTTCGATTTCTTCGATATAATTCATCAGTATCTGGTGTAGGGTCTTCCATGCAAGTTTTGCAGCCTCAGCCTCGCTTCCTGCATGTTCTATATAGGCTTTGGACACAGGGATGGTGAAGAATTTGTTTGCCATATCAGTGGCAACGGAGTTGTTCCACGACTCGTCAGGGTCGAGTGTGACATCAATGGCATTGCGAGTCTCATCTTCCCTGACTTTGAAACGGCGTGTCACATAACCTTCTTTTTCAACGCGAACGCGTATGTGACCTTCTCCCGGTTTTATAGATGCGGTGTAGGAACCGGTGGCCGCATAATTGTTGTCGACATAAATCTTTGCATCATCTTGGTCTACTGTTATTTTTACCGTTTTTTGCATCACACCGCATCCGGTAAAATAGACAGATGCCATAACTAGTACGAGAATAGATATCTTTCTCATTGCATAATCCCTGATACGTGTCGGGCGCAACTTTTTGGTTCTCGGCTCGGAGGAATAAACACTGTACGAAGAAAGTGGAGCCATCCATTTCCCTAATCTCGAACGTAGGGCTTGGACTCCCTTGTATTTTGGTACAATGTAGATAAGGTCTTCTGATGCAACTCCACTTGGTGTATATCGTAGATATACGAATACAACACAAGTGAGAAAACATTCACCTCATTCCGACATTGTACCTTTGTGAAAGTGTCCAAGTTTCACGTTCGCGGAATAGAGAAAACGCGCTTTCTCTCGGTCTTTCTACCTGTTGAAAGACGCTGCAAAATTACGAAGAATATTTGATTCGGCAAAAAATATTTTCATCATGTCGAAAAGAAATTTTGGGGAAATTGAAATAATATGTCAATAAAATCATGGGAAATGTTACATGATTTAAAAAAAATTTCAGGGAAATGAAAAAGAGTTGTATCTTTGCACCGAAAAACCAGACAATTATGACAGAAAGAATTTTTCGTAGGAAGATATATTCCAAGATGTTAGAGTGGAAGCGAGAGAACGATGGTAAGAGCGCGTTGCTGATTGAAGGGGCAAGGCGCGTCGGTAAATCCACCATTGTGGAGGCCTTCGCAAAGAACGAGTATGACTCCTACCTTGTTATCGACTTCAACAAGGCATCACAAGCCATCAAGAGCCTCTTCGACGACCTGATGGACCTGGAATATCTGTTCCTGTATCTGCAGACAACCTACCGTGTAACGCTGAAACAGAGGAAGTCCGTCATCATCTTCGACGAGGTGCAGAAATGTCCGATGGCACGGCAAGCCATCAAATACCTGGTGGAAGACGGACGTTACGACTACATCGAGACAGGTTCGCTCATCAGCATCAAAAAGAACACCGAGTCCATCACCATCCCCAGCGAAGAGGACCGGATACAGATGTACCCGATGGACTATGAGGAATTCCGATGGGCACTGGGAGACGAATTGACCGTACCGCTGCTTCGACAATTCTGGGAGCAGCGTCACCCCCTTGGCCCCGCACACCGCGATGCGGCGAGGAATCTGCGCCTTTATATGCTTGTGGGCGGGATGCCGCAGGCGGTTGACGCCTATCTGGAAACCAACAACTTCAGCAAGGTGGACATGGTCAAACGGAGAATACTGAAGCTCTACGATGACGATTTCCTCAAGATTGACCCCAGTGGACGAGTCTCAAGAATGTTCCGTTCCATACCAGGACAGCTAAGCAAGAACGCCATTCGGTATATCCCCTATTCCTCGGCGGGGAGAATGGACGAAGAAAAGCAGGCCGAGCTGCTGATGGACTTGACGGACAGCAAGACCGTGAACATCGTGTATCACGCCGACGACCCTCAGGTGGGCATGGGTCTGACGAAAAACCAAGACCGATTTAAGTTGTTTGTCGGCGACACGGGACTGTTCGTCACCCTGGCTTTCTGGGACAAAGACTTCACCGAGAACATCATCTACGAGAAACTGCTCTCCGACAAACTGCCGGCCAATCTAGGATATATCTACGAAAATCTGGTGGCACAGATGTTGGTCGCCGGTGGCAATGAGCTCTACTATCATGCATGGCCGAGGGACGAAAAACACTACTACGAGATAGACTTTCTCGTCTCACGGGGAGCCAAGATATGCCCCATCGAGGTGAAATCGTCGGGCTACAATACCCACGCTTCGCTGGACGCTTTCTGCAAAAAATATTCTTCCCGAGTCCAATGGCGCTATCTGATATATACAAAAGACCTTTCGAAGGACGAGAACACCATCCTTTTGCCAGCATATATGACAATGTTCATCTAAGAGAAACAGGCGGGGCGGTCGAATGACCGCCCCGCCTGTTTTTTTTTATTCGTCTTTATACCCGGCGGCGATGCGGGCGCGTTTGCGCTCGATTTCGTCGAGGATGATCTTGCGGATGCGGAGGTTGGTGGGGGTGATCTCGAGGTACTCGTCCTCGCGGATGTACTCCATGGCCTCCTCGAGGCTGAACTTGATGGCGGGGCTGGTGGTGGACTTGTCGTCGGCGCTCTTGGAGCGCATGTTGGTGAGGTTCTTGGCCGTGACGACGTTGATGACGATGTCGTTACCGGGACGCAGGCTTTCGCCGATGACCTCGCCGGCATAGACCTTGTCGCCGGGCTCGATGAAGAAGGGACCGCGGTCCTGCAACTTGCTGATGCTGTAGGCCGTGGCCTCGCCAGTCTCCTTGGCGATGAGGGCGCCGTACTTGTGGTCGTCCATGTCGCCCTTCCAGGGCTGGAACTCGAGGAAGCGGTGGGCGATGATGGCCTCGCCGTTGGTGGCGGTCAAAAGGGTGTTTCTCAGGCCGATGATGCCGCGGCTGGGGATGGTGAAGTCCAGCTGCACGCGGTCGCCCTTGGTGTCGATGGTGCCCACCTCACCCTTGCGGCGGGTAACAACATCGATAACCTTCGACGAGAACTCCTCGGGAACCAAAACGGTCAATTGTTCTATTGGTTCACATTTCTCGCCATCTATCTCGCGGATAATGACCTTGGGCTGACCCACTTGCAGCTCGTAGCCCTCGCGGCGCATGGTCTCGATGAGGACTGAGAGGTGCATGATGCCGCGGCCGTAGACGAGCAGCTGGTCCGGCGAGCCCGTCTCCTCGATGCGCATGGCGAGGTTCTTCTCCAGCTCGGCGAAGAGGCGGTCGCGCAGGTGGCGGCTGGTGACGTATTTGCCCTCCTTGCCGAAGAAGGGTGAGTTGTTGATGGTGAACAGCATGGACATCGTAGGCTCGTCGACCTTGATGGGCGGCAGGGCCTCAGGGGCGTCGGCATCGCAGATGGTGTCGCCGATTTCGAAGGCCACGTTCTTGTCCAGGTCCAGCAGCACGGCGCAAATCTCGCCAGCCTCGACGACGTTCTTCGTGCGCTCCTTGCCGAGGCCTTCGAAGGTATAGAGCTCTTTTATCTTGGTTTTCACCATCGTGCCGACGCGTTTGGCCAACGTGATGGACTGTCCGGCCTGCAGCGTGCCGCGGTGCAGACGACCCACGGCGATACGGCCGAGGTAGGAACTGTAGTCCAGACTCGAAATCATCATCTGCGTGTTGCCCTCGGGAACGATGGGTGACGGTATGTGCTCGATAATGAGGTCCATCAGGTACGAGATGTCCTCCGTCGGCGTCTGCCAGTCCTCGCCCATCCAGCCCTGCTTGGCGGAGCCGTAGGCCGTGGGGAACTCCAACTGGTCGTTGTTGGCGCCGAGGTTGAACATCAGGTCGAAAACGGCCTCCTGCGTAGCCTCAGGATCGCAGTTCGGCTTGTCCACCTTGTTGACAACAACTATCGGCTTCAGTCCCAACTCGATGGCCTTCTGCAGCACAAACCTCGTCTGCGGCATGGGGCCTTCGAAGGCATCCACCACCAACAGCACGCCGTCGGCCATGTTGAGCACGCGCTCCACCTCGCCACCGAAGTCGCTGTGGCCAGGGGTATCGATGATATTGATTTTGTACCCCTTATACCTAACACTCACATTCTTAGACAGAATGGTAATGCCGCGCTCGCGCTCGAGGTCGTTGTTGTCGAGGATGAGTTCGCCGGTCTCCTGATTGTCGCGGAAAAGCTTGGCCTGATGAAGCATGCGGTCGACCAGGGTGGTCTTGCCATGGTCGACGTGGGCTATAATTGCTATATTACGAATATTTTGCATAAAAAAGTTATATAAAAACCAATCTGCAAAGATACAAAAAAAAACTGAATTTGCTACTAAAAAAATATTGACAGCCCTTTCCGGGGACACTCCTCCGTCCGCCCTGCGGGCGGCCACCTCCCCTAACTTAAGAAAAGAGCCAGATAGCGGTATTGCTGACCAAGAACAAACTAGTTGTTGACTGCCCCTTCCGGACACACTCCTCCGTCCGCCCTGCGGGCGGCCACCTCCCCAAACTTAAGAAAGGAGCCAGATAGCAACGTTGCCGACACCCACCTGACCCCTATCAGATTCGACCCATCTCATATAGTATACATATAGTATTCATATAGTTCTCATATAGTATTCATATACTATATATAAGAACTATATGGGAAGTATATGAATACTATATGTATACTATATAAGAACAGTCGAATAAAGCACTTATTTGGTCTGATTCTGAGGGGGTTCAGAAAAGGACTATTTTGCGGGCCGGAGTGCCGCCGAGGGAGACCATATAGACTCCGGGGGCAGGCATGTCGAAGGTCTGTGGGCCGGCCAGGGCGGACTGGTCCACGAGGGTGCGGCCGAGGATGTCGACGATGAGCAACGGCGTTCCTTCGGGGGCGTCGACGAGGATGCGGCGGCCGTCGGCGGCGACGGTGGCGTCGGCCAGGTCGGCATCGGCGATTCCCACGGCTTGTTGGCCGACCTTGACGTCACGGAGACCGAGGATGAAGACGTCGGCGCTCTGGTGGTGGCGGAAGGCGATGCGGACGGTCTGGCCGGCGTAGGAGGCCAGGGAGACGCTGTGGCTCTGTGCGTTGGCATTGGGGAGGGTCTCCTGGAAGAGGCGCGTGGTGAAGTTGGCAGGCTCGTTGCCGGTGGTGGAGATGAAGACGGAGTAGTGCTCGGAGTAGTACTCGTCGGCGAGGGCCTTGGCGGTCCAGCTGAGGGATGCGTTCTGCGGCAGCACGAGGGGGCGGGAGATGAGCCAGTTGTCGGGGTCGAGGGCGACGTTGGCATGGTCGAGATAGGCGAAGGACTCGGATACGGCCCAGTCGCCGTAGGTGGTCCAGAGGTAGCCGTCGCCGTCGGCGTCGACGTTGCGCCAGCAGGAGAGGGCCTCGTCGAAGGCGGGAGCCCAGGGGAAGGAGCTTACGGGGTCGCACTCCACGAAGGCGTCCTGTTCGAAGATGGCCATGAAGTTGAGGTTGGCGTTGACGACGACGGTGCGGGGGTTGTCGGTGTTGCCGTCGTTCCAGGAGACGAAGTGGCATCCGGCGGCAGGGGTGGCGGTGATGACGGTGGAGGTGCCTTCGGCGAAGGTGCCGCCGCCGCTTACGGTGCCGAGGGCGCTGTTGGAGGAGGCCACGGTGAGGGTGTAGGTGACGACGCCCGACGAGGGGAGAGCGCCGAGGGCGTTGACTTTTCCCCAGCCCCAGAGGTTGCTGCCGGTGGCGGGGATGGTGCCTGTGGCGCCGTCGGCTGTGGCGGTGCGGCGGAGGATGGCGAGGGCCGAGTCGGGGCCCAGGGCGGGGTTGTGCTGGAGCCAGAGGGCCATGACGCCGGCGACCATGGGCGAGGCCATGGAGGTGCCCTGCATGACGCCGTAGTACTCGGTCTGGCCGCCGAAGGAGGTGCTGGCCACAGCGTAGGAGGAGTTGGTCATGGCGGTGTTGAAGCGGTTGAAGGGGGCGGCGATGTACTGTCCGGGGGCGGTGATGTCGGGTTTGGTGCGGCCGTCGAGGAGGGGCCCGTGGGAGGAGAAGGAGGCGAGGTTGCCCTCGATGGCGCCGTTGGCGGTGTAGGTGGTGCCGCTGAGGGCTGTCCACTGGGTGCGCGAGGTGTAGGCGCCGACGGAGATCATGTGGCGACCGGTGCCGCCGACCTCGCCGACGGTGTAGTCGGTGTTGCCGGCCTGGACGCTGGAGAAGCCGCCGTCGGCAAACTCGACGCTGCTGCCCCAGGCGTGGACGGTGGCGACGGTGTCGCAAGCCACTACGAGACAGAGGCCATAGGCGTTGCTGGCGGCGAGGCTGTAGTCGACGACGAAGGTGATGTTCTGACGCTGGTTGAAGGCGTTGGTGCCGCTGCTGTAGACCTGGATCTGGAGCTGGTTGCCGGACTGCGACTCGGTGTCGTAGTAGGAGGTGTTGGAGAGGAAGAAGTTGCCGGAGGAGACGAAACTGCCGGTGGACATGTTGACGATGGCGAAGCCGGCGCGGAAGGGAACGTTGGGCTCGCCCCAGATGTCGACGATGGCGTTGCCATCGGAGGGGTCGGAGAACTGGAGGAAGGTGAAGAGGGTGGAGTCGGTGCCGGGGAAGAGGTGGCTGATGTGGAGGTTGTCGATGCCCTCGTTGCCAGCGGAGCCCACGAGGAGGAGGCTGTCGGGGCGGGCGAGGAAGAGGTCGTCGCAGGCGCGGTCGAAGGCGGAGGTGCCGTCGTGGGGACCGACGTGGGAGCCGATGCTCATGTTGATGACGCAGGGTTTCTGCTGCGAGGCGGCGTAGGCGCGGATGTAGTTGATGCCGTCGAGGACGCCGGCGTTGGTCATGGTGGTGGCCACGAGGACGATGTCGGCCCCCGGGGCGATGCCGCGGTAGGCGGCGGTCTGCGTGGTGTTGCCGCCGCAGCCTGCGGCGATGCCGGCCACATGGGTGCCGTGGCTCTCGTTGTTATGGCTGTATTGTGCGGCGAGGATGGCGCTCTGGGTGGTGAGCTCGCGGCCATAGTTGTAGGGCAAGGGGGCGGTGCCGGTGGAGGCGCTCTGCTCCCAGACGCGCTTGACGCGGTAGGTGGTGCCGTCGGCGGCGTAGAAGGAGGGGTGTCCGTACTCGAATCCGATGTCGATGATGCCGACGACGACGCCGGTGCCGTCGTAGGCCTGGGGCAGGTACTGGCCGCTGTGGATGGCATCGATGCCCATGGCGGAGCGTGCGTTGCTGAGGGCGGGGCGGCACTTGGAGCCGACATCGAGCCAGGAGCAGAGGCCGCTCTGCGCGAAGCGTACGAAGGAGCGGAGGGGTATGAGCAGGGAGGCGGACTTGCCGTTGAGGGCGGTGAGGGCGACGCCGTAGGGGGCGAGGGCATCTTCCCCACCCTGGAGGGTGGCGATGGCGGGCACGGCGAGCTGGCCTGCGGAATGGACGAGGGCGTATTTCTCCACAAGCTGGTCCTCGGAGAGGTTGCCGGCGAGGAGGTCGGCGAGGAGGAAAGCGCTGTTGCTGGAGAGGCCTTGGAAATGGAGTTGGGCCTCCTTGGCGTCGGCCACGGGCATGAGGGGACGCGGGCCGAGATGCTGGGCAAAAGCGGTCAGGGATGCCGAAAGGAGGATTGCAGACAGGAGTAAGGTCTTTATTTTCATAACGTTAACTATTTATTATCAAATTCCATGATGATGCAAAGGTACGTTTTTTTTCAAAGAGAAATAAATTTTTTTTCGTTTGCGTGTAGTATTTTGGCTTCTTGATACGTTATTATATACGTGAGAACGAAGGATCCATTCGAAAACCTGCTGCAGCGCTACCGCGGTCTGCTCTTCACCCTCTGCCGCCGCTATGGGCGGCGGGGGCTGGAGGTGGAGGACCTCGTGCAGGAGGCGTCGATAGCCCTGTGGCGTGCGAGGGAGAAGATATACGAGCAGGGGAACGCCCTGCAGGAGGCGGCGTTGGTGTGGAAAATCAGCCGCAACGCCGTGATCGACGTGCTGAGGGTCTACCACGAACACGACGAACTGCCGGAGAGCTACGATGCCATGGCCGAGGACCGCACCCTCCTGAACGAGCTGCACGAACAGATAGAGACCCTGCCGGAGCCAGACCGCAGCATAGTGAAGATGCAGCTGGACGGATACAGCTACGAAGAGATAGGCCTGAGCCTGGGGATGAGCGAGAAGAACGTGAGCGTGAGGCTGGTGAGGGCCAAGGAGAAGATAAAAGAGAAAATGAGAAACGAGAAATGAAAAAATGAAAAAATATGAAAGAAGAAGAATTTGACAATCTATGGGCAAGGGCCGAGGCGGAGAGGTATGCCACACAGCTGGCCGCAGAGTATCCGGCCTGGCGTAGCCGCCAGCGACGCCGGATGGCCGCGGCGGCCCTGGTGCTGGTGGCGGCGGGAGCCGCATTGCCGCTCACGCTGGGAGGCACGAAGACCATGCTGGAGCACGACGGCTACGCCCAGGCCTACTGCAACAAGGCCGACATAGAGGACCAGTACTGGGTGGACCTGGCGGGCGACATGCTGATGGAGATGGCGTGAGGAAAAAAGAGAAATGAGAAATGAAAAAATGAGAAAACAATGAAACGAACAGTAATAATCATCCTGCTGATGCTGACGGTGCCGCTGGGCGTTGCCGCCCAGGGGCAGCTGTACAAGCAGTATGCCTCGCGGCCGGGGCTGACGGTGGCGCAGGTGGACGGGTTCCGACTGTGCGACAGCGTGAGCGTGGACGTGGTGATGCTGCAGGCGGACAACGAGGAGGCCTGGCAGAGGCTTTGCCGGGAGTTCGACATCCGCGGCGAGGAGACCGTCGTCAGCTGGCTGGGGGACCCCAAGAAGCCCGCACAGCGTGTGAAATGGAGCGGCAAGGGGGTGTACCGCGTGGTGGCGTCGCACAAGAGACGCACCATAGCGTTCTACCGTCTGGACAACGAGCAGCAGTACGATGCCCTGGTGGACTACCAGATGGGGAAAATGAAAAATGAGAAATGAGAAAATGAAAAATAAAAAATAAAGACAAACCAAGAAACATATACATAGTTATGAAACGCGTATTCAATATTAATAAAAGCATTCTTGTTGTGGCATTGGCCGCCATGGTGATGGCCTTTGCAGCATGCGAACACAACGAAAACGTCAGCCCGCGCGAGCAGCAGCGTGTCATCGTGTATGCCGTTGGGCACGAAGAAGGGCGCGCCACGGTGAAGGACAATGCCGAATTGGACCAGCTGCTGGAGCGCTTCTGTTCCTACGCCCAAGGCGGTTCGGAAGTGGTGTTCTACAACACCGCCACCTCGCAGGCCCCGTCGGACAAGGGCGCCACAACGGTCAGGAAGGACGTCACCACCTTCAGCACCACCGACCGGGAAGAGATGAAGAGCTGGATGAAAGACATGGAGAAGGCCGGCAAGACGGTGAGCGTCAAATACGACGACAAGACGGGGACCTGGAGCGGCACCGCCTACGTCAACGCCCCGAACCACGAGGAGGTGAACGACTGCTACACGGGAACGTTGGCGTTGGTGGCCATGCCGGCGGTGACGGAGCCTGTGATTCCGGGAACGGTGGCAGCCCTGGTGGTCAGTCCCGACTCGGTGTTGCTGCTGGTGAAGGACGGATACCTCAGCACGATGGTGGAGGATGTGACCGACGGCCTCCACGCCGGCGACATAGCCACCCTCTGCGGAGAGCTGAAAACAGTCGACGACATGAACGGCGAGTCGGTCTTGGTGCTCGACCTGACAAGGGAGGGTTCCGTTCTTGGCCAGTGGAGACTCAGCTGCATGGCCGTGACCGAGACAGGGAACGGCATGGACTACATCCTCTCGACGTCGCTCTACGTTCCCGATGCCGAGGGCGAAAGCATTACGCTTACCCTCCGCGACGACGGCACGGCGACCTACACGGTTACGGGAGCCGAGGCCTCCAGCCAGGACGGAACCTGGAGTTTCGGCGAGGAGGGCATGCTCTGCTGCGAGCTGCTGCCCGGCGAGGGCGGATGCTGGTACATCAACTGGCTGACGAATACAACCCTGATTGTATCCCGTCCCAGCGACGACGGAAGCGCCTACTACCAGTTGCAATTCGAGAAGTGAGGTTGGCAGAAATGAAAAAAAAATGAAAAAAATTTTGATGTGTTTGTAGTTTTTCGGCTTCTCGATACGTTCTTATAGGTAGAAAAGAAAAAATGGAAAATGAAAAATCAAAAATTTCAAATTAATAATTAACAAACTGAAAAAACATTAAAATTATGAAGAAAAACATTTTTGCACTCGCCGCAGCCGTTCTGATGCTCGGCATGACCGCTTGCCAGAAGGAAGATGAGATCATCACCAACGCTCCCGAAACGGGGAACACCCTGATGGTGAAGAGCGTGGCCGACCTTGCCGGTACGGAATGGACCTATACGCTGACGTTCGCCGACATGATTGGCGTGCAGATGCCCGAGGAGATCGAGATTGAGGGTCTGGACCTGGAGTTCGGCCTGAACTTCGACGGCAGCTACGCCCACCTTGTGTTCCCGGAGAGCGTGATTGGCCTGAATGTGGTTGAGGACGGCGAGGACTTCACCGTGGAGGAGATCCAGGGCATCGACTACACTTACACCTACGACGCCACCACCCAGACCGGCGCCCTGAGCGGCGGCAACCTGGTGGACATCGAAATCCCCTTCCACTATGACGAGGACACGGATGCCATCGTCGTCGAGTTCGCCGTCAGCTTCGACGAGAGCGAGGAGAACGCCATCCCCGTGCAGCTGGTGTTCCACCGCGCTGTGGTGGCTGAATAATGAGAGAGAGAAAGAGGTTAAATAAATTCTTGGTTACTTTAATAAGCAAAAGCCCGGGCCGCGAGTAAATGGCCTGGGTTTTTGTTTTTTTTGTTTTTTTTTGGAGGGCGATGTAATTTTTACCCCCCTGTTTTACGTTATATAGGGGATGAAGGAAGAAAAAACATTCAACGAGGTGGTGCTGCAGCACCGAAGGCTGCTCTTTGCGGTGTGTCACCGCTACGGCCGTCGGGGGCTAGAAGCGGAGGATCTGATGCAGGAGGTCCTGATGGTGCTGTGGAGGTGCCGGGAGCAACTGCTGGCCATCGCAAGCAGGCCCCAGCAGGCCTCGTGGATGTGGAAGGTGGCAAGGAGCACATGCGTAGACCTCCTGCGCGAGGCCCCTCCCTCCTACCCCGTTCCGGAGGGCTTCGACACGCCGGAGGAAAGCATAACCCTTCAACACGAATTGCACGAGCTGATAGCCCTCCTGCCGGAACCGGACCGCAGCATTGCACGGCTGCACCTGGAGGGGTACGACTACAAAGAAATCGGGGAGCGCACAGGGCTGACCAAGAGCAATGTCGGCGTGCGCCTGATGAGGATAAAAGAGAAACTTAAAGAGCAATGGAACACAATATGACATTCGACAACATCTGGGAAAAGGAAGAACAGCAGGCACTGGCCAAACGGCTGCGACAGGAATACCCCGTGTGGCGGCGCAGACGCAGGATGGGTCGCAGAGCGGTGGCGACGGTGGTGGTGCTGCTGGTGGCGGGAATTTCAATTTTCAATTTTCAATTTTCAATTCCCAGGGGTTACGACTCCGTTGCCTGCAACCGCAGCACCTTCCCCGCCAGCCACTGGGCCGAGGAAGCCGGACGGATATTGACAATACAGACGATATGAAACGGTTTATCTACATACTGCTTGTCACGTTGGTCTTGACCGGATGCGATACCTCCTACCTCCTACCTCCTACCTATACGAGCGATACGCCTCGCGGGAGGACCTGACGGTGGCGCAGGTGAAGGGCTTCCACCTCAACGACACAGTGAAGGTGGACGTCGTCCTCCTGGTAGCCGACGACAGCGCGGCATGGCAGAGCCTGAAGGAGGAGCTGGACATCCGCGGCGAGGAGGGCATTACGTCGTGGCTGGGCGACATGGAACGGCCGCAGCAGCGCGTGAAGCGCGGCGCCGACCCCGTGTGGCGCGCCATGGCGGTGCATGCCGACCGCACCGTGGCCTTCTACGGCGTGGAGACCGCCGAGCAGATGGACGCCCTGCGGGAATACCAGATGGAGAAAATGAGAAATGAGAAATGAGAAATGAAAATAATGAATAATAAAACAATAATAATATAACCACAAAATCAACGTTATAGAGATATGAAACACACATTGAAAATCCTCACCCTCCTTCTGGCTGCCGTCGTCTCGATGACCGCCTGCGACCCTGAGAAAAACAACAATGGCGACGGCGATGCCCTCGTATATCTCGTGGCCGGCAGTGCCGCCCCCGCCTCGCCTGTCACCGCCCGCTACAGCACCGACGCCGAGCGCGACGCCCTGCTGGACCGCCTCTGCGACTATGCCGAGGAGGGCAAGGCCGTCACCTTCTATGGAGCGCCGGCGTCCCGCCGGCAGGGGTCGGCTCGCACTAAGGAGGCCACCACCATCACCACCACCAGCCGCGAGGAGCTCAAGGCCTGGATGGCACAGATGGAGGACGACGGGCGTACCGTCACCGTGACCTACAACTCCGCTACCGGCACATGGAGCGGCCGCGCCTATACCCGTCCCCCACAGCCCGTGGCGGAGGAAGGACCGAGGGTGAGCCGCGTGACCTTCGACTACTCGTATGACTCCACCGGCATCATGGGACAGGAAGAGCACGTCGTCTACACCTATACCTGGGATGGCGAACGGCTGACGATGGTGGAGACGATGGAGCAGTGGTGGACCCGGTTCGCCGATGGCAGCACGGGCGACACCTCCGTCAATCATGGCTACATTCAGTGTGCCTACAACGGCGACCAGCGGGTCTCGGCGGGCAACATAAGGTATGCCTACCTTGGCGGACTGCTCGTGCAGGAATGGCACGGATATGGCGGGCGCAATGTGAGCTACACCTATATCTATGACGACGAGGGACATATCGTCGACTATGTCATCACCGATACGGTGACACGCGACTGGGGATGGGAGGAAGAGGTCACCATGCCGGGCTACCACATTGAATGGGAGAACGGCGACGCGGTGAGGGCCTACGGCGACGACCGCGAGACACCCATGTGGACCTACGAATACGACGAATCCCTGCGGCCGCGGGGTGTCACCCTGGGCATCACCACGCTGCTGCCGGGCTTCGCATACATCTTCGAGCCCCTGACCCAGTGGAGCCGCCACAATATCACCCTCATGCACTTCAACGGCAACGACAACAGCTGGATAGACCAGACGGTGACCTACACCTACGACTCTGCTGGCCGGCCCATCAGTGCCACGCTGCCCCATGGCCTCGACGGCGGATACGGACATTGGACATTTGAATACCTTGACGAATAAAAAACACCACTATGAAACCGAAACTGAAACTGGCAGCCCTTGCGCTGCTCGCAGCGGTAGCCATGACAGGCTGCGAATGCCTGGACGAGAGTTGCCACACGCACTCCGAGTTGCACAATGCTACAGGCGAGCCGCTCTATTTTTTCTACACCAACGACAGTGTGAACTACAAAGAACAGCTGGGCTATCTGCATGGCGTGGAGGGTATGGCTTTCACATGGTTCGATGACGTGGACCATAACGGGCCGGACAATTTCAGGAACAACAACTCCAAACTCAATTACATCCTGCTGCTCTATGGGGACACCACCGTGGCGGCGGTGTGGAACCTGCGTGCCACTGAGGCAGATGGACGCAACCCCTGGATGGACGAAGGACGCTGGGCGGTCGACAGTGTACACATGGCGCCCTGCGGCAAAGACAAGACTTGCTACGTCTATACATTCACCATCGACACCACTGACCTGCAATACAGGCGATAGCTGAGCAAATAAAGCTTATAGCGACTGCCACCAGGGCTGACAATTTGTCAGCGAGTGGCAGTCGCTGTCAGTTTGGCACGGTTGTTGATAGTGAGTGTGTGCCGCGGTTTGCCCGCGGCAAGTAAATGATAAGAACAAACAAAAAAATAATGACTATGAACATTAAACCTTTAGCAGACCGAGTCCTCGTGCGTCCCGCCGAGGCTGAACAGAAGACCGCCAGCGGCATCATCATCCCCGACACCGCCAAGGAGAAACCGCAGCGCGGCGAAGTGCTCGCCGTGGGCAAGGGCACCAAAGACCACGAGATGACCGTCAAGGTGGGCGACCAAGTCCTCTACGGCAAGTACAGCGGCACCGAGATCGAAATTGACGGCGAGAAGCTGATGATCATGAAAGAAAGCGATATCTACGCTATCATCTAACAATTAATCGGAATACTCAGAATAATCAGAGTACTCAGAACAATCAAAAAAAAGAAAGGACAAGCAATTATGGCAAAACAGATAGTTTTCAACAATGACGCTCGCGAGCAGCTTCGCAAAGGCGTCGACGAACTGGCTAACGCAGTGAAGGTGACCCTCGGTCCCAAAGGCCGCAACGTGGTTATCGACAAGAAATTCGGTGCTCCCCAGGTGACCAAGGACGGTGTCACCGTCGCCAAGGAAATCGAGCTCGAGGACGGCATCCAGAACATGGGCGCCCAGATGGTGAAAGAGGTCGCCAGCAAGACCAACGACCAGGCCGGCGACGGCACCACCACCGCCACCGTGCTGGCTCAGGCCATCGTCAACACCGGCCTCAAGAACGTCACCGCCGGTGCCAACCCCATGGACCTCAAGCGCGGCATCGACAAGGCCGTGGCCGAGATCGTGAAGAGCATCAAGGAGCAGAGCCAGGAAGTGGGCGGCGACATCCAGAAGATCCGCCAGGTAGCCACCATCAGCGCCAACAACGACAGCGCCATCGGCGACATCATCGCCGAGGCTATGGAGAAAGTGACCAAGGACGGCGTCATCACCATCGAGAACGCCAAGGGCATCGACACCACCGTCAAGGTCGTCGAGGGTATGCAGTTCGACCGCGGCTACATCAGCCCCTACTTCGTCACCGACACCGAGAAGATGGAGTGCAGCTACGACAACCCCTACATCCTCATCTACGACAAGAAGATCAGCACCATGAAGGACCTGCTGCCCGTGCTCGAGAAGGTCGTCAACACCGGCCGTCCGCTCCTCATCATCGCTGAGGACGTCGAGAGCGAGGCCCTGGCCACCCTCGTGGTCAACCGCCTGCGCGGCAGCCTGAAAATCGCCGCCGTCAAGGCCCCTGGCTTCGGCGACCGCCGCAAAGAGATGCTCGAAGACATCGCCATCCTCACCGGTGGCACCGTCATCAGCGAGGAGAAAGGCTATAAGCTCGAGGATGCCGACCTCAGCATGCTCGGCCAGAGCGAGAAGATTTCCATCGACAAGGACAACACCACCATCGTCAGCGGCAAGGGCGACAGCGAGATGATCAAGGCCCGCGTGGGTCAGATCAAAGCCCAGATCGAGAAGACCACCAGC
>JAFUWF010000014.1 GCA_017483575.1 Bacteroidales bacterium
ATCTTTTTCAACATCTCTGTTTTCCGTCGAAAGCGAGTGCAAAGATACAACCATTTTCCAAACTGACAAAATATTTTTTCAAAAAAATTTCCATCCACGAACGAAACACCTGAAAATCAACCATCACAAAAACAAAAAAAATTTCAACCAACATCCGAGAACGCCCCGCAAAACACCCCTCCCCCACCCTTTTCCCTCCAAAAATCCGACTTCACAGGAAAGAAAAACGGCAAAAACAGGCCAAAATCAAAATATCACACTATAAATCAACAAGATAAATCAAAATACACAACAAAACAACCCTCAAACAAGGCCAATATCATACCCCCTCGAATGCCCTACATATACATATATAATATACTTTCGAAACGGAAAAAAGGGGACAGACAGCCATTGCTTCATCACAACGGAACGGGATCGGAGGGGTTGCCGACGGCCATCCCTTCCGGGGAACCGACAGACAGCGACGGAAGAATCTCACCAGTCTCAGGGTCAACGAGTTCCGTCATATCGGAGCTTTCGGGCAATCCGGAATCGGCAGACAATGCGGAAGAACTGGGGTCCAGGCCCATGTATGCCGTCTCCGAACAACGCCCCTGGTCGTCCTGCGCGAAGGCATAGACGTGGAGCGTAGTGCCCTGAAACTCATCCGGCAAGGCCACCGAGGCCCGCTGGCTGCGGCGATAGACGGGGTTGCCCAGATAGCCCTGCTGCAGCTCCTCGCTGTAGATCCAAAGGTACACGTTGTCGAACCCGTTGCAGGTACGCCTCAGGGGATTCTTTTCGAACTTGACATTCAGTATGTTGTCGGCATCGACAGCAGCCTCGGTCAACGCCACCGGCGCCTCGGGGCCGGCACTGATCTGCAGGGCGGCATAGTCGACGACCAGACGGCCGCTACTCATGCCGTCCAAGGCCTCGTCTTCAGAGCGGATCGATTGCCAACCGAACGCCTGTTGGTTGCCTTTCACGAAGAGGTTCATGGGCGTCATATTCAGCTCATCGGCAGGGAGTTTGAGCCCCACGTTGAGCGCCCAGCGCATACGACCGGCCAGCTGCACCTCGGCCTTGAACATGGCCCGGTGCTCCTGCTGCGCCTCAGTACGCGGATTCTTAACTATTTGCGGGTGAGAACGCACGCACCATATACCCTTCCAACGGTAGCCCACTACCGTCCCTACCTTTCCATTGAACCCTCCGAGGATTCCGTCTGTCTGTCTTGCCATATGCGAATGTTTTTGTTTTAACTGCGGATTAATTCTTTTTTAAACGGCGAACAAATCGAATTTTGCGAATGCTACGCTGGCCAATTGCATGCGAACGGTGCGAATTGTCCTGGTTTTACCTACCGGAAGCCACCATCCCCAGGGAAGGACAACTGGCTGTCTACCAGTCAACAAACTGCAATATTCGGTTTATCATTCGTTTATTATAACGTTACATTCACATTATTATTGCCTACAAAAGAAAATTTTTATATTGAGAGGATAAAGAGAGTGGTAAGAGAGGGGTAAGAGGGGATAGTAGGTTATTGCTGGGTTTGAGCGGGTTGGAAGAGGCCGGAAGGGGCGTTTTTTGACATGGATTCTCAGTTTTCGGCGCGGAGCGGAAAGGGCGTTGCCGATGGAGGATAGCGATGCGGAAAGGGCGTTGCCGATGGAGGGTAGCGATGCGGAAAAGGGTTCAGCGATAAAAAACAAAGGTGTTGCCGCTAAAAATTATGGTATACTATATAATAAATTGCGTTTTTTTGTGTTATTAGGTACGTGAAAAAGGTTTGGAAGATAGTATCGCGCCTGCTGTTGGGCCTCGCGTTGACGGTGTATGTCGTCGTCGCGTTGGTGAACTATTCCGTAGTGCAGAGCTTTGCAGGAGCCGTTGCGGGCAACTATTTTTCCAAGGAGTGGGGCTGCGAGTTGAGTATCGGGTCGCTGCACGCCATGCCGTTCGACCACCTGATACTGGACCACGTGCTGTGGGTAGCGCCCGACGGAGACACGTTGTTCGACGGAGAAAAGATCAGCGTTACCTTCAACCACTTCCCCTTCGACGGCAACGGGCTGGACTTGGAGCGCGTGCAGCTGAAGAACGCGTACTACCATTTCGCGACCACGGGCGGGAGCAACATCAACCTGAAGTTCCTCATAGACTACTACAAGGCCCGCCGCGACCCCCATCCGAAGGAGAAGCCCCCCAAAGGCCCCTTCACGGTGAAGGCCAAGACCCTCATCCTGGACAACGTACACTACAAGATGGACCTGCCGGACAACCGCCAGACGGTCTACCCCTATGGGGTGCAGATTCCGCACATGGAGTTCTTCAATATCAACGCCAAGATACGCAATGTGCTGGTGATGAACGACGACGTGACGTGCAATATCGTGCGTTTTGCCACGCGTGAGCGCAGCGGGTTCACCCTGAAGGACATGCGTGGCGACATCCACGTGAGCCCGTATGAGATTGTGGCCCACAACATGAGGGTGGTCACCGGGAGGAGCACCATCGTGACGGACGCCGAGTTGCACTACGACACCTGGAAGGGCATGAAGGGATATGTCAGCACCGTACAGCACCAGGCCACGCTGAAGGAGGGCACGCATGTGGCGATGAGCGACGTTGCCTACTGGGCGCCGGTGCTCTGGGGCATAGAGGCGGAGGCCGAAGCAGAGGGGAGTGCCTGGGGGACCATCGACTCGTTGACGACGGACATGATGGTCCGTTGGGGCGAGAGCTCGACGGCCCTCGTGGCGGGAAGGGTGCGGGGATTGCCGACGATAGACACCACGGACTTCGATGTCAACATAGAACACCTGCGCACCAACGCCAAGGACATGGAGCCGTTGACGGCGTTGGCCCAGCTGAGCCCGTCGACGGAGCGTATGCTCGAGGAGCTGGGGACGCTGAACCTGAGCGCCGAAGTGCGTGGCGGCATCCGCGAGACGGCAAGCGTCAACCTCCTGGCCGACTGCCGGTTGGGGCAGTTGCGCACCGACGCCACCCTGCGCCATACCCCTGGTTCGTACCGCATCACCCTCGATGCCGGAAGCGACGGCATGGGGCTGGGGCTGCTGAGGACGGACTGGATTACGCGTACCGGCTTCAGCGTGAGCGTCAACGGCCAATGGCCCGAGGAGCACGGGAAGTGGAGAATGGAGCGCGGCGAATGGGAGATGGAGGGCGAGCTGACGAACAGCGTGGTGAAGGGGCACCTCCTGAGCACCGCCACCCTGGACGGCACCCTGAAGGAAGGCACGCTGCAGGCCCACGTGGAGAGCAGCGACAGCCTGGCGGACATGAGCGTGGAGCTGACGGCCAACCTCGGCGACAGCACGAAGAGCTACCGCGCCGACGTGGAGGTGGACTACCTGGACCTGGGCATCCTGCCCCGGCCGCTGGCCACGAGCCTGACGGCCCGCCTGAGGGGCAACACCCTGGAGGAGATGAGCGGCACCATCAAGGCCCGCCAGACGGAATACGGGAAGCTGAGAGTGAAGAACATAGACCTGGCCATAGAGAACGACGAGGGGGGCAAGGACATAGAGCTGGAGAGCGACCTGGCGGACGTGAACGTGCGCGGACAGTTCAAATACAGCGACTTGCCGCTGATGGCGGAATACTTCGGACGGAAATACCTGCCCGAGATGTTCGGCCCGGAAGCGGAAGCCGACAGCACGCTGAGCGCGGCGTTGAAGGACAAGACGATGGCCTTCCAGCTGAGGTGGCTGGACGACGGCAGCATCCTGCACGGCCTGGCGGAGAACCTGACCATTGCCCGTGGCACACGCGTCGACGGCAGCTACAACTTCGGAGAGCAGATGAAGGTGGTGGCGCTGAGCGACAGCATCGTCGTCGGGAGCCTGAAGCTGGAGAATGTGGGCGTGAACGGGCGCTCGCTGGGCGACCACTACATCCTGCAACTGGAGGCGCAGAGCCTGAATGTGGGGAAGATGGAACTGCTGGAGCGAGGACTGCTGACCCTCAACAGCAGCCGTCGGTTGGCGACAGCCAAGTTGGTGTGGGGCAACACGGAGAGCACCTCGATGGGCGACATCATGCTGGGACTGGACAGCAACGAGATACGCGTGATGAACCCGTTGTTCTACGTCGGCGACACACCCTGGACCCTCTCGGCCGAAGGACTGCGGCTGGAAAAGGGTGAGAAACTGGGTATTGCAGGCGAAAGGATAGGAATCGAGAGTGCGGAACAAAAGATCGGCGCCAGCCTGAGCCTCATGGGGCAGGTGGACGACCATGTGGACCTGGACTTCAGGAGCTTCAGCCTGGACCTTCTGAGCGACCTCCTGCTGCAGGAGAGCCCGCTGGACATCCGCGGCAACATTGACGGAAACGTAGCGCTGCGCAGCCTGCAGGAGACCCCGTACCTGAACGCCAACCTGAAGATAGACAGCTGCGCAGTGAACCGACAGGAGCTGGGCGAAGTGCTGCTGAGCAGCAGCTGGAACTCGGAGCTGAACCTGCTCAACCTGCAAATGGCGAACCAGAAGGTGGACGCCAACGGATGGGTGGAGCTGGGCAAGGAGGTGCCGGGGCTGAACATCGATGCCCACTTCCGCGGGTTGCAGCTGGCGATGGTGGAACCCGTGGTGCGTTCCTTCTCGAGCCATGTGGGCGGCGAGCTCAGCGGCGACCTGAGCCTCACGGGCAACACGAAAGAACCCATGATTGTGGGCGACGCGAGAGTGGCGGACGGCGAGCTGAAGATAGACATCACGGGGGTGACCTACCACACGTCGGACAGCCTGCTGTTCGAGAACAACACGATACACCTGAAGAACTTCGTCATCGACGACCGCGCGGGCAACGAAGCCATAGCCAACGGCACCATCAGGCTCGACAGAGGGCAGCAGCTGTTGCTGGACCTGGGGGTGAGGACCGACAACCTGATGGTGCTGGACCAGAAGAGCGGCGAGCAGTTCTACGGCAAACTCTTTGCATCGGCCGACGGGCGTGTGACGGGCCCTGTGAACCACCTGGACATCGCCGTCCGTGCACGCACCAACCCCGGCTGCGAGCTGACGGTGCCCATCAGCTACCAGCAAAGTGTCAAGACACAGAACTACATAGCCTTCATCAACGACGAACCCCTGGCCGAGATTGACGGCGAGGAGGCGGAGCGGCGAGCGGACTTCGACCTGGAGCTGGACCTCAGCATCACGCCGGACGTGAAGCTGAACCTGCCGATGGACTTCAAGGAGGTGGGCGTCAACGTCGGCGCCACGGGAGCCGGCGACCTGCACCTGAACCTCAGCGCCGGGAGCAGCCCGCAGGTGATAGGCAACTACGAAATCAATTCCGGCCAGATGAAGGTGGGCCTCTTCTCGGTGTACGAAAAGCGTTTCACCATCGAGAACGGCAGCAGCCTGATATTCCAGGGCAACGTGCCCGACGCACGCTTCGACATGCAAGCCGTCTATTCGCAACGCGTGAACCTGTCGACGCTGACGGGCAACCTCTCGTCGGTGGACAACACGCAGAAGTACCTGCAGGTGGAGAACGTGATAGCCATCTCGGGCACGCTGCAGGACCCCACCATCGGATTCGACATCCGCCTTCCCAATGCCGACCAGAGTGTGGAGGAAGAGGTGTTTGCCTACATCGACCGCAACAGCGAGCGCGACATGCTGAACCAGACCATCTCGCTGCTCATCAACGGCAGTTTCTACAACGTCAATAGCGACAACACCACCACGGGCGGTGCCGATGCCCTGGGGGCCGTGACCTCCTTCGTGGGCAACAGCCTGACGGACATGGTGCAGTTTGTCGACGTGAACATCGACTACAAGTCCGCCAACGAGTACACCAACCAGCAGCTGGACGTGAACATCAGCAAGGACTGGGGCCGCTGGTACCTGGAGAGCACGCTGGGCTACGGCGGCGAGAGCCGTGAGCTGGAGGCCAGCTCAGTGAACGGCGCCGTCATCGACGCCCTCATCGGCTACCGCCTGAGCCCGATGTTCCACCTCTTTGCCTACAACCGCACCAACACCAACGACTACACCCGCATCGACCTGCCGTACAAACAGGGGGCCGGACTGAAGCTGACGAAAGACTTCGACCGTTGGAGCGACCTCTTCAAACGCAAAAACAAGAAGAAAAAATGAAGCGACTGTACATACTGACACTGATGGTGAGCTGGTGCCTGGCGGCATGCTCGCAGAGGGTGGACTACAGCGTAGACTCCCTCCGCGTGGTCAACGCCGAGTGGCGTACCGACAGCCTTGAGGGCTTTGTCTTCAAGAGCTACCACTTCGGCGAGGGCACCCTCTTCTGCTCGGCGCAGCATCTGTTCGTCATAGAGATACCCGCCGGGTCACCGCGCCGGCTGGCCTTTGCCTACGACTCGGTGCTGACGCCCGTTGCCGCCCTCGCCGAACGGCAGGAGGCCTATGCCGCCATCAACGGTTCCTTCTTCGACATGGACAAGGGAAACCCCATCTGCTACCTCCGCATCGACGGCCGTCTGCGCGGCGAGAATACGCCACAGAAGACCGACAGCGTGAACCGCAAATACTACCAATACGCCACGTTGACCCTCAGCCCCACCCACCTATGGGTGCCCGACAGCAACCGTTGCTGGGAGAACGTCCTCTCCGACGGCGACATCATGACCGCCGGACCGATGCTGCTCCACGAAGGGCAGTATGTGCCTCAAAGGGACGACCGCACCTTCGTCACCAATAGGCACAACCGCACGGCCCTGGGTCTGAGGCCCGACGGCAGCACGGTATTGCTCGTGGCCGACGGCCGCTTCAAGCACAAAGCCGAGGGGTTCTCGCTCCCGGAGCTGGAGCGGGTGATGCGATGGCTGGGGTGCACCGAGGCCATCAACCTCGACGGCGGCGGCTCCAGCACCATGTATATCAAGGACAAAGGAGTGGTGAACTACCCCTCCGACAACAACCGGCACGACCACGAGGGCCAACGGCCGGTGTCGAACGCCATCCTGCTGCTATAGTGTAGGATACAGGGCCACCTGGCCGGGATCCATGCGCTCGTAGCTTTCCACGCAGCCACGTTCGCCACTGCCCAACGAGGCACAGGGGGTATCGGTATTGGTATAGACCTCGGACTCGTAGCCGCCCTCGTAGCAATAGCAAAGCTTGCTGTCGCACGAGGCGAGGACGAAGACTGCCACGACGGCAGCAGCAAGGGAAAGTATCTTCTTCATATCGGTATTCATTTAATGATTATTTCATCTGCAAATAGCCAAGCCTGCTCGCCGGCGCTGATGTGCCAGTCGGGCAGGGGGCCGCGGTTCTCGGCGTCGATTCTGATATACTTGGCACGGACGCTTTTCTCCACTCCGAAGGTGTGCGTCACACTCTCTTCCTGGCGGGAATGGACAACAGGGAACTGCACATTGCGTGCCAATCCATAGGGTTCCCAATGTTCGCCGTCGAGGCTGTAGGAAATCTCCACGCACTTCGGGAAGAATATCCACGAGCGCATGTTCTCCAGGCAGTCGAGGCCCACATAGTGGATGGTCTGTTCCTTGTCCAGTTCGACAGTGGCAGTCATGTCGCCCTGCCAGCCCTGCCAGCCGCCGATGCGGTAGTTGGCCGTGCCGCGGATGTTGTCCACCATGCCCTCGGGGCCGTTCTCGGTATACTGAGGCGCGGGCTGCGTCTGGTAGGTGACGTGCTTGTCGGTCGAGGTCTTCACCTCCACGTGGCGCACCGTCTGCGACGGCAGGCGACCTTCCCACTGGGCCGAGGTGTCGGTCACCTTGTCGCGGGTGCTCTGCATGCGCCAGTCGGTGAAGGCGGGGCACGGCGTGATGCGCAGAGAGTCAGGGCAACAGAGCGGCTCGCCGAGCGGGTCGGAAGCCAGCGCCCAGTCGAGGTCGTTCTTGAACAGCGGTTCGGTTTTCGCCCAGATGCCGCTGCCGGGGCATATCTCATACATGCCCAGCGAGGCCAGCACATACCAGGCGCTCATCTGGCCGCAGTCCTCGTTGCCGCAGAGGCCGTCGGGCTGGCTGGTGTAGAAATGGTCGAGGATGTAGCGTACATATTTCTGTGTCTTCTCGGGCTGGCCCAGGTAGGTGTAGAGCCAGGCGGCATGGTGCGAGGGCTCATTGCCGTGGGCATACATGCCGATGAGGCCTGTGACGTCGGCCTGGTCACGGCCGCTGAGGCTGTTGTGGCCCTCGAAAAGGCTGTCGAGGAAAGCCAAAGCGTTCTCCTTGCCGCCGAGGCGTTCCACCCAGGCGTCGATGTCGTGCGGCACGTAGGTGCTGTACTGCCAGCTGTTGGCCTCGGTGAAGTGGTTGTTCACCTCCGTGGGGTCGAAGGGTGTCACCCAACCGCCATTGCGACGGGCATGGGCGAAACCGTTGCTGTCGATAACGTTCTGCCAGCTTTGGCTGCGAATCCAGTAGGTGCGCGCCGTGGCTGTGTCGCCGGCCATCTGGGCCATCTGGGCGATGCACCAGTCGTCGTAGGCATATTCCAATGTCTTGGAAACCGATTCGTTGTCAAGCTCCGAGGAGAGGTAGCCCTGAGCCCCGTAGGCGCGGTGCTCCGGCGTGCGGTTGCTGGTGGCCACCATGGCCTCGAGCATCTGCTGCGGCGTGTAGCCAGCCAGGGTGCCGTCTTCCTCGTGCAGGTAGTTGTAGGCCTCGAGGAGCATCGGCGCGGCGTGGTAGCCTATCATACAATGCGTCTCGTGGCTGGCCAGCTCCCACATGGGCAGCTCGCCGCCCTGCTCATACTGCTTCATGGCGCTGTATACGAAGTCGACCGTGCGCTCGGGTTCTATCTGCGTCAGCAGCGGGTGCAGGGCGCGGTAGGTGTCCCAGAGCGAGAAGACCGTGTAGACCTCGCGGCCGGGGTCCACGGTGTGGATCTGGTTGTCGGTGCCACGGTAGCGACCGTCCTCGTCGCTCCAGAGGTAGGGCGACGTTATACAATGATAGAGGGCCGTATAGAAACAACGCTTCTGCTCCTTGGAGCCGTCCTCCACACGCAGCTTGCCGAGGGCCTCTTCCCAGGTACGGTCGGCAGCGCGGCGGGCACTCTCGAAGTCTTCGTGGCGCGCGGTGATGAGGTTGCCGATGGCGCCCTCGATGTCCACACCGCTGATGGCCACCTGCAGCTCCAGCCGCTTGGTGCCGTCGGGCAGGAAGACAATGGCACTGGTGGAATCCTCATTGAAAAGCACATTGCTCAGGTCCACGTCGCCGCGGATGGCGAAGTGCAGGTGCTGGTCGGGATTCCATGCCGAGCTCTCGCGCCAGCCCACCAGCATGCCGTCCTTCACCATAATCTTGCCGCTGAGCAGCACATCGCGATGGCGAAGGTCGATAACGAAGGCATTGTTGTGGTCGTCGGCGTAGGTGTAGGCATGGTAGGCCACGCGGCGGTCGGCCGTCAGCTCCACAATGGTGTTCGTGCGGTCGAGCAGCACTTTGTAGTATCCCGCTTTGGCGGTCTCGTTCTTGTGGCTGAAGTGGCTCTTGTATCCTTCTCTCCACTCTCCACTCTCCACTCACCGGCATCAGCAGCACGTCGCCGTAGTCCTCGCAGCCGGTGCCGCTGAGGTGGGTGTGGCTGAAGCCATAGATGGTGTCGTCCGAGTAGTGGTAGCCGCTGCAACCGTCCCAGCCGCTGAGGCGCGTGTCGGGACTGGGCTGTATCTGCCCGAAGGGCACTATGGCTCCGGGGAACGTATGCCCGTGGCCGTCAGTGCCCACCATGGGGTTGACATACGACGTCAAGCTCTTTTCGCCGCAGGCGGTGAAAAGACCGCAAACCAATAAGATGTAAAGTATCCTTTTCATTGTCTGTCTATGATATCTGTCTGTTTTACACACTCCTCCGTCTGTTTTACACACTCCTCCGTCCGCCCTTCGGGCGTCCACCTCCCCTAACTTAGGGGAGGAGCCAAGATAGTGCATGTTGACAACTTTGGTTTCTTGGCTGCTCCCCTAAGTTAGGGGAGCTGGCAGGCGCTTGCGCCTGACTGAGGAGTGTGTCAGGGAGTGTATCAAGGAGTATGTCAACACCTGTCAAGCCATCATCTCCCAATCATTCTTTCATTTTCAACAACGCCGCGGCGCCTAGGATGGCCACCTCGTTGGCGCGGAGCTCGCTCATGCGTATCTGGCAGGTGCCGGCGAAGATGTTGAGCAGGTACCGGTCAAAGGCCTCGCGCAGGGGCTTCAGCAGGGGCTCGCCCACCTGTGCCGGGCCGCCCATGAGGAAGATGGCCTCGGGGGCCGAGAAGGTGACGGCATTGGCCATGGCCAGACCCAGCTGGTCGCCCACGGTGGCCCAGGTCTTCAGGGCAACGGGGTCGCCCTGATGGGCCAACTCGCCAATCATCTTGCTGGTAATCTCATTCTCAGACCTCATACCTCCTACCTCAGACTTCAACTCTTTATAAGTCTGCACGATGCCACGTGCCGACGTGTAGGTCTCCAGGCAACCCTCGCGGCCGCAGGAGCACTTGCGCCCATGCTGGTAGAGGATGGCGTGGCCAAGCTCGCCGGCGGCGCCGGTGCAGCCATGCACCAGCTTGCCGTCCACCACGATGCCGCTGCCCACGCCCGTACCAAGGGTGAACATGATGAAGTGCTTCATGCCACGGGCGCCGCCATAGACATACTCGCCATAGGCGGCGGCGTTGGCATCGTTGCTCAGCACCACGGGAACATCACGGTATTTGTGAATCTCCTTGCCGAAATCGAGCACGCCCTTCATCGTCAGGTTGGGGGCGTTGTCCACACACCCGGTATAGAAATTGCCGTTGGGGGCGCCGACGCCGATGCCCTCCAGGGCCGGCACCACGCCGTCGATGGCGTGCTGCGCCTCGAGCATCTCGTCGACAACCTTCATCAGGTCGCGGATGTAAGGTTCAAACTCCGTATAGGCATTGGTCGGAATGTTCCGACGCTGAATGATGTTTCCGTTCTCGGTCACCAGGCCCAGGTCCGTGTTGGTGCCGCCCATGTCAACTCCAATAGAGTACTTCATATTATTGTTTTTATTTCAATTTAAAATGCAAAGATACACAGAATTCCCGACATGGACAAAAAAAAGTTGCCCCCCAAAACGGAGGCAACTATAATATGCTGAAATTCCAGTACCTTAGAAGCGGTAACGGATACCGAGGGCGATGTCACCCCAGTGGAAATCGGTGTCGGGGATGAGCCAGAAGTTGGGGCGGATGTCGAGGGACAGCTGGAAGGGGATGGCGTCGAAATTGTACTCGATACCGGCCTGGCCAACGAGGGCGAGAGCGAAATCGCTGTCATGATCCTTGTAGCCGCTTTCCCAGCTCCACATGGCGAGACGGGCGCCGACACCGGCATACCAGCTGAAGCCGCTTCCGATTTCACCGGTCCACTGGTAGATACCAGCCAGGCTGAAGCCCGTGTAGTGATCTCCGCTGTTCCAACCGAGGTCGGTCTCAAGACGCTGACCCATGAAGCCCCACTGGGCGGAAAGTTCGGCGCCGTAACCCTGACCGCCGCCAACGCGGACACCGAGGGTCTGAATCTGTGCGCTGGCCATAGTGCTCATTGCAAAAACAGCCACAAGTGCAATAAAAAATTTTTTCATTTTTGTGTTGATTTTTAATGTGTTATTAATAAATTGTTATCAATTTTCCATTTGTTTTTCAAATGCAAAGATAACAAAATTTTTGATAATATGTGCAAAAAATGTATTTATTAACACTTTTCACCCTCCCATCCTTATCTCCTCCCACACAGCCACTTGACACCCTCCAACATCGTCCCTTCTCATATCGTATTCATATAGTATACATATACTTCTCATATAGTATTCATATACTATATATAAGAACTATATGAGAAGTATATGTATACTATATGTATACTATATAAGAACAGTCGAATAAAGCACCTGTTTGGTCCCTGTTTGTTACAGCCCAAAGGGGCGTTGTATGCAAAAAATATTTTGCCATGTCGTAGGGATTTCGTATTTTTGCATTTTGTTTATACTAATATATATGTCTACTATCCTAGCTATAGAATCCAGTTGCGACGACACCTCGGCGGCGGTGTTGCGGGACGATGTGCTGCTGAGCAATGTCATTGCAAGCCAGAAGGTTCACGAGCAATACGGTGGCGTGGTGCCCGAATTGGCAAGCCGTGCGCACGAACAGAATATTATTCCCGTGGTGGATGGCGCCATCCGCGAGGCGGGTATCCGCAAGGAAGAGATTGACGCCGTGGCATTCACCCGCGGGCCGGGACTGATGGGCTCGCTGATGGTGGGCGTCAGTTTCGCCAAGAGCTTCGCCCAGGCCCTGGGCAAACCCATCATCGAAGTGAACCACCTGCAGGCGCATGTGCTGAGCCACTTCATCAGACAGGAAGTACAGGAGTGTAGGAGTACAGGAGAGCAGACAAATGCGCTGCCCGACAAGAAGCAAGAACACTCGTCTGCATTCCTGCACTCCCACACTCCCACACTCCCCTCATTCCCGTTTATCTGCCTGTTGGTTTCTGGCGGGCACACGCAGATACTTCTGTTGCACAGCCACTTCGACATGGAGATTCTGGGGCAGACGATTGACGACGCTGCTGGCGAGGCCATCGACAAGGCGGCCAAAATCATGGACCTGGGCTATCCCGGAGGTCCCATCATCGACCGTCTGGCCAAGGAGGGCGACCCTGAAGCCTTCCACTTCGCCACACCGCAGATTGCGGGATACGACTATTCGTTCTCCGGCATCAAGACGTCGTTCCTCTATTTCCTGCGCGACCGCCTGAAGGAGGACCCCGATTTCATCGAGAAGAACAAGGCCGACCTTTGCGCCTCCATCCAGAAGACCATCGTGGACTTCCTGCTGAAGAAGGTGGAGAAAGCAGCCCTGAAACACGGCGTGCGCCAGGTGGCCATTGCCGGTGGCGTCAGCGCCAACAGCCGTTTGCGCAGCGAGCTGCAGCGCATCTGCGACAAGCACCGCTGGCAAGCCTTCATCCCTCCCTTCAAGTTCTGCACCGACAACGCCGCCATGGTGGGCATCGCCGGATACTTCAAGTACTTGAAAGGCGAGTTCGCCGATATCTCCTTACCTCCATACACGAGATAAAGTGGAAAGATGAAAGCGGAAAGTGGAAAGATAAAGAAAATGATAATGCTGGTTTGCGTCAGCATGGCTTTCCACTTTCCATTTTCCACTTTCCACTCGCTCCGCGCGCAGGACATACACTTCTCCATGCTGGACCTGGACCCGTTGCTGTTCAACCCTGCCTACAGCGGATTCTTCGACGGCGTGGGACGCTTCGGCGTCATCTACCGCAACCAGTGGGCTTCCGTAACCACCCCGTTCCAGACCATCAGCGCCACCGCCGAGCTGAGCCTCATGCGCAGCAAGCGCAACCACAACGGCCTCAGCATCGGTGCCTGGGTGAGCAACGACCGCGCCGGCGAGTTGAACTACGGTTCCACCTCCACCAGCGCCATCCTCTCCTACTTCCAGGCCATAGGCGACGGCGAGCACCTCGTATCCTTCGGTGCCGAAGCCGGAGTGGGCCAGGTGGGGTTCAACGTGGAGGACATCGATCTTGCCGACGGCACGGAGACCTTCGTGCGCGAGAAGGCCCTCTACCCCACCCTGGGGGCCGGTGTGGCATGGTTCTGGCAGGTGCACGACCAGCTCTATGCCAAGGCAGGCCTCTCGCTGCGCAACATCAACGAGCCCGACATCTCCTACCTGGGCCTCAGCGACACCCGCCTCAGCCGCCGTTGGAACGCCTATGCGCGTGCCGAATGGCGCTTCCACCCCCAGTGGAGCGTGCTGCCGGTGGTGGGGTTCCAGATGCAAAAGGAGTTCAGCGAACTGGTCTACGGTGCCGACCTGAAATGGTATTTCAACGAGCGTGCCCGCAACTACCTCACCTTCAGCGCCGGCCTGCTGGGAAGACACGGCGACGCATTGTCGGTGAACCTGGCCGTGGAATGGACCTCGTGGATCTTCGGATTGAGCTACGATGCCAACCTCTCCACCCTGGCCGAAGCCAGCCATACCCTGGGAGCCTTCGAGATAGGTGTCATTTACAAAATAGGAAAAAAGGACGGCATCCACCGCGGTGCGCTGCCGTGCCCGATAATATAAATTGAAAATTGAAAATTGAAATTATCAAAGTTCATAAACGGGCCACTGAAGTTGATGTTCTGCGTCAGCCTGATTTTCAATTTTCAATTTTCAATTTTCAATTCGACCTTTGGCCAATACCGCGTGGTGCATCTGGAGAAACCGTTCAACACGCCGGGGAGCGAGACCGGTGCCCTGCGCGTGGGCGACACGGCGATGGTCTACTCGTCGATGCCGCCCAAGGTGAAGACCAACAGCCACTTCGACATGGGCGGGGGCGTGATGCAGGTCTACCAGGCCCGTATCGCCAAGAGCGGCAAGGTATCGCGTCCGAAGCTGGACCGTTGGGGGCTCAACAGCCGTCGCGACCACACAGGCAACCTCGCCATCGACCCCCTGAGCCAGGACCTCTACTTCACCCGTGGCGACGTGGAGACGCTGGACTGCGAGATATGGTTCGCCAAGAAGAAGAAACGCCGCGGATGGGAGAAGCCCGTCAAACTCAAAGGACCGGTGAACCTCAAGGGGTACACCTCGACGCACCCCGCCGTGGGGCGTTTGGCGGACAGCACGGTGATACTCTACTTCGTCAGCAACCGTCCGGGCGGTCTGGGCGGCAACGACATCTGGTACACCCTGGTCAAAGGGACGACAACGTCGGAGTGCGTGAACCTGGGCCCGATGGTGAACTCGGCGGCGGACGAGCTGACACCCTTCTACGACCAGCGCAACGGTGTGCTCTACTTCTCGTCGGACCGCGAGGGTGGCCGCGGTGGCCACGACATCTATTGCGCCCAAGGCCATCGCAACACATGGCAGCAGGCCGAGGCCGTTTGCGGATGCCTCAACAGCGAGCAGAACGACCTCTACTTCAACATCTCCGACTACGACAGCCTCAGCGGACGCCCCATCGGGGGATTCCTGGCCTCCAACCGTAGCGACAGCTATTTCCTCACGGACTCCACCTGCTGCAACGACCTCTACCGTTGGGGCCTCGACTCCGGCTTTGTCATCGAGCTGCCCATAGTGGACACCGTGGTGGAGAACATCGACACCATCCAGCAGCGCGTGCTGAGGTTCATGTTCCCCCTGTTCCTCTATTTCCACAACGACGAACCCGACCCGCAGAGCCGCGAGGTGGTGACGGAGACAACCTATCCCGACTGCCAACGCCACTATGCCTCGTTGCGCAACGAGTACATCTCGCGCCAACGGAACGCCGACGACTCTTCGATGATGGCCCTCTTCTTCGACACCTGCGTGGTGGGCAATTTCAACCGCACCGAGGAGCTGCTGGAGTACGTGGAGAGCCTGCTCGATGCCGGCCACAGCATCACCATCACCATTGCCGGCTACGCCAGCCCGTTGGCCCGCAGCGACTACAACCTCAACCTCTCGCGTCGCCGCATCGGCAGTTTCATTAATATGATACGCACGTGGCGCGGAGGGGTCTTCGAGGACGCCCTCACCGAAGGGCGCCTCTTCATCGAGCAGAAGCCCCACGGCGCCGTGGAGCCCACCACCGAGAGCACCTCGCAGGACCCCGTCTACGGCCTCCCCGCCGCCCTCGCCCGCCGCATCGAGATCATTGGCTGCAGAATAAAATAAAAACTTTTTTTCACTTTTTTTTGTAAGATTTTTGCACTTCTTGCGTCAATAGGGCAAACAACCGAGTAGGCACAAGAAGCACTCCTCGACACCCTGATGGCCCTCCAGCCTGCCCTGCAGCTCACCGCTGAGAAGCTGCTGCGCTCGGAGGCCGACGCCGAGGACACCGTGCAGGACGCCATCATCGACCTCTGGCAACGCCGCGACGAGCTGGAGCATGTGCGCGACATCCGCGCCTACGCCATGCAGAGCCTCAAGAACCGCTGCATCTCCTTCCTCCGCAAGAGCCGCGACATCGCCACCGACAAGATTGAACTCTTCGACACCGTCGACGACGACGCCATCCGCGAAGAGGCGGCCCTCACCGAGGAGCGTGCCGCACGCCTGGACGGAATGATGGCCCAGCTGCCACAACGTCAACGCGAGGCTGTGACGATGAAATACATCGAAGGCATCAGCCACGAGGAGATGCAACGCCGACTGGGCATGACCAGCACCAACGTCTACGCCACCCTCTCGCGTGCCATGAGTACTCTGAAATCCATGATTAAATAAAAAAAAGAACAGCTATGAAAAACAAGGAATTGCAAGAGCTCTTCGCTGCCAAGCGCACCACCGAGGCCAACCGCCGCCGCCAGGCGGAGCTGCGCCAGAAGCTCGAGGCCGCAGCAGCCCCCGCCGCACCGGCGAAGACCCGCCGCCTATGGCCCGTGTGGGCCGGCGCCGCCGCTGCCAGCATCGCCCTGCTGATAGCCACCCTGCCCCTGCTCATCACCAACAGCCAGCCCACTTCCATACCGATAGCCCAAGCCAACGTGCCGGAGGTGCAAAAAGAGGAGGTCGTCGAAGAGACCCTGACCGCCACTCCGGCCCGTCCCGCCAGCGCCGTCGCTGTTGCCGTCAGCAGACACAAGGCAACTACCGCAGGCGAGCCCACCCTCGACCTCGCCGCCACCGAAGAAGAAGCAGAGCCCCTCTTCGAGACCGGGGAAGAACCCTTCATAGAAGCCCCGGCCCTCGACCTTGCCGACAACACCACCCCCCAACCTCAGCCCTCCACCGCTCCGCGCATCCACCACCGCACCAGCACACGCATGGTCAGCGGCAACAGCAGCGAAACTCCCGCCAAGGAGACCCTCACCGTCGGCGAGGCCCTCGCCCAAGTCCTCAGCTCCGGCAACAGCTCACCCCTCATCCTGAAGAAAATAGAATTGTCATAAATCATTAACCTTTAATCATCACCCACATCATGAAACACATAGCCAGCATACTCAAAGATGCCATTGCCTTCGTTGGCGTCGCCGCCATCGTCATCATTGTTATCTTCGCCTCCACCAGCGCCTCGGCACAGGACCTCTACCAGATAGAGCAGTCGTTCGGACACGACCACCCGGTGAACAGACTCTACATCAGCCGTGGCTGGGACGCCCACCTGCACCAGAGCCCCAAAGGCACCCAGACCCGCGTGGTGGTCACCACCAGCTGCTCCGAGTTCTTCGAGGAGGGCCATGAGCCCGACCTCTTCAGTGTGAAGAAGCTCGGCAAGAAAGACGGCTGGTACTTCCTGCGTGGCAACCAGTCCATGCCCCACACCACCCGCGTGGTCATCTACACCTCGCAGACCTTCGAAACAATCGAGCTCTACGAAGATGCCCGTCTCACCATCCACCGCTACGACTTCGACTCCACCGAGCTCTACCTCACGGCCGATACCGGCGCCACCCTCGTTGTGGACACCCTGCTGAACCGTCAGAGGACGAAAATCTCGCTTCACAACGCCACCCTCGAACTGCAACACCTCGAATGCCCGGAACTCACAATCTGGTCCTATGGCGAAAGCACCGTGAACGAGAGCACCGCCGAAGGCGCCATCCGGTGCGAGAGCCAGAAACTCTTCCTGAGCAACAACACACGCAGCACCGTCGGTGCCACCGACTCGGCACGCCACGTCTATGTAATGCACAAGAAGAGACTGGACACGGAGCCGCTCATCAAAAGAGTCGACCTCGACCTCAGCCTTGGCCTTGCCATGCCCATAGGCTTCAACGACAGCCGCTACGGCTCGCCCTACAACACCAACTACACCATGGAGTACCACATCGCCCTCCACACCAACGACATGCCCCTCAACCGCAACTGGACGCCCCGCCTGTGCTGGGACTTCGGCCTCGACTTCGGCATCACCTTCGCGGGTCTCGACAACATCGTCCGCGAACAGAACCGCCGCCTGGTGCTCGACGACTCCTACGGCGCCACACCGCCGCGCCAGCAACTCTACTGGTACTCCCTCGGCTTGCCCATCACACTCAAGTACAAGAGCAAATGGCTCAAGCCCGTGTTCCACACCTGGTACATCCGGCTCACCCCCACCCTCAACCTCAACCAATTCTACGGTAAGCGCAGCCTCGACGAAGACAGCCATTGGAGCGACTGGGACAAGAGCCGCGTCGACATCCTCAACCGCTTCAAAGTCCGCGCCGCCATCGGAGTCAACTGCGCCATCTCGGGCATCAACAAGATTGAATTCTTCATCGACCTCCTGCCCACCTTCAAATCCTCCGCCGATGCCCCGCAGACACGCATGATGGGACTGACGTACACCTTCTGATAGAAGATACACAATTCTCACTTTTTTTGTAAGATTTCAGCCACTTTTGCGTTATATAGATGTAAACCATCAGCAACGCAGAAGATGACCCAACGCCGATTCCTAGATACCCTCCTGCCCCTGCAGCCCACCATGCGAATGGTGGCGGAGCGCCTGCTGGGCGACAAGGAGGAGGCCGCGGATGCCGTGCAGGAAACCTTCGCTCGGCTGTGGGAACAACGACGGAGGGTGGCCAGGCATGTGGCCCCAGAGGCCTTCGCTATGCAGGTGCTGAAGAACCATTGCATCAGCCTGCTGCGCCAACGGCACCCCACCGAGCCGCTGGACCGCCTGGCCGAAATATCCGACGACGACGCCCGCCGCGAGTCCGAACTGCTGGAGGAACGCGCTGCCACGCTGGACCGCCTCATGGAGCGCCTGTCCGAGGTGCAACGCAAGGCCATACACATGAAATACATCCAACAGATGAGCCACGAGCAGATGCAACAAGCGCTGGGCATGTCGAGCGCCAACGTCTACACCACCCTCTCGCGCGCCGTCGCCAACCTGAAACAAATGAAGGAACGCGAGCGAAGTCGAGCGAACCTATTATAAATGATACACCATGGAAGATAAAGAATTGCAACAACTGTTCGACGCCAAACGCTGGCAAGAGGAGAACCAACGCCAGCAGGAGTCCATCGCCGCCGCCACCGCAGGCCACCGCCGCTGGCTGGGCTGGGGCGTCGCCGCCGCCGTGATGATTGGCCTGCTGGGGCTGACCCCGCTGCTTCGCAGCGAAGAAAAAGAGGCGGTGCTTGTGGCAGAGGCCGGAGAGGTTATAGAAGAAATAGAGGCGATAGAAACTATAGAAAATCTAGAAAATCTAGAAAATTTAGAAAATCTAGAAAAGCCAGAGCCTATCCCCTCTATCGAATCTATCCCCTCTATCCCTTCTACCCCCTCTATCCCCTCCCCCACGCAGGCGGCACCTGCCCCCGCCACCCCCGCCGCACCCCCTACCCCTGCCGCTCCCCGCATACATCGCCGCCGCGGCACCCTCCTGGCCGAAACGGCACGGCAGCCGGAACGCCCGAAGGTGTCGCCCCTCATTGCACACTACCTCGACATCCCCGACAGCATCAACTTCACCTCCAACATCGTCATTCCATTAAAAAAATAGCACCATGAAAAAGACCCTCTTTTCCACAATCCTGTTCTTCATTTTTCAATTTTCTGCAAGTGCACAGGACGACCTCTACGTCATCGAGCAGGCCTTCCCCGTGGCCATACGCCAACTGACGGTGGTCGAGGGCTGGACCCTCCGCCTCGCCTACACCCCCGGCGAGGACTCGACGCGCGTCGCCGTGGTCACCCCCTGCCCCTACTACTTCGCCGAGGGCAAGGAACCCACCGTCGTCGCGCTCGAGGGCGACAAACTCCACATCCTCACCAACCGCACCATGCCTCCGGGCACGACGGTCGAAGTGCGCTACCCCGAACCGCTGGACGTCGTCATGGCCACGGGCCACGTGCACCTGGACACCCTCCACATGCAGCTGCGCAGCCAGGGCCCCCGCGCCGCCGCCGTCATGGTGGCCGGACGCAACTCAAGGCTGGAAATCGACTACCTTGAAGCCGACGGCGACCTCGGCGTGGAATGCCGCGACGAGGGCTCCCGGGTGGAGATAGGCACCCTGCGCTGCCGCCAACTCCTCGTCGACGAACGCCATCGGGAACGGGTCAAGGTGCAACGCCTGCAGGCCGACAGCCTCGTGGTGGTGCCTCATCATTGGTGGAACGACATCAACTGGTACCTCAACACCATCATCATCGACGGTAAGATCGGCGTTGCCGGATTGATGAGCAGCGAAAGCACGCCCTACTCCACCTCCATGATGGCATCCTTCAACATATTGGGGCGCTGGCTCGAAATACCCATGCCCAACCGCTGGCGCTTCGAAGCCCAATTCGGCATAGGGTTCAATTTCCAAAAGTTGTCCTACGATGTGTTGTTCGACGACGACCGCCTCGTCTTCAACCCCAACAACACCGTCGACCACCCGATAACCTTCATCGGTCAAACATATCTCGCCCTGCCTCTCAAACTGCAGTACCGTCCAAAGAACAGAAAGGTCCGAGTATTCTCCAACCACCTCGACCTTCACCTCACACCAATGCTCAGCCTCGCCGATCAAATAGATAGATTCAGCAGCGGCACAAATTATTCTAAAAAGGCCAACCTCCACAGCCGTTTCCAACTGCGCCTGGGATTGAGCAACACCTGTCTGGCCTCCGTTAGGGGCGACGTCATCTCCGGCGGCATCACGTGGGAGGTCTTCGTCGACCTCCTGCCCACCTACCGCCCCTCCGCCGGCGCAAAAGGGATGCACCAGATAGGCTTCGCCCTCCATTTTTAAACCCACCATCCACCCACCAACACCCTACCATCTCCAACCGTGGTAGGACATGGGTAGGAGTTGGGTAGGAGTTGGTAAGGAGATGGTAAGGAGATGGTACTGATTATGTGCCTGTTACAGACACCGAAAATATTCACTAAACGCAGAAACGACACTCAACCAATGGGTTAAGTGCCGTTTTATGCTTGTAACGCGTTGATTTCCAATACAGGTTCCGTTGGCGTTATTTGGAGCCGAAATGGGATTTCAGGGCGTCGATTTTTTTCTGTTTGCGACGGTCCCAGATCTGGGAGATGAGCTTTTTGGTGGAGAGGGGGAAGTCTGACTTCATCATCCAGTCGTAGTAGGAAGGTTCCTGCTCGAAGATCTGTTCGACGGACTTGCCTTTGTGTTTGCCGAAGTTGAAAACCTCGTGGCGTTGGGCGTCGTAGCCGATGTGGCCCACGAGGTCGGCCCACTGCTGGTTGCAGGTGAAGCGGCTGAGGGCGTCGATGTCGTTGACGACGGGCTGGGTGACCTTGCCGGAGCGGTCCTTATAGTCTACGCCCTGATAGCGGTCCAGCTGGGCTTTGAGCACCTCGTAGGTGGCGATGGTGTCGGCGGCGGCGGAGTGGGCGTTCTCGAGGTCCTTGTCGCAATAGAAGCGGTAGGCGGCGATGAGGGTGCGTTGTTCCATCTGGTGGAAGATGTTCTGCACGTCGACCAGACGGCGGCAGGAGAGGTCGAGGTCGTAGCCTGCACGGAGGAACTCCTCGACGAGCAGAGGCACGTCGAACTTGTTGCTGTTGTAACCCGCGAGGTCGGCATCGCCGATATATTCCAGCAGGCTGGGAGCCAGTTCCTTGAAGGAGGGTTTGTCCTTGACGTCGTCGTCGGTAATGCCGTGGACGGCCGTGGTTAGTTCGGGGATGTGGACGGTATTGCCCTGGGCGTCGACGGGACGCACGCGTTCCACGCGGGTGTCGGTGCTGTTGTCCGGCATCACCTTGTGGAGACATATTTCGACGATGTGGTCGGAGCCGACCTGCACACCGGTGGTTTCGAGGTCGAAGAAGATGATGGGTTTGGTGAGGTTGAGTTCCATATTATTATTTATATAGATATTATAGATTCAATAGAAATTATAGATTCTTTACGGTCTGTCGGATGGCCACGAGGTGCTCGAGAAGGGGCTCGGCGAGGTCGAGGCGGAGCATGTTGGCGCCGTCGCTCTTGGCGCGGCCAGGGTCGGGATGGGTTTCCATGAAGATGCCGTCGGCGCCCACGGCGATGGCGGCGCGGCCCATGGTCTCGATCATGTCGGGGCGGCCACCGGTGACGCCGGCGCTCTGGTTGGGCTGTTGGAGCGAGTGGGTGATGTCCACCACCACGGGTACCCTGTTGTACTGCATGGTGGGCACTCCGCGGAAGTCGACAACGAGGTCCTGGTAGCCGAAGGTGGTGCCGCGCTCGGTGAGCATGAAGTTCTCGCATCCGAAGGCACGCATCTTGTCGGAGACCTGCTTCATGGCCTCGGGCGAGAGGAACTGACCCTTCTTGACGTTGACGCAACGGCCCGTGCGGGCGGCGGCATGAAGCAGCTCGGTCTGGCGGCAGAGGAAGGCGGGGATCTGCAGCACATCGACGTATTCGGCGGCCATCTCGGCCTCGGCCTCGCTGTGGATGTCGGTCACCACGGGGACATTGTACCGCTGACGGATGGTACGCAGAATCTCGAGGCCCTCGCGGTCGCCGATGCCGGTGAAGGAATCGACGCTGGAACGATTGGCCTTGCGGTAGCTGGCCTTGAAGGCAAAAGGAATCTGCAGGCGATTGGTGATGGCGAGGAGCCGTTCGCACACCTGGAAGGGGTTTTCGTGGTCCTCAATCACACAAGGACCGGCAATTAGGAAGAAATTGCCGGTCGCTTGATGGGTTAATAATGGTAAGTCTGGATACATAAATATGTATTAATAAGACATCTCTTCGTTGGCGTAGGGGTCAGTCGGTTCGTCGTCGGTTTGCTCATGACGACGCTCGGACGAACGCTGGAGCGAAATGATGAGGGCACCAAGCATGCGGGTGAGCTCCATGAGGTACTCACGCGACTGGTTGTGCTGCTCGTCATTCATAAAGCCCAGGTTGTGAGCCACCTCAGTGTAGACGACGCACTCGCGGATGGCCGTTTTGGCAATCTTCAGGTAGTGGTCGAACTGGCTCTTGCTACGGCTCGAACCCTCGGCGATGTTGAGGGCGATGTCGTAGGACGAGTGACAGAACGAGGCAGCGAGGTTCTTTTCACTCTCGTTGCGGGGGACTCCCACCTGGTTCGACACCCAAGTGGCGTAATCGGTAGCTTTGGCATAGACACGCAAATCCTCAAAACGGAAAAAGCTGACGGTTCTTTCTTCTTGTTGCTCCATGATTTTGTAATTTTGGGTTTAATGAATATTCAATATTGATTTATCTTGACTCAAACTATTTCTGCGAAATATTTCATAAACTGGGTACGCATGGCCACCGAGGCCTTGTCGTTGGGCTGCACGGCCAGTTTGCCACGGAACTGGCTCAGGCTGTTGTAGCCTTTCTTCTCCATCCAGGCGGCGAGGCCCTGGTTGAGCTGGGCGATGACGTCGATACCGTTCTTGTAGAGGCTGCTGACCACCTGCACGGTGGTGGCGCCGGCAAGGAGCATCTTCACCACGTCGTCGGAAGTGTAGATACCCGTCGAGGCGGAGATGTCGCAACGCATCTTCTTGCTCAGGATGGCCACCCAGCGGAGGGTGTTGTAGATGTCTTCGGGGTTGGAGAGATAGGAGGCATTCTGCAGGCTCTCTTTCTCGATGTCGATGTCCACCTGGACACTCTTGTTGAACATGGTAACACCCTGGATACCCATCCAACTGAGCTGCTGCATCTGCTTGGCCATGTCAGTGAAGTAGGTGCCCACCTTGATGCTGATGGGAATGCTGATGGATTTACGCAGGGTATTGATAATCTGCGAGAAGGTGCGCTCCACATCGTCGGCCGAAAGGGAGGTCTCGTAGGGCAGGATGGCCATGTTGAGCTCCAAGGCGTCGCAGCCGGCCTCCTGGAACTTGATGGCGTAGGTGAGCCAGTTCTCGTAGGAGAAGCAGTTGATGCTGCCGATGACGGGGATGGAGAGACGCTTCTTGGCATCGCGGATCATCTGGAAATGCTTGCTCAGCGAGTCGTCGGCCACATGGGCGGCGATGTACTCGTAGCTGTCGCCGTAGTTGTCGGTGGGGGCAAAGACGTGGGTATTGCGCTTGATATCGTAGATAATCTGTTCTTCAAAGACTGATTTGAGGATGACGGCACCTGCACCGGCCTTCTCCATGGCGACCATATTGTCGACATCGGCGGTCAGTCCGCAACTGCCAGCGATGATAGGACTCTTGAGGTCCAATCCGAGGTATTTTGTGCTAGTATCCATAGTATACTTTTTGCTTTATTTTTTCGTTAAAATTATAATTTTTCCACTTTATACACTCACAAATTTCAACTTGCAAAGATATGTAAAATATATTTACAAAAAAAATTTTTTTTCACTTTTTTTAACAATAACAGCATAACAAACTGAATATCAACCATATTTTTTTATCCATTTTTTAAAATCCAGGGCTTTTAGAGACGCAACTTTCAACTTTCCTTCTTCAATTCATAAAAAATTTGTACTTTTGCATTCCGATTTTTACCAAGAGAAACATAAAAAGTCATTCATAATGGAAAAGCAATTCGAAGAAAAAAACACAGAGATGGGTAATGTCATTACCCGTACCGAGGAATTCATCCAAAAGAACCAGAAGAAGATCATCATCATCATCTGCGCCATCATCGCCATTGCCTTGATCATCTTCTGCTACTTCAAGTTCTACAAGCAGCCCCGCGAGGAGAAAGCCGCTACAGCCATCTTCTATGCCGAGAACTATTTCGACAACGGCGATTACCAGCAGGCCCTCGAAGGCGACGGCCAGAACATGGGCTTCCTCGCCGTCATCGACAACTACGGTTCCACCAAGAGCGGCAAGCTGGCTAAGCTCTATGCCGGCATCTCCAGCCTCCGTCTGGGCAAGTTCGACGAGGCCGCCAAGCTGCTCAGCTCTTACTCCGGCAAGGACCTCTACACCGCTCCCATCGCCCTGATGGCCGAGGCCGACGCCATGGCCGAGAAGGGTGACATGGACGGCGCCGCCAAGCTCTACATCAAGGCCGCCAACACCAACGAGAACGAGCTCACCTCCCCCTCCGCCCTCGTCAAGGCCGGTCTCTGCTACCTCGGCGTCGACAACGCCAAGGCCATCGACCTCTTCAAGCAGGTGAAGACCCAGTACCCCACCAGCACCGAGTACACCGAGGTTGACAAATACATCGGCCTGGCCGAAGCAAAATAAGCAGCTGACAAACGACAAAAAGAGAAGGCTTCCTGTTCGGGAAGCCTTCTCTTTTTTGTATCGTCACGATACTACAGTTCGTCGACCGGAATAATCAGGTCGAACTTCTTGCCCGAGGGTTTGCCCACATAGCGGAAGCCCAAGGCCTTGCCCTCCTGCTTGCACATGGCCATAAAGGATGCACTCGAGGGATTGGAGGCAAACTGCTCCTTGAGAGCCTTGCGATTGCCCGCAGCATTGACGGCAATGGCATCGACAGAGGAATACTGTTCGTTGATTTCGTAGACGTAGAACACCGTATCGACCTCTATTTCAACGCGGGCAACAGTAATATTCTCGTTGACCTTCATTGGATACATGGCGTTTATCAGGTCGATGGTTGCCTGCAGTTTGCTCTTCGGGGTGGACGAGGGGGCGCCGTCGAGGGCGGAGCGCACCTCGTCGAGGGTCAGATGCACCAATACGGTCTTCTTCGATCGACGGCCATGGAAAGCATAGGTCATACCAAGATCGTGGGTCTCCATCACCTGAACCAAAGCCCGGACAGAAGCATCGGTGTTGCCCTTGAGGTTGTTGATTATCGACTGCTTCAACACCTTCGGGTCCATCATGCTGATGGTGAGGCCCTGGGAATCATCGTCGAATTCCATGGTATACACCAGCGAGGAATGATCATAGCCCAGCGAAGACAGCGTCATACCGCCACCGGCATCCGTCGGCAGATAGGCATTGGCCTCGTCGAGCAACTGTTGCACATCGGCAGGCACCTGTGCCATCACGGCCACAGGCGCAGTAGCCAACAGTACTGAAAAAATCAGAAACTTGATTTTCATAGGCTTGCAGCGTTTGTTTCACCCAGCATTATCTCCAGCTCGGCGACCATGTTCTCGGCGCCGGCGAAGATCTCGCTGATGCGGCTGGCAGCCATATAGGCGGGGGTGGTGAGGACCTTGTGCTCGGTGTCGACGCAGACGTCGGTGGGTCCGCAGGCCTGCACACGGCAGCCGAAGCCCTTGGCCACGCCGGAGGCCTGGTTGTCGTCGGGACCCAGCGTCAGCTCCACCTCGTAGCGGCCCAGCACCTTGGCCACCACCATGGGAGCTATGCACATGGCTACGACGGGCTTGTGGGCACGATAGGTCTCGAGGATGGCATCCTGCACGCTGTCGACAACCTCCATACGTGGACCGTCGAAAGCGAAGGTGCTCAGGTTGCGCGCGGCGCCCATGCCGCCGGGGAGCGCCAGAGCGTCGTAGTCGGCAGGCTTGTACTCCTCCAACGGGAGCAGGTTGCCACGGGCGATACGGGCGCTCTCGACGAAGATGTCCCTCTGCTCCATGTCGAGCACGGTGCCTTCCTCCTCGTCGTCCTGCACGTCGACGTGGGGCACCACCTCGAACAGCCCTTCGGGGGCGAAGCATTGGTACTGCCATCCGCGGCGGTCCACGGCCAGCATCAGGCTCAGGCTCTCCTGCAGTTCGCTGCCGTCGCGATTGCCACAACCGCTAAGTATTATCGCTATCTTCTTCATAGTATTCTCTTTTTTTAAACGGCGAATTACCCGAATTTAACGAAGCTACGCAGGTCAATCGTAGGCGGATTACTCGAATTCTCTCATCGTATAGCATTAGAGTAATTCGCTGATAATTGTCCTGCGCAGCTTCGTTAAATTCGACTAATTCGCCGTTTTGTTAAATATTTTTATTTACGGCTCTCGTCGACCGATTCCTTGATGAGCTGGAAGGTGGCCTCGATGTCGTTGTCCAGACCCATGGAGAAGCGGATAAGGCCTTCGCTCATACCCATTTCTTTCTGGATGTCCTCAGGAACCTCGCTGGAGGTGGACTTGCCGCTGTTGCTGAAGAGGGTCTTGAAGTAGCCCAGGCTGACGGCCAGATAGCCGACGCCCTTCTTCTGCATGATTTCCATAATCTTGCTGGCGCTGTCGGCGGTGCCCATGTCGATGCTGATCATGCCACCGAAACCGTAGCCCTCGTTCATCATGCTGCAGAACAGCTGATAGTCAGGATGCTCGGGCAAACCGGGGTAGTTGTACTTGAAACCAACCTCTTTGAAGCGCTTGGCCAGATACATGGCGTTCTCGCCGTGCTTCTTCATGCGGATGTGCAGGGTGTGGAGGTTCTTGTTGATGGAGGCGCTGCGCATGGGATCCAGGACGGGGCCGAGGAGCATGCAAGTGCCGTTGTTGACGTCGATGAGGCTGCCAATGTACTCAGCCGTACCGCAGATGGCACCGGCCACGCAGTCGTTCGTACCGTTGATGTACTTGGTCATCGAGTAGACGGTGACGTCGGCACCCAGACGGCAGGGGCTGAAAATCATGGGGGTAAAGGTGTTGTCGACAATGAGCTTGGCACCGGCGGCATGGGCCATCTTGCTCAGTTCGGGCACGTTGGCGATGCGGAGCAGGGGGTTGTTCATGGTCTCGGTGTAGACAACCTTGGTGTTGGGATGCGCGGCGAGGGCTTTCTTCACAGCGTCGAGGTCCTGCATGTTGACAAAGGTGCAGTCGACATTGAACTTCTTCAGGTAGTTGGCCATGAAGGCGAAGGTGCCACCGTAGGTGGTCATGCTGGCAACGATATGGTCGCCGGCCTTCACTTCGTGCAGCAGGGCGCAGGTGATGGCGGCAAGGCCGGAACCGGTAACCCAAGCGGCCTCAGTGCCCTCCATGGCGGCAAGGCGCTGGCAGAGAGCAAGGTTCGAGGGGTTCCAGTGGCGGCTGTAGAGGAAGTAGCCCTCGGTTTCGCCGTGGAAAGTCTCGGTCATGAGGTGAGCCTCAGGGAAGGTGAAGGTGGCGCTGTCGCAGATTGCGGGGTTCACACCACGGTTGGCATCGCGGCCATCGACGCGCTGAATAGCGGTTGCGGGATCGAATTTGTTCATTGTTATTTACGTTTTTATTATAAGTTGTTATTCATTAATGAAAGTGCAAAGATACAAATTTTGATTGAAACGGCAAAATTTTTTTATCCACACCATCGCTGGCACCTTCCAACAGACAGCACACAAACTTTCCTAACAAACGTTAAAAATCCGCTTTTTCGCCAGTTCATCTCCCACCAAATTCCCACCGTGGTGGGAGTTGGTAGGGAGTTGGTAGGTAGTTGGTGGGGTGTTGACTGGGAGTTTACGGTGGTTGAACTCGGAGTAAATAATTATTTTTTTTGCTTGCGGATGGAAAAAGTTTCGTATCTTTGCATTTTGAATTGGTACAATAATATTATAGCAAAAACAGACAAAAAGATATGAAACGTGGCATTTTAACACTCGTTGTGGCGTTGATGGCCGGGGGATGGCTCCAGGCGCAGACCCTTGTGTACGAAAGTTCTCTGCAGGCATTCGGCTACAAGAACGACAACGGCACGTGGAAAATTCCTCCCCGCTACCAGCGAGCCGGCGAGTTCGAGGGCAGCGCCCGCAAATGGGCCCCGGTGAAGCTCGACGGCCGATGGGGCTGCATCGACGTGGACGGCAACATGATTTGCCGCAATCTTTTTCCCAACAAGGAGGTGGCCCGCGAGGCCGGCCACGAGTGGGAGATTATGAGTGAGCCCGGCAAGTGGGTCTATCCCGCCCGCAACCAGGCCGACGGCCGCTGGGGTTTCGTCGACTATTACGGCCGTTGGAAGTACCAGCCCGTCTACGAGGCCGCCAATCCCCACCAGGGCAAAGACCCCAAGAGCTACGCCACCGTGAAGAAGGAAGGCCGTTGGGGCTGCATCGACGGCCGTGGCGTGCTGGTCATCAACAACATCTTCCTCAGCGCCGAGCAGGCCGAAGAGGCTGGAAGCCAGTGGGCTATAGGCAGAAACTATTATAAATGGCGCGTGCCGGTGACGCATCCTACCACAGGCCTCTGGGGCTTCGTGGACTATCTGGGCCGTTGGTCGGTGCAGCCGTTGTATACAGACCGCGTGCCTTTCGGCGACGACAACTGCTATGAGTTCACTCAGGTGAAGCAGGAAGGCCGCTGGGGCAACATCAACCGCAACGGCGAGGTTGTCTCCACCCCCATTTTCTTCACCAAAGAGGACGCCGCCTATGCCTTGCGGCAGTACGAGCATGGCCGGACCCTGGAGGGATGGCGCGTGCCGGTGACCAACCCCAAGGACGGCAAATGGGGCTGGGTGGACTGGAGCGGCGAATGGCGCATACAGCCCATCTTCGAAGATGCTTCGCATTTCGCCAACGATACGGGCCTGTTCGCCACCGCCAAATTCGACGGCTACTGGATGGTTGTCAGCGACACCGGTGAGTATCTCTCGCGCAATGTCTTCACCCTTTCGTCGGAAGCCTGGCTTGCCGGCGACCAGTGGGATCGCGGCGAGGAGCTGGGCCATTGGCTCTATCCCATCATGGACCCCGGCACCATGGCCTGGGGCTATGTCGACTACCGCGGCGAGTGGGTCATCAAACCGACCCTTGAGGACGCCAAGCTGTTCACCTACGTCTGGAACGACCGCGTGGCACCTGCCAAGATGGACGGCAAATGGGGCTGCGTGGACCACACAGGGCAGTTCGTGGTAAAGAACCAGTACAACACCTCGGCCGAAGCGGCCATCGCCGGCCGCCGCTGGGCAGAAGGGAAAAAATTCTGATTATGAAAACATTGATACATAATGCGACCATCGTCAACGAGGGTCGCATTTTCGTTGGCTCCGTCGTCATCGAGGGCGACAAGATAGCCAAAGTGACCGAGAATTCCGAGTACTCCGAAGCCTCCGGCTTTTCAAAGACCATCGACGCCACAGGCATGCTCCTCCTGCCTGGAGTGATTGATACCCATGTGCATTTCCGCGACGGCGGCAACAGCGAGAACCCCGCAGGCACCTTCTACAGCGAGAGCCGCGCGGCCCGTGCCGGCGGTGTCACTTCCGTTGTCGACATGCCCAACACCAAGCCCCAGACCGTGGGACTGGCCGAACTGGAGGCCAAGGAGGCCCTGGCGGAAAGGGACAGCGCCGTCAACTACGGTTTCATGCTCGGCGCCACCAACGACAACATCGACGACCTGCTGGCCATCGAGCCCACACGCTATGCCGCCATCAAGCTCTTCCTCGGCTCGTCGACGGGCAACATGCTCGTCAACAACCCCGAGCAGCTGGACCACCTCTTCCGCGATGCCAAGAAACTGATTGTGGCCCATTGCGAGGAGGAGCGCGTGGTGCAGGCCAACCTGGCCAATGCCAAACGCGAATTCCAGGGCACCCCCGACGAGACCGCCGCCCTGCACCCCAAGATCCGCAACAACGAGGCCTGCTTCCTCAGCACCTACCACGCCATAGAGCGTGCCCGGAAGTACGGCACCCGCTTCCATGTGGCCCACATCTCCACGGCAACGGAGCTGTCGCTGCTCTCCAATTTCGACCTCGAGAAGAAGAATGTCACCGCCGAGGTGACGCCCAACCACCTTTGTTTCGACGACCGCGACTATGCCGAGTTGGGGAACAAGATCAAGTGCAACCCCGCCATCAAGACCAACGACGACCGCATGGCGCTGTGGCTCGCCCTCGAGGACGGCCTCATCGACACCATCGCCACCGACCATGCCCCCCACCCCCTCGAGGCCAAGATGAAGCCCTACTTCGACGCCCCCAGCGGCATACCCTCCATCCAGCACTCGCTGCAGATGATGCTGGAGGTGGTATTTGGAGTGGAAAGCGAAAAGTGGAAAGTGGAAAATTCAGAAGAGCTGACCGAGAAACTCTCCACATTCCACTTTCCACTTTCAACTTTAATCTCGAAGATGTGCCACAACCCCGCCCTGCTCTTCGGCATCCGCGGCCGCGGATTCATCCGCAAAGGCTACCAGGCCGACCTCGTGCTGGTGCGTACAGGGGTGGAAGAGACCGTCACGCGCGAATCATTATTATATAAGTGTGGTTGGAGTCCCCTCGAAGGGCAGACCTTCCACACCCACATCGAGCACGTATGGGTCAACGGAGACGACAGCGGTTCCGGAGCCGAACCGTTGACGTTCTCCAAATAAAAAGAATCGGGATGCCCTGCAAGAGAGCATCCCGATTCTTCTTTTATCAATTGTATCAATACCGCGAACCCAAATCGAAACCGATTCCGGCCATGAAGGTGCTGCCTTCCCAGGCGGCGGTGTAGGCTTCGGTACTGGCATAATTGAAGTTCTGGTGGTCGATGAGACCGATGTTGAATCCGGTATAGATATGGAAGATGCCGAACTGGGCACCCACACCGGCATTGAACCCCATGTCGAAGTGCAGGTCGCTGGAGTTGTTCACCGTGGCGAGGTTGCGGATGGTGGAGAGCGACATGTTGAACACAGGGCCGGCAAACACGAAGACTTTACCAAAGGAGAAGTTGAAATGGAACGGCACCTTGAATGCGAAGTCCGAGGTGGTAGGCTCGGAGCCGTCGTCGAGGGTGCGTTTCATCTGGGCAAAGTTGAGGTAGGCGCCGGGTGCCAGCGAAAGGTTGCCTATCATGGGCACGTTGAGGCTCACGCCGGCAAAACCGCCGTGCATCCAGTTGTCTTCCTGCGACACCTGGGTGGCCAGCGTGCCGTTGCCGAGGTTGAAAGAGTGCTCCTGCAGGATATATCCGGCGTTGATGCTGAGTTGGGCCTGCGCTCTTTGCGGGAACACGAAGGTTCCGGCCAGAGCAAAAACGGCGATAATGGCAAGTCTTTTCATATCTTTACTGTTTTTTCAAAGTTATTTCTCAAGGCGGATACGAGCGTCGACAGCGGTGACGTAGCGCGGGTTGCCGAGCAGGGGGTTGAGGTCCATCTCGGCAATTTCGGGAGCGGCCTGCACCAGGGCGCTGACGCGAGCCACCTGGTCGGCGTAGAGATCGAGGTTCACACCCTCTTGGCCACGCACACCCTGCAGGATCTTATAGCCTTTCAGCTTGGTGAGCATCTCCTTGGCCTCGGCGGCGGTGATGGGGGCGAGGGCGCTCTGCACGTCCTTCAGCACCTCGATGAAGATACCGCCCAGACCGAAGAAAATCTGATGGCCGAACTTGGCATCGCGGATGGCGCCGATGTAGACGTCGGTACCGTCGAGCATGGGGTACATTTCCACAGCGTAGGTCTCGGGGATGACGATGAGGCGGTCGAACTCCTTGGCCACGGTGTCGAGGTCCTTCACGCCGAGGGTCACGCCGCCCACGTCGCTCTTGTGCAGGGGACCGACGACCTTCATCACGAGGGGTACATCCTTCGAGCAGCCCACCTCCTTGGCGAAGGCGAGGGCATCCTCCTTCTTGCTCACCTCGACGCTCTTCTTGCGGCTGATGCCGGCGGCGTCGAGCAGCTCGTTGTAGTCGGAGATTTCCATGTAGCCGTCCTTGCAGCGGTCGACGGTCTTGCGGATGCGGTCCACATCGATGGCGGGCAGCTCCACGTGTTCAGGCTGGGGCTTGGGAGTGTGGTAGACCTTGCAGATGGCGTTGCCAAGCACGCACTCCTCGGGGAAGTTGATGCGGCCCTTGGAGATGAAGTCCTCAATCTCCTCTTTCACATTGATGATGGAAGGCAGCACGGGGAAGATGGGCTTCTTGCAGGTCTTCATCTTCTCATCCAGCAGGTCGTAGACCTCCTTGTTGGAGAAGAGTCCGGGGCTACCGAAGATAACAACGGAGAAGTCGATGTCGGTATAGTCGTTCTCGACGGCGTCGATGATATATCCAAGCTGTTCGGCGGTGCCGGTGGCAAGGAAGTCGATGGGGTTTCCGACGGAGCTGCCGGCGAAGAGTTTCTCCAACAGGGCGGGGCTGGCGGGATGCTCTTTCAGCGAAGGCACCTCCATGCCGCCATTGCTCAGCACATCGGTGAGCATCACGGCAGGGCCGCCGGCGTGGGTGATGACGGCGCAGCGTTTGCCCTTGATTTCAGGGTGCATAAAGACGGCGCAGACGGTGGTCAGCTCCTGACGGTTCTGGCAGCGGACGATGCCGGCCTTGCGGAAGAGGGCGTCGACAGCGGCGTCGTTGGTGGCCAGGGCACCGGTGTGGCTGCTGGCGGCACGGCTGCCGGCGGCGGAGCCACCGCTCTTGATGGCGGCGATGTGGCAACCCTTGTTGATAAGCGAGCGACTATGCTTCAGCAGGCGCTGCGGGTCACCGATCTTCTCCATGTAGAGCATGATGACGTGGCTCGACTTCTCGGGGTCGAAGGTTTTGTCGAGGTGTTCGAGAACATCCTCAATACCCAGCTGGGCGCTGTTGCCAACGGCCCAGACGCTGTTGAACTTAAGGCCGTTGCTCATGCCGTACTCCTTGATGAACACGGCGGTGGCGCCGCTACCAGTGATGAAGTCCACACCCTTGGGGTCGAGGTGAGGGATGGGGGTGTCGAAGCAGCCGGCATAGTTGGTGTTGAGGAAGCCGGTGCAGTTGGGGCCGATGAGCGAGCCGCCGACGGAGTTGATGGTGTCGACGATGTGTTTCTCGATGGCGGCACCCTCGGCGTTCTCCTCGGAGAAGCCGGCGCTGATGATGATGAAGCCCTTGGTGCCCTTCTCCTTGGCCAGCACGTCGACAGTCTGGGCGCAGAACTTGGCGGCAATGCAGAGGATGGCGCAGTCCACCTGGGGCAGGTCGTCCACCTTGGCGTAGCACTTCACGCCCTGGACCTCGGTTTCCTTGGGGTTGACGGCGTAGATCTGACCCTTGAAGGGGCTGTCCAGCAGGTTCTTCAGGGCCTTGCCGCCGGGTTTATGCACATCGGAAGAGGCACCGCAAATGACGATGCTCTTGGGGTTGAGTAGTTCTTTTGCTATCATATCTGTGGTTTTTATTAATTTTTTTATAATAATATTTATTGTAACGCTCACTTTGCACAATTATTGTGTACACTCATAAAAATAATTCATCATTTCTTCCACGGCACAATATCCGCCGCCCTTTTGCGTTAAATAATGACTGAAATATCAACCCGCTCTGACGAAAACCGAAAAGAAACAGAATATCCTCCACGGGGCCCTGTTTGCCCTGCTGAGCACAGGCCTGCTGGCGCTGGTGCTCTTCTCCTATATGCTCGGCGCCGGCGACACCTCCTTCATGGACCTCCTCGGATGGGTCTACTACCTCTCCTCCTCGCTGATGCACGCCGTCCTGATAGGCGCGGTACCGTTCCTGGTGGTCTACCTCCCCCTGGCGCTGGCCGGGGTGCGCAACCGCATTTCCATTCCCATCCTCGGCACCCTCTACGGGCTGCTGATACTCCTGGCGGTCGTCAACCGTTTTGTGTTCCAAATCTACCACTTCCACATCAACGGCTTCGTATTGGACATGCTCTTCTCGCCCGGCGCGGGCGACATCTTCGTCTTCTCCTTCTGGCTCTATGTCAAGGCCGTCCTCATTCTCCTCTGCGTCGCCGCTGCCGTGGTGCTGACGGCCTGGCTGGCCCGGCGGTGGGCGCAGCGCATAGGCCGTAGTCAACGATTCTATACCCTCATCCTCAGCGCCTTGCTATTAACGGCGCTCCTCTCGCAGGGCATCCACATCTTCGGTGCCGCCACGCTCCGCACCTCCATCCTGGAGGCCGATGCCTACCTCCCCTACTACTTCCCCATCAGCATGAACTCGGCGCTGGACAAATGGGGCATCATCGACAAGAAACAGATAGCCACCATCAACATCAGCGAGAGCCGTTCGCCCCTCAACTACCCCCTTCATCCGCTGCAGACCGACGGCCAGGCCGAGCGCCCCAACATCGTCGTCATCGCCATCGACTCGTGGAATTTCCGCACCCTCACCCCGGAGTGCATGCCCAACCTGTGGCAGTTCAAAGAGGACAACGAGTTCTACGCCAACCACCTCAGCAGCAGCAACGGTACCCGCGGCGGCATCTTCGGCCTCTTCACGGGCCTCTCGTCCTACTACTGGAAGAGCTTCGAGTACTCCTCGCTGCGCCCCGTCCTCTTCGACCAGCTGATTGAGAACCGCTACGCCATACAGCTCTACCCCTCCGCCACCCTGCAGAGTCCCCCGTTCGACCGCGTCCTCTTCAAAGGCATGGAGGGGCTGAACCTCGGCACCGAAGGCTCCTCGGCCTACGAGCGCGACTGCCGCCTCACGCGCGACTTCCTGCACGACCTGCCCGCCATGGCTACGCCCGCCGACACCGCGCCCTTCTTCGCCTTCCTCTTCTACGACCTCGCACACGCCATAGCCCTCCCTGCCGAGAAGAACACCCGCTTCACCCCCGCCTGGGACTTTGCCGACTACTCGCGCCTGAGCAACAACACCGAGCCCACACCCTACTTCAACCTCTACCGCAACTGCCTCTACCAGATCGACTCCCTTGTCGGCATGGTCCTCCACGAGCTCCAGGAACGCGAACTGCTGGGAAACACCATCGTCCTCATTACCGGCGACCACGGGCAGGAATTCAACGAAAACCACAAGAACTACTGGGGCCACGCCGGCAACTACACCAAGTACCAAATCCAGGTGCCACTCATCCTCCACTATCCCCACGGCGACCCCGGCACCGTCCACACCCATCGCACCACACACTACGACATCGTCCCCACGCTCCTCTGGCTCGCCTGCGACGTCACCAATCCCACCGCCGACTATTCCATGGGCACCTTCCTGGGCGACACCACCGCGCGCCCCTGGCACATCGTAGGCAACGACCTCAACTACGCCTTCATCTCCGAAGACGGACACATCATCGAGAAACAAGGCAACGGCAACGTAAAAATCTACGACTCAGCCCTCAACCTCCAGCCTTCCTATCCCCTCACCCCGCGTCAAATCAACGACAACCTCCTCCTGCTCAACCGCTTCTATAAGAACGACTGAACCTCTCACCCCCGGTGGAGCAGTTTGCCCACAACGCGGCGGACCATAGCCCGCTCCGACCAGAGGATGACAGCGAGGTAAACCAACAGGAGCAACGTATTGAAGGCCAGACGGAGCCAGAGGTTGTCAATATGTACGAGGGCGCTGGCGGCATACAGGGCCAACGCCAACGCAAAATAGCCGAAGATAGTCGCCACAGGGTAGGGCACGCGGTAGTAGTGCTGGCCTATGAAATAGCTCAGCAGCACACAGGTGCCGTACCCTGCCAGACCGCCCCAGGCGCAGGCCATGTAGCCGATACGGGGCACAAGCGCCACGTTGACGGCCACAAGCACGATGCATCCGATAACACTCATGATGGCGCCCCAGTAGGTTTTGGCCGTCAGCTTGTACCAGAAGGAGAGGTTGAAATAGATGCCCATCAGTATTTCGGCCATCATGACGATGGGCACAGCACGCAATCCCTCCCAGTAGTCGCTCTGGATGATGTACTTGAAGAGGTCCATATAGCACACCACCACCATGAAGGCAAAGAGAGTGAACATGACGAAGTACTTCATCACCAACGCCTGACTCTCCTTGCTCTTGCTGTCGCGCCCGCCGGCGAAAACAAACGGTTCGTAGGCATAGCGGAAAGCCTGGGTGATCATGGCCATAATCATGGCAATCTTGACACAAGCGCCGTAGATGCCCAGCTGGACCTCGCCCTCGGGACCCGGCATAAGGTAGGGGAACAGAATCTTGTCGGCCACCTGGTTGAGGATTCCGGCGATGCCGAAAACCAGCAGCGGCCATGCATAGCGCAGCATCTTCTTGAGCAAGGCGATGTTGAAGAACGAAAAACGAAAATCCTTCAGTTCGCGCCAGAAACCAAAGGTCACCAGAGCCGTACAGATGAGGTTGACATAGAAGATGTAGCCCACATTGTTCTGCTCGTCGTACCATTGCATCATCGGCAGATGCTGGAGCCTGGGGGCAAGGAGGAACACAAAGAGATTCAGCCCGATATTCATCACGATGAAAGCCAGCTTCAACGCCGCAAACTTCCACGCCTTGTTCTCGTAGCGCAGGCGGGCGAAGAGCAGGGCCTGGAAAGCATCGAAGGCCACAACAACAGCCATCGCCGCTATATACTGTGGATGAGTACCATAGCCCAATGCCGACGATATGGGACCCAGCAATGCCAACACCGCCAGCACAAACACCATGCTCACGCTTCCCACAGCCCCCAGGGCCGTGGAGAAGACACGCCTGACGTCGGCGCCCTCGCGGTTGGCGAAGTAGAAGAACGTGGTCTCCATGCCGAAGGTGAGGATGACTAGCAGCAACGCCGTGTAGGCGTACACGTTGGTGACAACCCCGTAGCCACCCGAAGCGGCGGAGATATGATAGGTGTAGAGGGGGACAAGCAGGTAGTTCAGGAACCTGCCGACAATGCTGCTCAGGCCGTAGACGACCGAGTCCGAAAGGAGTTTCTTCAATGACGACATACCCCCATAACGGCACCCGACGAAAAATATTGTACGCAAACCATAATAAAAAAGGCCTTCTTCCGTTATGGAAAAATATGAAAAGGATTCTCACATCTATCATGACACTAATGTGCCTGGCAGCCTTCTGCGCCTGTGGCCGCACGGTGACGGTCACGGAGTTCGACATCGTGCCGGAGCCCGTCTTCATGGTCAAGAAGGAGGGCACCTACACCCTCGAGCGCACCATAGCCATTGCCACCCAAGGCCTCGGCCAGAACTCGCCCACAGCCAAATACATCATGAACTCCCTGCGCCACGCCCGCATGCGGCCTTCGCTGGTGTCGCGGTCCGAGGAGAGCGACATCGAGCTCATCATCAACGACACCGTCAACCCCGAGCTGGGCGACGAAGGCTACCTCCTGGAGGTGCGCCAGAACGGCATCCGCCTCTCCGCCAACACCGAGACGGGCCTCTTCTACGCCTACCAGACCTTCATCCAGATGGTGCCACCCGACGTCGAGGAGCACCGCTACCGTTCCGTTGTGCTGCCCGAGTGCACCATCCTGGACCATCCCCGTTTCGCTTGGCGCGGAGCGCACCTCGAGGCCGACCGGCAGCGCTTCAACGTGAAGTTCATCAAGAAGTATCTAGACCTCATGGCCACCTACAAGTTCAACCACTTCCTCCTCCAGCTGCCCGACAGCAACAGCTTCATTCCCGACAGCCTGGCGGACTCCATCGCGGACATCGACCTCAGCGAGCACTTCTACTCCCAAGAGGAGCTGGCCGACATCAACGACTACGCCGCCTCCCTCTCCATCACCGTGCACCTGAACGACTCCTCCTTCCTGTGGGACGACACCACCCTCCTCCCCTACTCCACCCTCGAAGCCAACCGCCTGGTGGCCTCCCGCCAGCCCCTGGCCGCCGCCCACCGCCTCGCCCGCCTGGGCAACCACGTGGTGGTCTGTCCCGACGACTACTGCCGCCTCGACTGCTACCAGGCCGACCCCCGCTACCAGACCAAGGCCTCCGACGGCCTCATCACCCTGGCACACGCCTACCTCTTCGACCCCGCCCCGCAGGGTACCAACAAGTACATCGAACAGAACATCCTCGGCGGACAGCTCAACCTCTGGACCGCCCTCATACCCTCCTCCTCGGCGGCCGAGTACATGCTCCTGCCGCGCCTGCTGGCCATGAGCGAAAGCCTGTGGTCGCCTCGCGAGAACAAGAGCTGGAACCGCTTCCGCAAGAAGGTGGAACTCCAGAAGCTGCGCCTCGCCAGCCGCGGATACAACTACTGCGAAGGCTCCTTCACGCCCCTCTTCCGCGCCACACGCGTCGACGACCGCACCACCAACATCGCCATCGAGACCGAGGTGGCCTCCACCTACATCTTCTACACCACCGACGGCAGCACCCCCTCGCGCAGCTCGCAGGTCTACCTCGGCCCCATCAACCTCCAGCGTGGCACCCACATCAAAATCCTACCCGTATACAAAGACCAAGTACGCGACTCCGTCTATGAATTTATCATCAAATAACATCCGCCACCTGCTCACCACCAGCGACCCCGTGGCCATCGACGACCTCTTCGAGGAGGCCTCGCGCACACGCGACGAGGTCTACGGACGCAACGTCTTCATGCGCGGCCTCATCGAGATCACCAACCACTGCCGCAACAACTGCCTATACTGCGGTATCAGGCGTTCGGCCACGGTGCACCGCTACCGCCTCTCCCCGGAGCAGATACTCCAATGTTGCGCCGAAGGCCACCGCCTGGGTTTCCGCACCTTCGTGCTGCAGGGCGGCGAGGACGCCTGGTTCACCGACGAGGTGCTGTGCCGGCTCCTCGAGGACATCAAGCGCCGGTACCCCGACTGCGCCGTCACCCTCTCGCTGGGCGAACGCGGCCGCGACAGTTTCCGCCGTCTGCGCGACGCCGGTGCCGACCGCTACCTCCTCCGCCACGAGACCGCCGACGCCGACCACTACGCCAGTCTCCACCCCTCGGAAATGAGCTTCGACCACCGCATGCAATGCCTCCACGACCTCCGCGACCTGGGCTTCCAGGTGGGCGCAGGCTTCATGGTGGGCTCTCCGGGACAGACCGTCGACACCCTGATGAAAGACCTGGAGTTCATCCAGACCTTCCGCCCGGAGATGGTAGGCATCGGCCCCTTCATCCCCGCCGACGGCACCCCCTTCGAGCACGAACGCGCCGGCAGCGTGGAACTCACCCTCCGCCTGCTGGCCATCATACGCCTGCTGCACCCCCACGTGCTGCTCCCCGCCACCACAGCCCTCGGCACCCTCCACCCCACAGGACGCGAGCGCGCCATCATGGCCGGGGCCAACGTCGTCATGCCCAACCTCTCGCCACAGGACACCCGCACCCTCTACTCCATCTACAACAACAAACTCTCCACCGGCTCCGAGGCCGCCGAGAGCGCCGCCGACCTCCGCCTGCGCCTCCAGGCCATTGGCTTCGACATCCCCGACACCCGCGGCGACTATGAGAAATGAAAAATGAGAACTGAAAAAATATAAAAATGGCCCACAAAAATAGATACGGCAAAATACTCGTGTTGGCCCTCCTGTGCCTCACGACAACCCTCAGCGCCTGCCACAAGACCTGCACCTGCATCGGCTACAACGGCGTTGCCGACACCTACACCGCCGAGGAGGTGGACGACCGCGGCGTCACCTGCCCCGACATGGTTTTCTTCGGCGGAGTACAATACTATTCGGTATGCAGCTGGGATTGAGCATAAACCCTTGCACCCTGTGCCCGCGGCAATGCCGTGTGGACCGCACCCGCGAACGCGGCTACTGCGGCGCCCCCGCCGACCCCGCCATTGCCTCCGTCACCATCCACACCGGCGAAGAACCCCCGATTTCGGGGGAACGCGAGTGGAACACGAGCGAGCCCCGGGAAAAAGGGGAACGCGAGTGGAACACGAGCGAGCCCCGGGAAAAAGGGGAACGCGAGTGGAACACGAGCGAGCCCCGGGAAAAAGGGGAA
>JAFUWF010000019.1 GCA_017483575.1 Bacteroidales bacterium
AACAAATTGACATAGAAATCATCGGCATATCAGAAACATTTTGTATCTTTGCACCGTCAAAATGACTGCGCGGACACTCGGAATTTAAGGGTTCTGTTTCGGGTGAACGTGGAAATAAGGAATAAATAGAACCCGCCTTATATGAGTGATTGTTCTCGATGTGAGCAAACAGGAGAAATACAATGCCCCGATTGTGGAGGAACTGGAATTGATGATTAGCAACTTTTTTTTATTAATTTAAAACATAGTAAAAATGGAAAACCAAAGTCAAAATCAAAATGGACAGATGTGTCCTAAAACTTGGATGTTGGAGTCAGTCTTGGTAACTCTTTTATGTTGTGTGCCATTGGGCGTTGTTGGCATTGTTAATGCCAGCAAGGTCGAAGACAGGTTTCGTGCGGGCGATGTCAAGGGAGCGCAGGAGGCAAGTGACAAGGCTAAGCAGTTTCTGCTATATGGAGCAATAGGTGGTGTTGTGATGTATGTAATTGTCTTTTTCTTTGCCTTGATAGGTGCTATAGCAGGTTGAAATCCTATGAAATGGATGGTTGGGGGAGCGTGTTTGCTGATGGCTGTTTTGTACTTTGTGTTTGATCCAGCCCAGCAAACATTTTTCCCCCAATGTCCCTTTAGATTGTTAACAGGATGGGAATGCCCGGGTTGTGGCTCTCAGAGGGCGCTTCACGCGTTGCTCCATTTAAAAATAGGACAAGCATTCCAATACAATGCTTTGCTTGTATTGTCTATCCCTTTTATAGGATATTGCGTGTTTGTAGAGCGCAGAAGGACGTCTGATGTGCAAAGATATGTCAGATTAAATAATAAAGCGCATGTGACGATTTATACACTGGTTATTGTCATGTGGTGGATTGGCAGAAATATTGTCCTTTAGGATATTGTTTGGCTTCTAAATCAGTTTGTGGTTTCTGAGCGGAGTGGTTTATTCCAATAGCCATTGTCATACGTGGATGACCTGAATTAGTTTACCGTTCCATTCGCTGGTCCTGTTTTGCATCGCGAACGATGGTAAGCAGGTGCTCTAGTCCGTAGGTTTCTCATAATTGTTGGTGGTATTATTGATATCTGTCGCAGATGGGGAGACAAAATGTCAGATGCCAAAGATTCCCACCTGCGGCGGAAATCCAGAAATCCAATCAGTCTTAGATTTATAGATTTCCGCCGCAGGCGGGAGATGGAAGGTGGCAGGTGGGGAAACTGTCAGCAGCAGTCGTGGTCGTGGCAGTGGCTGCTGCGGGTCTCGAGCTCGAGGGTGCTGTGGTGGATGCCGAGGGAGTCGAGGAGCTCTTTGACGCGGTCGGTGACCTCCTCGAGCATCGACGCTTCGGGGATGACGATGTGGCAGGTGAGGGCCGTCTGGGTGGTGGAGATGGCCCAGATGTGGATGTGGTGCACGTTGAGGACGTCGTCGAGGGCCTGGATGCGGTTCTGGATGTCGTCCACGTCGTAGCCCTCGGGCACGGCGTCGGTGCTCATGCGCAGGCTCTCGGCCAGGAGGTCCCAGGTGCTGACGAGGATGACCACGGCGATGACGAGACCGATGATGGGGTCGACGACCCACCAGCCGGTGTATTTTATCACCACGCCGCTGACCACCACGCCGACGCTCACCAGCGTGTCCGCCAGCATGTGGAGGAAGGCGCCGCGGGTGTTGATGTCGTGCTGCTGCTGGCGGCTCAGGGCCCAGGCGGTGAGGCCGTTGATGACGATGCCCACGGCGGCGGTCCAGATGATGAGGTCGCCGCTCACCTCGCTGGGGTTGAAGAACTTCTGCACGCTCTCCACCATGATGGCGCCCACGGCGACAAGGAGGATGATGGCGTTGAGGAGCGAGATGAGCACCGACGACTTGCGGTGGCCGTAGGTGAAGCGCTTGGTGGCGTGGCTCGAGGCCAGCTTCAGCGCCACCATGGCCAGCAGCAGCGAGAAGACGTCGCTGAGGTTGTGGCCGGCGTCGGAGAGCAGTCCGAGCGAGTTGCCGATGAATCCCGCCACCGCCTCGACGATGACGAAGGCCAGGTTCAGCGCCACGGCGACGATATAGATGGTAGACAACTTCTCTATCGCATGCGCGTGGTGGTGATGGTGGTGCCCGTGGCCGTGGTGTTCATGGTGCTCATGGCTGTGTTCATGCTCATGATGGTGTTTATGCTCGTGGTGGTGATGATGATTGTGTTCCATATTGTTTATTTTTTTTAGTTTCAGTATATCTTTTTTCCTTTTCTCCTGCTCGCTGCGCTTCGCGAAATCTTGTAAATCTTGTAAATTATCCGCTTCGCGGTGTGTACTGGTTGTTCGCTCATCAGGTACGCGGGCCATAGCAGCGTCAGCAATAATTTACCAGATTTACTAGATTTCTGCCGCGCCAGCGGCTAGGAGAATCTCCGTCTGTTTTCGATTTGCAAAATTACGAACTTTTCCCGACATGGACCCCTCACCATTGGTGGTGAGAAGTTTTTTCGCCCCAAAATACGTATGTGGGTTTGTACTGCATTGGTAAACAGTATGTTCTGGTAGGCGTCAAATCCATTGTCTCCGATGCACACACCGAATCGTTTATGCCACGCTTGCACTTTTTTGCCGCCATATCCGGAAAAAGTCGTATCTTTGCAAATTGAAACAAGGAGAAAAATATGGACGGAAAGACATTGGAATTTGTGACCTATTGCATTATCTCGACTTCGGGCGAGGATTCTATCTTACATCCACATGCGACACGCCATGGAAGCTGCAAATAAAACAAGAAGAAAGGTTTTCAGTGCACTCGATACACGAGCTTGGTAAAATTGTAAACCAACTAACCCCAATGCTTAATAATGCAATAGACTATATCAAAAGCAATTCCAGTTTGGAATCAATAGACAAGATGTATAATACAAATCCACAGGATGAGTACAACCCGAATTGTTCAGGAATGGATACCCATTGTATTATAGGTTTAATTGCGGCAAAGCTTAGCAACAATAACTATCTTCATATTCGTGAGATTTACTCCAACAAGGTGGAATGCTGTGATTTTTTTGAAAGTACGAAACATTCTTTTTTTGCAATTAGAGACTCCCTTGACGAGATGACAGTATGACAAATTACATTGCGAAGAAGTGGCTGGCGGCATAGAGGGGGACGTTGGTCATTCGGTCTTGCTCCCTGTAGGGGCTCATGGAGAACCGATTTGCTGCAAAGATACAAAAAAATGAACGAATATTCGAAGGATTTTACATTTTTATGAACGAATAAAACGGGTAAAGTGACATTTTTATGAACGAAAAATGGCATGTGCTGGGTGTGCGCTTGCGGTGAATATTGGTACCCGGAGGGGAAAAAAGTTATCAACAGCTGTAAGATTTGACCCCTTTTTTGCGTATTATATATGTGCAAGGACATAATTTTGTTCCATCCTGTAAAAACATTAATGCAATGAAAAGAAACATTTACGGCATAAAAATCATCATCGTCCTGTTGGGCGTGGCGTTGCTGGCGACGGCATGCAAGCAAGAGAAAAAGGCAGCACCCTACGAGCCCGAGAACACTATCGGCCTGGAGGAGCTGTCCGAGATAGCAAAGGACACCGCCCACTATCGGGCTTTCATCTTTATTAGTCCATACTGCTTCGGCTGCCGCCAGTCGATGGACTACACGGTGGATGCCATCGCCGCGATGGACACTTCGCTGTGGCGCGTATACTACCTTATCGTGGAGGACCTTACGGATGAGGCCCACTGGCAAGAGGTGACCGACGATATGGCGGACATCGGCGCCGACCCGTCGCGTATCTTCCATTGGCGCAAGCCCGACGAGGGCTACGGCTATGCAGAGGCCGTCCACCTGTTCCGCAGCACGCACCCCGTGGCGGTTTCCGATGGACGGGTGCCTTTCCAGCTGCTTGTGGACACCAACAACTACATCGATGTGCACCAATGTCGGATGAAGGACAACGAGGACAGCGTCTGGTACGAGCCCGAAAGCGCCTACGCCTGGGAAATCGACAGCCACACCGACTACTCGTTGGAAAGCGAGGGCTACTCCATCATCTCCATCGGTCAGCCCGCCCCGACGAACAACATCGTGGTGATTGAGAAATAAGCCATCTGTTGACAATAATTTGCCAAGTTAAAGTCTGTTCGTTCGGAAAAATGTGTTTTTTATTTTGCTATTCGTCAAAAAAAATGTATTTTTGCGTCTAACGTGGTAGAAACATTTTTGAAGATATGAGTTTGCAAGAAGAACAAGAACAATTCATCAAGACCCTGCGGCTGCACGACGGCGTTGTTTACAAAATCTGCATGATGTTCACTGACCGCCAGCCGGACAATGTCCGCGACCTGTATCAGGACATCGTCTGCAACCTGTGGGAGAACCGCGGGAAGTTCCGCGGAGAGTGCTCCGAGGCGACATGGTTCTATCGCGTAGGCCTAAGTGTGGCTGTCACCCAAGTGCGGAAACGACGGCGAAGGCCGCTCTCCATCGAACTGACACGCGAAATGGAGGAAACCATCGCCGAAGAGAGCAGTAACGGACAAATCAACGAACTTTACCGTTTGATTGACAGGCTGAACAGAAGCGACAAGGCGCTAATCCTCCTCTACGTCGACAAATTGTCGCTGAGTGACATCGCTGGCATCATGGGCCTGACTGTGGCTGCCGTCGGCAAGCGTATACAGCGAATCAAAGAAAAGTTACAAACTTTAAACCAAGAAGAACAATGAACAACGACAATCTGGCATTTGAGCAGCTGCAAGCGCTGCTCCAGTCATACGACGAGAAACTTCGTCACATCGCCACCGTACAGGAAGAGAGCATCAAGCAAATACTGCGCAATTCGATGCAGACAAACCATCGTTCCCTTTTGAACTACGAAATATTCGGCATTGTCTTCAACCTTGCTTTTGTGGCTGTATTCATGTTAAACTACAACACATTCATCCACGACTGGCGTTATCTCATTCCCTACATGCTTTTAGTTATATGTCTTGTCGGGAACGCAGTCGTGAGTTGTGTCAAAGCACAGAAAATAAAATCATTTGCGCCGATGCAAGTCGACCTGACTACCTCCATATTGAACTGCGAACGATACATACTGTTCCTGAAAAGGGAGTTCCTCATCAGCACAACCATCAACATCATCGTATGCATATTCGCTGTTCCTCCAGTGTGCTCTAAAATAAAAGGTTGGGATTACTATCAGTACAACCTGCTGCAATTGCCTTTCCATTTAACCGTGCTTGGTATCGTCATTGTCGTCGCTTTCGGCATCGACTTTTGGTACTATCACAAAAACCGCCGTGCGCTGCATCAACTAAAAGAAAACATTTCTGAATACAAGGAATTGAACAACGAATAGCGCTGGAGTAGGGAAGGGGCAAACGTGCCTTTACGTTGTGGAGCATGAATAAACGAACAAAGGCATACCGGTGACGGTATGCCCTTGTTTTGTTGTGTGGTGGTGCTGTTAGTTGTTGCGGTCGCGGCCGAAGAGGGAGCCAATCCATTGCCTGTTGAGGCGGGCGATGTTCTGGCGCTTGATTTGCTTGGGGCATTCGGCTTCGCAGGCGTAGGTGTTGGTGCAGGAGCCGAAGCCGAGTTCGTCCATCTTGCAGACCATCTTCTTGACGCGGTCCTGCGCCTCGGGCTTGCCTTGGGGCAGGAGGGCCAGGTGGCTGACCTTGGCGCCGACGAAGAGCATGGCGCTGGCGTTCTTGCAGGCGGCCACGCAGGCGCCGCAGCCGATGCAGGCGGCGGCATCCATGGCCTGGTCGGCCTTGTGCTTGGGCACGAGGATGTTGTTGGCGTCGGGCACGCCGCCGGTGGTGGCGCTGATGTAGCCGCCGGCCTGGATAATCTTGTCGAAGGCCGTGCGGTCCACCACGAGGTCTCTAATTATCGGGAAGGCCTTGGCACGCCAGGGCTCGACCCAGATCTCGTCGCCGTCGTGGAAGTGGCGCATGTGGAGCTGGCAGGTGGTGACGCCGTCGTCGTTGCCGTGCGGGCGGCCATTGATGTAGAGGCCGCACATGCCGCAGATGCCCTCGCGGCAGTCGTTGTCGAAGCAGACGGGGTGGGTGATATGGTCGTTGACCAGCTTCTCATTCAGCTGGTCCAGCATCTCGAGGAACGAGCAGTCGGCGCTGATGTTGTCGATCTCGTAGGTCTCGAAGTGCCCTTTGGCGCGGGCGTTCTCCTGGCGCCAGATATGTAATGTAAATTTCATAAAACTTCGTTTTATTAGGTGGTCAGTGGCCAGTAGTCAGTGGTCGGTGGGACTGCGTCAGCAAACTGACCACTAGCCACTGGCTACTGTCAACTGCTTTATTTATAGTTTCGTTTCACAATCTGTATATGCTCGTAGTTGAGGTCTTCCTTGTGCATGAGCTCGGGCTTGTCGTGGCCTTGGTACTCCCAGGCGGCTACGAACATGAAGTTCTCGTCGTCGCGCTGGGTCTCGCCGTCCTCGGTCTGGTGCTCGATGCGGAAGTGACCGCCGCAGCTCTCCTCGCGCTGCGTGGCGTCGGCCACGATGAGACGTGCCAGCTCGAAGTAGTCGGCCAGTCGGTAGGCCTTCTCCAGCTCGGGGTTCATCTCGGCGGCCTTGCCGGGGATGAAGACGTGCTGGTAGAAGTCGGCCTCCAGCTCGGCAATCTTCGTGGCGGCGGTGGCGAGGCTCTCCTTGCTGCGGGCCATGCCGCAGTATTCCCACATGACGCGGCCCAAAGCTTTGTGGTAGTGGTCGACGGAGTGTTGCTTGTCGGAGGACTCGGAGTTCTCGGAGTATTTTGATTTTATTGCCATCAGGCCATCGAGGCGGGCGCGCACGCTGGCCTCGGCTTCGTCGAATTCGGGGCCTTCGGCTTTGATCTTGCCGACGTAGATCTGGTCGGACAGGTAGTTCTGCAGCGTGTAGGGGAGGACGAAGTAGCCGTCGGCCAGGCCCTGCATGAGGGCCGAGGCGCCGAGGCGGTTGGCGCCGTGGTCGCTGAAGTTGGCCTCGCCCGCGGCGAAGAGGCCGGGGATGGTGGTCTGCAGCTCGTAGTCGACCCAGAGGCCGCCCATGGTGTAGTGGATGGCGGGGTAGATCATCATCGGCTCCTTGTAGGGGTCGGTGTCGACAATCTTGTAGTACATCTGGAAGAGGTTGCCGTACTTCTGCTCCACGACGTCGCGGCCAAGGCGCTTGATGGCGTCGGCGAAGTCGAGGTAGACGGCCAGGCCCGTGGGACTCACGCCGTAGCCGGCATCGCAGCGCTCCTTGGCGGCGCGGCTGGCGACGTCGCGCGGCACCAGGTTGCCGAAGGCGGGGTAGCGGCGCTCGAGGTAGTAGTCGCGGTCCTCGTCGGGGATGTCGAGGGGCCCTTTCTCGCCGCGGCGGATGGCCTCGGCGTCCTCTTTCTTCTTGGGCACCCAGATGCGGCCGTCGTTGCGCAACGACTCGCTCATCAGCGTGAGCTTTGACTGGTAGTCGCCGTGCACGGGGATGCAGGTGGGGTGTATCTGCACGTAGCAGGGGTTGGCGAAGGCGGCGCCGCGGCGGTGGCACACCCAGGCGGCGGATCCGTTGCTGTTCATGGCGTTGGTCGAGAGGTAGTAGACGTTGCCGTAGCCACCCGAGGCCACCACGACTGCGTGGGCGGCATAGCGCTCCAGCTCGCCGGTGACGAGGTTGCGGGCGATGATGCCGCGGGCACGGGGACGGCCGTCCTTGTCGGGCACCACCACGAGGTCCATCATCTCGTGGCGCTCGTGCAGCACCACGGTGCCGCGGGCAATCTCGCGGCTCAGGGCGCCGTAGGCACCCAGTAGCAGCTGCTGGCCCGTCTGGCCGCGGGCGTAGAATGTCCTGCTGACCTGCGCGCCGCCGAAGGAGCGGTTGTCGAGCAGGCCGCTATAGTCGCGGGCGAAGGGCACGCCCTGCGCCACACACTGGTCGATGATGGCGCCGCTGACCTCGGCCAGACGGTAGACGTTGGCCTCGCGGGCGCGGTAGTCGCCTCCCTTGATGGTGTCCTTGAAGAGGCGCTCCACGCTGTCGCCGTCGTTCTGGTAGTTCTTGGCGGCGTTGATGCCGCCCTGGGCGGCGATGGAGTGGGCGCGGCGCGGCGAGTCCTGGATGCAGAAGATGTCGACGTGGAAGCCCAGGGCGCCGAGCGAGGCGGCGGCCGAGGCACCGGCCAGGCCGGTACCGACGACGATGATGTCCAGCTTGCGCTTGTTGGCGGGGTTCACCAGCTTCTGTGCGGCTTTGTAATTGGTCCATTTCTGACTGAGCGGACCTTCGGGTATTTTGGAATCTAGTGTCATAATTTGTTTTATTTTCTAAAAGGTAATTTCTAAAGGGTAATTTTTTGTCTTGTCTCCTAAAGGGTAATATTTATGCCGGTACTGAGGGACAATGGAATATAGCGAATGCTGCCAGTTCTGCGCCAGTCGGTCAAATAGGTGTAGCCCAATTGTAACTGGAATTTTACCTTCTCGCCACCCACACGGAAAAACAATTGAGGCTCGAACAATGAACTTCTGCGTGGGCCGAAAGCCTCTTCGTCGTCGTTGGGGTCTTCTCCATTGTGACCATAGAAAATGGCAGATATCCGACCAATCTTCATGGCCAATCCGATGTCGCTATGCTTTGTGAGATGCCAGCCATAGTTTATTTGTGCAAAGCCGATTGTGTACGGGCCGTGGGCATTGGAAGGAGCAGCATCGATATAAACATCCCCATGGCCATTTCCCAGACCCAGATATCCTTCCAAAACGCTGTTACTGTATGGATGGTAGAAGCCTAGCGCCACATGGGAGTAGAAAACATCGCGTGATTCATAGTCACCATGCAGTTGCATGGAAAGATGGTTGGACAATCCCATCGAAGCAGTTGTCGTAATCCCGGTTGCCGGCCATAGATAGACGGATCCCGTCACCCGTATATCTCCCTTATGGTCGATGAGTGGTATATCGGCCAGTTGAGGCTTGTATGTCCAGCATCCTGTCAGGGTTAAGGACATCAGCATCAGCAGTAGGAGATTACGATAATTCTTCATTTTTATTGTTTGTTTATTGTTTTGGTATATTCTTTTTGTTTACCGCGAATTGAAATAATATAATATCCTGATGGAAAACCATAAATGTTGAGTTTGTAGTGATTGGAGGATATGTTATTGTCGGTATAAACATATTGCCCCATTGAATTGTAAAGGTTAATTGTCATAATGGAATCAGACATGAGTGTTAGTTCAAAGATTCCTTTTGACGGGTTTGGAAATACTAAAAGGGTAGAGTCTTCAAAAATCGTATTTGATGGATTTGTAAATAGCATGTTTTCATTAGTCATCTCTGATTCATCAGGTTTTGTTGCAAGTTCCCTATTTGTTACAGTGATGTCTAACTCTTGATGTAGTTTGCGTCCATAACTGTTTTTAAGGGTGATGATGCCAAGATATGAACCAGATGGGAGTCCATGTCCATCCCAAAGGCATACATAATCAGAACGAATGGAACCTGCACTTTGAAAAACAATATCATATTGCCTATTCAAAAGAGAGAATTCCCATGAATCGGCATTCTTTTGGTAAATGCAATATCCGTCGGATCCTGTAAATGTTGGCCATTCGGTTACACTGATTGCCATCTGGCTTTGCCATGTCGGATTAATTCTCACTTCAACCTCGCTTCCTGGTTTGGCTTCAAAGCCATCTTGCAGAATGATTTCATTCCCAGCCTCAAGAATGTATTCAGCCCCATTGTTAATGGTTAATGTATTGTTTGTAGAAGGTATAGAAATACTTTCATAGGCATACTCTTTCCGTTTGTGCCCATTAGGTAGATTGGAATAATTTATATTTGATATATGGGACTCATTATATGTAGGAGAGAGTCCGATTATTGCTCGGTTGTGACAGTTATAGTATGCTGTTTCCCATTCTCCATCATGGAAATATCTTCTTTTAAATCTATCCAATTTGCAAAAACAATTATATTTCCCCCCAAACCCCCAATTTACATGAAATAACACAGTTTCATTATCAATATATCCGTCTACATTAAAAAAATGACCAGACAAAAAGGTGCCTTTATCTCCATAGAATAGGGTCGGTCGACCATTATCTATTTCAGACTTGATTAACTCCGTCCATGCATCACCATAAACCCAATCGTTAGCATATTGTTTTTCTGCGGATTCAAAACCAAAATCATCTTGAAAGGCAGATATAATATCGTCAGAATATGCCCATGACCCATAACAACAGTATGTCATATCAGAAGCCTTTCCACAATCTCTAAGAAAATGAGCTATATTATCCGCTTGGTCTGTCGGCGTATAACTATACATGGCATGCGGCATCTTTTCCCAATGGTATATATTATATCGTGATTCTTTTGGCCATTGCCAGTACCACATTATTTGTCCCATGGCAACAGCCCCACATCCAGCTGGTTTATGGCTGCAATTACAATCTTCAAATGTGGGCGTCGGACATGATAATTCTCCTGCATCAGGACAATATTTATTATAAGAAGGTGAACAGGTTCCACTGTTATTGAACTCCTGATTCCATGCCAGATTTCCTCTTCCCGTCATGTCTAATAGGCTATCACCTAGGGCATAATTGTTTGCAGATTTAGGAGAATGAAACAATTTGTTCCATAGAGGGTGACTATATACAGAATCAACAGGACTGTTTAGAATAGAATCTATAACGGTTTTGTAATTGTCGATTATTTCAGATAACGCATCAGGCATGGAGGAAAATCCATCCGTGAGTCCAAAAGCAAGTATTGGCTCCGTTTGCATATCTGCTGATGTAATACACCAAGAACCATCATCAAAAATAAAGTGATATAGGCATTTAGTATTTTTTGCGTATATTTCATCTTCTTTGACAATACGTTGTGTCTTACCTGTTGCATGAGACATGTAGTTCTCGGAAACCGTAATAGCATCCTCTTTTGATACAGATTGTCCATTTGCCGTAAAGCCAAGAATGATAAGAATAGACAAACTGACCGTTTGTTTTATTTTCCTAAATAGCTTTGTATAATCGTTCAAACAGTGTGCCATCGTCAATCATATTGTTGATAATATTGGTGTCGATTCCTTTCTCTCCGCAGCCATCACGATAAAAAGGGAGATCCTTGTAATAGCCTTTACTATATTTACAATGATTTGTAAAACATATGTAGAAAGTTTCATAGGGGTTTCCTTCCATTACATACTCCGTCCATTGATCTTTCCAGTTTTCCGGGGCACTGCCGTTTTGTATGTCATCTATTGTGATTGAAAGTAAACGGGCTTTGGAGTAATCGTAGTTGATTGGGTGCCTCAGATTGAGAAAATAGTTCTGATGTAGTTTGATGGGAATGCATTCCTGGGAATCTAAAAAGATGGGTAGCGGTTGGTTGTTGTCAATTATCTCCACACGGTGGGATAAGTCTTCTTCTCCAACATATTTGAAAATATATAGATAAGCATCATCACCTCCACTGTTATTAAAGCAGCATCCAGATAACAGGAAGAAGAGAAAGCAAATTGCCCCCATCACCCAACGCTTTCCTATATATGTTCGGACGGTATTTGTTGAGGAGAGCGGACCTTCGGGTATCTTGGAGTCTAGTTTCATGTTCTCTGTATATCTTTATTATGTTCTCCTGCTCGCTGCGCTCGCGAAATCTTGTAAATCTTGTAAATATTTCTGCTTCGCGGTGTATACTGGTTGTTGCGTCAGCAATAATTTACCAGATTTACTGGATTTCTGCCGCGTCAGCGGCTAGGAGCATGTTGATTTATAGACCTAAAAAGACGAGTATCGGCACGGCGGCGAAGCCCAGGGTGATGACCCAGGTGTAGATCTTGCCGAGGATCTCGATGATGCCGTTGTAGGTGTAGTTGTTCAGGCCCAGGGTCTGGAACACCGAGGGGAAGGCGTGGGTGAGGTGCATGAAGAGGGCCACGAAGGCGATGAGGTAGAGCAGCACCATGAGGCCGTTGTGGAAGAGGTTGCGGCTCATGTAGTAGAAGTCGGGCTCCACGCCGCACTTGGGCGCTTTCTCCTTCAGCATCTGACGCTCGTCGTAGCTGATGTGGCGAATCCACTTGCGGTCCTGGCTGAAATGGTCCTCGCGCAGGGCCTTGCTGATGAACTCGGCCACGGGCACGGCGTCCTTGAGGCTCTGGATGTTGGCTTCCATCTCGGCCATCTGCTCGGGGGCGAGCTGGTCGGCATACATGGCCATCTGGTTCTCCACGGCGGCCACCACGTCGGCGGGCTCCATGCCGTTCTGGGCGGAGTATTGCATGATTGTGCTCACCTCCTCGGTCTGCAACTTCTCCACCTCCACCATGTAGTCGCCCTTCACCAGTCCTACCTTGACGAACCAGAACTGGCAGAAGTGCATCACCAGGAAGGCGAAGATGAGGATGCCGGTCCACATCATGAGCTTCGACGTGGTGTGGGTCTTCGAGCGCTGGCGCTGGTGGTAGCGCGTCGGGCGCGCCAGGCGGTTGGTGACCACGAGCCAGAGGGTCAGCAGGATGTGCAGGGCGACGACGCCGAGCAGCACCACCTCGAATATCTTCACCACCCAGTTGGTGCCCATGAAATGGCAGAAGGCGGAGTACCACGCGCCGTCGTCGTGGCGCAGGATGAAGAGGTTTGCCGTCATGTGGAACAGCAGGAAGAGCAGCAGAAAGCCGCCCACCAGCGCCACGAGGAGCTTCTTCGTAATGGAGTGAATCTTGGGTAATTCCATAGAGTGTGTTGTTTTTGTTATTATTATATGTTTTCTTTCGTAATATTTGAGGGTGCAAATTTACGAAAAAAAATCGATATAACTATAAAAATTATTCAGGGGGTCGGGTGGGCGGCGCGGACCGTTCCGTGGGCTCATGCCCACGGCTAAGGACTGACGCCCCTTGCGGGGCTGCCCCGAACATAATCTCACCCGTTTCCATGTCCACAATTTCTTCATCCACAACTTCTTCGTCTGTAGATACATACGCCGTCTCCGAGCAGCGCCCCTGCTCGTCCTGCGCGAAGGCGTAGACGTGGAGCGTACAATCCTGGAAATCATCGGGTAAGGCTATCGATGCCCGCTGCACACGGCGGTAGACGGGGTTGGACAGATACCCCTGCTGCAGCTCCTCGCAGAAGACCCAGAAATAGACGTTGTCGTAGGCGCTGCAGGTACGGCGCAGTGGGTTCTTCTCGAAGGTGATATTCAGTATGTTGGGGCCTTGATGGAGCGCCGGCATCTTGCCGGCCTGCCGGCGGGACGCCGGCGCTCCAAGAGTGGCCTCCGTAATCGCCACCGGCGCCACCGTGCCGCCGCTGATGCGCAGCGAGGGGTAGTCGACCGCAAGGCTACCATCCACCGCGCTGAAAGCGTGCTGGTTGCCCTTGACGAAGAGGTTCATCGGCGTGAGGTTCAGCTCGTCCGACGGCAGCTTGAGGCCTATGTTCAGCGCCCAGCGCATGCGGCCTGCCAGTTGCACCTCGGCCTTGAACATCGCGCGGTGCTGTTGTTGCGCCTCGGTGCGCGGGTTCTTTACGAATCGCGGCTGCGACCGCACGCACCAAATACCTTTCCAGCGGTAGCCCACCGCCGGCCCCAGCCTCCCGCTGAAGCCCCCGAGAAATCCTTCCGATTGTTTTGCCATAGTTGCTTGTGTTTTATGTCGTTATATTTTTTTTCTCCTTTTTGTTTCTCCTGCTCGCTGCGCTCGCGAAATCTTGTAAATCTTGTAAATTTTTGCTTGCGCAACTTGCATTTTCTTGAATTTTGTATTGTTTTGCTGTGGGTTGCGTCAGCAAAAATTTACAAGATTTACAAGATTTCTGCCCGCAGGGCTAGGAGTTCTGATTCATAGAACTCACTGTCTGATAGAGTTAAACCCATTGAACAGCACTTATGATAACGTTATCCTCCCTTTATTATTGCCTACTCGAGAAAATTTTTATAAACCGAGGGTAAAGGGAGGAGTAAGAGGGGAGTAAGAGGGGGTTGTAGTTTAGCGTTGGGTATCAACGTGTTGGTGGCGCTGGTAAGGGCCCACCCGAGGGGGTGAGTGAACGGCGATGTGTTTTTTTAACATTCCGAAAAAAATCATTCTCATTGACAGTATGTTGCAAAAAAAAATGTTAAAAGTGTGAGCCAAAAAGCGCCTTTCGCAGTCTTTATTATATGTACGGACGGAAATATATGGTTCTTCTGCTGGCGGCGCTACTGGCGCTGCCGGGGGTGCTGCGCGGGCAGTGCCCCCCCCTGCCGCTGCCCTATGAGACCGACCTGCAGACGGGTTTCCAGCCTCCAGCCAATACGCAGTCGCCGTTTATGTTCCCCTGGAGGGAGGTGTTGAACCGTGACAACTGCTGGACGGGGTACCTCGACTATGGCGACGACTACAGTTACGATGACGCCCCCTACCACTACAATTCCGCCCAGGGGCGTTTCGGCTACATTCTGTATTACAGTGGTGCAACAGAATGGATGGAGGCCGAGATAGCCGTCAAGGATTCGACCCACAATGCCGTGGCCATGATCATCGCTCCCCGGTTCGACAATACGCCGGCGGCTATCCGCCTGACGGTGAAACTCCAGCGTTGGGTCGCGGGCAGCTATACCGGCGATGCACTCTATTGGGTGCACGTGGACGTGGGGTGGGTGACGGATGTGGAGCATCCCGACGAGTCGTTCCTGCAGACGGGGTCGTTCGCCCTTCGGAGCCACCATCTGATGGACACTTGCTGGGATAGGATTTGCCTGCCAGTGCACGACGAAGTCCCCACCGGTGGCAGTTTCGCCCTGCGTCTGCGCAGCAAAGCACAGGGACCGGCACAGAACTGGGTTCCGTCCGATCATTTTTTCTATGAACTCATGTTCAGGCGGATGGTGGCGGACACCGCCGTGTGCCCACCGCCGCTGGCGGCCGATACGGTCTATGTCGCCGACAGCGTCTGCCAGCACAGCCCCTACCGAGGGAACGGCATCGCCCTCTCCGCCAGCGTGACGGCCGACACCGGCACCCGCGCTTTTGTGCTGCACGACTACGAATACTATAGTCCCGATTCCTGTCTGGTCCATGTGAAGGTGCTGACACTGCGGGTGTTGCCGTCGGATGTCACCATCGTGGAGGACAGTATCTTCCCTGGCGAGGCCTACCTCTTTGGCGGTCGCGAGCTGACGCTGGCGGGCGGCTATGCGGACGACCACGGGCTGAACGCTTACGGATGTCCCGTCAAGGATTCGTTGGAGCTCAGCATCAGGCCGTTGCCGCCGATGGACTGCGGCGCGGAGATAGGCGTGGAGCGCACGGAATGGTACATCTCGCAGCCCACGGAGGTGAGCCTCTGGGCCGAGGTGGAGGCCGACAGCTACCGCTGGAGTCCCGCATCGCTGATTGCCAACGATACCGCGCGCAACGTCAGCCTCACGCTGCAGCCCGAGAGCGAGCAGTGGGTGCACTTGGAGGTGGAGCGGACGGACAGCGTGAACCACATCCACCGTGGCGACGCAATGGACACCACCGTGCAGATGCTACAGCTGACGGTGCCCGTCGAGCCGCAGACACGCTACCGCCTCGAGGCCACCCTCGGCGACGGCGGACCTGTGCCCGTGCAGGTGGCCATGGGCAACACCTTGTTGCTGGACAGCACCTTGGCCGACGGCAGCCTGCTGCTGGAGCTGTCCACCAGCCAACACTGCCAAATCACGCTCACCATCCTGGCGCAGCAGCCGGTGCGCATGACGGATCTCAGCCTGCGACGCTACTGCCACGCCGAGGACTCGGTGTTGCTGGTGGCCCGCAGTGTGCAGCCCGTCGTGGAGGCTGAGCGTGAGGTGCTTTGTCAGGGCGACAGCACGACGCTGCGGGCGAGCCAGACCGACTACTTCCGCTGGGCTTCGCGCCCCGAGGACACCACGCTCGAAAGCCAGCAGGGACGCCCCTCGGTGACGGTGCATCCTCAGTCCACCACCACCTACTACCTGCTGACGCGCGGCGGCGACGTGGCCGACAGCGTGGTGATCACCGTGCAGGCCTACCCCGAGCTGCAGCCTGTCGCCGACCGCGAGGCCGTGGACTTCGACCACCCGGTGCTGACGCTGGAGGAGCTTTCGCCGACGGTTGCGCTTGTGCAATGGAGTTTCTCCGATGGTGGTGAGGCCGAGGGGCGCAAGGTGCGCTGGTGCTTCGGCGACGTGGCGGAAGACAGCCTGTGGGTGAGGGAGATGGGCTGCACCGTGGGCGGCTGCTGTGCCGACACGCTGCTGGTGTTCCCGGTGGAGACAGTGTCGGTGTGGTTCCCCAATGCCTTCACGCCCGACGGGGCGGAGAACAGCCGCTTCGCGATGGTCACCAACCGGGAGGTGGAGGCTTACGAGATGACGCTCTACAACCGCGAGGGGCTGCTGGTGGCCCGCATCACCGACGCCGCCGCCGGCTGGGACGGCCGCGACCTCCGCGGCGCCCCCTGCCCGCAAGGCGCCTACGCCTACCTATGCGAATACCGCCTGGCGGGCGGTGCCACCAAGCGGTATCTGGGTACGGTATTGTTGTTGCGTTGATGGAATGCCGGCAAGATGCCGGCGCTCCATTATTTCTTCGGGGCGCCGCCGCCGAAGTCGTCGTAGGCGATGTTCTCGGGCTGGACGCCGAGGTTGTCAAGCATATTGACGACGGCGCTGCTCATGGGACCAGGACCGCACATGTAGTACTCGATGTCCTCGGGGGCGGGGTGGTCCTTGAGGTAGGTGTCGTACATGACCTGATGGATGAAGCCGGGGGTGTAGGGCACGCCGGCGGCATCGGCGGCGGGGTCGGGCCGGTCGAGGGCGAGGTGGAAGTGGAAATTCGGGAAGTCTTTCTCCAGTTGGTGGAAGTCGTCGAGGTAGAACACTTCGTTGAGAGCGCGGGCGCCGTAGAAGTAGTGCATGGGGCGGTGGGTGCAGTGGAGGGTGCGGGTGAGGTGCATGATCTGTGCGCGGAGGGGGGCCATACCGGCGCCGCCGCCGACCCAGATCATCTCGTTGCCCTGTGGGTCGTCGCTCCAGGTGCCGTCCTCGGTGCCACGTACGCGGAACTCGCCGTAGGGGCCGCTCATGATGACCTTGTCGCCGGGCTTCAGCGAGAAGATGTAGCTGGAGGCAATGCCGGGGTTGACGTTCTGGAAGCCGCTGCGGTCGGGCTTGAACGGAGGCGTGGCGATGCGGACGGTCAACATAAACACATCGCCCTCGGCGGGATAGTTGGCCATGGAGTAGGCGCGGACGGTGGGCTCGGGGTTGGTGCAGACGAGGTCGAACATCTTGGCCTTCTCCCAGGCGGGCAGGTACTCGTCGCCGATGAGGGAGCGGTCGAAGTCGGCGTACTTCACCGTGAACTTCGGTATCTTAATCTGGGCGTAGCTGCCGGGCACGAAGTCCATGTGCTCGCCGGCGGGCAGCTGCACCTTGAACTCCTTGATGAAGGTGGCGACGTTGCTGTTCGACACCACGGTGCACTCGTATTCCTTGATGCTGAGGATGCTCTCGGGGAGCCGGAGCGCGAGGTCTTCCTTGACCTTGACCTGACAGCCGAGGCGCCAGCCTTCCTGCTGCTGCTTGCGGCTGAAGAAGCCTTTCTCGGTGGGGAGTATCTCGCCGCCGCCACGGACCACGCGGCATTTGCACTGGCCGCAGCTGCCTTTGCCGCCGCAGGCCGAGGGCAGGTGGATGCCCTGCTCGCCGAGGGTGCTAATCAACGTGCCGCCGGTGGGCACTATGAGAGGTTTGAGGTCTGAGGTCTGAGGTTTGAGTTCATCTCCGACCTCCGACTTCTGACTTTCGACTTCATTAATGGTGATCTTTACGTTGCCCTGCGGGATGAGCTTGGCGCGCAGCACGAGGAGCAGCGCCACGAGGAGCAGGATGACGACTAATATTATAATGATTGCTGGTACTAATGTTGTTGACATAATCTCTGTTTTGGTTCTGTTAATCATCAATTCTCCTGCGTGGTGATGCTGTCGGCAAGCCGACGGCACACCACGCGAAATCTTGTTAATCTTGTAAATTTTTCCGCTTCGCGGTTCTGTACGGGTTGCTGCGTCAGCAATAATTTACTAGATTTACCAGATTTCGGCTCCGCAGGAGCCAGGAGGTTTGATTTACTGAGCATGAGTTTAGAGTTTGAAGCCCATGAACGACATGAAGGCCATACCCATGAGGCCGGTGATGATGAAGGTGATGCCGACGCCGCGGAGTGCGGGTGGGATGTGGCTGTAGCGCAGTTTTTCCCTTATGGCGGCGATTGCAACTATTGCTAAAAACCAACCAATTCCGGAACCGAGGGCGAAGACCGTGGCCTCGCCGATGTTCTGGTAGCCGCGCTCCTGCATGAAAAGCGAGCCCGACATGACGGCGCAGTTCACCGCGATGAGCGGCAGGAAGATGCCCAGCGAGTTGTAGAGGCTCGGGCTGAATTTTTCTACAACCATCTCCACCATTTGTACTATCGCTGCTATCACAGCGATAAACATGATGAGGCTGAGGAAGCTGAGGTCCACGTCGGCCAGCGAGGGCGAGATCCAGGCCATGGCTCCCGGCGCCAGGAAGTAGCGGTTCAGCAGGAAGTTGATGGGCACGGTGATAAGCAGCACGAAGGTGACCGCTATGCCGAGGCCCGCCGAGGTCTTCACGGTCTTCGAGACGGCAAGGTAGGAGCACATGCCGAGGAAGAAGGCGAAGATCATGTTGTCGACAAAAATCGACTTGATGAATATGTTAATGTATTCCATTGTTTTCTACAGGTCTTATTGTTCTACCAAGTCTTTGTTGCGGCTGCGGTGCCACCAGATGATGAGGCCGACGAGGATGAGGGCCATGGGGGGCATGATCATCAGGCCGTTGTTCTCGTATCCTATATTATACAGGCCGAGCTTCTCCATGACGGGGTAGCCCCAGAGGGTGCCGCTGCCGAAGAGTTCGCGGACGAAGCCGAGGACGATGAGGATGACGCTGTAGCCGAGGCCGTTGCCAAGGCCGTCGAGCAACGAAGGCCACGGTTTCTGCACCATGGCGAAGGCTTCGAGGCGGCCCATGACGATGCAGTTGGTGATGATGAGGCCGACGAAGACGGAGAGCTGCTTGCTGACGTCGTACATGTAAGCCTTCAGCACCTGGTCCACCAGCACGACGAGGGTGCTGACGACGACGAGCTGCACGATGATGCGGATGCGCGGCGGGATGGTGCCTCGCATGAGCGAGATGATGAGGTTGCTCAGGGCGACGACGACGGTGACCGAGACGGCCATGACGACGGCGGGCTTGAGCTGCGCCGTCACCGCGAGGCAGGAGCAGACGCCCAGCACCTGCACGAGGATGGGGTTGTTCTTGCTGAAGGGGAGTTTTATAAGGTCGGTGTTTTTCATTGGGTGGGCTCCTTTCTCTGATTATTCTGAGTGGTCTGAGTAATCTGATTAATCTGATTATTCGGAGTAGTCTGATTTCTCGGAGTATTCAGATTCTGGTAATCGTTGTAGGCTTGCTGCAGCATGGCGGTGACGCCGTTGCTGGTCATGGTGCCGCCGCTGATGGCGTCGACCTCGTAGGGGTTGGCGGGGTCGGCGTTTTTCTTCAGGTGGATGGGCTCGGCGTCCATGCGCTTGCCGATGAAGCGGGCGGCGAACTTGTCGGAGGCTATCTCGCCGCCGAGGCCTGGGGTCTCGCCCTTGTGGTCGAAGACGGCTCCGACGACGGTGCTCTCGGCGTCCAGCGCCAGGTAGCCCCAGATGGGTCCCCAGAGGCCGGTGCCGTGGAGGGGCAGGATGATGCCGCCGGAGAAGGTGTAGTAGCCGTCGGCCTCGGTGATGTGCTTGGCGTAGAGCTCGGCGGCGTTGTCGCGCGTGGCGTCGATGCCGATGGTCTTGAGGATCATCTGCTTGGTCTCGGCCTGCTGGTTCTTCTCCTGGGCGGGCTTGAGGCTGACGGCGACGACCGTCAGTATCAGCGCCGCCACCACGACGAGCACGGCGGAGTAGATGAAGATGTAGCGGTTGCTGAAGGTCTTTTTCATTTTCCAATCCTCCTTTCTCTCATCTTAATGTTTCTGGCCACGACGCAGTGGTCTATCAGCGGGGCCATGCAGTTCATAAAGAGGATGCTGAGCATCATGCCTTCGGGGTAGGCGGGGTTGCAGACGCGCAGCAGCACGGCGAAGGCGCCGATGAGCAGGCCGTAGATCCACTTGCCGGCGTTGGTCTGCGCGGCGGTGACGGGGTCGGTGGCCATGAAGACGGCACCGAAGGCGAAGCCGCCCATCAGGAAGTGGTAGTAGAACGGCAACTGGAAGTAAATTGAAAATTGAAAATTGAAAGTAGGTTGAACAATAAGCCCATTAATCCACCTCCCACAAAGACACTGAGCATGATGCGCCAGGAGGCGATGCCGGTGAAGAGGAGGAGCATCGCACCCAGTGCGATGGCAATAAACGAAGTCTCGCAGGAGCTGCCGGGGATGGTGCCGATGAGCATGTCGAGGGCCGAGGCACTCGGGTGGGCTCCGGTGGCCAGCTCGCCCATGGGGGTGGCGCCGGCGATGGCGTCGTTGCCCCACATCTTGGCGGCAATCCACACCTTGTCGCCACTCATGTGGGTGGGGTAGGCGAAGAAAAGGAAGGCGCGCGCCACGAGGGCGGGGTTGAGGAAGTTCATGCCGCTGCCACCGAAGACCTCCTTGCCGATGATGACGGCGAAGGCAACGGCTAACGCCAGTTGCCACAAGGGTGTGGTCACCGGGACAATCATCGGTATCAGCAGGCCTGTGGCGAGGAAGCCCTCGTTGACCTCGTGACCCCGGTATTGTGCGAAGGCGAACTCGATGGCCAGGCCGACGATGTAGCTGACGGCAATCATGGGGAGCATTCTTAAAAGGCCGAACCAGAAGCAATCCCACAGGGATGCCGGCGAGGACGCCGGCGCTCCAAGGAAGTGCTGGTAGCCGATGTTCCACATGCCGAAGAGCAGGGCGGGGATGAGGGCGATGACCACGACGATGATGCTGCGCTTCATGTCGACGGCGTCGCGGATGTGACTGCCCTGGCGAGTGACAACTTTGGGGGTGAAGGCAAAGGTGTGGAACGCCTCGTAGGTGCTTCCCAGCCAGCTCCATTTGCCTTTGGGTTCAATTTTCTCGAACCATTGTTCGAGCCATTTCAGATTCATGCGGTAGCCTCCTTTCTGAGGACCTCGAGGGCCTCGCGGATGATGGTCTGTATTTCAGTCTTGGAAGGGTCGATGAACTCGCAGAGGGCGAAGTCCTCGGGTTCCACCTCGTAGATGCCCAGCTGCTCCTGCAGCTCGATGTCGCCCACGATGCAGGCCTTGATGAGCTGCAGGGGGTAGATGTCGAAGGGGAAGACCTTTTCAAAAGAGCCCGTGAAGAGGAAGGGACGGACGGAGCCGTGGGTGTTGGTGTTGAATTCAGTTGGCAGTTGGCAGTTGGCAGTTGGCAGTAGCCGCAGGAAGCCGCTGAGGAACGTCTTGCTGAAGCTGAACTTCTTGAGACCGGGCATGAGCCAGCCCATGAACTCGTAGTGGTCGCCCTCCTCGATGAAGGTGAGCTGTTGGTCGTAGAGGCCGAGGAAGCCGTCTTCGGCAATCCGGTTGCCGCTGAGGGGGCTGCCGCTGATGATGCGAGTGGCGGCGACGGTCGAACCGTCGCCCACAGTGGAAGGATAGCTGGGGTTCATCAGCTGGACGTCGGCTATCTGCTTGATGCTGGCGCCACAAATCACCCTATAGTATTTGGGGGATTTGGCTGCTGGGCCACCGACGGCGATGACGCGTTCGGGGCGATACTCGCCGGTGGTCACCCAACGGCCGATGTTGGCCACATCCTGAGCACCCACATGCCAGATGCACTCGCCCTTGTTGATGGGGTCGAGCGCGGCCACGATGGTGCCGATGTTGCCGGCAGGGTGGGGGCCTTCGGCGTGCACCACATGCACCTCGCCGTAGGCCTTCAGGGCCTCGATGCCGGCCTCGAACTCGTGCTCGCGGCCTTTGAGTGCAAACGCTATATCCGGAGCCAGGGGGGTGGTGTCGCGCATGGAGACGAAGATGCCCTTGGGCTTGTGGTCGGGGTTGGCGATGGTGCCGAAGGGGCGCTCGCGGAGCATCCACCAGACGGGGCTGTCGGGGGTCAGAGTATTTGGAGTGCTCTGAGTATTCTGATTATTCCGTTTATTCCGACAAACCACCACCTCCAGCAGCTTTCTCTTCTCGCCGCGGACGATGGCCGCGACCTTCCCGCTGACGGGGGAGGGGAGGCATAGGCGCGGGTCGCGCTTGTCTTCTACAAGAGGCTGTCCGGCGACCACGACGTCGCCTTCGGCCACGAGCAGACGTGGCGTGAAGCCAACCACATTGGGCGGTTTCACAGCGTAGCGCTCCTCGCTCCTCTTGTCAACGACAATCCTCTCGGCGTCGCCACCGAGAGGAATGTCGAGTCCTCTTTTTATTTTAATTGTATGATTCATATTGTTGTCATAACTTCAATTCCACGGGTTGCAGCATGTTCTCTGGCTTGAGGATCTCGTCCAGCTGTTCCTTGGTGAGGAGTTTGTGTTCGAGCACAAGTTCGTAGACACCGCGGCCGGTCTCGGAGGCTTCCTTGGCGATCTTGGTGCTCTGCTTGTAGCCGATGATGGGGTTGAGCATGGTGACGATGCCGATGGAATGCTCCACAAGCTGGCGGCAGCGCTCCTCGTTGGCGCGGATGCCGTCGATGCAGAGAGTGCGGAGGGTATCGAATCCATTCTCCAGCAGATGGATGCTCTCGAAGAGGGTGTAGGCGATGACGGGTTCCATGACGTTGAGCTCGAGCTGGCCGTTGTCGGAGGCGAGGCTGATGGTCATGTCGTTGCCGATGACGCGGTAGCACACCTGGTTCATCACTTCGGGGATGACGGGGTTGACCTTGCCGGGCATGATGCTGGAGCCGGGCTGACGCTCGGGCAGGTGGATCTCGTTGAGGCCGCAGCGAGGGCCGCTGGAGAGGAGGCGGAGGTCGTTGCAGATCTTGTTGGTTTTGATGGCGAGGCGCTTCATGGCGGCGCTGTAGGCGAGCATGCAGGTGGTGGCGCTGGTGGCCTCGATGAGGTTGTCGGCCAGCGAGATATTCCAACCCGTAATCTTGCGCAGGGCCTGGATGCAAGCCTCGCTGTAGCCGGGTTTGGAGCAGATGCCGGTGCCGATGGCGGTGGCACCCATGTTGACGATGAGGAACTCATCGGCGGTGGCGCGGAGGTTCTTGTATTCGCCGCGCAGGGAGTCGGCAAAGGCGCCGAAGGTCTGACCGAGGGTCATAGGCACGGCATCCTGGAGCTGAGTGCGTCCCATCTTGATGACATGGGCGAACTCCTGGCTCTTCTTGTCGAGGGCCTCGATGAGCTGCTCCATGTGGGGCATGAAGGCGAGGTGCTCGAGGGCGAGGGCCATGTGGATGGCGCAGGGGTAGGCGTCGTTGGTGCTCTGGCTGGCGTTGACGACGTCGTTGGGCGAGCAGTATTCATACTGACCGCGCTGGTAGCCCATGTGCTCGAGAGCGAGGTTGGCGATAACCTCGTTGGCGGCCATGTTGGTGGAGGTACCGGCACCGCCCTGGATCATGTCGATGGGGAACTGGTCGTGATACTTGCCTGCAATCAGCTGGTCGCAAGCCCAGATGACGGCTTCGCCCTGCTTCTCGGTGATCATGCCGACCTTCATGTTGGCCATAGCGGCGGCTTTCTTGGTCATGGCCATGCCGATGATGAATTTGGGATAGGAAGACAGGAGGTGTCCGCTAATGTGGAAGTTCTCCATGGCACGGGTGGTCTGGACGCCATATAATGCCTCTTCGGGAACCTGCTTGGCACCCAGAAGGTCGCTCTCAGTACGGAAATTTTCTTTTTTCGTCATAATGTATGTTGTTTTAGTTATTTGATTTTCAATTTATTTATGTATTTTTATTCTTAATCTTTCCGGCAACAAAAGTACAAAAAAAAATCAACCTGACAAATATTTTCGTAACTTTTTTATCGAAATAATTGTAATGTCCTGTTCTGATGATGATTATTGATTAAAAAATCTGATGGATTTATTGATAGGATGGCCCTTCGGAGTGGGTTTGTATGATGCCAGGTGGGCGTTGAGTGGGTGTTGAGTCCTTCTTGTGGATGTAAATATTTTTTCTTAGTGATGCAATAAATATCCATAGAGGGCGTTAATAAAATGTTTTAATAATAATGAAATAGACTTTTATCGAATGAATACCTATCGACCGACTATCCGTTTTGCCTTGCTAAGTGTATGTATGCTCATGGCGTTGAGCGCTGTGGGACAGACCAATGTCGCCATACGGGGCAGGGTGGTGGACGGCGTTGGCAAGAGGGTGATGTTGGGCGCATACAGCGACATGCTGACCCGACGCGAGGTGGGACTGGACAGCGCTGTGGTGGGCGATGACGGGAGTTTCGTGCTTCGATGCTACGCCAATTACCCGCGTTTGGTATTTGTGGAGATTGAGTGCTACAGCCAGTCGTTCTACATCGAGCCGGGCCGAGAGTACGAGGTGTTGGTGCCGGAGTTCGACTGGGACCTGAACGAGAAGAAGAATGTCTATCTGGATCCGGTGGCGTTGCCGCTGTTGTTCCAGAATATCGATGATAGTGATTTGAACGTAAGGATGATGCGCTACGAGGAGACCGTGGACAGCTTCCTCAGCGCCAACCGCGAGCGGGTGGACTTCCGGTTCCATCCGGACCGCCGGGTCTTCAAGGAGTTGTTTACCCTTGTGAAGAACCGTTTCGTTTCGGACGACGAGGCGGATTCGTTCTTCGGTCGCTATGTGGACTACTCCATGCTCGAAATGGCTCTGGCCTTGAGGATGGAGAGCCGCGCCAAGCTGGCGGCTCGCTACGTGGAGCCCATACGCTACCACGACGAGAGCTACATGCGTTTCTTCCTCGAGGTGTTCTCCCACACTATTTCCGGCGGCACCAAGAAGGTGGCGCAATGGAAGATGGCCGAATGGATCAAGAAGGGCGATGCCGCGGGCTGGCTGGACACCCTGGGCCTGGACCCCTTGTTGCAGAACGAGCAGGTGCGCGAGCTGGCGGCCCTGGAGGCGTTGAAGGAGATGTTCTACGACAAGTCCTATGACCGCCACGGTGTGCGTCTCACGACGGAGCACCTGCGCGACGCCACCAAGTTCGCCGACCACCGTGTGCTGGCCGAGAGCCTGCTGGCGAGTTTCGACCTCCACGAGCGCGCCCGAGAGCCGAAAGGCTTCACGCTGCCCGATGTGGAGCGGCGCATGGTGAACCTGGCCGACCTGAAGGGGAAGTGGGTATACCTGAGCTTTGTGCGTGTGGGCGATCCGAATTCCATCAAGGAGTTGGAGACCATGGCGCACTTCCGCGACACCGTCTACCGTACGTGGCCCGATGTGGTGTTTGTCACCATAGCATGCGACCGCGAGTTCCAGAAGATGTACCACCTGCTGAAAAACAGCAAGAAAGGAGCGCGCTACAATTGGACGTGGCTGCACTTTGACGGCGACTACCGCCTGCTGGAGCGCTTCGGGGTGACGAGCTATCCTACCTTCGTACTCCTCAACCCGGAGGGCAAGCAGGTCTACGACTACACGCCCGCTCCCGCCAGCGGCATACTCCTGCGCGGCCCGTGGATTAAAAACGAGGACAACCGCGAATGGGGGACCTATAAATTTTGAATAACACACTAAGAAGATAGAAATATGAAGAATTTTTTTGTAGCGGCGATGATGGGACTGATGCTCCTCACGGCAGGCAACGCGAGGGCACAACGCGTTACCGACGACGCCCGTCAACGCGAGCTCTACCGACAGGCTATGGACCTCTACGGCAAGCAGAAGTATGCTGCCGCCCAGCAGATTTTCGACGAGATCGCCCAAGGCGCCAAAGACCGTGCCGACCTTACAACGGCCGATGCCAACTACTTTGCGGGCGTCTGTTCCGAGAAGCTTGACAACAACGACGCCTCCTATCGCCTCGAGGAGTTCCTGCGGCTCTATCCCCAAAGTTCGCGTTGCAACATGGCGCGCTTCTACCTGGGCAACTTCCACTACGCCCGCGGCTCCTACGACGTGGCACTGACGTACTACAAGCAGGTCGACCCGCAGGAGGTGGAGTACAACCATCGTAGCGAGTACAACTTCAAGCGCGGCTACTGCCACTTCCATCAGGGCGACACCAAGAAGGCTTCAGGCTACTTCGCCCAGCAGGTGGGCGGCCAGTCGAAGTATCGCAACTCCAGCCTCTACTACTATGCCCACATCCAGTATATGAACGGGGAGTACGAGTTGGCCCTGAAGAACTTCAAGGAACTGGAAAAGGACAAGAAGTTTGCCAAGATAGCCCCCTCCTACATCGCCCGCATATACTACTACCTGGGCCGCGAGGACGAGCTGCTGGAGCTGGCTCCGCGTCTGCTGAACGACAAGGACGCCTTCCGCAAGAACGAGGTGCACCAGATGGTGGGCGAGATATACTTTAACCGAGGCGAATATCAGAAAGCCCTCGAGCAATACAAGGCCGTGGACGAGGCCGCCAAGCGCGAGCAGACCCAGAGCTGCACCCCGCAGGACAACGACTACCAGATTGGCTACTGCTACTATCAGACCGGCGACTACCGCCGCGCCGCTGAATACCTGCAGCGCAAGACCGCCTGCAACGACAGCGTGGCCCAGAACGCCCTTTATGTCCTCGGCGACTGCTACCTCCGCACCGGCCGCAAGCGCGAGGCCTGCAGCGTCTTCCAGCAGGCGTCGAAGATGGACTACAGCGCCCACATCAAGGAGGACGCCCTTTTCAACTACGCCAAGCTGAGCTGCGAGCTCAACCAGAACGCCTACAACGAAAGCATCCGCTCCTTCGAGTCCTACCTCAAGCAGTACCCCAACACCAAGCACAAGACCGAGGTGCAGGAGATCCTCACCGAACTCTATTGCTCCACCAACAACTACAAGGACGCCATCCGCCTCCTGGAGCAGATACCCCAGCGCAATGCTGCCCTTGAGCAGGCCTACCAGCGTGCCGTCCTCAACCGCGGCATCGAGCTTTGCAACAGCGGCAAGACCGACGAAGGCGTGGAGATGTACGCCAAGGCCGTCAAGATCAACGCCGTGCCGCGCATCACCGCCGATGCCAACTACCTCCTTGGCGAGGAGCAGTATCGTGCCGGCCAGTACGAGCAGGCCGAAAAGAGCATGAACAAGCTCCTCCTCTCGTCCTACAGCAAGACCTCGCCCTATGCCAACGATGCCCGCTACACCTACGGCTACCTCCAGATGCGCAAGAAGCGCTACTCGGAGGCCTACGAGACCTTCAGCGAGTTGGATTCGCGCATGCAGATGCCTGCCGGTACGGCCGACGGCGCCAGCAAGCAGAAGCAGATGAAAAACGACGTCTGGAACCGCATGGGCGACTGCCTCTATGTCCAGAGCCGCTTTGCCGATGCCATCAAGATGTACAACAAGGTCATCGACGCGCAGGGCCGCGACGCCGACTACGCCACCTACCAGAAGGCCCTCTCCTATGGCGCCCTCGGCAAGAACAGCGAGAAGCTCACCTACCTGAACTACATCTTCGAGAAATTCGACAACTCGCCTCTCAAGTCCAAGGCCATGCTGGAGATTGCCAACACCTATATGATGTGCGACAACAACGAGATGGCCATGACCTACTACAACAACTTCGAGAAGCAGTATCCCAAGAGTGTCTACGTCAAGAACGCCCTCCTCAACGAAGGCCTCATCTACTACAACACCGACCGCTACGACCAGGCCCTTGCCACCTTCGACCGCCTGCTGACCCAGTATCCCGGCACCGACGAGGCCATCGACGCCCTCGGCACGGTCAAGAACATCTACATAGCCCAGAACCGCGTGGCCGAGTATTTCCCCTATGTGGAACGTACCACCAAGCTGAAGATCTCCACCATGGAGCAGGACAGCACCATCTTCCTGGCCGTCGAGGAACGCTACCAGGAAGGCCAGTATGCGGTGGCCGTCACCGGTTTCGAGGACTACCTGAGCCGCTTCCCCAACGGTCTCTTCGCCCTCAAGGCCCACTATCTGCTTGCCGACAGCTACAACCGCCAGGAGCTCTACGCCAAGGCCCTGCCGCACTACAAGTACGTGGCCCAGGCCCCCACCAACCAGTACAGCGAGCGCGCCCTCTCCGCCGGAGCCAACATCGCCTATAGCCTCGGCCAGTATGCCGATGCCGCCGAGCTCTACCAGCGGCTGACCACCTATGCCGAGAGCGACCAGAGCCTCCTGCAGGGCCAGATGGGCAGCTTGCGTTGCGCCGTCAAGCGTGGCCTTTACGCCGATGTCATCGAGGCCGGCCAGCGCGTACGCAACGAGCAGAAGGCCACCGCCGAGATGAAGGACGAGGCCACGTTGGCCATGGCCCGCATCTGCTTCGACTACCGCCAGCTCGACTCCGCCTTCACCTACTATGCCTCCCTCGCCAAGTCCGCCAACGGCGAGTACAACGGCGAGGCCCGCTGCCGCCAGGCCGAGATCCTGATGCTCCGCCAACAGTACGACCCCGCCGAGAAAATCATCGAGCGCATCGTCTCCGACGCCACCAGCGACTACTGGCTTGCCTACTCATTCATCCTTTGGGCCGACATCTACTATGCCCGCGGCAACAACCTCCAAGCCAAACAGACCCTGCAGAGCATCATCGACAACTACGACGGCGAAGACCTCGTGTCTGTGGCCCGCGAGAAGTACGACGCCATCGTCGCCGCCGAGCAGCCCAAGGCTCCCGCCGACCAGGACGAAATCATTATCGAACTCTAATCGTATTAGAACATGAAGAGAACCATCATCATAGCAGCATTCGCGCTGGCCTTCTCCCTGGCCAACGCCCAGCAGGAGGACACCTACAACGAGAGCGTCCTCGTCAAGGGCTCCTTCCGCCCCGTCATCGAGCAGGCCGAGAAGCAGAACTTCCCAGCCGTCATCACCGACACCCTCGAGCGCATCGACCACTCCTTCCAGTATTCCATAAGCCCCTCGCGTCTCAAGGCCCTCTACGAGCCTGCCCGCATCAAGGCCGCCCGCATCATCGGCGAGCCCGCCACCAAGCTCTACAACAACTACTTCCGCATCGGCATGGGCAACTACTGGAGCCCTCTGGCCGACCTCTACTGGAGCTCCACGCGCGACCCCAAGAAGACCTACGGCATCCGCGTCAACCACCGCTCCTCCTGGGGCTCGCTGCCCGACTACGGCAAGAACCACTTCGGCCTCACGGGCGTCACCCTCTTCGGCAAATACATCGTGGCCGACAAACTCCAACTCTCGGCCGACGCCAACTATGAGCACGACCACAACCTCTACTACGGCTTCACCGACTCCACCCTCCAGGCCGTCCTCGGCTCCACGCGCGACGACATCTCCGTCAGCGACTACCGCGCCAAGTACAACGTCGCCAGCCTCAACCTCGGCGTCCGCAGCATGAACCTGGATGTCTACGAGCTGGGCTACTCCGCCAACCTCCGTCTCGCCGACCTCTGGGCCTCCTGGGGACAGAACGAGTTCAATCTCAACCTCAACGGCGATGTCCACTACGGCTTCTCCCCCCTGCGCGGTCTGATGGGCGTTGCCTATCTCCACGCCGAATGGGACGGCTACGCCCATAGCGTGAGCCCCAACTTCGCGGCCGAATGGCCGTTGGGCTACAATGTGCCTGCCGTATGGGACACCGTCCGCGGCAGCCGCAACATCGTCAAGCTGAACCCCTACGTCGACTTCATGTACGAAGGACTCCTCTTCCACGCAGGCTTCACCGCCGGATGGGATGCCTTCACCGCCAGCGACTCCGTCACCTTCCGTTTCTTCCCCGACGTGGTGGTCAGCAAGCACCTGCTGAACGGCTCTCTTGTCCTCAGCCTCGGTGCCACCGGCGGCTTCAGCGCCAACAACTGGGATGTTATCCGCAAGGTGAACCCCTACGTGGCTCCCGGCGTCGAACAGCGCGCCACGCGCCACTACGACTTCACAGGCCATGCCCGCTGGACCATCAGCCGCAAGCTCGAAGCCAACGCCGAGATATCCTATTCCCTCCTGCAGGACGACCTCTCCTTCACGCTCGACACCGATTATTCTTTGGGCAACGTCTTCCGCACCGCCTACGTCGACAACAACCGCCTCACCGTCGGTGCCGACATCGCCTTCGTCAACGACGAGATGCTCACCCTCCGTGCCGCCGGCCACTACTACCACTACTCCCTTGCCGACGGCGACACACTCCTCTACCGTCCCGACTGGGACTTCATCCTCTCGGCCGACGTCAACTACAACGACAAATGGCTCTTCCACCTCGAAGGGCAGCTCCTCGGCCAGATGGACGGCGACCTCGGCGAGACGCTCCCCATGCGCTATGGCATCAACGCCGAGGTTGAATACCGCCATAACCGCGCCCTCAGCTTCTTCCTCAAGATGGACAACCTGGCCTTCCAGCGCTACAGCCTCTGGACCAACTACCCCTCGCAGCGCGGCCTCTTCATCCTCGGTCTCACCTACACCATCCCCCACCAATGACCTATCAAGAAACCTTAGACTTCATGTTTGCGCAGCTGCCGATGTACCACCGCATCGGCGCTGCCGCCTATAAGGCCGACATACAGCCCACCGTCGATATGATGGAGGCCCTCGGCCACCCCGAGAACAAGTTCCGGAGCATCCACGTCGCCGGCACCAACGGCAAGGGCTCCGTCTCCCACTTCCTCGCTTCCATCCTTCAAGAGTCAGGCCTCAAGGTGGGCCTCTACACCTCGCCCCACCTCGTCGACTTCCGCGAGCGCATCCGCATCAACGGCGAGATGATTCCCCAAAGTGCGGTAGTCGACTTTGTCGACGACAATCGTCAACTCTTCGCCGACCTGCAACTCTCCTTCTTCGAGATGACCGTCGGCATGGCCTTCGACTACTTCGCCCGCGAGAAGGTAGACATCGCCGTCATCGAGGTGGGCATGGGCGGACGCCTGGACAGCACCAACGTCATAACGCCCCTCCTCTCCGTCATCACCAACATCGGCCTCGACCACACGCAGTTCCTCGGCGACACGCTGGAAAAGATTGCCGTCGAGAAGGCCGGCATCATCAAGCCCGGCATCCCCGTGGTGATAGGGGAGACCCAACCCGAGACGAAACCCGTCTTCCTCAGCATCGCCGCCGAACGCCACGCGCCCATCACCTTCGCCGACAGCCACTACCGCGTAGACCGCATCGAGGACTACACCGAAGAACTCACCGGCGACTACCAGAAGAAGAACATCGCCACTGTCCTCCAGGCCGTCGACATCCTCCGCACAATTGCGTCAGCCAACTGCTACCCTGAGTTAGGGGAGCTGTCAGCGAAGCTGACTGAGGAGTGTGTCCACCGTGGATTGGCCCGCGTTGTCACCAACACCCACCTCCATGGCCGCTGGCAGACCATCTGCCGCCAGCCCCTCACCATCTGCGAGACCGCCCACAACGCCCCCGGCATCGACGCCATGCTTGGCAAACTGGCCACCATGGACTTCGAGCGTCTCCATGTCATCTACGGATGCGTCAACGACAAGGACTACCGCAAGATCCTCATCCACCTTAATTCTCAATTCTCAATTCTCAATTCTCAATTCACCTGGCGCTTCTCCCAGCCCTCCGTCCCCCGTGGCCTCGCCGTGGAGGAACTCCAGGCGGCCGCCCACGAACTGGGCATCGAGGGAACAGCCTTCAGGAACGTCAAGGACGCCATCGCCGATGCACAAACGAAAGCCGGCGACAAAGACCTCGTCCTCGTCACCGGCAGCATATTCCTGATAGCCGACGCGCTGAGCTAGTAGCCGTATTTCGCGCCCCAATGCTCATGCAGCGAGCGGCGCGTCTCGTTCTCGCGGGGCGTGTTGCAGGGCTCGTAGAAGCGGCTCCCCTCCAGACCCGCAGGCAGGTACTCCTGCTGCGTGAAGTTGCCCTCGTAGTCGTGGGCGTACTTGTAGCCGTCGTGGTAGCCCATCTCTTTCATCAGCTTCGTGGGGGCGTTGCGTATGTGCAGCGGCACCGGCAGGTCGCCCCACCGCTTCACCGCCGCCTCGGCATTGGCAAGGGCCATATACGTGGCGTTGCTCTTCACCGAGCAGGCCAGGTAGCAGGCACACTGCGAGAGGTTGATACGGCATTCCGGATAGCCTATCTTGCTCACGGCCTCGAACGTGGCGTTGGCCAGCAGCAGGGCGTTGGGGTTGGCGTTGCCGATATCCTCGCTGGCGAAGATGAGCATCCTCCGTGCTATGAACAGCGGGTCCTCGCCCCCGGCAATCATCCTGGCCAGCCAGTACACGGCCCCGTTGGGGTCCGAACCCCGCATACTCTTGATGAAAGCCGAGATAATGTCGTAGTGCATCTCGCCCCCCTTGTCGTAGTAGGCCAGATTCTGCTGGATAACCGATGTGACCCTTTCGTTGTCTATGACGACACTGGCTATCTTTGGCTGCTCCCCTAAGTTTGGGGAGCTGTCAGCCGCTCGTCGGCTGACTGAGGAGTGTGTCCGGTTTACTACCAGCTCTATCGCGTTGAGCAACTTCCTCGCGTCTCCGCCGCTGATGCGCATCAGGGCCTCCGCCTCCTTCACCTCGACAGTTATCCCCTGCGAGGCATAGTGGCGCACGGCGGCAGCAATCAGCTGCCGCATCTCCTCTTCGCCGAATTCCTTCAGCACATACACTTGGCAACGGCTCAGCAACGCCGAGATCACCTCGAAGCTCGGATTCTCCGTCGTGGCGCCTATCAGCGTGATGGTGCCGCGCTCCACGGCCCCCAGCAGAGAGTCCTGCTGGGCCTTGTTGAAGCGGTGGATTTCGTCTATGAACAGTATCGCCCCCTCTTCCTCCTGGGCGGCAGCAATCACCTCGCGCACCTCCTTCACGCCGCTGCTGATGGCGCTCAGCGTGTGGAACGGACGGTTCAGCGTCCGCGAGATAATCATCGCCAGCGTCGTCTTGCCGATGCCCGGAGGGCCCCAGAAAATCATGCTCGGAATCTGTCCGCTCTCTATCAATGTTCGAAGAACAGCACCCGGTCCTATCAGGTGCTGTTGTCCAATGTATTCGTCGAGGCTCTTGGGCCTCAGTATCTCGGCCAGTGGTGTCATAGTATCAGCATCGCGTCGCCGTAGGTGGAAAAACGGTACTTCTCCTTGATGGCTGTCTGGTAGGTCTCCATCAACAGCTCCGGACCCGCAAAGGCACTCACCATGATGAACTGGCTGCTCATCGGGTGGTGGAAGTTGGTCACCATCATGTCCGCTATCGTGAAATCGTAGGGCGGGAAGATGAACTTGTTCGTCCAACCGTCGTAAGCGCAGATTTTTCCGGGGATGGTCACCGCGCTCTCCAGCGCACGCATCGTCGTTGTGCCTATGCAGCACACCTTCTTTCCCTTCTCCTTGGCATCGTGGACGGCCTGGCACACATCATCGCCCAGATGCATCTCCTCGGCGTCCATGCGGTGTTTCGACAGGTCCTCGACCTCGATCGGCTTGAACTCGCCCACGCCGGCATGCAGCGTCAGCTCCTTCCACTGCACGTCCTTGATTTCCATTCTCTTCAGCAACTCGCGGCTGAAATGCAGACCGGCAATCGGGGCGGCCACCGAACCCTCGTTCTTGGCGTAGATGGTCTGGTAGTTCTCGGCGTCGCTTTTCTCGATGTCGCGCAGTCTCCGCAGCTCGTCGGGCAGCGGCGTGCGACCCATACCGCGCACCAACGCGATGAACTCCTCGTGGCTACCGTCGAAAAGGAACCGGATGGTGCGTCCGCGACTCGTTGTGTTGTCCACTACCTCGGCCACCAACGCGTCGTTGTTGCCGAAGTAGAGCTTGTTGCCTATACGGATTTTGCGTGCCGGATCCACAATCACGTCCCACAGCCTCATCTCCTCGTTCAGCTCCCTCAGCAGGAACACCTGTATCCTCGCACCCGTCTTTTCCTTCTCGCCCTCCAGCAACGCCGGGAACACCCTCGTGTTGTTTGCCACAACCACGTCGCCTTCGTCCACGTACTCGATGAAATCCTTGAAAATCCTGTGCTCCACTTCGCCTGTGTCACGGTGCAGCACCAACATCCGGGCCTCGTCGCGGTTCCGCGGCGGTTTCTCTGCAATCAATTCTTTCGGCAGGTTGAACCTGAACTGGGATAGTTTCATATCAATAATCTCCTTTTATTTTTTTCCAAAAAACATAACTTATAACGAAAAAAAATCCGTAATGGTATACAGTTGCGAAAATTTTTTTTCGCCCTCCCCTCCAACCCCCTCCACATACCCCCCAAATTCGTCCCTTCTCATATAGTATACATATAGTATACATATACTTCTCATATAGTATTCATATACTATATATAAGAACTATATGAGAAGTATATGTATACTATATGTATACTATATAAGAACAGTCGAATAAGGTACCTGTTTGGTGGCGGTTTGACAGAGGTATTTTTATTATTATGCGATAAAAATCCCTTTGTGGGAAGTTTTTTTTTCGGGAGGGTATAATATAATTTGTTTTTTGTCGTTAATAGGGTTATGATGTTAAAAAAGCACTATATTGCCACTGCGTTGATGCTGCTGACGGCGCTGGTTCCCGTCCAGGTGCGTGCCCAGGGGAATGTCGAGGAGGTGGAGATGATGACCAAGCGCTACACCGATGCCTACGACAGCCTCATCGGTAGCTACTACCTCCGCCAGTTCTCCCACAGCCGTTTGCTCAGCAGCCGGGAGCTCTCGCTCGAGGAATTCGACGCCCTGCCCGATTCCGTCATTGCCGGCCGCCTGGCCGCCCTGCATACCGTCATTCCCATGACCTTCAACAGCGAGGTGCGATCCTATATCCGTTTCTATTTGAAGTACATGTCGCGCCGTCTGGATGTGATGCTGTCCCTCTCGCAGTACTACCATCCGCTCTTCGAGGATGCCCTGAGCCGCTACGAGGTGCCGGAGGAGTTGAAATATCTGACCATTGTGGAAAGCGCCATGAACCCGATGGCGACGTCGCGCGCCGGCGCCGCAGGCCTCTGGCAGTTCATGTACAGCACCGGCAAGAACTATGGCCTGGAGGTGAATTCCCTCGTCGACGAGCGCCGCGACACCTACAAGTCCACCTATGCCGCCGCGCATTTCATCAGCGATCTGCACAAGGTGTTCGACGATTGGACACTGGCCATTGCCGCCTACAACTGCGGTCAGGGCAACATCACCAAGGCCATTGCCCGCAGCGGCGGCAAGCGCGATTTCTGGGAGATATACTATTTCCTTCCGCGCGAGACGCGTGGATATATCCCGGCGTTTATCGCCGTTACCTATGTGATGAACTACTACCAGCAGCACGGTCTGCGTCCCGTGGAAATCAAGGTGCCTGTGCAGACGGACACGTTGATGCTGGACCGCGATGTGCTGATGGGCTATGTGCAGGAATACACCGGCGTGGAGGCCGACGAGTTGCGGTCGCTGAATCCGCAGTATCGCACCGATGTCATCCCCGCGTCGTCCGGGCGCTATTCGCTGTGTCTGCCGGTGGCCAAGATGGAGCTGTTCATTGCCAACCAGGACAGCATCTATGCCCGCACGCAGGACAGCCTTTCGCGTCGCCCGATGACCATAGAACCCGTGAAGCAGAAGGGCTCCAAGGCCAGCGCTTCGAAGAGCGGCAGCGGACGCTACCACACGGTGAAGAAGGGCGACACCCTCTCGTCCATCGCCCGCAAGTACGGCCTGACGGTGCAGAAACTGAAGAAACTGAACGGACTGAAACGTGACCAGATCAATATCGGCCAACGTCTGAAAGTGAGGTAGATATGAAGAAACTCTTGAAGATAAAAGGATTGAAGTACTGGGTGGCTACCGCGGTGTTCGTGGTGGTGATACTGTTCATCGACCAGAACAACCTGTTAGTGACCATGAAGCTCAGCCATCAGGTGGCGGAGTTGAAGGAAGAGGAGGAGAATTTGCGCGAGGCGATAGTGCAGGACAGCATCAACGCCACCACCTTGAAGGGCAACCTGGACGCCATTGAGCACTACGGCCGCGAGAACTACTACATGAAGCGTGCCAATGAGGATATTTATGTAATCAAGTAGGACAGACAAGGGTTTGAGAAGAAAAGGAGATAAGTAGATAGCAGTTAAGAAGACAGAATAGATGTTCAAATACCGGAATATAATACTGATGGCGCTCGGGATGCTGTTGCTGACGGGATGCGACTCGCTAAAGGCCTTCATGTCCAAGGACCTGGAGGACGAGGATTTCATCATCGGGCAGCTGTATGTGGACGAGATGGTGACTGAGACGCCCGTGATTGCCCGGCCGGTGGAGAAGCCGTCGTCCGCCCGAGTCAGCAATCCGTTGGGCCTGAGCTACAGCGAGAAGGACAATATGGAGCTCTACGAGGCTATCAATTCGTGGCTCGGAGTGCCCTACAAGTACGGCGGCACCGACCGTAACGGTATCGATTGTTCCGCTTTTGTGGGCGTTATCTACAAGCAGGTCTACGGCATCACCCTCAACCGTACGGCCAACGATATGACGCGCGATGTCACTTTCATCTCGAAGACCCAGCTGCGCGAAGGCGACCTGGTGTTCTTCACCAACAGCAAGGGCAAGGTGTCGCATGTGGGTATCTACCTGAAGGACGGTCTGTTTGCCCATTCGTCGACCAGCAACGGCGTCAGCGTGAGCCGTCTGGACAACACCTACTGGCAGAAGCATTTCTACAAGGGTGGAAGAGTGAAGAAGTGAGAGGTAGGAGGTCTGAGGTTGGAGGTCTGCGGTTTGAGTTTTTTTTCTTTTTATTTTGTGTTTGTATAGCCTAGACTTTGGAGGAGGGCGACGATTTTGTCGCGGACTTCGCCTTGGATGATGATTTCTCCGTCTTTGGCGGAGCCGCCGGTGCCACAGCGGGTTTTGAGTTGTTTGGCCAGGGCCTGGAGGTCGTCGTCGGTGCCTACGAAGCCGCGCACGAGGGTGGCCGTCTTGCCGCCGCGCCCTTTGCGCTCGATGCTGACGCGTAGTTTCTGCCGTTCCGGGGCGAGGGTCTCAACCTGGGGTTCGTCGGACTCGTAGTTGAAGTCGGGGTTGGTGGAATAGACTATCATTTGTGTGCGTAGATTTTGACGGATTGGGGATGGTTGACGAAGTGGAGTTCCTTGCCGAGGTTCTCGCCTTCGCCGTCGATGTTGACCCATTTGTGGACGTTGCCCTCGATGATGATTTCCTTGCCGCGGAACATTTCGGCATGCTGGGAATGGTCGAGGAGGTTCATGAAGGCCAGGGGTGCGGTGATGGGGATGTGGTCGAGGGGGATCTTGTCGATGATGCTGATGTCGATGAGGCCGTCGGAGAGTTGTGCCTTGGGTGCTACGGCGAAGTTGTAGCCGTACTGGCGGCCGTTGGCAACGGCGATGAACCAGGCGCTGCGCTCGATGGTGCGGTCGTCGATGGTCATGCGGTAGGTGTTGCTCTTGTAGGAGGCGTATTCGCGCAGGACGAGGTTGGCGTAGGCCGCGAAACCGCGGGTCTTGGCGGCATGCATGAGTCGGGCGATGTAGGCGTCGAAGCCCACGCCGGCGGCGTTGACGGAGAGCCATCGGTCGTTGATGACGATGGAGTCGATAGCCATCTCGTTCATCTGGTTGAGCTGGCGGATGGCCAGGGCGGGCTTGAGGGGGATCTTCAGCGTGCGTGCCAGGCCGTTGCCGCTGCCGCAGGGGATGATGCCCATGGTGACGCCGGTGTCCTTGAGGCCCTGGGCCACGTCGTTGACGCTGCCGTCGCCACCCACGGCCACCACGCATTCGAAGCCTTGGTCCACGGCCTCGCGTGCCAGCTCGGTGCCGTGGTGGATGTGCTCGGTGTAGCGCACGGTGTAGTCGAAGAGGTCCTGGTTGAGGTTGTCCTTCAGGAGGGTTTCGATTTTCTTCTGCCGGCCGATGCCGGAGATGGGGTTGACGATGATGGCGGTCTTCTTTTTCATTGGGCTATCAGTTGGTTGTTCATCACGTGGTGGAAATATTGCTGCACCACGGCTTTGAGGAAACGTATGTTCTCGGGGGTGCCCTCTTCGCGGTCGCCGCAGAGGAGGGTGAAATTGGTTTTCGAGGGGTCGGCGGGGGCGTTGCTGGACATGACGAAGTAGTCGTTGCCGAAATAGATCTGCCATCCGCGGTCGGGGCTTTGCATGACGCTTTGGCCGAAGGCCAGGGTGCGGTCGTCGAGGCCCAGCCAGTCGACGAGCGAGGGCAGGATGTCGGTCTGCTGCACGATGCGTTGCGACACGTGCCCCTGGGGGTTGCGGGCGTCGAAGACCACCATGGGTATGCGGTAGCCGCCGTCGTAGTTGAGGAATTCGCGCGTGAAGCCGGGGCCGCTGTGGTCGCCGGTGATGATGAAGATGGTGTTGTCGAACCAGGGCTGGCGGCGTGCCTCGTCGAAGAACTTGCGCAGGGCGTTGTCCATGTATTCCACGCATTTGAGGATGGGGTGGAGCCCCTCTAGGAAGCGGTCCTTGTACTGCTCGGGGATGGGGAAGGGGTCGTGGCTGGTGACGGTGAAGACGGTGGTGAGGAAGGGCTCACGGAAGGTGCTTGTGTGGCGGACGACATACTGCAGGAAGGGCTCGTCGTAGATGCCCCAGACGCCGTCGAAGTCCTCGGGCCGGCTCTTGGGGTCGGCCTCGAATTCGTTCTTGCCCAGGTATTCGTCGTAGCCGATGCGAGCGCAGACCTTGTCGAAGTCCATGACGCCGTTGTGGCTGCCGTGGAAGAAGGCGGTGTGGTAGCCGTGGCGGCCCAGGACGGTGGGGATGCCCTGGATGCTGTCGGTGCGGTAGGTGCAGTTGACGAAGGGGACGTACATCCAGGTGGGGATGCCGGTGTTGATGGCCGTGATGCCCTCGATGGAGCGTTTGCCGTTGGAACGGCCCTGGTAGACAGTGCTGAAGCGTGCCAGCGAGTCGAGGAAGGGCGTGCGGGTGTCGGCGCCGGGCTGGTGGTTGTAGATGCCGGTGTATTCCTGGCCGAAGCTCTCGACGATGATGAGCACCACGTTGGGCAGCTGGCGGGGGAGGGTGTCGACGGCCGAACTGTCGCTCACTTCGGGGGCGGGCAGGGGGGATGACAGCGGGGAGAAGAGGGCGTCGGCCTCAGCCTGCGGCATGTATTCATGCGGCTCGAGCTGCGGACGCATGAGTGTGCGCACGATGTTGTAACCGCTGTTGTTCACCAGCGGGATGTTCTTCGGCTGGCAGTAGTGGGCGGCGTCCTCGAGCTGGAGGAAGTGGCCGAAACCGCCGCGCATGAGAAACCACACCAGCAGCAGACCGGTGCCGAGGCCTATGAGCTCGTTGGTCATCACGGTGTTGGGGTTGCGCTTGGCGAGGCGGATGCGATGGTTGACGATGAGGAAGGCAATGATGATGGCCAGGCCAAAGACGAAGGCATACCAGTAGTTCACCATGAAGTGTGGAATCATCTTGTCCATGGGGCCGCTGTTGCCCAGATAGGTGAAGATTTCGTTGCTGAGCATGCGGTAGGTGTACTGGTAGTAGGCGGAGTCGGCGGCGCGGGCCACCAGGAGGAAGAGCACGGGCACCACGTAGAGCACCTCGGTGAGGATGCGATACCAGCGTTTCCATCGTATCTGCATGGGTAGCAGCATGAGCACCGCAAAGGGGAGCAACACCATGGCCACCGAGGCCAGACCGAACACCACGTTGCCCCACAGCACGCCAGCCCATTCGCCGAAGCTTTCGGGACGGAAGAGGTGGCTGTTGGCCACGTGGAAGAGTATCTGCATGGCTTCCAGCGAGCAGAAGGCCAGCAGCATCTTGTACAAAAGGTAGAAATATGTGTTATGCCCTTTCTTGTTCATAGTTCACTAAGTTTTAATAGTCCCGCTCAGGGTCGCCACCCGGAGGTTTCCAGTATTTTGCGGCTGTCGGTGTCGGCGAAGAGTTCGCTCATCGACACGCCGTTTTTTTTCATGTATTGTTTCACGATCTGCCATCCGAGCCAGGCGTTGGTGCGCGGGGCCGAGCCGTCGCCGAAGGCGTTGGTTTTCGGGGCGTCGTCCACGAGGTTGTTGAGCTGCGTCATGTCGTTGCTGAAGAGTACCTTGTTCTGTATCAGCCATCCCCATACGTTCTTGGCGTTCTCTTGCATCCATTCCAGCTGAGCTTTGGAGTAGCGGAGCTTGATGGTGTCGGGGGTTGACGGCAGCACCTGGTCGAGGAAGTAGAGGGTTTTGCCTTCGGCAATGGCGTGGTCCAGGAAGGTCAGGTCGCCGTCGGGCAGGACGATGTGGCTGCGTGCGGCGGCGGCCATCACGTCGGAGGCTATGTATTCGCGGCGGCAGAGGCGCGCGATGTAGGCCGGCACGCCGAAACGCTGCATCTCCTCCACGTGGCCGAGTGTGTAGTTGTCGATGCAGACGGCCATGTCGGTGAGGTTGCCGAAGACGCGGTTGGGGTAGTTGCCGATGTCGGCGGTGACGAGGGTGTAGAAGTAGCGGTAGTCGATCTCGGGGCAGAGCTCTTTGGCGCGGGCCATGGCATCGCCCAGATCCTGCTCGAGCCACGAGAGGTCGTGGTAGAGGCTGTCGGTGACGGCATAGATGTGGCGCACCATGGGGTCGGCCAGGAAGTCGTTCAGCGCGGCCATGAAGGCGGGGTCGTCGGGGTTGTAGTTGAGCAGCGGGGTGCTGAAGTCCTTGGCGTTGCCCTGCTGGGCGAAGAGGAACTGCTCGAAACGGAGGATTTTGGCCGGTTCGGCTTTCTGTCCGCAGCTTGTGGCAAACAGACCTGACACAACAATGCAGAGACACAACCATGTGTGTCTCTGCCATTGTTGAAGTCTATGGAAATGCTTATTCTGCATCTTTCGCGTTGTCTTCTTTCTCGGCTTTTTCGGCATCGTGGAGGATGCGGAGCTTGGCCTGCATCAGCGCAATCTGCTGGCGGGCGCTCTGCATCTTCTTTTCGAATTCCTGTTTCAGGAGGTCGGCCTGCTTGCTGGAGGCTAGGAAGCCCAGGTTGTTCTCCCAGAGAGCCAGGTCGCTGCGGAGTTTCTCGATTTTCTCCTGCAGTTCCTGTTTCTCGTTGTTGACGAAGCGACGGGCGTCGCCACCGGCGTTGCGGATGCGCTCGCGGTAGGCGGTTTCTTCGGCCTCGCGGGCACTAATCTTCAGCTGCTCGAAAATGCGGTCGATTTCGCCACGGAATTCTTTCTGGAGGCGCTCCTTGTCGGCCATGGGCACGAAGCCCACCTCGGCCCAGCGGCGCTGGAATTCTTTGATGGCGCTGAGGTTCTCCTCGCGGTTCTCGCCGAACTGGTGTGCCTTGAGTTCGGCGATGATGGCCTCCTTGGCGGCCAGGTTCTCGCTCTCCGAGCTGCGGCGCTCGGCGAAGAACTCGCCTTTCTTGGCGAAGAACTCGTCGCAGGCCTTGCGGAAGCGCTGCCACACCTTCTCGCTCACCTTGCGACTGGTGGAGCCGATGCTCTTCCATTCCTGCTGCAGCTGGAGCAGTTCCTCGGTGGCGTGCTTCCAGTCTTCGCGTTTGGCGATGGCTTCGGCCTTGAGGCAGAGGTCCACTTTCTTCTGGTAGTTGGCCTCCTGCTCGTCTCGGATGGAACCGAAGTATTCTTTCTTGTCGCTGTAGTGCTTGTCGATCATGCCCTTGAACTTGGTCCAGATCTCCTCGTTCACCTCGCGGGGGACGGGACCGATGGTCTTCCATACCTTCAGCAGTTCGTCGAGGGCGTTGGTGGTGTCGTTCCACTCCTTGGTGGTTTCGGGGCGTTTCTCGGTGAGCTCGGCGGCCTTGTCGATGAGGGCCTGCTTGGCCAGCAGGTTGTTGTCCAGCTCTTCCTTGCGCTGGTCGTAGTATTCCTTGCGGCGCTCGTCGATCTGGTTGGCGGCGTTGCAGAAGCGCTGCCAGATGTCCTCGTTCTGCTCGGTGGGCACGGGGCCGATTTCTTTCCAGCGGGCGCGGAGGTCCTGGAGGCCTTTGAAGGCTTTGGTGACGGAGGGCTCCATGATGAGCTCTTCGGCGCTTTCGCAGAGTTTTATTTTCTCCTCGAGGTTGCGCTTCTGGTCGAGGGCGCGGAGCTCGCGGTTGATTTTCAGTTTGTTGAAGAATTGTTCAATCTGGAAGTGATAGTTTTGCCAGAGGTCGTTCATCTGCTCGCGGGGCACTTCGCCGATGGCTTTCCAGCGTTCCTGGATGCTGTTGAACTTGTCCATGGCGGTGCGCACCTGCTCCTCTTCGGAGTCGATGAGGGTGCGCATCTCCTCGATGAGGGCCTGTTTGGCCTCGAGGTTCTGTTTCTTCTGCTGCTCGAGGTCGTCGAGGTATTTCTGGCGTGCGGCGCGGTACTGGTCGTGCAGACGGTGCATTTCCTCGGCCACGGCGTCGTTTTCGTACTGGTATTCGTCTTTGTTGCCGCCGTCGGCGATGAATTTCTCGAAGGCTGCGTTCTGCACATCGCGGTTCAGTTCGTTGAAACGGGTGCGGATGGCGCCCACGCGGTTTCTGATTTTCTTGATGTCCTGTCCCATGAGTTCCTTCATGGCCTCGACGAGCTCTTCGCGCGAGCAAGCGCTGTAGTCGGGCTCGGGTTCGGCCTCAGCCTCGGGCTCTTCAGCGGGTGCCTCGGTGGGTGCTTCGGCAGGTGCCTCTTCGGCGGGAGCCACAGCCTCGGCGGCGGGCTCTTCCTGAGGCACAGGGGCCTGCACCTCGTCGGTGGGGGTGTTCTCGGTTACCACCTCGGCGGCGGCGTTCTCAGTGTTCGGCAGAGCCTCTTCGGGGGCGTTCTGCAGGGTGTTGGTCTCTTCCATCATGATGGTTTTTTGTTTGTAGAACTACTTATATTATAATAAGTTAAAGGTTTAAAACTTGCGCTTTCCTTCGAGGAGAGCAAATGCAAAGATAGCATTTTTTTTTGAAAGAACGAAAAATATTTTATCCATGCCTACTTTGGGAGGGGATTTTCAGGCGAGGTTCTGGAGGTAGGAGGCTACTTCGTCGAGCTGCAGGGCGTTGCTGACGGTGTAGTCGCCCACCTGTTCGCGCCGGAGGGCGCTGAGGAAGGCGCCGGAGCCGATGGCGAGGCCAAGGTCGCGGGCCAGGGAGCGGATGTAGGTGCCTTTGCCGCAATGGATGCGGAATTCGGCCTGCGGCAGGTGGGTGGGGACCTCGCCGAGTGGGTGCTGATAGAGGTGGGTGTTTTGTTGGGAGGGAGAGGGAGTGGGTGGGAGTGATGGGGAGTGAGTGGACAATTGCCCATTGTCGGAACCGGGGCGGAAGGCGGTGATTTCGAAGCTGTAGACGTTGACGGGTTTGGGTTGGATGGTTACCGTGGGGTCGTCGGTGCGGGCATACTTATAAGCCCGTTGGCCGGCGATTTTGACGGCACTGAACATGGGTGGTACCTGGAGGATGGTGCCGGTGAACAGCTTGACGGTTTCGTTCAGCAACTCGGCGGTGATGTGCTCGTAGGGGTAGTAGTGGTCCACGGGCCGTTCGAGGTCGAAGCAGGGGGTTGTGGCGCCGAGGACGATGGTGCCGGTATAGACCTTGTCGCCATCCTGGAGGCGGGGAATGTCCTTGGTGGCTCGGCCGATGCAGACGAGCAGCAGGCCTGTGGCCAGGGGGTCGAGGGTGCCGGCGTGACCGATCTTTATTTTCGGGGCGTGAGAGGGCGTGAGAGGGAGCGAGTGAGAGGACGATAGCTCTTTTGTGTATTGACGAAGGATGGCCTTGATTTTGTTCACGGCCTGGAAGGAGGTCCACTGGCGGGGTTTGTCGATGGGGAGGACGAGGCCTGCCTGCAGCTGCTCTAGGGTAATCATTTCGAGGACAAGTTTTTTTCTGAGACGACAAAAAAAAGACAAGAAAGGACAAGGATATATATCGGTTTGTCTTTTCTTGTCCTTTCTTGTCGTAAAATATCAGCTAAGGATGATTGTCGTAATACCGACGACGGCGCAGTAGAGGGCGAACCAGATGAGCTTGCCGCGACGGACGATGTTGATCATCCACTTGCATGCCAGGCATCCCACAAGGAAGGCCGCCACGAAACCGATGAGCGCCGCCTCGGGGCTGATGCCGCCCAGCGAGGCGCTGATGCCCACCGCGGCCATGTCTTTAACGTCGAGCAGGGCTTCGCCCAGGATGGGGGGGATGACCATGAGGAAGGAGAACTGGGCGAGGCGCTCTTTCTTGTTGCCGAGGAGGAGGCCTGTGGCGATGGTGGAACCCGAACGCGAGAGGCCGGGGAGAACGGCGAGGGCCTGGGCGATGCCGATGATGAAGGCGTGCAGCGGCGAGATGTTCTCGCGCTGGCGCGGCTTGGCCCAAAAGCTGAAGGCCAGCAGGGCGGCGGTGATGAGCAGGCAGATGCCTACAATCATCAGGCCGCTACCGAAGACGGCTTCCACCTTGTCCTTGAAGAACAGGCCCACGATGCCCACGGGAATCATGGAGATAATGATGTTGACGGCATACTTGGTGCCTTCGTTCCATTTCCACTTGAAGAGGTCGGTGAATATCCACACGATTTCTTTCCAGAGGATGACCACCGTGCTGAGGACGGTGGCGATGTGGAGCAGCACGGTGAAGGCCAGTTGCCCCTCGCCGTCCTGCATGCCGAAGAGGGCTTGTCCGATGGCCAGATGGCCGGAGGAGGAGACGGGGAGGTATTCCGTCAGGCCCTGGATGATGCCGAGTATCAGCGCTTCGAACCAAGAGAGTGTCTCTGCCATGGCTTATTCTTTTTTGCCTTTGTACATGATGGCCACGATTTCGACCACGAAGCCCAGCACGATGAGTATGGGTGCTACAACGAGGCGGCGGGTGTCGAACATGGCGGGGTTGAAGGTATTGGGGTCGTCGCTGCCGCCGCCGCTGAGGAGTATGTAGCCCAGGGCGAGGACGACGAGGCCGGCAATCATCAGGATATAGTTGATGCGGCCGAAGGCAAACTGGAAGTGCTTGCCGTTTTCTTCTTGCTGGATGGCGGTTTTATTCTCCATGGATGGTTTCTTTTTTGATTCTGTTGTATTAATTCTTTGCTATGTGCCTACGCACGGTGATGGCGGTGGCGAGGTATGTGATGAGGATGCCGCTGAGGATGATGGCTACAGCGATGAGCGCATACCAGAGCATGTGCTCGGAGCTGAGGAGGTCGATGCCGAACTGGTTGCCGAAGGCCCAAAGGGTGACCAGCACCAGGCAGTCGGCGATGAGGCCACCGACGGCGCCGTAGGCGATGCTGCGCAGGCGGAAAGGCCGTGCGATGAACGATGCTTTGGCACCCACCAGACGCATGGTGGCGATGGTGTCGCGGCTACTGTAGAGGGCTATGCGTATCAGGCTCGAGATGAGCACGATGGTGATGACCAGCAGCAGGGCTACGAAGACGATGAGGAACCACGACAGGCGATAGAAGATGTCGCGCAGTTCGTCCACGACATTCTCCTGATAGGCCACGCCGGTGACGCCTTGCTGGGCGCTCACCTGGGCGCAGAAACGGTCGAGGGTCTCAGAGCTGTTGTCAGGCAGGAGGGCCACGTTGAAGTTGACCATCAGCGAAGGGTAGAGGGGGTTGTAGCCGGCGAAGCCCACGAAGTCCTCGCCAAGGTCCTCGGCGAAGATTTCAGCGGCCTGCTCTTTGGAGATGTAGTCTACATGCTTGACGAAGTCCATCTTCTCCACCCGGGCCTTGAGGGCGAGGGCGAGGGAGTCGGACACCTCGGGCGAGAGGTCCACCTTGTATGTGATGCGCTCCTGAGCGTCGTGGGTGAGGCGATAGGAGTGGTACTCGATGGTGAGCAGCAGCCCCAGCATAAAGAGCACCAAGGAGATACCGAGAATGGTAGCTCCATGGGTGCCCCAGAGGTTGACTTTGTTTTTCATAGTCTATCAATTGGCCAGCATGACGGGCATGACGAGCATCAGGATGTCGTCCTTCTTTTCGGTGTCGTCGTCGCCATAAGGGAATATGATACCCGCGCGCGAGGGGTGCGAGAGTTCGACGAGCACCTGCTCGCTGTCGAGGTAGGAGATCATCTCGGTGAGGAACTTGGCGTTGAAACCGATGTCCATGGGGTCGCCTTCGTACTGGCAGGGGATGGTCTCGCGGGCGTTGTTGGAGAGCTCGAGGTCCTCGGCGGAGATCTCGATGTGGTCGCCGGAGATGGAGAGGCGCACCTGGCGTGTGGCTTCGGAGGCGAAGATGGAGACACGCTTCAGGGTGTTGAGGAACGACTGGCGGTCGAGGATGAGCTTGTTGGGGTTGTCCTTGGGGATGGCGGCCTCGTAGTTGGGGTAGCGGCCGTCCACCAGGCGGCAGACGATGTAGAAGTTGTCGAAGGTGATGAAGAGGTTGGTGTTGTTGTATTCGATGGTCACATCGCCTTCTTCCTTGCGGGCAGCGAGGATGTTCTTGACGATGATGATGGGTTTCTTGGGGAGGATGAAGTTGGTGCTCTCATCGGAGGTGACGTCTTTGCGGCGGTAGCGGACCAGCTTGTGGGCGTCGGTGGCCACGAAGGTGACGCCGTCGGGGGTCATCTCGCAGTAGATGCCGCTCATCTGCTGGTGCATCTCGTCGTTGCTGGTGGCGAAGACGGTCTTGTTGATGGCGTTGACGAGGGCGGTGCCGCTCATCTCGATCTTGCTGGTGCTTTCGGCAACGGGCATGGTGGGATAGGTGGCGGCGTCCATACCGGCAAGGCGGTATTGGCCCTGACCGGAGACGATGTCGATGGTGAAGTTGGAGGGGTCGACGTCGAAAGTGAGGGGCACATCGTCGAAGGTTTTGAGGATATCCAGCAGCATCTTGGAGGGTACAGCGACCTCCTCGGGGCCTTCCATGCGGCCGGTCTCGACGGTCATGTGGGCCATGAGGGTGGTGGTGAGGTCGGTGGTCTTGATGGTGAGGTTGTTCTCTTCAAGGTGGAAGTGGAAGCAACCGATTATGGGCATGGTGTTGCTCGAGGAGAGCACGCCGCTGAGGGACTGCAACTGCTTGTGTAACTGCTGGCTGTTGACGATAAATTTCATATTCTCGGTGTTTTAAATTATTCGTATTCGAATTGCAAAGATACGAAGAAAGTCGCTAATGGCGGGATATTTTTTTTAACAATTAATCAACAGAGACGGATGTGAAGACCCCGATGGGGATATTGTCAATGTCGGTCCAATGGATGGAGCAGTTGGCGCGCGAGTATTCGTCGTCGAGGTAGAAGGTGCCGCGAAGCTGGTCGTTGAGGTAGATGAGGCGGTCCGGGGCATAGAGGATAACGACGTTGTGGTGGACGATGCCGTCGTTGGTGGTGTAGTCGCCGCCGATGCTGTCGGGCGACGAGAGCTGGACGAGGTAGCCGAGGTCGGGTTTCACATACGACGCCGTGCACTCGCGGGTGTCGACAACGGTGCCGCGAAAGTCGATTTCATCTACCTTGTTGCAGGCGAGGAAGATAAAAAATAAAAAAGAAAAAATGAGAAACTTAAAACAGACGGAGTGCTTCATTGAGGGATGTTTTTTTGTCGGTGGATTCTTTGCGTTGGCCGATGATGAGGGCGCAGGAGACGTTGTAGTCGCCGGCGGGGAAGTGCTTCGTGTAGCTGCCGGGGATGACGACGCTCCGCGGGGGCACATGGCCGATGTGTGTGACGGGTTCGGGGCCTGTGACGTCGATGATGTGGGTCGATGACGTAATGACGGTTCCTGATCCCAGCACGGCTTCGCGGCCGATATGGGCGCCTTCGACGATGATGCATCGCGAACCGATGAAGGCGTTGTCCTCCACGATGACGGGTGCTGCCTGCACGGGTTCCAGCACGCCGCCGATGCCTACGCCGCCACTGAGGTGCACGTGTTTGCCTATCTGGGCGCAGGAGCCCACGGTGGCCCAGGTGTCCACCATGGTGCCGGAGTCGACGTAGGCGCCGATGTTGACGTAGGAGGGCATGAGTACCGTCTGCGGGGCCAGGTAGGCGCCGTAGCGGGCCACGGCGGGTGGCACCACACGGACTCCGTTCTGGGCGAAGCCGTGCTTCAGCGGTATCTTGTCGTGGTACTCGAAGGGGCCGGCCTCGATGGTCTGCATGCCGCAGAGGGGGAAGTAGAGCAGGACGGCCTTCTTCACCCACTCGTTGACGGTCCATTGTCCCGCATCGCCGGGTTCGGCCACACGGAGACGCCCGTTGTCGAGCATGTCGATGGCCTCTTCTACGGCCTGTCGGTATTCTTTCTTGTTGAGCAGTTCGCGCTGCTCCCATATCTGTTCGATGTGTTTCTGCATGATTATCTGATTAAGAGGATGGTGCCCGTAAGCGATTGGAGCTTCTCCGGCCGGGGGATGGTGCGGTACTGGAGGTTGTATACGTATGCCCCCTGGGGACAGTCGATGCCGTCGGCGGAGGTGCCGTCCCAGCGCAGGTCAGTACCCTCCAGGTGGGTGACCAGGAGGCCAGTGCGGTTGTATATCCACACTTCGAGGAACTCAATCTTGTTGATTACGGGCTGCCAAGTGTTGTTGGTGCTTTGGTTGGGGGTGAAGGCGTTGGGGGTGAAGATGGCGGAGCGGTCCATCAGGATGATAGTGTGTGCCGTATCGCTACAGCCTTCGGGACTATAGGCCACGAGGGTGACGGGCAGAGAGTCGATGCCGTCGGGGAAGGTGTAGCTGAGGCTGCGTTGCGTGAAGTTGTTGTCCTCGATTATCCAAAGGCGCGAGGTGGCGTAGTCGCTGTTGTCGTGCAGGTCGAAGTTGGGGTTGGTGGTGGACACCATGAGGGGTATGGCGAGGATGTCGGCCTTGAGGTCGCCGGCAAGGATTCCTAGGTTGAGGGTGATGATGGAGTCGCAGCCGAGGACATTGGTGTAATTGTAGATGTAGGTGCCCGAACGGTTGTAGGTGCGGTCGCCGAAGGTGTAGGAGTCGTTGGCACAGATGGTGTCGTAGAGGGTGAGCTCGTCGTGGAGGTTGACCATCAGGCTCACGCTAACGGTACTGTCGCATCCCAAAGCGGATGTGAGCGTGGATTTGTACTTGCCGCTCTCTGTTAATTCCTGGTCGCCGAGGACGTAGGGGTAGTTGTCGCAGATGATGGTGTCCACCTCGATGATGTAGGTGGGGTTGACGTTGAGGGTTAGGGTGACGATGCTGTCGGCCCCGTAGCGGTCGAGGAGCGACAGTACAACGCTTCCGGCCGAGTCGAAGACGGCGCCGTTCCATGAGCAGGGTAGGTCGCTGTCGCAGACGGCACGCGTGTAGCTGTAGCTGTGGTTTTCGTGCACGGTCAGCCGATGGGTGACCACCGAGTCGCATCCGTAGCCGTTGGTGAAACGGAGCGTGGTATCGATAGATGCGTAGTATTCGCGCCCGAGGATAGTGACGGGCAGCTCGTTTTCAACCACTTCGGTAATGATAACGGTATCGTGGGCCGGAAACACCTGCAGGTGCAGGGTGATAACGCTGTCGGCCCCGTGGGTGGTGAACAACGTGACGACGGTGTCGCACGTGCTGCCGAGGCTGAGGCCGTTCCACTGATAGGGCAGGGCGTTGGAGCAAATGGTGTCGTAGGCCTCGGAGGCAACGTTGCGATAGATGGTGAGCGTGAAGGTGACGTTGCTGTCGCAGCCGAAGGTGGTGGTGGCGGTCAGCAGCGAGTCGGCAACCTCGTCGTCGAAGGTGCTCCCCATGAAGGTGAAGGGCAGCTGGTTCTCCACGATGGTGCGCGACTGCACCAGGTGGTAGCCGGGATGGACCACGATGTGCACGCGCGAGATGCTGTCGCAGTTGAAGGGCGTATGCGCCCTCTCGAGGATGTTGGTGCTGGTGGTGTAGGTGTTTCCCTTCCAGGTGTAGCTCTCGCAGCCCTCGACAGTCGTCTCGGAATGGTAGCTCGGATGGAACGTAAGGTTGACCGTGCTGTCGATGGCGCCGCAGGTGGAGTAGATGGTGTAGGTGTAGGCGATGGTAGTGTCGTGGCTGAGGCCTGCCGGCGGGGTGATGGTGAAGGTGGAGTCGTCGATCATCGTCACTCCGTGGCCCGTGATGTTGTATCCTGTCACCTCGCACTCGTCGGGGGGCAGCAGGGTGGGGTTGAGGGACAGCTCCCATTCGAAGATGTAGCCGTTGTCGCGATTCACGCCGTCGATGACCTCTATGTACCATTCGCCGTTCATCGGGCACCCCACGAGACTCGCAAAGCTCTCGTCGGGATGGTAGAAGTTGGCACCGGTGGCCACGTTGGACGAGTCGACCCGGTAGTAGTTATGCCCGTCGTGGAATTCGGCGTATTGTTGGTTGCTGCTGCGGTAGACGTAACCGCTGCCGTCGGCATAGGTGTATCCGGAGTTGGTATTGTTGCTCCAGCAATAGTTCCATCCTGTGCCGGGAGCATTGGTGGTGGAGGTATGGTTGCAGGGGTTGTAGGTGTTGTCGGTTGTGCGGTTGGGGATGCCCAGGTAGGCGTGGTCCTCGTTGGAGCTGGCGGGTCCGTTCCATCCGCGCGATGCACTTCCTATCGATGTCTGGCAGATCGACGTGCTGACGCTACCGTTGTAGTTGCTGAAACGCAATATGTCGGCCTTGCGGCCGTTGGGGCAGGTGATGTTGATATAAAGGTCGCCCAGGAAGGAGTGCTCCATGTTCAGGCGCAGGAACTGGATGTCGTTCACCGAGGTGATGATGGCTCCGTCGGCGAAGTCCGTGAAGGTGACGGGCGACCGGTAGGAACAGTCCAGCGTGCCACACGGCTGCCCGTCGGGCAGGAACACCTGCTCGCTGTGACCTAGGGAGGCGTGGCTTTGTTCGATGACGATGTTGTGCGACTCCCGGTAGCCGAAGCTGACCGTCGTTGTGTCGTTGCTGCATACGCTGGTGGGTACCGCGAACGAGACAATCTCCTGTGCCGCCACAGGCGTCGCCGTCAACATGGCCACCGCCACCAAAACCAGTATGTTTTTATATATATTCATTAATTGTTTCAACTCTTTATCTCACCACCTCTATCGTCCCGTTCCTCTTCACGATGCCGTAGAGGCTGCGGGCCGAGAAGCGGAAGTAGTAGGTTCCGTCCGGACTGTTCGTCTCCTCGGGGTCCCAGAACTCCTCCTCTTTCGTAATGTTCTTTGCGTGGTACACCAACGAGCCCCAGGCGCTGTACACCCACAGCTCGTTCATCGAGTACATGCCGCATTCCAGCAGGTTCACCACCTTCCAGATGTCGTTGATGCCGTCGCCGTTGGGGGTGACGAGGTTGGGGAACTGCAGCCAGTCGTTGACGATGGTGATGGTCTTCTCCACGCTGTCGTAGCAGTCCACGGGCAGCCCGTAGGGGCCCGTGTGGTGCAGCACCTCGATGAGGGTGACGCTCATGTCGCCTGACACGAGGTCGTCGTCCGTGGACCAAGAGTAGTTGGCCGAGGGACCGTAGAGGCTGTCGCAGCCGCTGCCGTCGCCCCTCTGTACCGCCCAAGTGTATCCCAGCAACCCTTCGCCCTCGACGGCGAAGAGTTCCACTCTGGGGTGCGACATCACGGGGCTCTCGGGCTCCCACCAGAAGTCGGGCTCCGGCCTGTCGAACACCATCACCATGTTGCGCAGCACCGCCGTGTCGCGGCAGCCGTTGATGCTTGTGGCGGCAAGGGTGATGGTGTACACCCCGGCACTGTCGTAGGTGTGCGCCAGGTGCTCGCTACTGTACCATCCAGTGTCGCCCGTGTGCCAACGGCGGTCGGCCTCCTTGCCGGTGCTGTCGGAGAGGTAGATGGTGAAGGGTGCGCAGCCCGCCAGTATGGTGTCGCGGCTCCAGCGTTCGTCGTCTTCGCTGAGGTAGGGCATGGCGTTGAACTGGGCATCGACGGCCACCAGCGTTAGGTGCGTGTTGCTGTCGCAGCCGTTGGCCGTGAGGCTATGGACTAGGAAGTCCCCGGGGCCGCCGTAGTCCACTCCGTTGTACACGAAGCGCTGGTTGCTGCAGATGCCCAGGGTGTCGTAGAGGTCGTAGCTGGGATGGAAAGTGACGTCCACCTCGCGCACCACCGGGCAGGGGATGCCTGCCAGCATCACGGTGTCTATGCGGTGGGTCGTCTGCGTGATGCGCAGCTCGTCCACCACTAGGGTGTCGCCCTCGCAGTATTGGCCGTCCACCAGGTGGTAGAGTTGCGGCACGAAGCGCACCCGCAGCACGGTGTCGAGGGTGGCGCCCCCGGTGCCGTAGATGGTGGCGTGGTAGGTGATGGTGGTGTCCGAGGTGCTGCCGGAGGGACGGTACACGGCGAAGGTGGAATCGTCGATGCGGCTTACCGAGTCGCCCGCGAGGCCGTAGCCCGTCACCATGCTGTCCTGCGGCACCAACGCGTCGTTCAGCACCAGCTCCCAGTTGAAGATATAGCCGTTGTCCTGGCGCACACCGTCGATCACCTCGATGTACCACTCACCGTTCAGTGGGCATCCCACGAGGCTCGAAAAACTCTGGTCCGGATGGTAGAAGTTCGTGCCGGCGGCTACGTTGGACGAGTCCACGCGGTAGTTGCAGTAGGTGCTGGCGCCGGGCGCGTAGATCTGGTTCGCCGTGCGGTAGATGTATCCGCCGTCCGAGGCGTAGGTGTAGCCCGAGTTGGTGTTGTTGCTCCAGCAGTAGTTCCACCCGTAGCCGGGGGCATTGAGGTAGCCGGAATGCTCGCAGGGGTCTATGCTGTAGTCGTCGGAGTTGGCGATACCGAAGGTGGTGTGGTCCGTATTGCTGTAGGTCGGAGTGTTCCATCCGCGCGACGAGGCTGGCAATCCCGTCAGGCAGTCCGACAACGCGGCTCCGCCGTTGTAGTTGCTGAAGCGCAGGATGTCGGCCTTCTGGCCGTTGGGACAGGTGACGTTGATGTAGAGGTCGCCCACGAAGGAGTGTTCCAGGTTCAGGCGTATGTACTTGATGTCGTTCACCGACTGGATGGCGTCGCCCGCGCCGAAGCCCGAGAAGGTCACAGACGAACGGTAGGAGCACCCCATCGTGCCGCATTCCACCCCGTCGGGCAGGAACGCCGTCTCGCCGTGGCTCAGCGCCGTCTCCACGTTCCGTACCACCACCTCGTGGTTCGGGTTGAACCCCATGCCTACCATCACCGAATCCTGTACACAAACGGTCGTGTCACCCATCACATGGACAATCTGCTGGCCCTTTGCACTAAACGGTAACAGGCAAAGAATCAGCATTGTATATTGCAGTATTTTATGTTCTTTCCAATGCATAATCGCTTGCAAAGATACTAAAAATACTGCAATCCAATAAAAATATTTTATTAAAATATCTAAAAAATCATTCTTCCAGACACACTCCTCTAACATCTTCCTGACACTCTCCTTCGTCCGCCCTTCGTGCGTCCACCTCCCCTAACTTAGGGGAGGAGCCATAATACCAAGAGTTGCTAACCATCGCTATCCAATTGCTCCCCTAATTTAGGGGAGCTGTCAGCCCTGGAAGGCTGACTGAGGAGTGTATCCAAGTAGACGTGGCTAGTTGAGCAGCGTGGGGGGGAGGCTGAGAGCGGCGGTGGATAAAAAATTTATTGGTATATTAAAAATATTTTGTACATTTGCAGAAATAAAATTTAATGCAACTATGAAACAACTCATTGAATGTGTGCCCAATATCAGCGAAGGGCGCAATATGGATATCATCAATCAGGTGACTGCCGAGATTGAAAAGGTGGAAGGTGTGAAGCTTCTCGACGTCGACCCCGGACAGACTACCAACCGTACCGTCATCACATTTGTGGGCGAGCCGGAGCCCGTGCTTGAGGCCGCCTACCAGGTGGTGAAGAAAGCCGCCGAGCTGATCGACATGACCCAGCACCACGGCGCCCATCCGCGCCAAGGTGCCACCGACGTGTGCCCCCTCATCCCCGTGAGCAACATCACGATGGAGGAGGTTGTGGAGTATGCCCACAAACTCGGCAAGCGTCTGGGCGAGGAGTTGCAGATCCCCATCTACTGCTACGAGAACGCCGCCTTCATCCCGGAACGCCGCAACCTGGCCTACTGCCGTACCGGCGAGTATGAGAGCTTGAGCAGCCGTCTGGGCACCAAGCAATGGAAGCCAGACTTCGGCCCCAACGCCTGGAACGAGCACACGGCCCGTACCGGCGCCACCCAGGTGGGTGCCCGCGACTTCCTCGTGGCCATCAACTACAACCTCAACACCACCAGCACGCGCCGTGCCAACGCCATCGCCTTCGATGTGCGCGAGAAGGGACGTCCCATGCGTGAGGGCGGAAAGCCCAGCGGCAAGCCCATGAAGGACGAGAACGGCAAGCCCATCATGATTCCCGGTACCCTCAAAGGGACCAAGGCCATCGGCTGGTACATTGAGGACTACGGCATCGCCCAGGTGAGCATGAACATCACCAGCATCAAGGTGGCCCCCGTGCACCTGTGCTTCGACGAGGTGTGCCGTTGCGCCCAGAACCGTGGCCTGCGCGTCACCGGATGCGAGATTGTGGGCCTCATCCCCAAGAGCGTCCTCATTGATGCCGGCAAGTACTACCTGGCCAAACAGCAGCGCAGCCTCGGCGTCAGCGAGGAAGAGATTATGAAGGTGGCCATCAAGAGCATGGGTCTGGACGACCTGAAGCCCTTCGACCCCAAGGAGAAAGTCATCGAGTACCTCATCGAGGACCATTCGAAGAAGAAACTGGTTGACCTCACCTGCCGTGGCTTCTGCGACGAGACCGCCAGCGAGAGCCCCGCACCCGGCGGCGGCAGCGTCAGCGCCTACATGGGCGCCCTGGCCGCTTCGCTGGGCACGATGGTGGCCAACCTCACGGGTGGCAAAGCCGCCTACGACGACGAGTGGGAGAAGTTCAGCGATGTGGCCGTCAAAGGTCAGGCCCTGAAGGACGAACTGCTGCACCTCGTGGACGAGGACACCGCCGCATTCAACAAGATTATGGATGCCTTCGGCCTGCCCAAGAAGACCGACGAAGAGAAGGCCGCCCGCAGCGCCGCCATTCAGGAGGCCACCAAGTTCGCCACCGAGGTTCCCTTCCGCACCATGCAGAAGAGCCTCGAGGCCTTCGAGGTCTGCCGCGCGATGGTGGAATGGGGCAACCCCAACAGCGTCACCGACGGTGGCGTGGGCTCGCTGGCCGCTCGTTCGGCCGTCATGGGTGCCCACCTCAATGTGAAGATCAACGCCTCCTCGCTCAAGGACGAGGCCTTCAAGGCCGACATCCTGGCCAAGGCCCAGGCCATCGAGGACAAGGCTATCAAGCAGGAGGCCGAAATCCTGAAGATGGTCAACGCCAAGATCAACGGTGAAGAGCCCTCTGCCCAACCCGCCCCCGCTCCCAAAGCCGCCAAAAAGGCTGCCGCCAAGGCTGTGAAGGCTACCGCCAAACCTGCCGCCAAGGCCACCAAGACCACCAAGGCAAAGAAAACCACTAAATAAAGTAAAAGAAAATGAAAAAGAAAGTTGTTATGATGCTCGCCGTTGTGGTGCTGACGCTGGTTGCCGCCAGCTGCACCCACCACACCTGTCCCGCCTATCGCGGTTCCACCGTGATGGTCGAGGACGGCGGCGCGGCACAACAGGTATGACGCGAGAGGAGCCCCTATGCCAACCACAGCGAATCCACGTCGGAAAGACAGACTGACCTACACACAGGCGTTTGACATCAACGGCAACACTCCCCCCCAGGCCATAGCCCTGGAGGAGAGTGTGCTTGGTGCACTCATGCTCGACCAGACGGCCCTCATCAACGCCATCGAGACGCTGCATGTGGAGTACTTCTACAAGCCTGAACACCAGGCCGTCTATCGCGCGATTAGGAAGCTCTTCGAACAGAGCCAGCCAGTGGACCTGCTGACGGTGGTGGAGCGTCTGCGTCTGGACGGCGAACTGGAGGCCGCCGGAGGTGCCTATGCGGTGTCGAAGCTGACGGAGAACGTTGTTTCGGCGGCGCACATCGAGTACCATATCCGCGTGCTCAGCGAGAAGTTCATCCAGAGGGAGATGATCCGCATCTCGACGGAGACCATCACCGAGGCCTACGACGAGACGACCGACGTTGTCAACCTGCTGGACAAGACGGAGCAGCGCCTGATGGACATCAACGACAAGAATTTCCGCTCGGACTACCACCCGATGGGCGACTTTGTCACGATGGCCATGGACCAAATCAAAGAGGCCGGCGAGAAAAGTGACGGCCTGAGTGGTCTGGAGAGCGGCTTCATAGGCCTGGACCGCATGACGGCGGGATTCCAGCCAGGCACGCTCATCATCCTCGCCGCCCGTCCCGCCATGGGTAAGACGGCGTGCGCCCTGAGTATGGCCCGCAACATTGCAGTGGACTTCCACAAGGCTGTGGCCTTCTTCTCGCTCGAGATGACGGGTCAGGAACTGGCCATGCGTCTCATCAGCAGCGAGGCCCGCCTGCCGGGCGACAAGCTGAAAAAAGGCCACCTGGAGCCCTATGAGAAGGAGCAGCTGAAGAAGGGTGCACAGCCCCTCAACAGCGCCCCTATCTACATCGACGACACCCCGCAGCTCACCATCTTCGAGCTTCGCGCCAAGGCCCGCCGACTGAAGCAGCGCTACGACATACAGATGATCTTCATCGACTACCTGCAGCTGATGTCCTCGGGCTCGAGCGACAACCGCAACGGCAACCGCGAGCAGGAGATCAGCATGATCAGCCGCCAGCTGAAGTCGTTGTCGAAAGAGCTGGGAATACCGGTGCTGGCCATGTCGCAGCTGAGCCGTGCTGTGGAGAATCGCGTGGGTAACAAGCCGCAGCTGAGCGACCTTCGCGAGTCTGGTGCTATCGAGCAGGATGCCGACATCGTGATGTTTATCTACCGTCCGGAGTACTACGGCATCCAGGAGGACGACCACGGCTCGACGCTCGGTATGGCGGACCTCATCGTGGCCAAGCACCGTAGCGGAGGCACGGGCGATGTGCGCCTGCGTTTCGTCAAGGAGTTCGCACGCTTCGAGAACCCTCCGCAGCTGGGCCTGGAAGGCATGGGCATGCCCCAGAACGCCAACTTCGACCAGCAGGGTGGCAGCATGATTGTGGACTCGAAGATGAACGAGGACAACAACATTGGCATGAGTCCCGACGGCGATGTGCCGTTCTAGGTCGTGGAGTTATAAAGAATACATAATATATGGAAAAGAGTTTGCGAGAGGCATTGATTGAGATATTGAAGCAGGAGGTGGTGCTGGCCACCGGGTGTACGGAGCCCGGGGCCGTGGCCCTCTGCGTGGCCAAAGCCTGCGAGACCTTGGGCTGCGAGCCCGAGCACGTGGGACTGAGGCTGAGCAAGAACGTCTACAAGAACGCCATGGGCGTGGGCATCCCCGGCACGGGGATGATAGGCCTGCCGATAGCCGTGGCCATGGCCGTCACACACGGCGACTCCAGCCGCGGCCTCGAGGTGCTGACGCTCCCCGAGGGCGACGTCGACGACGCCAAGCGATGGCTGGCCAACAACGGCGACCGAATAGAGATAGGTGTGAAGGAGACCAGCGACAAGCTCTACATCGAGTGCCGCTGCAACGGCGGCGGTCATTCGGCTGTGGCTGTCATCGCCTGCCGCCACACCAATTTCATCTTCCTCAAACGCGACGAGCAGGTGCTCCTCGACCACAAGCAGGGCCTCTTCCAACAGGCCGAAGAGGACACCGACCCCGAGGTAGACAACAAGCAACGTCTGGAGATGACCGCCCGCATGGTCTACGACTTCGCCACGACGGCCCCTCTGGAGGAACTGGCCTTCCTGAAAGAGACGGTGGAATACAACACCGCCGCCTCGGAAATAGGCCTCGGCGGCATGGGGCTGCACACAGGTCAGATACTGATGGAACAAAGCAACGGCGACACGGTGCATACCGTCGTGGCCCGCACGGTGGCCGCCAGCGATGCCCGCATGGACGGCTGCACCAAGCCCGTATACAGCAACTCAGGCTCTGGCAACCAGGGCATCACCTGCACGCTGCCCCCGTTCTACTACGGCAAGCTGAAAGGTTGCGACGACGAGAAGATACTCCGCGCCTTGACCATGAGCCATCTGATGTCCATCTACATCAAACGCGGCATCGGTCGCCTGAGTGCCCTGTGCGGCATCGTCAACGCTACGATGGGCGTCAGCTCCGCGCTGACCTACCTCGAAGGTGGCGGATACGAGCAGGTGTGCTACGCCATGAAGAACATGATCAACACCCTGGCCGGCATGGTGTGCGACGGCGCCAAGCCCAGTTGCGCCCTGAAGATGAGCGTGGGCCTGTACAGCGCCTTCGTGTGCTCCGAACTGGCGGTACATGACCGTGTAGTGGACCGCACCGACGGCCTCAGCGAGAGCGATATCGACTGCTCCATCCACAACCTCGGCCGCCTCGGCAAAGACGGCATGAACCAGACCGACGACATGATCCTGGACATCATGACGCACAAGAAATAGATGGCTTTAACCAAGTTGTGTTAATAACTTTATTTGCCATTAGGCATACGATAAAGAAAAAATAGCTAATTTTGCAAATCGATTTTTAACGTAATAAAGCAGAGTTTATGGACAACAAAGAGCAAAGAAAAGAAGAACTTTACAGCCAGGCCATTCCCGCCGGAAAGCGTAGATATTTCTTCGATGTGAAAGAAACCCGTGGCGGTGACAAGTTCATTACCATTACTGAGAGCCGCAAGCTTTTCGACAACAACACCGGCGAGGTCTATTTCGAGAAGAACAAGATGTTCCTCTACAAGGAGGACTTCGAAAAGTTCCGTCAGGGACTGGACAACGCCTTCTCGTTCATCGAGACGGGTATCGTGCCGCCGCCCGTGGTGGTGGAGGACAACTGGCACAACGATTCCAGCGAGAGCAAACTTGACGAGATTGACTTTAAGTTTTAACACACAATGTCCAAGATAATATCTGTAGCCAACCAGAAAGGCGGGGTGGGGAAGACCACCACGGCGGTGAACCTGAGCGCCTCGCTGGCTGTGCTCGAGAAGAAGGTGCTGCTGGTGGACTGCGACCCGCAGGCCAACGCCACCTCCGGCCTCGGCATCAACCCCGACGAGCTGGAGAAGAGCGTCTACGACTGCATCCTCGGGCAGGCTCAGGTGAAAGATGTCATCGTCGAGACCGACACGCCGAACCTTGACCTGCTGCCCACGCGCATCGACCTCGTCGGTGCCGAGGTGGAGCTCGTCAACGAGAAGGGCCGCGAGCAGTTCCTGACGCGCACCCTCGAGCCCGTGAAGAACGACTACGACTTCATCATCATCGACTGCTCGCCGTCGCTGGGCCTGATTACCATCAACGCCCTCACGGCCTCCGATTCGGTCATCATCCCCATCCAGAGCGAGTACTTCGCCCTCGAGGGCCTGGGCAAGCTCCTCAACACGGTGCGCATCGTGCAGACCCGCCTAAACCCCAAGCTCTCCATCGAGGGCCTGCTCATCACCATGTACGACAACCGTCTGCGCCTGGCCCGCCAGGTGGTGGAGGATGTGCGCGGCCATTTCAAGCAGATGGTCTTCGACACCCTCATCTACCGCAACACCAAGTTGGCCGAAGCGCCGTCCTACGGCAAGAGCATCATCATGCACGATGCCGCCTCGACGGGTGCCGTCAACTACCTCAACCTGGCGCAGGAGATTCTAAAAAGAAACAGTAAATAAAAAGATATGACTAACAAGAAGAGCGGAGGATTGGGCCGCGGTTTGAGTTCCATATTGCCCGACACGAAGGATTTCGAGATGTCGAACACCGTGACTGCCGCCATCAGCACCATACCCCTCAAGAAGATTGTCGCCAACCCCTATCAGCCCCGCAAGGAGTTCGCCCCCGAGGCCCTGGAGGAGCTGGCGCAGTCCATCCGTCAGCAGGGCGTCATCACCCCCGTCACCGTACGCAAGATGCCGGACGACACCTACCAGCTCATCGCCGGCGAGCGCCGTTGCCGCGCCGCCCAGCTGGCAGGCCTCAAGGAGGTGCCGGCCTATGTGCGCGTGGCCACCGACAACCAGATGATGGAGATGGCCCTCGTGGAGAACATCCAGCGCGAGAACCTCAACGCCATGGAGGTCGCCCTGGCCTACAAGGCCCTCATCGAGGAGTGCCGCCTGACCCACGACCAGCTCAGCGAGAAGGTCGGCAAGAACCGCTCCACCATCACCAACTACCTGCGCCTGCTCAACCTGCCGGCCGAGACCCAGCTGGCCCTCAGCAACGACCAGATCAGCATGGCACATGCCCGCGCCCTGATCAACGTCGAGGACATCGACCTGCACCTCGAGATACTGCATGCCATCATCGACCGTCACCTCTCCGTGCACCAGGCCGAGGAGATGGCCAAGAACGCCAAGAAAAAACCTGTGGCCCCCGTCAAGAAGCGTGGCGAACTGCCTGCTGTGCACGCCGCCGCCCAGAGCCGGCTGAAGGAACGCCTCCAGTCGGCCGTAGAAATCAAGCGCTCCCAGCGTGGCAAAGGGTCGCTGACCATCCTCTTCAATTCGGACAGCGATTTCGAGCGCATCGTCTCACTTCTTGAGAAATAGCGCATCATGAGAGTGGTAAGAGGAATGAGGAGAACTGTGTTGCTGATAGGCATCAGCACGGTTCTCCTCTTTTCTTTTTCCCCCACGGCAAGGGCGCAGAGAGTGGTCGAGCTGCAGGACCCCGTGACCACCAAGACTGTCCCCGAAGAGCATTCGGCCACCAAAGCCCTGCTGCTCTCCCTCGTCCCCGGCGGCGGACAGGTGTACAACGGCCAGGCTTGGAAGATCCCCATCATCTACGGCGCCATGGCCGGCGTGGGCTACTATGCCTACTACAACTACGACCGCATGGCTATGTTCAAGGACGAGTACCTCTACCGCGTCAACCACGACGGCGCCACCAACCTCGCCGACTATGCCTCCTATCCCACCACCAGCATCTACAGCCTCTACAATTCCTACAACCGCAACTTCCAGTTGATGGTCATCATCGCTGCCGGCATCTACGCCCTCAACCTTGTCGATGCCTACGTCTTCGGCCATCTCTACGGTTTCCGCATCGACGACGACCTCACCCTCGCCGTCACCCCGGGCCTTCAGCCCACCCTCGCCGGATGGCAGCCCACGATGGGCATCACCCTCTCGTTTTGAAAAAAAATGATGCCTTGCGCACATAATAAATAAGACAATAACACGTTAATAGAAGCAAAATAACAAAAAGCAAACACACATGATGAACCCTCTCTTATTGATCCAGAGCGATCCCGCCGCAGCCCAAGCTGCTGCCGAAACCGTTGTTAACACCACCGAAAAGGCCGAGAACATCACCATCTGGGATATGGCCGTCAGCGGCGGATGGATAATGCTGGTGCTGGCCCTGCTACTGGTGCTGGCCATCTACATTTTCATCGAGCGCTACCTCACCCTCAGCGCCGCCCTCAAAGGCGAGGAGGACAACGTCTTCATGAAGAACATCCGCGAATATGTCCACCAAGGCAACATCGACGAGGCCCGCACCCTCTCCAAGCAGACCAACACCCCCCTGGGCCGCATGATCGACAAAGGCTTCTCGCGCCTCGGCCGTCCGCTGCCCGACATCCAGGCTGCCATCGAGAACGAAGGCCAGCTGGAAGTGGCCAACCTCGAACGCCGCGTCTCCCTCGTGGCCACCGTGGCCTCCCTCGGCCCTATGATCGGCTTCCTCGGCACTGTGGTGGGCATGATCTCCGCCTTCCAGGAGATGGCCCATGCCGGCAACAACATCGACATCCAGATGCTCGCCTCCGGCATCTACACCGCCATGGTGACCACCGTCGGCGGCCTCATCGTCGGCATCATCTGCTACTTCCTCCACAACCTCCTCGTCACCCGCATCAACAAGGTCGTCTTCGAACTTGAGGTGCGCGCCAACGAATTTATGGACCTCCTTCACGAACCCGCATGATAATGTTAAGTGTTTAACGGTTATTGGTCATTGACGGCTGACGCGCCAGTTCTCAATAACCAATAACCAATAACCAATAACCTTTATGATCAAGACACGCAATCAAATCAAGATAGAGACCTCCTCGTCGTCGATGTCCGACCTGGTGTTCCTGCTGCTCATCTTCTTCATGATCACCTCGACGCTCATCGCCCCCAACGCCGTGAAGCTCATGCTTCCCGAGAGTTCGAGCCGCACCATGGCCAAGCAGAACGTCACCGTCTACATCGACACCGAGCACAACTTCTACGTCGGCGATGTGGCGGTGCCCGTCAGCGACCTGCAGCAGCACATCGCCGCCGGCATCGAGGGCGGCATCGAGGATGCCTGCGTCGTGCTCCGCGCCGACAAGGAAGTCCCCGTGCAGGATGTCGTCAACGTCATCGACGCCGTCAACAATATCAACAACGCCTCCGGCACTAAGCACAAGGTCATCCTGGCCACATCACCCAAACAGTAAAGCACCATGAATGCAAAGGTCAAATCCGGAATAGCCACCGCGGTCATCGTCCTGCTGTCCATGCTGTTGATGAGCCTCAACATTTTCGCCTACACGCCGCCCGACCCACCCATTCCCGAGGAGGGCGTGGAGGTGAACCTCGGCGACTCCGACTTCGGCCAGGGCGACAGCCCCGAGCCCGCCAGCGAGGCCGCCAACTACGCCCCTCCGGCATCGCAGCAGCAGGTGGTGACGCAGCGCACCGAACCCACGGTCCCCGTGCCCTCCAGCCCCAACCCCGGCAACATCACCAACCCCGCCGCCCAGGAGCAGCCTGTGGTGGAGAACAAAGAGCCTGAAATCAACAAGAACGCCCTCTTCCCCGGCAAACGCAACCAGACCTCCGGTAGCGGCAGTCAGGGCATCAGCACCGGCCAGGGCAACCAGGGCAACCCCAACGGCACCCCCACCAGCAACAACTACACCGGCAAAGGTGGCGGCAACGGCAACTACAACCTCACCGGCCGCGAGGCCGTGTCGCTCCCCAAGCCCGAGTACAACTCCAACCAGCAGGGCAAGATAGTGGTCCGCATCTGGGTGGACCAGCAAGGCAAGGTGGTGCGTACCGAAGCCCCCTACCAGGGCTCCACCATCACCACCGGACGCCTCGTGGACCAGGCCAAGGCCGCCGCCAAGCGCGCCCGCTTCAACGCCTCCACCTCCGCACCCGAAGAACAGATCGGCACCATCACCTATATCTTCAAAATATGAGACTCGACAAATACCTCTGGGCGGTGCGCCTCTACAAGACACGGTCGCTGGCGGCGGATGCCTGCCAGTGCGGCAAGGTGAGCATGTCCACCGACGGACGCACCCTCAAGCCCTCGCACGAAGTCAGGGAGGGCGAACGCTACAGCCTCAACATCGACCAGCTGCACAAGGAGATAGAGGTCCTGGCCATCCCGCCCAATCGCGTCGGCGCACCCCTGGTGCAGGGCTTCATGATTGACCGCACGCCCCAGGAGGAATACGAGCGCATACAGATGGCTCGCCAGTACGCCTTCGAGAAGCGCGACCGTGGCGTCGGACGCCCCACCAAACGCGAACGGCGCGACATCGAGCGCTTTAAATATGAATAGTCCCGGAGGGAAAAATCCGAAGAAAAAAATATTTTTCCGAAAAAAGTTGCAATAAAAACAATTCATCCCGTACCTAATAACGAATCGAGCCTGTGGAAGACAAAGAGATAGTCCAGAAGATCCTTGCCGGAGACACCGAGCAGTACGCCCTCATCGTCAAGCGCTACCAGCAGATTGTAGCCAACCTCACGTACAAGCTCTGCGGCACGCGCCTCGATGTCGAGGAGGTGACACAGCAAGTCTTCGTCGAGCTCTACACCGCTCTGCCGCGCTTCCGCTTCGATTCGAAGCTGAGTTCTTTCATCTACCGCATCACAGTCAACGTCGTCTGCAAGATGCTCAACAAAAGCAAACGCTACGTGAGCACCGACGAACTGGAGAACCCGCCCGAGGAAATCTCGTCCGATCGCAACGCCGAACAGGAGATTATCCACCGCGAACAGTTGGAACAGCTACGCACAGCCATCGGGCACCTCAAGGACGAACAGCGCACCGCCCTGGTACTCTACACCTTCGAGGACTTCTCCTACCAGCAGATTGCCGACGTTATGCAGTGCACGCTCGCCAAGGTGGAATCGCTCATCTTCCGCGCCAAAAAGAACCTGGCCAAAGAAGTGAAACAATAACGAAAACGAGATGAATATAGAAGAACAACTACAAATCCTGTCGCGCCAGACCTACCCCAAGCAGGTCGATGTGGTCGACGCTGTGATGGCTCAGGTGAGGCAGAAGCCCTACCTGCAGCCCGTGCACCGCACCACCCTCTGGCGCACCGTGGCTCTCACCGCCGTGGCCGCCGTGGCCGCCGTGGTGGTTTTCAACGTCAACTCCTTCCGCTCCTACGATGAGGAAGGCATCGGCTCCATGATAGCCTCCGTGTCCGACTACGACTACTACTCCACCATCGAGTCCGCAGCACCCAACCCCATCGAATACCTCTACGACGAGGAAACCATCGAAACCATAGAATAACCATCAAAAAACCGATAATCATGAAACGTATCTTCGTTATAGCCCTGGCTCTATTCCTCGGCATGCAATGCTCCGACGTCCTCGCCCAGCGTCCCCACCGCGAAGGTCCGAAGCCCGAACCCCGCCCCGACATCACAGAACTCGTCAGCGACCTCAGCGCCAACCAGAAACGCAAACTGGAAACCATCACCAACGAATCCAAGGACCGTGTGGAAAAACTGCGCAAGGAACAGAGAACCGTACGCGACAGCATCAACCGCTACATGGAGATGGACGGCGACCAGAGCCGCACCCTCTACCCCCTCTTCGACCGCGAAGCCAAGCTCCAGGCCGAAATCTCGCGCGAAATGTACGTCACCAAGGTCCGCATCGACGAAATCCTCACCCCCGAACAACGCAAAGAACTCCAGGCTGCCAACAAGCGCCACCACAAGGGAAAGAGGAAATAAACCCCTGTAAAATAGGCCCCAACTTCGACCCAAGTCATATAGTATACATATACTTCTCATATAGTATTCATATACCGTATATAAATACTATATGAGAAGTATATGTATACTATATGTATACTATATAAGAACAGTCGAATAAAACACCTGTTTGACCCCTGTTTGTTGCCTGCGGTGGTGGAGGTATTTCCGGTCTCGTTGTTGCAAAGGGGTGAAGAAAAATTTGGTGGAATGGATGTTTTTTATTATATTTGCATTTTGCGGCCGAGTGAAGGGTCGCGGATAAAAGATTGATATAAAATGGAGTATAATTTCAGCGAATTGGAGCCACGGTGGCAAAAGTACTGGAAGGAGGAGGGAGTGTACCACGTGGAGAACGGCGGTGAGCCGTCGCGACCGAACGGAAGCAACGGTTCTGTTAGACCGCATTTTTATGTTTTGGACATGTTTCCTTACCCCTCGGGTGCAGGCCTTCATGTGGGCCACCCTCTGGGATATATTGCGAGCGATATCTACGCCCGCTACAAGCGTTTGCGCGGATACAACGTGCTGCACCCCATGGGCTACGACGCCTACGGCCTGCCGGCCGAGCAGTACGCCATCCAGACGGGTCAGCACCCGGCGGTGACTACGGAGAAGAACATTGCGCGCTACCGCGAGCAGCTGGACAAGATTGGCTTCTCGTTCGACTGGGACCGCGAGGTGCGCACCTGCGACCCGAAGTATTATAAGTGGACGCAGTGGACCTTCATCCAGCTCTTCAACAGCTACTACTGCAACCAGGCCCGTCAGGCGCGCCCCATCAGCGAGCTGGTGGAGGTGTTTGCCAAGCAGGGCACCGAGGGGCTCGACCTGGCATGTACGGAGGAGATGCATTTCTCGGCCGACGAATGGAACTGCTGGGACGAGGCCAAACGCCAGCAGGTGCTGATGAACTATCGCCTGGCCTACCTGGCGGACACCTACGTGAACTGGTGCGCCGAGCTGGGCACCGTGCTGGCAAACGACGAGGTGGTGGGCGGACTTAGCGTCCGTGGCGGCTACCCCGTAGAGCGCAAGTTGATGCGTCAATGGAGTCTCCGCATCTCGGCCTACGCCCAGCGTCTGGTCGATGGGCTGGAGCAGGTGGACTGGACCGACTCGCTGAAGGAGATTCAGCGCAACTGGATCGGCCGCTCGGAAGGCGCCGCGGTGTGGTTCCCGTTGGCGGGGACACACTCCTCAGTCAGCCCTGAGCGGGCTGACAGCTCCCCTAACATAGGGGAGCATCAAGATGGAACTGCTTTTGAGATTTTCACTACCCGTCCTGATACCATCTTCGGCGTCACCTTTATGGTGCTTTGTCCTGAGCATGAGCTGATAGGGAGCATCACCACCCCGGAGCAGAAAGCCGAGGTGGAGGCCTACGTCACCTGGGCCAAGAACCGCTCGGAGCGCGAGCGCCAGGCTGAGGTGAAGAAGGTGAGCGGTGTGTTTACCGGTGCCTTCGCCGTCAACCCCTTGACGGAAGAGAAGATACCCATCTACGTGAGCGACTATGTGCTGGCGGGCTATGGCACCGGTGCCATCATGGCCGTGCCGGCGCACGACAGCCGCGACTTCGCCTTCGCGCGCCATTTCGGCCTGCCGATACGCCAGGTCGTCTCCCTGGAGAAGGACGTCACCAGCGACCCCGCCACCTGGTCGGAGAGCATGGACGCCAAGACGGGCTACTCGGTCAACAGCGGCTTCGTCACCGGCATGAAGGTGAAGGAAGCCATGGCCGCCGTGATTGACAAGATTGAGGAGATGGGCATCGGCCACCGCACGGTGAATTTCCGCTTGCGCGACGCCATCTTCAGCCGCCAGCGCTACTGGGGCGAGCCGTTCCCCATCTACTATAAGAGTTATGAGGTGGGAGGTAAGAGGTATGAGGTCGCGTGTGCGATTCCGGAGGAGTGCCTGCCGCTGGAGCTGCCGGAGGTGAGCGAGTTCAAGCCCACCGCCACGGGCGAGCCGCCGCTGGGCCACGCCAAGCGCTGGGCCTGGGACACCAAGACCAATAGTGTAGTCGATGTCTCGGACATCGACAACGAGACGGTCTTCCCCCTGGAACTGAGCACCATGCCGGGCTTTGCGGGCAGCAGCGGATACTACCTGCGCTACATGGACCCGACGAACGACAAGGAGTACTTCTCCGAAAGCGCCGTGGACTACTGGCAGAACGTCGACCTCTATGTCGGCGGCGCCGAGCACGGCACGGGTCACCTCATCTATGCGAGGTTCTGGAACAAGTTCCTGTTCGACCTTGGCCTGGCCAAGAAGGAGGAACCCTTCCAGAAACTGATCAACCAGGGCATGATCCAAGGCCGCTCGAACTTCGTCTACCGCTCGAAGGCCGACAACAACCTCTATATCTCGAAAGGCCTGATAAAGAGCATGGACGACGTCACGCCCATCCATGTGGACATCAACATCGTGGACAACGATGTGCTGGATGTGGAACGGTTCCGCGAATGGCGGCCGGAGTTCAAGGAGGCACGCTTCGAGCTCGAGGACGGCAAGTACATTTGCGGTTGGGAAGTGGAGAAGATGAGCAAGAGCATGTTCAACGTGCAGAACCCCGACGACCTGGTGGCGCGCTATGGCGCCGACACCCTGAGGCTCTACGAGATGTTCCTCGGCCCTGTGGAACAGGCCAAGCCGTGGGACACCAACGGCATCGAGGGTGTGCACCGCTTCCTGAAGAAGTTCTGGAAGCTGTATGACAACTGCCTGAGCAATCAGAGTAATCAGAATAATCCGAGCTCTCTGAAGACCCTCCACCAGACCATCAAGAAGATTACCGACGACATCGAGCGCTTCTCGTTCAACACGGCTGTGTCGACCTTCATGATTTGCGTCAACACGCTGACCGACCAGAAGTGTGCCAGCGCCGAGGTGCTGAAGCCCTTGGCCGTGCTGCTGGCCCCCTTCGCGCCGCATATCGCCGAAGAGGTGTGGCACGGACTGGGCGGCGAAGGCACGGTGTGCGATGCCGAGTGGCCTGTCTACGACGAGAAGATGCTGGTGGAGGACACGGTGAAGTATCCTGTGCAGTTCAACGGCAAGATGCGCTTCATGCTGGAGCTGCCTGCCGCCGCCACGCAACAGGAGGCCCTGGAGGCCGTGAAGGCCGCCCCGGAGAGCGCCAAATGGATGACCGGCGAACCGAAGAAGGTTATTTTCGTACCTAAGAAGATTATCAATATAGTATGCTAAGCAGACATTTTTTGAGAAGCAAAGTGTTGCAGACGGTGTATGCCGGTCGCTGCGACGAGATGGACGCCATCACGGTGTCGAAGAGCTTCGAATACAACATTGGGAAACTGAACGAACTGGGAGTGCTACAGGTGGCGTTGCTGCCGAGGTTTGTGGAAGAGGGCATGCAGATGCTCGAAGAAGGCAAGAAGAAATTCCGCCCGACGGAGGAGGACCGCAACCCAAGCCTGAGGCTGGGGGAGAACGAGTTCATCCGCCGGATGGAGGACAACTTCGAGCTGAAGAAGCACCGCGAGGCGTGGTGCGGATGCTGGGACACGCACAGCGACCTGGTGAGAGAGGCTTTCTCGGACTTCCGCAAGCTGCCCGAATACATCAAATACGCCCATGCCGAAGAGCGCAGTTTCGACAAGGACAAGGAGTTTGCCATTCTGTTGTTCCGCTACCTGATGAACCGCGAGGCGCTGACGGCCGTGGTGGGCGAGAGAAGCCTGCTGTGGGAGGACGACTACGAGCAGATAGCACAGTACAACTTCATGATGCTGAAGACGCTGACCGAGGAGAACTTCGACGAGGCCATGATGTGGCCCGTGATGTACGACAAGCGCGTGGAGAAGGACGAGGCCGACATGGACTTCGCCCGCCAGCTGCTGAGAGACACCATGGCCTGCCGCGAGGAGGCGGAGGAACTGACCAAGAGTCACCTGCAGGGCTGGGAATTCGACCGTGTGTCGAAGATGGACATCCTGCTGATCAACATGGCGGTGGCCGAGTTCACCGGTTGCCCGTCGATTCCGGAGAAGGTGACTGTGGACGAGTACATCGAGCTTTCGAAAGAATTCAGTTCGGAACGCAGCAAGCTTTTCATCAATGGAATACTGGACAAACTGGTGATAGAGCTCCGCTCGAAAGGCCGTATCAAGAAGGCCGGGCGCGGACTGGTGGAAAACTATGACATGAAATAATGGGAAATGAGAAATAAGATGCCTATGAAATCTATTCGTCGTTCGCTTGTGGTTCTGGCCTGCTCGTTCGCGTTGCTGTCCTGTGGCAACAACGGAACGAATGGCGAGTTGGATGTGGACCTCATCAACAACCCCAAGAGTGCCGAGGGCTACGACAACGAGGCCAAGGTGCCCGTGATGACCTTCGACGAGGACCTGCACGACTTCGGCCGCCTGTCGGCCGGCGAGAACATCAGCTACAGCTTCCACTTCCGCAATACGGGTGCCGCCGACCTGGTCATCAGCGGCTGCAGCGCCACCTGCGGTTGCACGGTTGCCAGCTACCCCAAGGAGCGCATCGCCCCCGGCGGCGAGGGATACATCACCGTGTCCTTCAACAGCACTGGCAAAAGCGGCCAGCAGTATCAGGAGGTCACGGTGCTCAGCAACGCACAGCCCGCCCGCAGCAAGCTTAAGATTACGGCGCAGGTAGGGTATTGACAGTGAAGAGTTATGATTTGAAAAGTTAAGAGTTAAAAAATATACAATATGAATTTGACACAGTTTATTCTTATGCAGGCCCAGCCTCAGGGAGGCGGAATGGGCGGTTCGATGATTTTCATCATCCTTATCCTTGTTGTCATGTGGGTGCTGATGCTCCGTCCGCAGCGCAAAAAAGAGAAAGAGGAACGCAAGTTCCGTGAGGGTCTCCAGAAAGGCGACCGCGTGCTGTTCTCCGGCGGCATCTACGGCAAGGTGCACAATGTCGATGCCACTACGGTGGACGTCGAGGTGTCCAACGGCGTGGTGATGACCGTCGAGAAGAGCATGGTGCAGCCCGCCCCCGCCGCCAATGGCGAGGAGAAGAAATAGAAAGTCTGACCGTTTGATTGTATGAGAGGACGGCAGGTCAGAAGCTTCCTTGTCGTACTTGGGATTACCGCCCTGGTATGGTTGGCTATGGCCATGTCCGAAAGCCGCGAGTACAATCTGCCGGTGAAGGTGCGCTTCAGCGGCTACGACGCCAAGCGCTACGCGGTGGCACGCATCGACACGAGCCTCACCCTCAAGGTGGAGGCTACGGGTTTCAATGCCATGTTCTACAGTCTGCGCCGCGAGCCGCCTACCGTGCAGCTGGACATGAATAGCGAGTTGGTGTACCGCTATGTGCGCCGCAGGGGCGAGGTGACGGACCTCTACCGCTCTGTGGCGGTGAACGACCTCTCGTCCCAGATATCGACACAGTTGGATGCCATTGGTATCCACTACGTTGGCAGCGCAAAGGATTCGCTGCAACTGGTCCTCAACGAACGTGCCAGCCGTACCTATATCCCCGACCTCGGAGACCTTAGAATCAATTTCTCCGACGGATACGGCCTTTACGGCGAGCCGCAGGTGACCCCCGGCACGGTGACCCTCTATGGCCCTCGCGACGTGCTTGATACCATCGAACGCGTCTGCGTGAAGCCCGTGGTGCTCAACAAGGTGCTGCAGAGCGGCACCTTCGTGGTCTCCCTCGACGCCTCATGGCGCCAGGTGGGCGATGTATATTCCTCGGTCGACGCCGTATCGGTATATATCCCCGTCAAGCGCTTCATCGAACGCCGTTTCACCGTCCCCGTAACGGTGGACGATGCCGACTCCACTCATGCCCTGCGGCTCTATCCCGACCATGTGGAAATCGATGTGTGGGTGGCTCAGGACGAACTGGCCTCCGTATCGGCCGACCGCTTCACCGTCTCGGCCAGCTATGACGACATCCTGTCCGGTCTCCAGCGTTTGAAGCTCCGTGTGAGCCGTTTCCCCCGCAATGTACGTATCCGTAGCGTCAACCCCAAAGAGATCGAATACGTCATCATCAAATGAAGAAAGTGGGCATCACAGGAGGCATGGGGTGCGGAAAGAGCACCGTGGTGGGCGAATTCAGGGCCCTGGGCATACCGTGCTTTGTGAGCGACATTGTGGCTGCGGGCTACTACTACGACCTTGATTTCCTGGACGAACTGCGACGGCTGTTGGGCGACGAGGTCTTTCTGCCCGATGGCAGCGCCGACAAACGGGCGGTGGCGAAGACGGTTTTCTCCAACCGCCAGCTTCTCGAAGGGCTCAACGCGTTGATACACCCCCGTGTGAAAGACGATTTCAAGGCTTTCTGCTATCTCTATGCCGACGCCCCGTATGTCCTCTTCGAGAGTGCCATCCTCTACGACTATGGCTTCGACCGCCTGATGGACAGCGTGATATGTGTCTACCTGCAGCTCGACGAACGCCTTTCGCGTCTGGCCCAGCGCGACGGTGCGAGCCGCGAGGAGCTGATGGCACGCATTTCCAACCAGTTGCCCGCCGAGGAAATGATGCGGAGGGCCGACTATGTGATTCTCAACTATGAAGGCAACCCACGCCAACGGCAGGTGGCCTACATCGATAATATATTAAGACAATGAGCAAAATCAAGACAATAGCAACGATAGCCCTGCTGGCTGTGGCCTCGGTGGCCAACGCACAGCAGATACGTCCCTTCCAGCGCGGACCGCAGTTCAACGACCGCAATTTCCGCTTCTACGACCCCGAGGTCAACTGGGTGGACTCCGTTTTCCATTCCCTTTCGCTCAAACAACGCATCGCCCAGCTGATGGTGGTGCGCGTGCCGCTGAATATGGACAACAGCCAGGCGGCGGAATTCGCCAAGACCATGAACGGCCTCGGAGTGGGCGGAGTGTGCTTCTTCGCCGGCACCGCCGAGCGTCAGGCCATCATGACGCGCGACTTCCAGGCCACGGCCCGTGTGCCCCTCCTAGTGTGTCTTGACGCCGAATGGGGCCTTGGCATGCGCCTCACCGATATGTTCTCCTTCCCCCGCAACATTCGTTTCGGACAGCTGCCCCCGTCGGCCGACAGCATCGTCTACCGCATGGGTGAGGAAATCGGCCGCCAGTGCCGCATGATGGGTGTGCACATCAACTTCGCCCCCGTGGTCGACATCAACTCCAATCCCAGGAACCCCGTCATCGGAACCCGCTCCTTCGGCACGGACCGCGAGCGTGTGGCCCAGCTCGGCATCATGTACGCCAAAGGCATGCAGAGCCAGGGCGTGATGGCTGTGGCCAAGCATTTCCCCGGCCACGGCGACACCGATGTGGACAGCCACCTCGACCTCCCCGTCATCAACCACAATGCCCGCCACCTCGACTCCGTGGAGCTCTATCCCTTCAAGCGCATGATCGAGGCCGGCGTGGAGGGCATGATGATTGCCCACCTGCAGGTCAACGCCTTCGACCGTCAGTATCCTTCCTCCCTCAGCCATTCCATCGTCACCGGGCTGCTGCGCAACAAACTGGGCTTTGACGGCATTGTCATCACCGACGGTCTGGACATGAAAGGCATCACCAACACCTACTCCCACGGCCAGGGCGAACTCGAAGCCCTCCGCGCCGGCAACGACATCCTCCTCTTGCCGCCCAATGTGCAGGAGGCCATCAATCTGATTGCCGAGAAGTCGGCATCCGACGACTCGCTGCGCTTCTTCATCGACCAGCACTGCCGTCGTGTCCTCCACGCCAAGTATAAGTATATCATCAAGAACGGTACCTCCCAGATTGCCGTTCCCGGCACCGACCGCAAGGCCGTCTGCCGGGAGATTGTGGCCGACCTCAACCTCACCCTCGACCACACCATAGACTCCATCGTGGCCAACGCCATCAACGCCCAGGCCACCCCCGGCTGCCAGGTGGTGGTGCTCCACAACGGCCGCACCCTCCTCAACCGCTCCTACGGCCACCTCACCTACGACTCCCAGTCCGACACCGTCACCCCCCAGACCGTCTACGACCTGGCCTCCGTCACCAAGGTGGCCGCCACCACCCTGGCCATCATGAAACTCTACGACATGGGCAAGCTCAAAATCGACGACAAGCTCAGCAAATACCTGCCCTACCTCAAGAACACCGACAAGGCCTCCATCACCATCAAGCAGACCATGAGCCACTGTGCCCGCCTGAAGGCCTTCGACGCCTACTGGCAGCACACCACGGGCTACGACTCCATCCTCGCCCTGGTGGCCAAGACCCCCCTCAACTCCAGCGAGGGAATGGTCTACAGCGACCTTGGCTTCATGCTCCTTTCCGATGTGGTGCGCCGTGTGAGCGGCATGCCCCTCGACCAGTTCGTCTCCGAGAACTTCTACCGCCCCATGGGCTTGGCCAACACCACCTTCAACCCCACGCGCAGCGGCATCGACGTCACCCGCATCGCTCCCACCGAGAACGACAGCCTCCGCGGCCTCGTCTGCGGCATGGTCCACGACCCCAACGCCTACGCCATGGGCGGCGTCAGCGGCCACGCCGGCCTCTTCTCCACGGCCGAGGAGGTGGCACAGCTCATGCAGATGCTCCTCGACGGCGGCGAGTACCGCGGTGTGCGCTACCTCAAACAAACCACCGTCGACCTCTTCACCCAGCGTCATTTCGCCTCCGCCGGCAACCGTCGCGCCCTGGGTTTCGACAAGCAACTCTTCAACCCCGCCCCCAACGCGCAGACCTCGCAGCTGGCATCGCAGAACTCCTTCGGCCACACCGGCTTCACCGGCACCATGGTCTGGGCCGACCCCGACAGTGGGCTCGTCTTCGTCTTCCTCTCCAACCGCGTGCATCCCTCGGCCGCCGTCAACCTGCTGGCCAAGATGAACACCCGCACCGACATCCAGACCGCCATCTACAACCTCCTCAAGAAATAACGCTTAAACCGAACAAAATATGGGCTTTATCACCAAGATATTTCTCACCAGCCTGGGCTGGAGCGTCGGCGGCCCCATCGGCGCCCTGCTGGGCTACCTGCTTGGCAACGTCATTTCCAAAGCCACCGACGGCAACCAGTCCTCCTCCTTCTTCAACACCGGCGACGGCACCCCCCACCGCGGCCCCTACCGCAACACCGGCACGCAGGCCGACATCAACGTCGCCCTCATGGTCCTCATCGCCGCTGTGATGAAGTCCGACGGCACCGTGAAGAAGAGCGAACTGGACTACGTCAAGCGCTTCCTCCTGCAGAACTACGGCGAGGAACAGGGCAAGCAGATGCTCAAGGTGCTGCAACAACTGGTGCAGCAGGACATACCCATCGTCGACGTCTGCGCGCAAATCAAGGTCAACACCGACTACAACACGCGCTACCACATGGTGGACTTCCTCTTCGGCATCGGCGGCGCCGACGGCGAATTCCAGCAGGCCGAGCTCAACATGCTGCGCCTCATCAGCCAGTACCTCGGCATCTCGCAGAGCGACTACACCTCCATCCACGAACGCCATGTGGGCTACCGCGACACCGGCTACGGCGACTCCTCCAGTCGCTCCGGTGGCTCCGGCCGGTCGTCCTACAACAAGGACCCCTACAAGGTGCTGGGCATCAGCAGCAACGCCACCGACGACGACGTACGCAAGGCCTACCGCAAGATGGCCATGAAGTACCATCCCGACCGTGTGGCCGGCATGGGCGAGGAGATGCAGCGCAACGCCGCCGAACAGATGAAGGAAATCAACCAGGCCTACGACGAAATCAAACGCCGCAGGCCCAACCTAAAATAGCTTTCCAACCCCCCGACAATCCCCCACCAAATAGGTGTTTTATTCGACCCTTCTTATATAGTATACATATAGTATTCATATACTTCCCATATAGTATTTATATACGGTATATGAATACTATATGGGAAGTATATGAATACTATATGCCTTATGTCGAATTTGGGGGCTGTTTGACAGGGGTTTGCTATGCCAGGCGTTCGACGACGGTGCCTATGAGTTGGCGCATCTGCGAGTGGTAGTCGTTGATGAAGGTGCCGTTGGGACGGTTGGCGATGATGAGGCAGAGGGTGAGGGCCTCGTGGCCGAGGAGGTGGGAGAAGCCGTAGATGGCCGAAGTTTCCATCTCTAAATTCGTTACTTTCCACTTTCCGTTTTCCGTTTTCCACTCAAACGAGGCCAGTCTTTCGTTGAGGTCATCGATGGCGGGGTGGAGGCGGACGGCGCGACCCTGCGGGCCGTAGAAGCCTGGGGCCGTGACGGTGATGCCCTGGTGGTAGTCCGGGGCCAGGCTGTGGAGGAGCTGCTCGCTGCTGCGGACGCAGTAGGGGGAGGCGAGTCGGTGCCCGAGGCCCATGTGGACCATGAAGGCCTGGTTCATGTCCGACTGGGGGAAGTCCCATTCGCGGTAGAAGTTCATCAGGCCATCCATGCCGATGGCGTAGGCGGAGGCCACGACGGAGCCGCAGTCGATGTCGGCCTGCAGGGAGCCGCTGGTGCCTATGCGTACGAGCTGGAGGTGGCGCTCGCTTTCATCTTTCCACTGTCCATTTTCCACTCTCAACGCTGCATCGAGCTCGGTGAGCACGATGTCGATGTTGTCGCAGCCCATGCCCGTTGAGAGGGCGGTGAGGCGGGTGCCGTGGTAGGTGCCGGTGAGGGCGTGGATTTCGCGGTTCTGGGATTCGAATTCGACGGACTCGAAGATGTCTTTGAACATCTCTACGCGGCCGGGGTCACCAACGAGCAGCACCTTGTCGGCCAAGGTGCTGCGGGTGAGTCGTATGTGGTAGAGGCTGCCGTCGGGGGCGAGGGGGAGTTCGGAGGGTTTCATTTTTTTGAGTTGCTAAGTGGTTGAGTTGCTAAGTGATTGAGTGGGGTATGTGGTATGTTGTTAGCGGGAGCGGGTGGAGGAGTTGCGGGTGGAGGAGCTGTTTCGAGTAGAGGAGCTGTTGCGGGTGGTGGAGGAGGAGTTGTTGTTATTGGAAGAGGAGGTGGTGGCGCTGCTGCGGGTGCGGGAGTTGGAGGAGGTGGTGGTGGCGGAGGAGGAGCTACGGGTGGGAGTGGAGGTAGAGGTGGAGCTGCTGCGGGTGGGAGTAGTGGTAGTGGTGGAACTGCTGCGGGTAGGAGTGGTGGTAGTGGTGGAGCTGCTGCGGGTGGGAGTGGCGGTGCCGGTGGTGTTGTCGCGGGTGGGTGTGGTGGAGGTGGAACTGCTGCGGGTGGGAGTGGTGGTAGTGGTGGTGGCGCTGCCGTTGCGGGTACCGTTATTGGTAGTGGTGGCGCTGCCGTTGCGGGTACCGTTGTTGGTGGTGGTGGCGCTGCCGTTGCGGGTACCGTTGTTGGTGGTGGTGGCGCTGCCGTTGCGGGTGCTGCTGTTGGTGGCAGGTGTGGCGTTGCCGGAGGAGGGGGTGGTGGTCATGTTGCGGGTGGAGGAGGAGTTGTGTGCGCGGGTGTCGCCGGCGGAGGGGTTGGTGGCCGTGGAGGATCCGATGGTGGGTGCGGGGACCGTGGGACGCGAGGTGCCGGGAGTCCAGGAGCCGGAGGGCATGGGAGCGGGGGTGGAGGGGTGGCGCATGTAGTAGTAGGGCAGGGGAGGAGGAGGCACGCCGGGGCCGTAGGTGTAGGCGGGGGGCATCCAGCCGTAGCGGTGTATGTCGTAGTGGTAGGTGCGGGAGTAGCCCATGCGGTGTGTTGCGCGGGTGTAGGGGTTGTAGGGCGGGATGCGCCAGGCGATGGAGGGCACGCGGACGTCGACGCGGAAGCGGAGGTACTGTGCGGCGTTGTACATGCGGCCGGCGCTGTAGAGCCACACGCACTGCAGGTCGAGGGGCATGTAGACCTCGTCGCCGGTGTAGGCGTCGTAGCCGTAGATCCAGAGTTCGTAGTAGGCGGAGTTGACGCGCTCCATCCACACCTCGTTCAGGAGGACGTAGGTTTCAATCTCGTAGTCGTATCCGCAGTAGATCATGATTTCGCGCTGCGTGTTGAGGTAGTTGACGGTGCGTGCGGCCTGGCTGTAGGTGAAGTAGTGGATGGACCGAGCGGAAGCTCCCAGGCTCATCAGGACCATAACTACAATAATTGCAATTCGTTTCATAAGGCTTTACTTTTTTATTGTTCATTAATTCAGTACTGCAAAAGTACAAAAACTTTTCGATACGGCGGGAAAAAAGTTGAATTCGAAGGGTTATTGGTTATTGGTTATTGGTTATTGGGTAATTGGTTGGTATTGGTTATCAGGCGCTTGTGATTTTTATGAAAAATTATTATTGTAGTACCGTGTTTTTTGTGTAATTTTGCCCCAAAGAAAAAACTGCAAAGTATGACGAAAACTTTGAAACAATTACTGATGGGACTGTTGGCATGCGCACTGGTTTTGGGCAGTGTGGATGCACAGGCTCAGAATAAGAAAAAGGGTTCGAAGAAGAAGGCCCAGACAACTGCCACGACGAAAAAAGGTTCGAAGAAGAAGAAAGCGGAGGCTCCCGCAGAGCCTACCACGGTGCAGTTGCCGGCGAACAGCAACGACTGTCTGTTTGCCATTCCGCTGGAGATGGACAAGGCCTACGGCCCCACGTCGGCCCCCGACGGTGCCGGCCGCATACAGGAGGTGGTGGCCGACAAGGCCCATCCGAATGTCTTCGACCGTGAACACAACACGGTGTGGTACAAATTCACGGTGCCGTACAATGGCGACCTGGAGGTGGCCATCGTGCAGGAGTCGGAGTGGGACGACTACGACTTCCTTATCTACAAGAACACCGGCACGTACTTCTCCAACCAGGTGATGCTGAACAAGGTGAGCCCGGTGGCTGTGAACATGTCGGGCATCGACAGCGCGGCCATGTTCAACGCCGTGATGAAGAAAGGCAAAGGTCAGGGAACCGCCAAGAAGCAGGCCGAGCCCGCACCGGAGTTCACCACCATGTCGGGCCTGAAGCCCCACATCGGCATGTTTGCCGATGCTACGGACAAGATGCTCACGAAACAACAGACCGGCCGCTTCATCAAGTCGATACCCGTACACATGGGCGAGGAATACTACGTTGTGCTGGACAACCGCACCGTCAACGGCCAGGGCCATACCATCGAGGTCTCCGTGCACGTGAATGCCTACGAGCCCCTCGTGCTCTTCTACGACAAGAAGGGCCGCAAATATGTCGACGTGGACCTGATGATCCTGGAACGTGGCGGCAAGGAGAGCGAGCGTCCCATCGTGAAGGACGAGCACTACAAGGGCGGCAAGGTGAAGTTTGTCCCCGGATTCAGCTACCTGCTCTATGCCAAACGCGACGGATACTTCTCTATCTACCGTGAGTTCAACTCGCGCGACCTCATGATGCACGACACCATCATGCTTTTCAACATGGAGCGCACGGAGCGCGGCTCCAGCTTCCAGATCAAGGACCTGGACTTCGAGAGCGGCGAGGCAACGCTGATCGGCAACTGCGACTCGGTGCTGATGGACTACGCCATGATGTTCCGCAACCATCCCGACGTCAACTTCCTCGTCAAAGGCTACGTGCAGAGCTATGGTGTCAATGCCGAGGCCGACATGCTGCTCTCGCTGGAGAGGGCCAAGAGCATCAAGGCCTGGTTCGTAAAGAACGGCGTCGATGCCAAGCGCATCACCACGGCAGGCATGACGAAGAACGAAATCAAGCGTGCCGCCGCGGCAGCCCTCAACGAGAAGGGCGGCGGTTTCTCCTCCGTCAAGGCCGAGTTGATTATCACCGGCAAGGGCGATTGAAAACAAGAAATGAAGAAATGAAATAATCAAAGAGACGTTGCAAGGCGTCTCTTTGTTGTATAAAAACAGATACTATGAAGAAACTGGTTTTTGCACTATTGGTGCTCGCTTTCACCACCGCCTCGGCGCAGACCGACTGGAAGAAGACCCACGACAAACTGATGGAGGACGGTTCCTACAAGGACGCCTACGCTGCGGCGGAGAATGTCTTTCGCCGTACCAAGAGCAGCCCCGAACTGCTGGCCGCGGCGAGGGCCATGGCAGAGAGTGCCGCTGCGTATCAGGAAGATGCCGCCGACAGCAGCCTTGCACGCTATCGTTCCATCCTGCCCCGCCTCGAGGCTCCCGAAAGGGCCGTCTGCTACGCCTGGCTCGGCGTGGCCGACAGCGCGCTGATGGAGGAGGCGATGCTGAAACAGACCCCCTTCGACTGCATCAAACCCTTCCTGGAGAACGAAGAGCACGGCAAGAACGACGTCAACCTCACACCCACGGTCTTCGACGTCGTGGCGCAGCATATTTTGGCAGATGTTGTCCGCGACAGCATTGCGCTGATGCAGAATCTTATCGATTTCCACAGCGGCGACAGCGACGACCTCCGCATACTCCTCGACCTGCAGCTGATGCAGAAACTTTGGTCCTATCGTCCCAACGAAGCGAACACCGAGGAGCGGTTGAGGGGCTATATCAATAAGTATCGCGGCAGCAAGAGTCCCCAAGTGACGAAGTTTTATCATGAGATGGCGAGGGTGTATAGCATTCACGAGCGCTATGTGGAGGCCGTAGCCTACTGCGACTCGGCGATTGCCCTCTTCCCCCGGAGCAGCGGCGCCGTGGACTGCGCCAATCTGCGCACGGAGATATTGTCCCAAAAGATTGGCATACAGGCTTCTTCCCTGACCATTGCCGGACGACCGTCGCTGCATGTGCTGGAGGTCAGGAACCTCTCCCGAGTGCATCTGGCGCTCTATCCCTACAAGCAGAAGGGACGGGACTTCGAGTTCCCTGCCAAGCTGGGAAAGCCCCTGCAGGAGTGGCAACTGGACGTCGACGACAACGGCGACCACAAGGAGCATAAGGCCATCTTCCACCTGCCGGCGCTGGAGAGGGGCACCTACCTGCTGGTGTCCTCGGTGGACGGCACTTTCGGCGTAACGGATGCCTATTCCGTCATCAACAGCACGGACTTCCTCCTGCTGCGCAACGGCGCTGATTTCCAGCTGGTCGATGCCGTCAGTGGCGACCCCATCGAGGGACAGGAGGTGGTGCTGCTGGAATGGTACAGCCGCAACCCCGCCGACACCGCCGTCAGCTATCCCGACGGGCGCTTCCGCCTGGAAGTGATGAAAGGCCGCTCTATGGGCGTGCTGAGCATCACCCGAGGCGGGCACTCCTTCCTGTTCAACAGCTACTCCGGCTGGGCGTATGGGCCACAACCCTCGCCGGAGATGACGGAGAATGCCCGGCTGATGACCGACCGCCCCATCTACCGCCCCGGCGACACGGCGCACATCGCCGCCCTGCTCTATGAGGCCGACGGCGTCAATGGCCGCACCGTCGGTGGCCGCGAGCTGACCCTCCGTTTCGACACCCCCAACGGCAAGCGCTACTGCGAGTGGAAACTGCGCACCGACGCCCACGGCGTGGCCGACACCCTCTTTGTCATCCCCACCGACGTGCTGACGGGCACGTGGACCGTGACGTTGCACGACGAGGGTCGCAAGCCCCCCTATCTCGGCTACGTCAACCTCTGCGTGGAGGAATACAAGCAGCCAAAGTTCATGGTCTCCCTCGACGACCCCACGCAGAATACCGCCGCCGCTCCAGCCCTCGGCGAGCCCTACACCCTCCGCGGCCGCGCCACGGCCTACAGCGGCGCCAGCCTCGGCAGCGCCAAGGTGAGGTACACCGTTGTCCGCGAGTCCTTTTACTGGTTCCGTGGATATGAGCAGGCGCAGGACTATTCTTTCACCGACAGCACGACGACCGCTGCCGACGGCTCGTTCGACATCACCTTCACTCCTCAGCCCGACAGCAGCATCGACCTCTCCCGCAAGCCCTACTTCCGCTTCCGCGTCATGGTCGACGTCACCGACCTCAACGGCGAGACCCACTCCGCCAGCGCCTCCTTCACCATCGGCTACTGCAACGAGCGGGTCAGCATCCTCGGCCCCAAGGAAGACATTACATCGTTGAATCAGGTGCAGCTCAGCTATACCGACCTCAACAGCCGCCCCCTCAGCGGCAAGGTCCACCTGAACCTCTACCACCTGCGCCTGCCCGACACCCTGCGCCTGGCGCACCCCGTGGTTGCCTACAACAGCGACGCTCAGATGACCCTATCGCGCAGCGAGTTCCGCCGCCTCTTTCCCCAGTATGCCTACTCCGCATGGGAGTACGCCGCCGACTCCCTGGAGGCCGACATGCAGCTCTCCGTTACCCTTCGTCCCGATGGCACGGACAACATCATCACCGTCCCCATCGAGGGCAAACGTCTCCCTTCGGGCCTCTATCGCATCGTGGCCAGGACCGACAATGTGGCCGACACCGTCTATGTCTGCCTCACGCTGCCCAAGGAGAAGAATATAGCCAACACTGAACTCCTCTGGGGACACCTTGACACTGCCAGTACCGCCCCTGGCGACCGCGTCACCCTCAGCTATGCCTCCGCCTTCGAAGGCACGCGCTTTTTCTACACCCTCACCGGCCCCGAAGGCAACGAGCTCGACAGCCGCTGGCTCCCCGCCGGCCGCCGCATCAAGCGCCTCTCCATCCCCATCGACTCCTCGATGCTCGGCGGCGTCTATGTGCGCCTGACAACTGTCCGCGACGGCATCGACATGGAGTGGACCAAGGAGATTGACGTCCCCTTCACCCACAAGCGCCTCGACGTGGACATCGCCACCTTCCGAGACAAGCTCCAGCCCGGGGAGCAGGAGCAGTGGACCCTACGCACCACCTCAGACCTCCGACCTCAGACCTCTCACCTCATCCTCACCATGTACGACGACGCCCTCAACTCCTACGGCAGCCTCCCCAGCTGGAACTTCAGCCCCTGGCGTTCCGCCCACTGGGTGCCATACGAGCGTATGGACCTGGACCGCTACCGCTGTTCCTACTACCCGCTGCACGAATACCAGCAGTACGACGGCCCCAACCCCTACCGTCTCTCCCTCCGTTCCGGCTTCACCGAGGCCTACCGCTTCTACGGCCGCCGCATGTACAAGAACGCGCGAAGTGTCGCGGTGATAACATCCCTCTCCTCCGTTGAGACCGAAGATGCCGTGGAAGAAGAGGTATTCAGCACCGCCCGCGGCGAGAGCAACATGGTCACCATGCAGGGCAACGTCCGCAAGCGCACGGAAAACTACGATGAAGTGGCTATCCAGACCAGCGCCGACGAGGCTGAGGCCGATGCCGGCGACGCCCCCCAGTCTCCGACCTCCGACCTCATACCTCCCACCTCAATCCAGCTCCGCACCGACTTCAGCACCCTGGCCTTCTTCGTGGCCCGCCTGCACACCGACTCCACTGGCGCCGCCACCTATCGCTTCCGTGTCCCCGAGCTCCTCACCCGTTGGAACGTCCGCGGCCTGGCCTTCACCGACGACCTCAAGCTGGGCACCCTCGACCGCACCCTCGTCACCCAGAAACCCCTCATGGTGCAGCCCAACATCCCGCGCTTCCTCCGCCAGGGCGACAGCCTGATGCTCATGGCAAAGGTGGTGAACCTCACCGACACGGCACGCCGCGTGCGCGTGGCCTTCTCCTATCGCAACGCCGCCGACAACAGCCTCCTCGACAGCACCGTGCAGTTCGTCAACGTCGACGCCCAGGGCAGCGCGCAGGTGATGTTCCGAATCTCCCAGCTGCCGAGCAACCTCCACGTCGCCACCTACACCATCACCGCCTCCGCCCCCGGCATGAGCGACGGCGAGCGCGGCCAGATTCCCGTCCTCACCAACCGCCAGGCCGTCACCGTCAGCCAGTCCCTCTACATCAACGGCCCCGGCACGAAAACTTTCCACTTCCCGCTACCTTTTTCCTCCCCTAAGCTAGGGGAGGTGGACGCCCAACGGGCGGACGGAGGAGTGTGTGAGCCCAAACTCCTCACCGCCGAGGTTGTCGGCGAGCCCTACTGGCTGGCCATCAAGACCATGCCTTACCTCAAGACCCAGGAGAACCCCTCCACGCTCTACCTCGCCAACCAGTACTTTGTCAACAGCCGTGGTCCGGGTGTTCTTGCTGGCATGTCGAAAAGCAGCATTGAGAAAATCACCCACAGCCTGCAGCAGGCGGCCGACCCATCGCCCCTCTCGCGCAACGAGGACGTCAAGCAGACCCTCCTCGAGGCCACACCGTGGACCCTCGACGCCGAGCGCGAGGAGGAACAGTTCCGCAACCTCGCCCTCTTCCTTGACACCGCCCGCATCAACAAGGAGATGGCGAAAACCGACGCCGAGCTCCGCAACCGACAGAACGCCGACGGCGGATGGCCCTGGATGCCCGAAGGGCAAAGCAGCCTCTGGGTGACGCAGCAGGTGCTTACGCGCCTCGCCGAGACCTCCAACGGCATCGGCGAAATGGTCGTCAAGGCCCTCGCCTACGTCGACCGCGAGCAACAGCATTATTATGAGAAATATATAAAGCCCCACTTAAAGAAAGGCTACAACTGCGAACCCACCAACATCGACTACCTCTACATGCGCTCCTTCCACGGCAAGGCCAAGACCGAGGCCTATAAGTTCTACTATGCCAACGCCCTGAAGAACTACCGCCAATACGAAAACCTCTACACCCAGGCCCAGCTGGCCCTCATCTTCTATCGCAACGGCAACAAGCAGCAGGCCCAGGACCTTCTGCGTCGCATCAAGCAGAAATCGCTCGTCAGCGACGAGATGGGCATGTACTGGCGCGACAACCGCAGCGGCTGGTACTGGTACCAGCGCCCCATAGAGACCCAGGCCCTCCTCATCGACGCCTTCGCCGAGGTCTCCCGCGCCGACACCATCGCCATTTCCCTCATGCAACAGTGGCTCCTCAAGCAACGCCAGACCACCCACTGGGGCAACGACCTCGCCACCACGCGGGCCCTCGAAGCCCTCATGCGGAAAGGCCTCCGCAGGGGCAGCGACGAACCCGGCAGCCAGACGGTCTCCCTCGTTGTTTTCGGCGACAGCACACTCAGACCTCAGACCTCAGACCTCATCACTACCCTCGAAGACTACCGCTCCCACCGCTGGACCGGCCCCGCCCTCGACACACTCATAACTCATAACTCATCACTCATAACTCTCAAAAAGACCACCCCCGGCATCGCCTGGGCCTCGGTCTGCTACCAGTACACCGACGACATCGACCGCATCCCCGCCAGCGAAACGGGCATTACCCTCAAGCGGAGTTATCTGAATCTGAGTAATCCGAATACTCCGAGTAATCAGACCACGCTGAAGGTTGGCGACCGCGTCCGCGTCCGCATCGAAATCACCGCCGACCGCGCCATGGACTACCTCCAGCTCGTCGACATGCGCCCCGCCTGCGTCGAGCCCGTCAGCACCCGCTCCGGCCGCCGCTGGGGAGGCGGACTGAGCTACTACGTCGAGGTGAAAAACACCGACACCCGCTGCTACATCGACCACATCGACAAAGGTCACTATGTCTTTGAATACGAGGTCTATGTCACCAACCCCGGCACCTTCCTCGCCGGCCCTGTCACCATGCAGTGCATGTACGCCCCCGAGTTCCGCGCCCTCGCTCCCGCCCAACGCATCGAGGTCCGCTGAAACGGACCACAAACGGACCACAAACGGACCACAAACGGACCAACAACGGACGGCAAAATGACCAACAACGGACGGCAAACAAACCGGCGGAAAACAGGGGTCAAATAGGTGTTTTATTCGACTGTTCTTATATAGTATACATATAGTATACATATACTTCCCATATAGTTCTTATATACAGTATATGAATACTATATGAGAAGTATATGTATACTATATGTATACTATATGAGAAGGGTGCTATTTGGGGGCTGTTTGGTGGGGGTGGGAGAGGGGTGGTGTTGATGGCGTTGTGGAAAAAAAAGAGGGTGAAAGTTTGTGGGGGTGGAAAGTTTTTTGTATATTTGCATTTTCAGACCATTTGCCCGTTGTTGGCAAAGTGGCTGTGTATTAATGAATAAAGGAATATGAGCAAAGAAAATATCACCCCTTGCAAGGTCAATGTGTCGTCTGAGACCGGGACGCTGCGTGCTGTGTTGCTGCATCGGCCCGGCGTTGAGATTGAACGCATGACCCCCCTCAATGCTGCCCACGCCCTTTACAGTGACATCCTGAACAAGCCCATCGTGGACCACGAATACGCCAATTTCTGTGGTGTGTTGGAGAAGTGGACCGATGTCTACTACGTGGAGGATATTCTCGAGAAGTTGTTGGACGACAGCGAAGTGCGTCGCCATCTGGTGGAGGAGAGCTGCGATATGGACGACTGTGACGACGGTGTCAGCCGTCAGTTGATGCACATTGACAGTGCCACCCTCGCCAAGATCCTCATCGAAGGCTACGAGGATGCCAGCTGGGACGGCGTCAGCGACGACCGCTACCTGCTGAAACCGCTGTACAACCTCTTCTTCACCCGCGATGCGTCGAGTACGGTGTACGACCGCGTGCTCATCAACTCCATGAGCTTCGAGGTGCGCGAGCGCGAGACGTTGATCTACGAGGCCATCTTCAAGCACTTCTTCAAGGTGGAGACGCTGAACGCCATGGCCTGGGACCGCGACGCGAGGACCGAGGGCGGCGACGTGCAGATTGCCGCTCCCGACCTGCTGTGCATCGGTCAGGGTATACGTACGAACACGAAGGGTATCAAGTACCTGGCTCAGGCTATGGGCCAGCGGGACGGTGGCCGGCAGGATGCCGGCACTCCATTCCACATCCTGGTGCAGGAGTTGCCGAAGAGCCCGGAGAGCTTTATCCATCTGGACATGGTGTTCACCTTCCTGGGCAAGCACCAGTGCATGGCTTTCGAGCCCATGCTGAAGAAGACGGGTCTCTTTGCCGGCAAGGATACTACGCTGATTACCATCGAGAAAGGCGAGATCCGATACGAGAAGGTGCCCAATATCGTCAAAGGTCTGCAGACTTTGGGTTGGGACATCGAGCCTGTTATCGGTGGCGGCAGCGACCCGTGGAACCAGCTGCGTGAGCAGTGGCACAGCGGTGCGAACTTCTTCTCGCTGGGTGACGGCAAGATCATGGGCTACCGCCGCAACACGCACACTATCGATGCGTTGGACAAGGCGGGCTTCGCGGTGCTCAATGCCGAGGACATCGTGAGCGGCAAGGTGGACATGAAGAGCTACGACAAGTTCGTCGCCGCCTTCCCCGGCAGCGAGTTGCCTCGCGCCGGCGGTGGCGCCCGTTGCATGACGATGCCGATACTTAGAGATTAGGGATCCCGCCTGCGGCGGAAATCTATAAATCCAAAATGGATTTCTGGATTACGCGAAGCGGGAATGGTTAAAGAGAGAAAGCAAACAAACTAACTAACAAAATAATGAAGCAATACCATCTAGCAAACAATGTTATCGGGTGGATTATCTGCGCGATAGCATGCACAGTGTACATCATGACGGCGGAGGCTACGGCGTCGTGGTGGGACTGCGGTGAGTACATTGCCACCGCGTTTAAACTGCAAGTGGGCCATCCTCCTGGAGCACCTACGTTCCAGCTGCTGGGACGCCTCTTCTCGATGTTCAGCGACCCCGAAAGCGCCGCCCATGCCGTCAACGTGATGTCGGCAGTGTGCAGCGGCTTCACCATACTTTTCCTTTTCTGGGGTATCACCCTGTTGGGCAAGCATTTGCTGCCCGACCCGAAGAATCCCTCGTTGAAAGACCCGCGCACCTGGGCGGTGTTTGCCGCCGGTGTGGTGGGCAGCTTGGCCTATTGCTTCAGCGACACCTTCTGGTTCTCGGCTGTCGAGGGCGAGGTGTACGCCATGAGTTCGTTCTTCACGGCGTTGGTGTTCTGGGCCATCCTGAAATGGGAAGAGCAGAGTGACGACCCGCACTCGCTGCGTTGGCTCATTCTGATCAGCCTCTTGGTGGGTGTGGCCATCGGCGTGCACCTGCTGAACCTGCTGACGGTGCCTGCTATCTTCTATGTGGTGTACTTCAAGAAATGGGAGAAGACCACGTGGAAGGGCTTCATTGTCACGGGATTGCTCTCGCTGGTCACCCTGGCGGTGATCCTGTGGGGCATCATTCCGGGCATTGTGAATGTGGATTCGGCCATCGACGTGCTGTTTGTCAACTCGTTCCATCTGCCGTTCAACAGTGGCACCATCTTCTTCTTCACCCTGCTGGCCGCCGCCGTGGTGTGGGGCCTGTGGTACACGCAGAAGAAGGGTCATCCGGTGCTGAATGCCGCTGTGCTGAGTTTTGCCATGCTGGTCATCGGCTATTCTACCTTCTTTGTGCTCGTGCTCCGTGCCAATACCAATACTCCTTTGAACGAGAATGCGCCGAAGGATGCCGTGTCGATGCGTGCCTACCTGGGTCGTGAGCAGTATGGCGACACGCCGCTGTTCAGTGGCCAGTACTACACCGCCGGCCGTCCTATCGACAGCGAGAAGGGTTACACCAAGTATGTCCGCGGCAAGGATGAGAAGGGGCGCGACCGCTATATCCCTGCTTCCTATGCCGTGAAACTCGTTTACCGCGAGGAGCATACCGGTTTCTTCCCGAGAATGTGGAGCAGCGACGGCAGCCGTCAGCACCCGAAGTTCTATGAGTACTGGGCCGGTCCCGCACAGAGTGGCATGAAGCCAACCTTCGGGCAGAACCTGACGTTCTTCAACCGTTACCAGTTGGGCTGGATGTACTGGCGCTACTTCATGTGGAACTTCGCCGGTCGCCAGAATGACGAGCAGGGCCACTACTTCAACGATGACGGTACGCGTGACTACCTGCATGGCAACTGGATCAGTGGCATCAAGTTCTTGGATGAGAGTCGTCTGGGTCCGCAGGACAACCTGCCCGCCAGTATGGAGAACGACAAGAGCCGCAATGTGTACTATCTGTTGCCGTTGTTGTTGGGTATCATCGGTTTGATATTCCATATCCGTCGTCACCCCAAGGATGCGTTCATCGTGTTCATCATGTTCTTCATGACGGGTTTGGCCATTGCCATCTACCTGAACATGCCGCCGCGTCAGCCGCGTGAGCGCGACTATGCCTTTGTGGGTTCGTTCAGCTTTTTCGCCATCTGGATTGGTCTGGGCGTGATGGCCCTGGCCGAATGGGTCAGCGCCCTGTTCAAGAAGAACAAGGAGAAGGTCTACAAGTTCGTCATGCCTGTGGTGTTTGTGCTCTGTTTTGCCGGGGTGCCGATGCTGATGGCCTGCCAGAACTGGGACGACCACGACCGCAGCGAGAAGACCGCAGCGCGCGACTTCGCCAAGAACTACCTGAACAGTATCAAGAAGAACGGCGTGCTGATTACCTTCGGCGACAACGACACCTTCCCCCTGTGGTATGCCCAGGAGGTGGAGGGTGTGCGCACGGATGTACGTATACTGAACTACACGCTGAGCGGTATGTACTGGTATGTGGAGCAGTTGTACAACAAGCTGTACGAGAGCGATCCGCTGCCCTTCACGCTGCCCAAGGAATTCTATGGGCTGGGTAAGGACCAGTACGCCGTCATGGACAATTCGGCCGACTACATTGAGGTTACCGAGGTGCTGGGCCTGCTGCGCGACTACCCCGAGCGTTTCACCGTGAAGGATCCCCGCAGCGGCGATTCCTTCATGGCCATCCCCACCAAGCGCTTCAAGATTACGCTGGATGTTCCCGCGTTGGTTGCTGCCGGAGTCATTCCCGCCGAGATTGCCGACCAGGTGGATCCCGTTATCCGTTGGGAGGTGAAGAACCCGTGGCTCTACCGCCACGAGCTGATGTTGCTGGATATCCTCGGCACCAATAGGTTCATGCGCGACATCTGCATCAACAATCCTGGCTCGAGCAACATCCCCGATGTGTATCCGTTGGCCTACAGCTATTCCATTCAGGAGGGCTTGAACTACAAGTTCATCCCCTATCCGAAGCAGCAGCGCTACACCGAAAACAGCGCCGACTACTTCATCAACGGAGTGGACGGCGAGCCGCTGAAGTGGGGCAATCTGGACCGCGACATATACGTCGACCCGGTGAGCCGTCAGCAGTTTGTGCCCATCACGCACCAGAACATGCTGGTGTTGGCGCACGACGAGATGGTCAAAGGCCATGCCGACAAGGCCAAGGCCCTGCTGGAGATGTACGACAAGAACTTCCCGGATGCCAACTTCAATCCCGATGTCTACACGGTGTATGTGCCGCTGGGTAGTGCGCCGATCGACGTGGTGGCCATGTACAAGGAACTCTTCGGCCAGGAGCGCGCCAAGCAGCAGTGGCAGAAGGCCTTCGACTACTACAGCCAGATGATTGAGTACCTGAGCCGTTTCAATGGCGACAAGGCACAGGGCGCCAGGAGCGAACTGATGTACAACGTGCGCATCATGGCCCTGCTGCGCGACATTGCCGAGGGCACCCTTGAGGACCCTGCGGCGGTGCAGCTGGCCGAGGGCGTGATGATGCCGTTCCGTTCTTTGATGTACGAATAAAACGTTATGACCAAGCAGAAGAAACCCCACACCAAGAAGTACACCCTCACGCTCACCGAGCGTGAGGCTGTACGCTTGGGTCTCTACGCCGACCGCTGTGGCATCAGCCGTCCGCAGGCGTTGCAACGCCTCATGAAGCAGGCTTTTCGCGACCTGGGCAGCATGCCGGACTGCGAAAGGGACGAGAAACAGCTGGGGCTCTTCGACACCCTTCAGATAGACATTTTCAACAATACAGCAGTAGTTAACAATAAAGAGTAGTTTTTTTATGAAGAAGATACTGACATTGGCCATTGCGGCGCTCTTTGTGGCGCTGCCCCTCGGCGCCAAGGCCGAGGACGGAGAGGCTCTGGATGCCGGTTCGATGATTATCGGCCATGTGACCGATGCCCACTCGTGGCACCTGTTCGACTACAAGTCGAAGGACGGCACGGAGCATGCCGTTGCCATCCCGTTGCCGGTGATCCTTTGGAACGACGGACACCTGGATGTGTTCATGTCCAGCAAGTTCCATCATGGACACGAGACTTATAAGGGTTACGCCCTTGTGGGCGGTGGCCTGGAGAAGGAGGAGGTGGTCTGCGTCGATGAAGCAGGCACACCTGTTGTCGATGCCGAAGGCAATGCGGTAAAACCGCTGGATTTCTCCATCACCAAGACCTCGGCGGCCATCATGATTGCCGTGGTGCTGCTCATCGTCATCATCTTCATCGCCAAAGCGGGCTACAAGAAGCGCCCCAACCAGGCGCCCAAGGGCTTGCAGAGCCTGGTGGAGTACCTGGTGGTATTCGTGCGCGACGACATTGTGCGCCCCATGATAGGCGAGAAGCACTACCGCAAGTACCTGCCGTATCTGCTGACGCTCTTCTTCTTTATTTTCTTCTGCAATGTGTTGGGTCTCATCCCCATCTTCCCCGCCGGTGCCAATATCAGCGGCAGCCTGGCCGTTACCGCCACGTTGGCCGTCATCACCTTCCTCATCACCAACATCAGTGGCAACCGCCACTACTGGACCGACATCTTCAACACGCCCGGCGTTCCCGCATGGCTGAAGGTGTTCCCTCTGATGCCGTTGGTGGAGCTGGTGGGTGTGTTCACCAAGCCCATCGTGCTGATGATCCGACTCTTTGCCAATATGACGGCCGGTCACATCGTGATTCTGGGCTTCATCGTCATCATCTACATCATGAGCCAGCTGTTTGGCACCATGGTGGGTGGCGCGGTGTCGGTGGTGAGCGTGTTCTTCTGCGTGTTCATCAGCCTGCTGGAGTGTCTGGTGGCTTACCTGCAGGCCTTTGTGTTCACCATGCTCTCGGCCCTCTATATCGGCATGGCCGTTGAGGAACCTCATCATGAAGAGGAGGTGGCTCCCGCCGAGGTCAATTGATAACAACAAGTATAACCCATTAAACCCCATTTCTTTATGAAAAGTATAAAAGATATCAATTTCGCAGGCAAGAAGGTCTTGCTGCGCGTGGACTTCAACGTCCCGATGAACGATAAGAAGGAAATCACCGACGACACCCGCATGCGCGAGTCGATGCCCACCATCGAGAAGCTGCTGAAGGACGGTGCCGCCATCATCATCATGGCCCACTTCGGCCGTCCGAAGAAGGGCGGCTTCGAGCCCGAGCTGACCCTCGAGCCCGTGGCCAAATATCTGGAGACCCTCGTCGGTCGCCCCGTGAAGTTCACCCAGGAGCTGCTCGGCAGCGGCAAGCCCGAGGCTATGGCCAAAGAGCTGAAGGGTGGCGAAGTGATGCTGCTGGAGAACATCCGCTTCTACCCCGAAGAGACCAAGGGTGGGGAAGACCTTGCCCGCCAGCTGGCCGCCCTCGGCGACTGCTACATCAACGACGCCTTCGGTGCCGCCCACCGCGAGCACTCGTCGACCGCCGTCATCGCCAAGTTCTTCCCGAACGACAAGTACTTCGGCTTCCTGATGGAGAACGAGGTGCGCAACCTCGAGAAACTGATGCAGAATCCTCCACGTCCGTTTACGGCTATTATTGGTGGCTCGAAGGTCAGCAGCAAGATCGGCATCCTCGAGAACCTGCTCGACAAGGTCGACAACATGATTATCATCGGCGGCATGCGCTACACCTTCACCAAGGCCCTCGGCGGCCGCATCGGCAACTCCATCTGCGAGGACGACAAACTTGACCTGGCCAAGGAGCTCATGCGCCGCATGGACGAGAAAGGCGTGAAGTATTATCTGCCCGTCGACAGCGTCATCGGCGACAAGTTCGGCAACGACGCCAACACGCAGATTGTCGCCAGTGGCGAGGTTCCCGACGGCTGGGAGAGTATGGACTGCGGCCCCGAGAGCTGCAAGGCCATCCGCGAGATTATTATGGGCAGCAAGACCATCCTCTGGAACGGCCCTGCCGGCGTCTTCGAGCTTGACACCTTTGCCAAGGGCACGCGCGACATCGCACAGAGCGTCGCCGACGCCTGCAAGCAGGGCTGCTTCGCCGCCGTGGGCGGTGGCGACTCCGTGGCTGCCGTCAAGCAGATGCACCTCGCCGACCAGATGAGCTACGTCTCCACCGGCGGTGGCGCCATGCTCGAATACCTCGAAGGCAAAGTCCTCCCCGGCATCAAAGCCATCCAGGACTGAGCAGTTAAGAATTAAGAGTTAAGAGTTACGGCGGGCGCACATTGATGTGCGCCCGCCGTATTATTTTGCTCTATTGCTTTTGCTTCCCCTTTGCTTCCTTCCGTCCAAGACACTTTTTCCCCGACGAGAAGAAAGCCGACAAAAGCTACCGCAACATCAACCGCCGTGTGTCGCCGTCGGTATTCATCGGTGCAATAACCGTTGATAGCAAATAGATTTCGCCAATTCAGAAAAATGTCGTATCTTTGCAGTTTGAAAAATGTACATAAATATCGTAGACACAAATAAACGAAGGGGCAACCCGTATAGTAGAAATAAATGAACAATATGGCAGTTAACCAAAATACAATAACATCATTGCCCTATAATATCGAAGATGCTACAAGTATCTTTGAATACAGCAAAAAAATATTAGGTAAAACCCTACGAGACTTCGTGAGGGAAGGATATGAGCCGAAGAAGGGTAAAGGAAGCCTTGGACAGATGGTGGAGAACATATTCTTTATGCTCGAAACCAACAATTATGCCGGTGCTGATTTCTCCGAGGCTGGAATGGAATTGAAATGTACTCCTTTAAAGAAGAGCAAACAGGACAACTACCTTATTAAGGAACGTCTTGTGTGCAACATGATTAATTACTGCGAAGTGGTTGATGAAGACTTCGAACATTCGCACTTCTATTTGAAGTGCCAGTTAATGTTGTTGCTCTTTTACTTGCATAATAATAACTGCGATACACTCGATTTGGAGTTCATCTTTTCCGTCCTGTGGAAACTCCCAAAGAAGGATTTGTTGATTATCAAGCATGATTACGAAGTCATCATTGACAAGATAAAACAGGGTAAGGCTCATGAGTTATCCGAGGGCGATACAATGTATCTTGGTGCATGTCGAAAAGGACAGAAAGGCGAAAGCCTGATGAAACAGCCCAATAACGATATCGATGCTCCACGTAGAGCATTCAGCCTCAAAATGGCGTATATGCGTACTGTGTTGGAGTACGTTGCCAAGAGTGGTAAAAATGCAATCTCAAACGTACCAGGAGTTAAATCAGAGCTTGTCAGTACCAAGGCACTTCTGAATCACTCTTTTGACGACATTCTACTCAATCGGTTCAAACCGTTCTTAAACGTGTCCTTTGAAAAGATTGCGAAGAGGAAGAATGTCAATATCGAGAATAATCCAAAAAACAAGTTTGCACTTATTGCCAATGCTATCGCAGCCTCAGCCAAGTGTTCCAACGTGAACCGCTCTGAGGAATTTCTCAAAGCAGGCCTTACAATGAAAACAATTCGCGTGCAAGCCAGTGGCATCATAAAGGAGGCGATGTCATTCGAGAATATAGACTACCTAGAGGTGGCAGAATGCGATGAGTGGACTGACTCTCGATTGTATGAACTATATTCCAGTCGTTTTATGTTTGTCGTATTCAGAGAGCAAACAGCTGGCAAAGAGGATTATTTGCTGGATGATGTTTTTTTCTGGACAATGCCACAAAAGGACTTGGATTGGGCAGAAGTTTACTGGGGTCATATCAGAACTAATGTTCTTTCCGGTCATATTTCGGAGGAATACTGGTGGAAAGGAGCAGATAGGAAGAAATTCCATGTTCGACCTAAAGCTTTGAGGGCATCCGACCTTGCACCAACTCCAGATGGTAAAGGTGCCAAAAAGTTCTGTTACTGGTTTAATAATGAGTATGTGCGAGAGATTGTAGAAAATAGAAGAAAGGAGAAGTTAAATGCCTAAACATCATATAAAGGTAGTGGAGCTATTTGCCGGTGTAGGAGGATTTCGCATCGGATTGGAAGGTGCATCGGATGCATACGAGACCATTTGGAATAACCAGTGGGAACCTTCGACATTGCATCAAGACGCATCCCTAGTATATAAAGCCAGGTTTGGATATAAGGGGCATGTAAACAAAGACATCAACCTCGTCAAGACAGAAGAAATTCCCGACCACGACCTTCTTGTGGGAGGCTTTCCTTGCCAAGATTACTCGGTGGCAGCAACATTGAGCCGTTCGGGAGGAATCGAGGGCAAGAAAGGTGTGCTTTGGTGGCAAATATATCGTATTTTAAAGGAAAAGGGGGACAAGCGTCCCCGATATATCTTCTTTGAAAATGTAGACCGTCTACTGAATTCCCCTGCTACACAACGTGGACGCGATTTCGCCATCATTTTGGCATCGCTGGCCGACCTCGGATATGTGGTCGAATGGCGTATCATCAATGCTGCCGATTACGGAATGCCACAGCGTAGACGCAGAACGTATATTGTAGGATACCAAAAAGGCTCTGAAGTCGCCAATAAAATTGAGACGATGGAAAATTGGGTGAGGTTCGAGGGGGTTATGGCCGAAGCTTTCCCATTCAGCGTCGATGAAGGAACACAATCGGAATTCGACATTGAAGGCTCTATACAAGAAGTGTCGGCAAATTTCAACAAAGGGCAGAAAGACAGTCCTTTCGAGAATGCCGGCATCATGATTGACCGTCATGTGTATTCGGTTGAAGCCATACCTGTCTACGATGGCACACGCCAGATGTTGGGCGACATCCTTGTCGACGAGGACTTTGTTCCTGAAGAGTTCTTCATCTCGGAAGAAGAACTGCCCAAATGGCAATACGAAAAAGGAGCCAAAAAGATAAACCGTGTTTCAAAGGGAGGTTTTGAATATGTATTCTCTGAGGGTGGAATGGCCTTCCCTGACTACTTAGACAAGCCATCTCGCACCATGATTACAGGAGAAGGAGGCTCGGCGCCATCGCGATTCAAACATGTGGTGCAGACTCCATCTGGTCGCTATCGCCGCCTGATTCCTATCGAGATGGAACGCCTGAACATGTTTCCCGACAATCATACGTATCATCCTGACGTGTCGGATGGGCGACGTGCTTTCCTGATGGGTAACGCTTTGGTGTGCGGCATCGTGCAAGAAATTGGACGTAGCCTCTATCAGTTCATCTACGATGAGGCACCTGTGTCAACAAAGCCCATCCATAGGCAGCGCAACCCGCGTCCGGCTCTGTCTCTGGACTTGTTCAACACCGAGACGAAAGAACTGGTTTACAACAAACCCAAGAAGACATACCAACTAGACCCCTCAAAACGTTTGCTTGTGGGAATAGTAAAAAAAGACAACGAAAAATATTTCCTCAACGAAGAACCAACCAAACTCTACTATACGGACTCGATTCGAAAGTTCCCGTCCACCATCGCGCTCAACAAATTATACTACTTCATGCCCTACATCAAAGGAAAAGGGGTTCGGGACATCTACTTAATAAAGCTACTGCGACTGGGAGACAAAACCGAGGTACACCCCGAAACCAAGAAAGACCTGAAAGCGCCCCGTTTCGTCCTCGAACTTGAATACCTTGAAAGCCTCCCAAAATATCAGATGCTAACATTGAGATTTCAACGCGCGTTTTCCGACACCTTCATGGGTCGAATAAAAGAGGACAATAACTCTTTAATTAATATTTAATACAGAATGACTTTTCAAAAGATTCAGAATTAAAAAAAGAAATACAATGGCAAATAAAACAAGAAATGTGGACGTTTTATCCGTTACAATTACAAGCAAATCAACATTAGACTTCGTTGATATTCTCAATTATGTTAACCAAAAAGAGTATCGTACCAAAGATAAAATAATTAACTTTAGTTTGCACAATTGTACTATTGAAGGTTGTGTTATTGGAATGGTTATCACAACGCAAAATGCAGATATTCCACCTAAAAGGGATAAGGAAAACGGCAACTGTTATGCAATTCAAATAGATTTAGACCGAGAAGGTTTTGCATACGCAAATGTTTTCTTATATGACATCCGCAGAAATGTCCTCATCTACGAAATAAATAAAAATGGCTGTTTCCCCAATTTATTTGCTGAGTACATTTATTACCACTGGAATGCAGAAGAAAGCCATGAACGATTCGACATCAAATTTCCATCCGTATGTCGAGCAAATGAGTATCAAAGAATGTTGCGAATGGACTACTATAAAAAATTGAAAATAGAATTACTTAATCCGGTAGAATTACTTCGTTGCTTTCAAGACGAAAATGACTCATTGTCAAATCTATTAAAACAACATGTTTCTGCTGGACAAGAAAGCAATGCTGACATTATTACCATTGAACAACTTGCATTACGAAAAAAAATTAATCCGATGGGATTAAGTCATAGTTTAGTCAAGGGACTTATTGATGCTGTAAAAGCTAATATTGCTGATACAGGCCACCAGCATAATATTCAAACACTTAAAGTCGAAGGTTATACATACGACAGCGAAGATTCAAAAAAATGCAAACCAGTAGATCTTTTAGCCGACTCTTTTAAGGAATCTTTCAAAATACCAAATGTTAGAGTTCATTCCGATTTACAGCAACGGGAGAGAACAAATGGGATTGAAGACTTGTACAAAAGAATATTGCCCGAAATACAAATAATACGTGGAGAATAATGAGTTTTAAAGGGAAAACCAATGATTACTGGAAAGAGACCCTGGGCGGCCCTCTTTGCGGTTGTATTGCATGTGCATTATTGCTATTCATATCCCCACCGACAAAAATATTTGAAAATATGTACTCATCATTTCCTGCTATCGGAATGTGTATATTCGGTTTCCTATTAACAATTTTAAGTATTATTCTACAAGGAGATGGATCCGCAATAAAATGGTTGAAAAGCAGACACACTATCTTCAACAGGTTTGTGAATTTTAATAAACGAGTTGTAATTCTTTCATTTTCTCTATCCATCGTATCTTTCTTTATTGGGAATACCCCATTAAACACACATTGTTTCTATGGCCCCTGGGGAGGAATGTTCACATGGATGATGGTGGATATCGCGATATTTATTAATTTGTTTTATAAATTGATACAAAATAGAAATGATTTACAGTGAAAGTATTGACAGGTTATCCGTACATTATATTGGAAATCGATTGCACTCCGAGCCAATAAATATATCAGAAAGCAACATAATTGTTTCTACCGAAATAAAGCAACTGCTGATTGGCTATTTCTTGCCATCGTTCATGACGGACGACTACAATCAACTCTACCATGATAGCGGCATTGAATACAATGTAGTATATGGCGCCGCAAATGCAATCTTTGACAATCCAGAGAACCTGTACGATCAATCGGTCAATCTTGCCAAGCATCTCTACGAGCAGAGTACACACCCGAAAATCAAAGGAGGGGAATTCTATACTGTCTATTTCAAAGACTGTGTTGTGGACGGCGAGACTCTGGATGCCGTTGGGTTGTTTAAATCGGAGAACAAGGACACTTTCTTGAAGGTGTTGCGAGAGGGTGGAAATTTCAATCTCGAAAGTGAGCAGGGTATCAATATCAAGAAACTTGACAAGGGCTGCCTGATATTCAACAAGGACAGAGAAAACGGCTACGTTGTGGCCGTGGTTGACAACACCAACAAGGGTATTGATGCGCAATACTGGATTGACGACTTCCTGCATGTGCGCCAACGAAAGGACGAATATTCCAACACGGAGAATGTGATGGCCATGGCCAAGCAGTTCATCACCAAAGAACTGCCTAAGGAATTCGAGGTGCAGAAGGCCGACCAGATAGACCTGCTGAACCGCTCGTTGCAATTCTTTAAAGAGAAAGACACCTTTGATATCGAGGACTTCGCCAACGAAGTGATTGAACAGCCGGAGGTGATTGAAAGCTTCAAAAGCTATAAGAAGAACTATGAGGAGGAGCATGCTACGGAGATAGATGACTGCTTCACCATCTCGCAGCACGCCTTCAAAAAACAGCAGCGCAGTTACAAGCGCATCATCCGCCTCGACAAGAAAATCCAAATCATCATCGACGGCAACCGCGACCATATAGAGCAAGGCGAAGACGAAAAGGGCAAATACTATAAAGTCTATTACAACACCGAGGAATAGTGGCATGCCGCATTTTTTGCCGATAACATTGGATGAAGTCAAGCGCCTGGGATGGGAACAAGTGGACGTTGTGCTTGTTTCCGGGGATGCGTATGTGGACCATCCGTCGTTTGGGACGGCGGTGATCGGGCGGACGCTGGAGGCGGCGGGGTACCGCGTGGCGATCATCCCGCAGCCGAACTGGAGGGACGACCTCAGGGATTTCAGAAAATTCGGAAGGCCGAGGCTGTTCTTTGGGGTGACGAGCGGGGCGATGGACAGCATGGTGAACCACTACACCGCGGCGCGTCGTCTGCGACACGACGACGCCTATACGCCCGACGGACAGGCGGGCTTCCGGCCCGACAGGGCTACCTACGTCTACTCGCGGATTCTGAAACAGATTTATCCCGACGTGCCGGTCGTCATCGCGGGTATCGAGGCCTCGATGCGGCGGCTGGCGCACTACGACTACTGGGACGACAAGCTGTTTCCAAGCATATTGATTGACACGCCGGCGGACCTGCTGAACTACGGGATGGGGGAGAGGACGACGCTGAAGATTGCCAAGCTGATAGAGAACGGAGAGTGGAGAACGGATAACGGAGAGCTGAGCGAGGCGGTGAGGAGGCTGCCGCAGGTGGCCTATGTGACACACACTCCTCCGTCAGCACTTCGTGCTGCCACCTCCCCTAAGTTAGGGGAGGGGGACCACTGCAAAGCGGTGGGGGAGGAGTGTGTGATGTCCTTGCACAGTTTCGAGGAGTGCCAGAAGAGCAAGCGCTGCGAGGCGGAGAACTACCAGATCATCGAGCGGGAGAGCAACAAGATAGAGTGTGCGACGCTCGTCCAGAAGCACGGCGACCGCTATGTGGTGGTGAACCCGCCGGAGCCGCCGATGACTACGGAGGAGATAGACGCGAGCTTCGACCTGCCGTACCTGCGGCTGCCGCACCCGAAGTACAAGAAGCGCGGCGCCATACCGGCCTTCGAGATGATACGGTGGAGCGTGAACACGCACCGCGGCTGTTTCGGCGGCTGCTCGTTCTGCACCATCAGCGCCCACCAGGGCAAGCAGATAGCCTCGCGCAGCGAGGCCTCCATCCTCCGCGAGGTGGAACTTATCACACAGGATCCCGACTTCCACGGCGTGCTGACCGACCTCGGCGGCCCCTCGGCCAACATGTGGCGCATGAAGGGGCGGAACCAGGAACTCTGCAAGAAATGCGCGCGCTACAGCTGCTCCATGCCGACGATGTGCAAGAACCTCGACAGTGACCACCGGCCGATGATTAACCTGCTGCGGAAGGTGAGTGCGCACCCGAAGGTGAAGCACCTCTATGTCGGCAGCGGCATACGGTGCGATTTGTTCGTCGGGACACACTCCTCCACCACCGCTTCGCGGCGGTCCCCCTCCCCTAACTTAGGGGAGGAGCCAAGTAACCACGGCTGGGAGTATTTTAAAGAAGTAGTTCTGCACCACACCAGCGGCCGCCTGAAGGTGGCTCCCGAGCATACCTCCGACCATGTGCTGGCCATGATGCGAAAGCCGGGCTTCGAGCTCTTCCGCGAGACCAAGCGCCGCTTCGACGAGATATGCAAGCAGGCGGGCCTGCGCTACCAGCTGATACCCTACTTCATCAGCAGCCACCCCGGCTGCCGCCTGCAAGACATGGCCGACCTGGCACTGAAGATGAAGCAGATGGGATACCGCCTGGAGCAGATACAGGATTTTACTCCAACGCCCATGACCCTCAGCACCGAGATGTACTACACTGGCATCGACCCCACCACGATGAAGCCCGTCTACGTGGCCACCACGCCCGGTGACAAGGCCGACCAACGGCGCCTCTTCTTCTTCTACAAGCCCGAGATGCAGCGCGACATCATTCAGAGCCTGCGCCGCAACGGCCTCGCACAGTTCATTGCCAGGCTCTTTCCGGGGAAGAGGTGACACACTCCTCAGTCAGCCCTGGACGAGCTGCCAGTTCCCCTAACTTTGCTCCACTTCGGTCGCAGGCCATGTCCCCTACGGGGCCAGGCAGAGGGGAACAGTTGGATTGTGTCCGCTAATAACCCGGACCAACAGCCTGCCATCTCCCGCCGAACTTATCTATGGATGGGAGATGGTAGGGAGATGGTAAGGGGATGGGAAGAGGATGGTAGGGGAATGGTGCTTAGTATCAGCCTGTTATGATTGACGAAAAAACGCCGCGATTCCGATGGTGGAATCGCGGCGTTGGGGATGGATTAGGAGTCTGGTTTTCAGACCATTTGTTCGATGTTCCAGACGAAGGCGCGGATGCCGACCTCCTCGTTGCGCTTGTCGAGCTTGCGGACGGAGTTGAGGAGCTCCTGGACCTGGTCGTCCTCGACCACGGTGAGAATGGCATTGTTGAGTTCGGGCCAGGTGTGGGTGCCGCGGTGGGGGTCGCCGTTCTCGTGGCCACGGCCCTGGATGTTCTCCCAGAAGGTGAATCCGCGGATGCCGAGGGTGTCGAGCATGTACTCCACGCGCTCGTTGTTGGCCTGGTTGTAGACTATCATTACACTTTTCATAATTTTCATTTTTTAACGGCGAATTTTACGAATTAAACGAATTTGCTGCCGCTGATGAATTACAGGCTAATTACTCTAATTTGCTTGCGCAAGCACAATTCGAGTAATTGGATTGCAATTATGCATTGCGTAGCAATTAGTATAATTCGTTAAATTCGCCGTTTTCATTATTGTTCGTCAAGTTTGATGTTCATGAATACGAATTTCTTGCGTTCCTTCTCCTTCTTCTCGATGTCGCCGCGGCGGTTGAAGGCGCCGTAGAGGACGGGAACGATGAGGAGGGTGACGAAGGTGGAGACCGTGAGGCCGCCGATGACGACGAGGCCCATGGTGGTCCACATCTCGGAGCCTTCGGCGGTGGAGGTGGCCATGGGGATCATGCCGAGGATGGTGGTGAAGGCGGTCATCAGCACGGGGCGCAGACGGCTCTGGCCGCTGAGGGCGATGGCCTCGTTGAGCGGGATGCCGCGTTCGCGCATGAGGTTGATGTAGTCGACGAGCACGATACCGTTCTTGACGACGATGCCGATGAGGAGGATGAGACCGAGGAGGCCGATCATGTCGAGGCTGTTGCCTGTGACGAACATCATGAGGATGACGCCGCTGATGGCGAAGGGGATGGAGAACATGATGATGAAGGGCTTGCTGAAGGATTCGAACTGGGAGGCCATGACGATGTAGACGAGCATGATGATGAGGAGTCCGAGGAGCATCATGTCGCGCGAGGAATCCTGCTGGTCCTTGTAGGAGCCGGCGAGGTCGACATGGATTTCGGAGGGGATGTCCATCTGGTCGAGTTCGTGCTGCACGCCTTGAGCCAGTTCCTGCAGCGAGGTGTTGTAGGGCATGACGGTGAGCGTCAGGTAGCGTTGGCGGTTCTTGCGCTCGATGGTGGGCGGGCACCAGTATTCCTCGATGGTGGCGAGTTCGTTGAGTTTGACGAGGCTGCCGGTGGCGGTGGGGATGGTGAACTGCTCGATGTCGGAGATGGAGGAGCGGTATTCCTCGCGGAGACGGACGACGATGTTGTACTCCTCGCCGTCCTCCTTGAGGTAGCCGGCGGCCATGCCGTTGACTCGGTTGCGGACATAGAGGGCCACGGTGCTTTCGTTGAGGCCGTGGAGGGCGAGTTTCTGTTTGTCGAGGGTGATCTTGAGTTCGGCGCGGTCCTCGTCGCGGCTGACCTTGGTGTCGCGGGCGCCGGCGACGTTCTGTTCCACGCGTTTCTTCAGCTCCTGGGTGAAGTTGGTGGTGAGGTCGAAGTCGTAGCCGTAGATTTCGACGGAGAGGGAGTTGTTGGAGCCACCGCCCATCATGCCGCCCTGGTTCACCTGGTAGGTAATCAGCTCGGGGTACTCGGCGAAGCAGCGGCGCAGCTCCTCCTGCATCTGGAAGATGGTCTTGGAGCGCTCGTACTTCTTGGTGCAGCGGATGGTCATGCTGATCTTGTTGTTGGTGGTGGAGCTGAAGAGGGCGGCCATGCCGGCGTCGTCGTTGGAGCCGGCGGAGGTGGAGACGACGATGACGTCGTCGCCGAGGATGCGGTAGACGTCCTCCTCCATGTGGCGGGCGGTCTTGAGGGTCTCCTCGATGCGGGTGCCGCGCTGCAGCTCGGCATTGATGCTGATGCGGCCGTTGTCCTGCTCTTTCATGAAGTCGAATCCGATGGCGCCGGTGAGGAGTGGCAGCAGGGAGACGAGGAAGAAGAGGAAGGCGATGATGGCGGTGAGAAGCTTGTGGCGCAGGCACCAGCGCAGGAGGTTGGCATAGCCACGGTCGATGGCGTCGAAGGCGCGGGTCACATAGCGGGTGTAGAACTTGCGTTGGCGTTTGCGCTCATACTCCTCCTCGTCCTCTTTTTTGAAGAAGAAGGGACGCTCCTTGAGCATCTTGGAGGAGAGCATGGGGATGAGGGTGATGGCGACGGTGGTGGAGACGCAGACCACGATGGTCACAATCCAGCCGAGCTCCTTCATGAAGATACCCATCATGCCGGGCAGCATGGTCAGCGGCACGAAAACGGCCACGAGGACCAGGGTGGTGGCAATGACGGAGGTCCAGACCTCGTTGGTGGCGCAGATGGCGGCCTCGCGCGGGTTCTCGCCGCGGTCGATGTGCTTGGAGATGTTCTCCAGGACGACGATGGCATCGTCCACCACCATGCCGATGGCCACGGTCAGCGAGGCCAGCGAGATGATGTTCAGTGACGAGTCGGCCAGGAGGAGGTAGATGAAGGAGGTGACGAGGGAGATGGGGATGGTGAGGGCGATGATGATGGTGGAGCGCCAGTTGCCGAGGAACACCAGCACCACGAGGACCACGAAGAGGAGGGCGTAGAAGATACTCTCGGTGAGGCCGTTGATGGCGTTGGTGATTTCTTCGGAGCCGTCGCGGATGTTGGTCACCTTGACGTCGGGCGGCATGGTCTTCATGATGTTCTCCATCTCGGCGCGCACTTCGCGTGCAATCTGGACGGTGTTGGCGCCGGTCTGCTTGGTGATGATGAGTCGGGCGCCGTCCTTGCCGTTGATTTTCTCGTCGAGGGAGAGGTCCTTGATGGTGTCGCGCACGGTGGCGAGGTCGCGGACGAAGACTTGCTTGCCGGTGTAGGTGGTGGTGACGGCGATGTCGGCGATCTCGGAGCTCTCGACGTATTCGCCCTTGACGCGCATCTGGTACTGCTCCTTGCCCATCTTGACGGTGCCGGAGGCGAGGTCGAGGTTGTTGGCCGAGATGGCCTGTCCGACGAGCTCGAGGGGTATGCCGTAGGCATCGAGCTGCTTGGGGTCGAGGTCGATGTAGACGTAGCGCTCGGGGGCACCGCTGACGGTGATGTTGCCGATGCCGTCGACGCGGTTGAGCACGTTGACCACGTTGTCCTCGAGGATGCGGTCCAGTCCGGGATAGGACTCCTCGGCGGTGAAGCCGTAGACCATGATGGGCATGGCGGAGGAGTTGAGCTTGAGGATCATGGGTCGGGAGACGCCGTCGGGCAGATTGTCGTAGAGGAGGTCGACGTAGGAGCGTATGTCGTTGAGCGCCTCGTCGATGTCGGAGCCCCACTCGAACTCCAGCGTCACCACGCTGATGTTGTCGCGGCTGTTAGAGGTGATGTTCTTCAGGCCGTCGACGCTGTTGAGGGAGTTCTCGATGAGCTTGGTGATGTTGGTCTCAATCTCGCTGGCGTTGGCGCCGGCGTAGGTGGTCATCACGGTGACGTAGGGCGGGTCCATCTCGGGCATCTGGTCGATAGGCAGACGCGTCAGCGAGAAGAGACCGAGCACGATGACGGCCACGAAGATGAGGCCTGTCGTGATGGGCTTGTTGATTGCTGTCTTGTAAATTGCCATAGGTTTCTAGTTTTTTTTTCTAGATATACTGGTTGTTCTGGATGCTCTGGTTATTCAACAATCTCTAAGTTGTCGCCGTCGACGAGGCGGGCCTGTCCGGTGACGACGAGGCGGTCGCCGGCCTTGATGGCACCGGCCTCGACGGGGACGATTTCGATGCGGTCGTCGAAGCGCTGGCCCATGGTGACGGCCACGCGGCGGGCGGTGTTGCCGTCGGCCACGAAGACATAGCGGTCGTTCGATCCTGTGAGCTTCAGCACGCTCTGGTAGGGGACGACGATGGCGTCGATTTCGCCGATGGCGAGGGTGGCGCGGACGTACATGCCGGGACGGATCTTCTCAGCGCTGTTGGGGATGTTGAGTTTGGCCTGGAAGGTGTGGCTGGCGGGGTCGATGGTGGGGTAGACAATCTCGATGGTGGCGGGGAAGGTCTGGCCGGGGTAGATGTCGCTGGCGATGTCGACCTTCATGCCCTGCTTGACGAGGGGGAAGTAGGTCTCGGGGATGTTGATGATGGCCTTGAGGCGGGAGATCTGGGTCAGCGTGAGGATGGGCTGGCCGGCATACATCTCGCCGTCCTCGTAGTTCTTGGCGCTGATGACGCCGGCGAACTGGGCTTTGACGAAGGTGTTCTGGTCGAGGAACTTCTCGCTTTCCACCAGCTGGTCGTAGCCGGCTTTGGTCTGGTCGTAGACCTGCTCGCTGATGGAGCCGGAGGCCTTGAGGGCGGTGACGCGGTCGAGCTCGGTCTTGGTGGAGGCGAGGTTGATGCGGGTGGTGTTGAGCTGCGTCTGGTCCATGCGGACGAGCATGGAGCCCTTCTGGACGCGGCTGCCCACCTCGACATAGATGTGCTCGATGTGGCCGGTGACGCTGGGGGCGATGTTCATGGTCTCGTAGCCCTCGAGGGTGGAGGAGAGCTCGAGGCTCTTGGCGATGCGCTCGCTCTGGAGCACTTGCACTTTCACTTTCTCGGCTTCTTTCTTGGTCGTAGTGGCGGTCTTGTCGTCGCCACCCTTGCCGCCGCAGGCCACCAGCGATAGCGTGGCGATGGCGACGGTTGCAATTTTCAGGTATTTATTCATTATTGTATGTTTTTTGTATCGTTATTGTTTCATGTTGAGCATGTCCTCCAGGGCCACCTGGGCGCTGATGACGCTCATGACGGCCTGGATGTAGTTGCTCTGGGCGCTGATGATGTCGGTGGAAGCCGTGGTGACTTCCAGGCTCGAGGCGCGGCCGTAGTTGTATTTCTCTGTCACGTTGTCGAAGACGCGCTTGGTGACGTCGAGGTTGCGGCTCTGGATGTCGTAGGTCTCCAGGGCGGAAGCGAGGTCGTAGCACAGCTGGTTGAACTGCACCTGCAGGCCGTCCTCGGCCTGGCGGCGGCTGTTCTGGGTCTCCTGGAGGGCAATCTTGGCGCTCTTGACCGAGGCGTAGCGCGTGCCGCTGGTGAGCAGGGGCATGCTGATGCTGGCGCCGATCATGTTGGGGGGTGTCATGTTCATGCCTTCGTCCTTGCCGAAGTAGGTCTTGCCGCTGTATTGGTAGAAGAGGGCCACGGTGGGCAGGAAGTCCATCCATGCCATGTTGACGTTGCGCTTGGCCAGCTCTTCGTTCTTCTCGAGCAGCTGGTAGTTGTAGTTGTTCTCGGGGTGGAACGACTGCATGAGCAGGGCGGTGGCGTTGTCGACGTTGAGGATGTCGTCCACGTTGGTGGTCAGCTCCACCTGTGTGCCTACCTCGGCACCTAGCTGGAGGATGAGCGAGTTGCGGAGCATCTGGAGCGAGCGCTTGGTGCTGTTGATGCTGCTTTTCATCGAGGCCACCTGCACCTGCAGCTTGTCGGCGTCCACCTGCTCGGCGGCGCCCACATCGACGGCGCTCTGGCTGGTGGCGGCGAGGCGCTCAAGGTTGGCCAGGCTGGAGTCCAGCAGGCCCACGGTCTCCTCCATGACGAGGATGGATACGTAGACGTTCTTCACCTGGGAGCGGGTCTGCTGCTCGGTCTGCTGGCGCGAGATGTCGGTCATCTCCATGGCCAGGTTCTGCAGCATGGTGCCCACCACCTGTGCGCCGCTGAGGGCCATGGCGACGTTCACGCCGAAAGTGCCGTTGGGGTTCAGGGGAATCTTGATGCCGGCGCCGCCCCCCATCTTCATCTCCATCTCGTAGCCCAGCATGTTCTGGTAGTCGAAGGTGGCCTTGGCGGAAGGCAGCATGGAGGAGAGGGTCTTCCAGCGTTCCAGCTCGGCCTTCTTCACGTCGAGGTCGGCGTTCTTCATGGTCTGGTTGTGCTCGACGGCATACTGCTGGGCCTCGCTGAGCGACAGCCGCAGCGTCTGCTGCGCCCCCGCCGTGAGCCCCATGCCTGCCAGCACAATGGCTAATGTCAGTCTTTTCAGTCTCATTGTTACTATTATTACTTATTTGTTATTATCAAAACATATTGTCTATGTCGAGTTCCTTGACCACCTGCTCGAAGTGGTTCACCTCGCGGTCGTAGCGCTCGAGGGTCTCGGTGGTCATCAGTCCGCGCATGTAGGTGAAGCATATCTCGTTGAGCTGGTGCTCGTAGGCATCGCGGTCTGGGACATCGGATATGCGACGCTGCTGGATGAGGTTGCAGAGGAAGTCGACGGCCACCTCCACATCGGCATCGGGGCGCAGGTAGCCTTTTGTTTTTACGAAATTCAGGCCCGACTGCATCAACTGCCGCATGGCGGTGGAGTGGACCTTGAAGAAGCGGTCGTGGATTTCGGGGTAGTAGCGCTCTGCCTCCTCGATGATGCGGCGGTATTTGTGGATGAACATGGCGTTGGTGCGCAGCATGTACATGGCCACCAGCAGGGGCTCCTCCACTCGGCTGTGGGCCTGGCGGTGCATCTCGTCGGTGCGGTCGTGCACCAGCGTCAGGCATGCCGCCAGCAGCTCCTCCTTGTTGGCGAAGGTCTCGTAGAGCGTGCGCTTCGACATGTGCAGCGCCTGGGCGATGTCGTCCATCGTCACGCCACGGCAGCCGCGGGTGTTGAACATTTGTAGCGCGGTCTCCACGATTTTTTCTTTGTTCTCTTCTGTCGCCATTGTCGGCTCTATATGGTTGTATTTTAGTTGTTAAAGCACTTTTCGTATATAAATAAGATACGCGAAAAGCGGTGCAAAGATACAAAAAAACTCCGAAAACCAAGAAAGTTTTCGGAGTTTTTTGCTGTTAAATAATCTTAACGCTTATTTCTCCTTGTGCTCGGGGATGGGCTGCAGGGTGCCGATCTGCACTTTCATGCGGGCGCCGGGAGCTGCTTCGACGATAGCCCAGCCACCGTCGCGACTGACGAAGCTGACATGTATGCCGCCGGCGGTCATCACTCGGTCGCCCTTCTGTAGGCCGTCGCGGTAGGCTTGTTCTTTCTTGGTTTTCTGGCTCTGCGGTCGGATGAGGAAGAAGTAGAACACCACTATCATCAGTACAATCATGATGCCCGTTTTCCAGCCGTTGGCAATGTCGAGGAGTATGAAATCAGTCATATCTTGATGTTTTTTTGTTAAAAATATGCCTTAGAAACGCAAAGCCGTTCATTTTATTGCATCCCGGGGCAATATTTTTTCGCCTCCTTCGTTAAATGGTATGTTATGAATGGCATGAACGAAAAATACAACGCGCTGCGCCGCCGCTATCCCGTGTTCGCCTACGAGGCTTTCCACCACGAGTGGACCCCCGAAGGGCTACGGCTGTGTTTCGACTTCCGTATGGACGACGTCGTCTTCCATCCCGAGGCACTCATCGAGGAGCGCCCCTTCCTGAGCCGCGAGGTGCCGGCCGAGGCCTTGGACCGCATGGTGTTCGACATCGGCATGATAGAGCTGATAAGCTACTGGAAATGTGCCTGTCCGCCGACGGTGGAGGTACGCTGCGGCACGCTCACCGACGGGCAGGTGGCTTTCTGGAAGAAGCTCTACTGGAACGGCCTCGGCGAGTTCTTCTATACCAATGGCATTTCAGAAACGCAGAAGGCGTTTCTGAAAGTGGAGAGTGGAGAGTGGAGAGTGGAGAACAAGGCTGGCTCGGGCTGCGTAGCACCGCTCTCCACTCTCCGCTCTCCACTCTCCACTCAATATCTCGTCCCCATCGGTGGCGGCAAGGACAGCGTTGTCACCCTCGAGCTGCTTCGCCGGGCCGGCAAGACCATCCGCCCGCTCATCATGAATCCCCGCGGTGCCACCATCGAGTGCGCCCGTGTGGCGGGCTTCACGCTGGAAGAGGTGCTCGTCATCCGCCGCAAGATAGACCCTACGCTTCTGGAACTCAACAAGCAAGGCTACCTCAACGGCCACACCCCCTTCAGCGCCATGCTGGCCTTCTACACCCGCCTGGCCTCGGCCCTCAGCGGCATCCCCAACGTGGCCCTCAGCAACGAGAGCTCCGCCAACGAGAGCACCGTCATCGGCACATCGGTAAACCATCAGTATTCCAAGAGCTTGGAGTTTGAGGATGATTTCCGCCGATATGTGAGGCCGACATCCCCCCTCGAGGGGGGCATGGGGGGTGATTTCAATTATTTCAGCTTCCTGCGCCCTCTGAGCGAGCTGCAGATAGCCATGCTCTTCAGCCGCTTCACGGCCTACCACGACGTCTTCCGTTCGTGCAACGTGGGCAGCAAGGAGGATATCTGGTGCGGCCATTGCGCCAAGTGCCTCTTCGCCTACATCATCCTCTCACCCTTCATCGAACCGACACGGCTGAACCAGATCTTCGGCAAGTCGATGCTCGACGACGAGACGCTGCGCCTCGAGTTCGACCAGCTGCGTGGCGAGGCCGAGACCAAGCCCTTCGAGTGCGTAGGCACCGTCAGCGAGGTCAACCAGGCCCTCTCGATGACCCTCCGCCGCTGGTATCCCGTCGCGCGCCCCGCCCTCCTGAGGAATCTGGAACTCTCAGCCGCTCTAGATAATCTAGAAACTCTAGAGCATCTAGAACCCCAAGGCAACCTAACCCCAGAGGAATTCAATATTTTGCAACAAGCATGTACCGAGAAGAACAACTGAAAGCCCTCCTCGCAGGGCACCGCATACTCATCGCCGGCTACGGCCGTGAAGGCAAGAGCGCCGAAAGGCTGATACAGAGACTTCTGCCCGATGCCGACTACACCGTCGCCACGCAAGTGGAAAGCGGCAAATGGAAAACGGAAAGCGGCGAATGGCGACAAGATTGGCCCTTCGACATGGTCATCAAGTCCCCTGGTATCCCCAATTTTCAATTCTCAATTCTCAATTTTCAACTCACTTCCCTCACCGACCTCTTCCTCCAAGTCTATGGCGACCTCACCATTGGCGTCACCGGCACCAAGGGCAAGTCCACCACCGCCAGCCTCATCCACCACCTGCTGCCCGGCTCTATCCTCGCCGGCAACATCGGCATCCCCCTCTTCGACATCCTCGACGACCTCCACGAAGACTCCCTTGTCGTGGCCGAGCTCTCCTGCCACCAGCTGGAGAATATCCACCGCGGACCCCATATCGCCGTGTTGCTCAACCTTTTCCAGGAACATCTGGACCACTACGAGGACTACCTCGGCTACAAGATGGCCAAGATGCAGATAGCCCTCCGCCAGCAACCCGGCGACCATTTCTTCTACTGCACCGACAACCAGGAGCTTTCCGACCTTACAGCGGCGCATGTCTCAGACATGCGCTCCATGCTTCACCCCTACAGCCTCAGCAACGCCACTGCCGACGAGCGCCGCCTGATAGACGCCTGCCCTCTGAAGGGCGAGCACAACAGGAGCAACATCTTGGTGGCTTGCCGCGTCTACACACTCCTCAGTCAGGCGCAGGCGCCTGACAGCTCCCCTGGCTTAGGGGAGCTGCCAAATAGCAAGGCCTCGGTAACTTGCTCCTCCCCTAAGTTAGGGGAGGGGGACCGCCGCGCAGCGGTGGTGGAGGAGTGTGTCCACCGTCTTTCCATTTTCCACGGCCTCCGTCACCGCATAGAATACCTTGGCAACCATGCCGGTATCCACTGGTACGACGACAGCATCTCCACCATCCCTGAGGCCGCCATCGCCGCCGTCCAGGCCCTTGGCCGTGTCGACACGCTGATACTCGGCGGCTTCGACCGCGGCATCGACTACAGCCCGCTGGTCGACTTCCTGACCGAACACCCCGTCCCCAACCTCGTCTTCGTCGGCCAGGCCGGCCGCCGCATTAATTCTCAATTCTCAATTCTCAATTCTCAATTCCTCGTCGAGGATGACTACACCAAGATTGTCCCCTGGTGCGCCACGCACACGCCGCAGGGTGGGGTAGTGCTGCTCTCGCCCGCCGCGGCGAGCTACGACGCCTTCAAGAACTTCGAACACCGCGGCGACTTCTTCGCCGAACTGATAAAAAGGTTATAGGTTATTGGTTATAGGTTATTGATATGGAAACGACTGACTATAAAACAATACGACAGACTCTCCATGAGCATCCGCAGACGGCAGGAAACGAGCAGTTTGCGCACGATTATATCATCCAACACTTGCAGTCGCTCCATCCCGACCGGGTCTACACCCATGTCGGCGGCTGGGGCGTCATCGCCGTGTGGGGCAAGGACCCGCAGGCGCCCACCGTCGCCTTCCGCGCCGACACCGATGCCCTGCCCATCGGCCACCGCTGTGGCCACGACGGCCACACCACCATCCTCCTCCGCCTGGCAGAGCTTGTCGACAGTTACGTATGTTGCAACATTGTTGCAACACACAACATCCTCCTCCTCTGGCAACCCGCCGAGGAGACCGGCGAGGGCTCGCAGGCCGTGCTCGAGAGCGGCATCCTGCAGCAGTATAACATCAAGGCCTTCTATGCCTTGCACAACCTCCCCGGCTATCCTCTGGGCACCGTGGTGCTCTGCCCTCGCACCTTTGCCGCCGCCTCCACAGGCATCATCTACCACCTCGATGGCCGCGAGACCCATGCCTCTACGCCAGAACTGGGCATCAACCCCGGCCTGGCAGTGGCGGAGATTATCAACAGATTCGACGGGTTCAACAAGTCTGAAGGGGAATTCAGACAGAGCACCCTCATCTGCGTACACCTCGGCAGCCCCGCCTTCGGCACGTCGGCAGGCCATGCCGAAGTGATGTTCACCCTCCGTGCCTTCACCAACGAAGCGATGGAAAAACTCCTCGCTGAGGCTAATCAAGCAGTGGATGAAATGGCGTTACGCTACAATCTGAAAGTCAGTCGCATGCTTAAAGAGCCTTTCCGCGCCACGGAGAACGACGGCGACTGCGTTGAGGCCATCGAGCGGGCTGCTGAGGAACTCCCCCTGCGCGTGCGCTACCAGATGGAGCCCAACCGCTGGAGCGAGGACTTCGCCGAGTACCTGCTGCACTTCAAGGGCGCCATGTTCGGCCTCGGCAGCGGCGAGCACCATCCCGAGCTCCACCACCCCGACTACGACTTCCCCGACGCCATAATAGAAACAGCTGCAAGACTTTTCCTGCAGCTGGCGCAATAGCCAAGCCCCGAAGGGGCGTTAGTGCATAGCCGTGGGCGTGAGCCCACGGGTGAACGATACGTCATCCGGAATATTGAGCCCCGAAGGGGCGACACTAGCAATCGTTGTGCCGCCCCTTCGGGGCTCGTATTTTTGTCTGTTCATGTTCCCGTGGGCTCACGCCCACGGCTAAACACTATCGCCCCTTCGGGGCTTAATCGGATGCTAATCAGCTCTTTTTCTTTGTGCTGGTGGTGCTGCCAGTCTTCTTCTCCAGGGTGATGTAGTTGGGGAAGGGAACCTGGGTGGTGCCGACGCTGAGGCTGGGGCGGACGCGGAGGCCCACCTTGGAGGAGACGCCCTCGGAGGTGAAGCTGGACGCGAAGGTCTTCAGCGCGTCAAGACCCTTCTGCGAGAAGAGCTGACCCAGGTCTGTACTCACCGGCAGCGGCACGGTGGTGGTGGTCGAAGGCTTGATCGTGTAGTTCTTCGACGACACCCCGTTGGCCATATCCGTACCGTCGATGGCCAGAATCCAGTCCAGTGCCGTCATGGCGGCCTGCGTCTGGGTGGGGTTCGTCACGTCGACGTTCACGTTCAGGTTCAGTGGCACCTGCTTGCTCTGGTAGGCGGCCACGAGCTTCACGATGTCGGTGGCAGAGAGGTTGCCGTTGGTCAGATTCTTCACGTTGACGCCCGCCACACTGACATTGGAGACGTTCTTCAGCGCAAATTCGCAGTTGGCAAGGTTGGCCACGCTGGAAAACTGCGAGGCTATTTGTGTGAGTACATCACACGAACTCAGCAGGATAGAACCTGCAAGGACTAATGCAAAAGTTATCTTTTTCATGCTGCAAAGATACAACTTTTTTCAATAACGGAGAAAAAAAATAACATCCACCTCCAACCAACCGCCCTGCGACCATCAACCAACCGCCCCACGACCGCCAACCAACCGTTGTACCCCAACTTTCGTTCAGGCAAAAAACAGGGGTCAAATAGGTGTCTTATTCGACTGTTCTTATATAGTATACATATAGTATACATATACTTCTCATATAGTTCTTATATATAGTATATGAATACTATATGAGAAGTATATGTATACTATATGTATACTATATTAGAAGGGACGAATCGGGTGGGGGGTAGGTAGGGGTCTTCCAGACACACTCCTCAGTCAGCGTCAAGCCGCTGCCAGCTCCCCTAACTTAGGGGAGCAGTTAGATTTTAGGTAACAATGACATAGCTATCCTGTTTCCTCCCCTAGGCTAGGGGAGGTGGACGCCCGCAGGGCGGACGGAGGAGTGCGTGGGAAAAAACGCCTGTTGTGCGGTTGTTGGAAAATAAATTTTGTTGGTTTCCAATCTTTTTGTATATTTGCAATTTGGTTTAATCGTGAAATTATATTAAATCTATATATATATCAAATCATTATGGAAGAGAACACCGCTGCCGAGAAGCAACTGAATTTTCTTGAAGAGATTATCGAACAGGGCCTGAAGGAGGGCAAGTACACCAGTATCCAGACCCGTTTTCCACCTGAGCCCAACGGCTACTTGCACATCGGACACGCCAAGTCGATATGCATTAATTTCGGTCTGGCAAAGAAATACGGTGGCAAGACCAACCTCCGTTTCGACGACACCAACCCCGTGAAGGAGGACACCGAGTATGTGGACTCCATCCAGGAGGACATCCATTGGCTGGGTTTCGACTGGGCGGAGAAGCACTATGCTTCGGACTACTTCGAGCAGCTGTACGAGTGGGCTTGTGTCCTGATCAAGAAGGGTATGGCCTATGTCGACGACCAGACGCTGGACGAGATACGCGCCGGCCGCGGCACCGTGACCACTCCCGGCACCAACAGCCCCTACCGCGACCGTTCGGTGGAGGAGAACCTCGACCTGTTCCAGCGCATGCGTGCCGGCGAGTTCGAGGACGGCAGCAAGGTGCTCCGTGCCAAAATCGACATGGCTCACCCCAACATGATGTTCCGTGACCCCATCATGTACCGTATCCTCCATGCCCACCACCACCGCACGGGCGACAAGTGGTGCATCTATCCCATGTACGACTACGCTCACGGCCAGAGCGATTCCATAGAGCACATCACGCACAGTATCTGTACGTTGGAGTTCGATATCCACCGTCCCTTGTACGATTGGTTCATCGAACAGCTGGGTATCTGGCCGAGCCACCAGTACGAGTTTGCCCGCCTGAACATCAACTACACCGTGATGAGCAAGCGCAAGCTGCTGCAGCTGGTGAAGGAGAACTACGTCAGCGGCTGGGACGACCCCCGCATGCCGACTATCTGCGGTTTCCGCCGCCGTGGCTACACGCCCGAGAGCATCAAGGCTTTCTGCGAGCGCATCGGCGTGGCCAAGCGCGACAATATCATTGACTACGGTCTGTTGGAGTTCTCGCTGCGCGAGCACCTCAACAAGGTGGCCCAGCGCCGTATGGCGGTGCTGGACCCGGTGAAGGTGGTTATCGACAACTACCCCGAAGGCCAGACCGAGATGCTCACCGCCGTCAACAATCCGGAATGTGCCGAGGACGGTACGCGCCAGGTGCCGTTCGGCCGCGAGCTGTGGATTGAGCGTGAGGACTTTATGGAGGTGGCCCCGAAGAAGTACTTCCGTATGGCCATCGGCCAGGAGGTGCGTCTGCGCTACGCCTACTTCGTTACGGCCCAGAGCGTTGAGAAGGATGCCGAGGGCAACATCACTTGCATCCACTGCACCTACGACCCCGCCACACGCGGTGGCGACGCCCCCGACGGGCGCAAGGTGAAGGGCACCATCCACTGGGTGTCCGCCCACAGCGCCGTCGATGCCGAGGTGCGCCTGTTCGACCGTCTGTTTGCCGTCGAGGCGCCGGACGATGTCGAGGAAGGCCACACCTTCCTGGAGAACCTCAACCCCAATAGCCTTAAGGTGGTCACCGCCAAGTGTGAGCCTTCGCTGGCCGAGTGGAAGGCGGAAAGTGGAAAGTGGAAAGATGGCATCGTCCGCTACCAGTTCGAGCGCATGGGTTACTTCTGCACCGACCGCGACTCGACGCCGGAACATCCCGTCTTCAACCGCACCTGCACATTAAAAGATAGTTGGGCAAAGATAAAATAACAGACTATGAATATATCATTCGATTGGCTTAAAGAATATGTGGATTTGGGCGACATGACGCCCGAACAGCTGGACGACCTGCTGACCTTCAGCGGTCTGGAGGTGGACAGCATGGAGAAGGTGGAGACCATCAAGGGTGGTCTGGAGCATGTGGTGATAGCGCAGGTGCTGACCTGCGAGCCGCACCCCGACAGCGACCACCTGCACCTGACCACCGTCGACGTGGGCGGCGAGCGTCCGCTCAATATCGTCTGCGGTGCCCCCAACGTGGCAGCAGGCCAAAAGGTGGTCTGTGCCCAAATTGGCACCAAGATATACACCTCGGACACTGAATACTACGAGATTAAGAAGGGCAAGCTGCGCGGTGCCGTCAGCGAGGGTATGCTCTGCGCTGCCGACGAGCTGCAGCTGGGCACCGACCATGCCGGCATCATGGTGCTGCCCGACGACGCCCCCGTGGGAATGCCCGCCAAGGAGTACTTCCACGTGAAGGACGACTGCCTGCTGGAGGTGGCCATCACGGCCAACCGCATGGACGCCATCTCGCACATCGGCGTGGCCCGCGACGTGGTGGCTGTGCTGAATACCCGCGAGGGTAAGAATTTGAAGATCAAGTGGCCGGAGGTTCAGAATAATCTGAATGCTCCGAGTACTCAGAATCCTCAGAACGCCATCCGCGTCACCGTCGAGGAGCCCGAGCTCTGCCCGCGCTATACCGGCATCACGCTGCGTGGCGTGAAGGTGGCGGAGAGCCCCGAGTGGCTGCAGAATCGTCTGCGCACCGTCGGCCTGAGGCCCATCAACAACGTGGTGGACGTGACCAACTTCGTCATGATGGAGGTGGGCCAGCCGTTGCATGCCTTCGACGCCGACAAGATCGAGGGCGGCGAGGTCATCGTCAAGCGCCTGCCGCAGGGCACCAAGTTCGTCACCCTCGACGGCGTGGAGCGCACGCTCGACCAGCGCGACCTGATGATTTGTAATCAGAAAGAGGGGATGTGCATCGCCGGCGTCTTCGGCGGCCTGAAGAGCGGCACCACCATGGAGACCAAGAACGTCTTCCTGGAGAGCGCCTTCTTCAACCCCGTCAGCATACGCAAGACCAGCCAGCGCCACACGCTGAAGACCGACGCCAGCTACCGCTACGAGCGCACCTGCGACCCCAACATTACCGAGTGGGCCCTGCGTCGCGCCGTGAAGCTCATCCAGGAGCTGGCCGGCGGCGAGGTCTGCGGCGAGATGGTGGACCTCTATCCGAAGAAGATAGAGCGTCCGGTGGTGGAGGTGAACTTCCGCCGCATGTTCGACCTCATCGGTCAGGACATCCCGCTGGAGGCTGTGCGCACGGCGTTGACCTCGTTGGATATAGAGATTGCACGCGAGACTGCCGAGGGTATGACCCTCCGCGTTCCCACATGCAAGGCCGACGTCTACCGCGAGTGCGACATTGTGGAGGAGATTATGCGTATCTACGGATATAACAATATCCACATCGGCACCACGGTCAACAGCTGCCTGAGCTATGGCAAGAAGCCCGACCCGCGCAAGCTGAAGAACGCCGTCAGCGACTACCTGACCGACAACGGTTTCAGCGAGATCATGAACAACTCGCTGACCAAGAGCGAGTACTATGACGACAACCCCGACTTCGACCCGAAGCGCAACGTCGTCATCATCAACCCCCTCAGCAAGGAGCTGAACGTGATGCGCCAGACGCTGCTCTACAGCGGTCTGGAGTGCATCGCGCGTAACATTAATTATAAGATACACGACCAGAAGCTCTACGAGTTCGGCAGAAGCTATCAGAAATCAGAATACTCCGAAAACTCCGAGTATTCCGAATTGCCCGTCACTAAAAGGTACACCGAGACCGAGCACGTCAGCATCTTCATGACCGGCAAGATGGGCCCCGAGAGCTGGAAGGCGAAGGCTGTCGACGCCGACTTCTTCTTCCTGAAGGCCCACGTGATGACCGTCCTGCAGCGCATGCGCGTCAACATGGGCCGCATCGAGATTGTCCCCTCGCAGGCCAAATACTTCGCCGAAGGCCTCGACCTGGTGCAGCGCGACAGCAAGAAGGTCATCGCCACCATCGGTACCCTCGGCCGCGAGACGCTGAAGAAGATGGACATCAAGCAGCTCGTCTACTATGCCGACCTCAACTGGACGCTCCTGCTCAAGCAGTACCCCACCAAGGAGGTGCAGTATCAGGAGGTGGCCAAGTTCCCCGAGGTGCGTCGCGACTTGGCCCTCATCCTCAAGCGCGACGTTACCTTCGCCCAGATCGAGCAGGCCGCCATGCAGTGCGAGAAGAAGCTGCTGAAGAGCATCAACCTCTTCGACGTCTACGAAGGCAAGGGCATCGCCGAAGGCTTCAAGTCCTACGCTGTCAGTTTCATCCTGCAGGACCGCGACAAGACCCTCAACGACAAGCAAATCGAGTCCACCATGGCCAAAATCCAGAAGACCCTCGAGACCCAGCTGGGCGCGAAGATAAGAGGCTGATTATGGACAGTCAGAATGATACATACCGAAAAGTTCACTTTGCAGTGATGGCTATCGAGGCTAGCGCAAGGAGGGCTAATGTCAGCGGAAAGGAAATGCATGACCGCTTGCAGGCCCAGGATTTGATTCGTCGTCGGCTTTTCCGTTATTATGACCAATTGCACACTCAGAGCCTGGATTGGGTAGTGGATGACACCCTTGAGACACTCACCAACTGGGAAAAGGAGGCCACCGTATGATGACGCTATATCATGGATCTCACACCGCTGTCCCACAACCGCTGGTGAAGGTTGGACGCAAAAATGTCGACTTCGGGCAGGGCTTCTATCTCACGCGTCTTGAAGAACAGGCATCGTCATGGGCTGAGATTGTAGCCAGCCGTCGTGGGCGTAATGTCGTTCCCGTAGTGAGTTATTACAATTTTGACAGGGAACAGGCTATTGCCAATGGAGTACGCTTCATAACTTTTGAGACATACGACATTGAGTGGCTTGACTATGTGGTTGGCTGCCGTCAGGGGAAAGACCATTCTTTGGAATATGATGTGGTGGAAGGTGGTGTGGCTAACGATAACGTCATCGACACGGTTGAAGACTATGAGAAAGGCATTATCACTGCTGAACAGGCGCTCGGTCAGTTGCAGTATAAAAAAGTGAATCATCAGCTCTGTATACTCGACCAACAAGTTGCAGACCGCTATCTGCAGTTTAAAGGAAGCAAAGAGATACTGCTATGAGAGACAATGTACTGTGGCGCAAAGAGAGCCATATTATCATCCTGTTGGCCGAGGCATTGCACATTGATGTCGAGCGGGCGCTCAACCTTTTTTATGGAACAGAGACCTATCGTCAGCTTTCCGACCCTCGCTATGGTCTGCAACTGATGAGTGACCAGTATATTGTTGACAATATCCTTGCCGAACTACAATAGACCATAGAGGCCGAGATGGGCGTGAAGATTCGCGGATACCACAAGCCCTTTGCTGTGGCAAAAAGAATCCCGATGAGATTTTCAAAAGTTTCATCGGGATTTCTCATTTTCTCATCGGGATTGTGTGAAATCATATCCATGTCCAGGACACACGGTATTTCTTGCCACAATGCTTACAGATGGCCGTCTTGGGTAGTTCGGGCATGACTTGTTTTCCTTGACAGTAGGGACATTCCACCTGGAAACGCTCGCATGCATGACATTGCAAAATCTTCTTCGCCTTTTTTTGCCCTTTACGACGCATTGCTATCCACTCGACCATGTGGATAATACTATTTATACTAGAGTCGAGCAAAAGAGGTTCTATTTTCAGCAACGGTCTTTCAAATTTGCATACATGCGGCATAACTTCAACTATTTATCCAGTTGCAAAGATACGAACAATTTCCGACATGGCGAAAAATATTTTGCATAGGGGCGGATGTTGAGGGCAATAATGCGGAGGATTTTGCGTTAATAGGAGCGATGAAAGGCCTGGAGCAATACGATGTGAAGGTGCTGCTGGCGCTGGTGAAGAGCGTCAGCGGGCGCACCGATTTCTTCAAGCTGCTGGTGGAGAGCCACCCGGAGCTGGCGGCCTTCAGCAACGCCATCCGCGGCGACGACGATGCCATGGTGTGGCTCTTCAAGAACAACTACGCGTGGCTCGCCATCCTCAGCAACGCCTGCGACGGCGACGAGAAGGCCATCGACTGGGTACGCAACGGTCTGACGCCCGTCAACCTACGCTTCGCTTTGGCCTGCCGGCACGATGTAGACTCGCTCAAGTGGCTCTACCAGAGGAAGCTCGGCGTGCTGCTGATGCTGGTGCGCGAGGTGGAGAGGTTCCTGAAATACCAGGAGAAGGAATACATGTGGCCCTACGTGATGCACTTCGGAGGCCACTACCGCGCCAAAATGGAATTGGAAGAATGGAAAAACCAACAAGAACATGATACAGAAAAAAGTAGTAAAGGAGAACAGTAGTAAAGGAGTAAAGGAGCAGTCGCATGGCCGCGCCGACAGCAAGCCCCGTAGGGGCGAAGGCTCACAGGCAGGGGTGAAGCGCAGCGATGCTGTGGCGTCGGCTCGGCCGACAACCCCTGCACGCAAAAGGTACGAAGACAAGGAACCCCGTAGGGGTGACAGGAAACCCTATGACCGCCCCACGCGCAGCACTCGTCCTGCTGGCAAAAAGCCTCAAACCTCAAACCTCCGACCTCAAACCTCCGCCAAGCACCCCGAGGGCGCCATGCGACTCAACAAGTACATCGCCCATGCCGGCATCTGTTCGCGTCGCGAGGCCGACGAGCTCATCGCTGCCGGCAGCGTGAAGGTCAACGGCAAGGTGGTCACCGAGATGGGCTACCAAGTCATGCCCGGCGACGAGGTGCAGTACGGCGGCGAGAAGCTCCGCTCCGAGCGCCTGCGCTACTTCCTGCTCAACAAGCCCAAAGGCTTCATCACCACCACCGACGACCCGCAGGAGCGCCGCACCGTCATGATGCTCATGGACGGCTGCTGCGCCGAGCGCATCTACCCCGTCGGCCGCCTCGACCGCGCCACCACCGGCCTGCTCCTCTTCACCAACGACGGCGAGCTCGCCAAGCGCCTCACGCACCCCTCCACGCAGGTCTACAAAATCTACCAGGTGGAGCTCAACAAGCCCGTCACCAAGGAGGACATGAAGCGCCTGCTCGACGGCATCGAGCTCGAGGACGGCCCCATGCACGTGGACGACATCCAGTACGCCGCCACCAGCAGCACCGTCGACAAGCGCATCGTCGGTGTCGAGCTGCACAGCGGCCGCAACCGCATCGTCCGCCGCCTCTTCGAAGCCCTCGGCTACGAAGTCCACAAGCTCGACCGCACCGTCTTCGCCGGCCTCACCAAGAAAGACCTCCCCCGCGGCCGCTGGCGCGAGCTCACCGACAAGGAGGTGGGGTACCTGAAGATGATATAGTGCGTATCCTATTATGACCAAAGACAACAACGGAATAAACCACACCAGCGGCGAGGCGGAGCATCGGGGGCTCATCGACTCCATGTCGCCGTTCCTCGACAACGGCAAGCCGAAGGTCGGCATCTTCTGGTACGACACGGCCAACCGGTCGCTCTTCGGCGTGGAGAAGATGGACGCCGAGCAGGCCACCTTCATCAACGGCCGCGCCACTATCTCCAAGTTGCACAAGACCTACTGGCAGAAGCAGCACCACCGCGCCGAAGCCAAGGGAGACACCTCGTCGATATTCTACAAAGAACACAACTACACGCTCATCCCCCGTGGCCGTATCTTCCTCGACGAGGCCACCGACCGCTTCTACGTCTGCGTCGGCAACTGGCTGCATGACGTCGACGCCGACCACCTGCACGAGCTGATCGAGGACGAGTTCAACCTGCCCGTCGACTTCGAGTTCGTCATCGACTACCACTGGGACCTCGGCCACGGCTGGTCCGAAGAACTGTTATAAATACAGACAGACAATGAAGACGCCATACGATTTCCGACGAAGGCTGCGACACCGGCACCTACGGGCAATGGCTACAGGCAGCATGGTGGGTTTGGCTCCACTTATGATGATGGTACTCCTAGGCTTGTGGTGGGACACGCATTGCACGGCGTACTTCGGTTCTCCGGAAAACCGTGAGGCAAGTTTCATGGAGACAAGCGAACGTGTGGTTATGTGGGTGGAGGCATATCAATGGGAACACGGACACCTGCCAGATACCCTGAAAACAGAATGGCTGTATAAGGATTGGGATTACGATTGGTATTATTACGATACAACGAAATGGCACTGGCAAGAGTTCGTTTACCACCACTGGGATGATAGCGCATACATCATCGCGTCAGCAAATAGACGGTATCGTTACATTTCGGCACCCCAATTCGAAGGATTTCTGCTTCGTCGTTGGGATGAGGCGAGTGATAGTGAACGAGTGGACACCGTCTTCCGCTGTTTTTGACATGTTATGTGAATATATAAAAAAGAGTTAATAGAAACGTAAAAATACAATGAAGACATCTGTCTTTTGCTATAGCACAATAAACATCACATTATCTCGTAATTAAGGCAAAAAGAACATTATGACCGTTACAGAAGAAGAACTGCAGAGAATAGTGGCACGGGCCGTAAAGGTCGCGCTGGGCGAGATTGTCGGCGACGGCCATGCCGATGATACGCCGCAAGCCGAGCAGCCGTCGAAACCCGTGGAGGTGAAACCTTTCGGCGACGCGGAGCTGGAGGACGCCATGAACCTGATGGCCTCCAACCGCGGCAAGGACGACGAGCCGAAGGTGGGTATCTTCTGGTATGATCCGAGCAAGGGTGACCTCTTCGGCGTCCGCTCGCACCGGGTGTCCGACTACCTGAAACCCAATTCGCGCTCCGAGTTCGGCAGCGTCTCCTTACGAGATGACGCCGCGCGGACGCATCTTCTACAATCCCGAAACGGACGTGTTCACCATCGCCGTCGGCTCGTGGATAGAGCAGTACCCGCAGGCCGTGGAACTGATAGTGGACGAGTTCAACCTGCGCCAGTCCCGCTACGAAGTAAAGACCGCCCATCACTGGGACATCGGGCAGAAGTGGCAATGAAGAAGTTATTGCTAATATTCGCGGCGGTGGCCGCGCTGGGAATGACGGCCTCCTGCCAGGCGCAGGGGGAACGGTTGCGACTGTTGGAGGACGGGGATACGCTGTATGTGACCGATCGGGGGCTCGCGCTGGCGGTGCCGAGGGTCGCGGATGGTATCTATGCCGTGGAGACCACTTTCGTGCAGAACGACACGACGTTCCTCTACCGCGAATATTCCTTCGACAGCATCGAAACGAAGCGACCCCTCCGCTCGTCGTACTTCATTGTGCCGCGCAGTGCCCCCGACTACCAGGAGCGGCTGCGGGGGGTGACCACTAGGTGGGACGAGGAGAAAGATGCTGAATACTACGCTTACATCATCGATGAGCAGCGCGAGCTCGGCTCGCCGCTCGTCCACAACGACCTCGGCGACATGCCCCGCATCTGGTACTACGTGATGAAATACGACGGCCACTACTACATCAGTGTTGACACCCCCTGGACCGTCGAACTGCGCGACACCGCCTACGTGCTCCATGGCATGGAGTTCGGCTTCGACGCCCTCCGCAATGTGCGCAGGGTGGGGGAGGGCTACCATTACGAATTCGAGGAGCACTACTACGCCCACGAATGGCTCAGCGTCGACCTGACCCCGGTGCGCACGGTCAAGGGCCTCTGGCTGTGCACCGTGAACAACGGTGGCAACATAACGAAGACCTACATGACCACCTACGAGGAGGCCCCCCACTTCGATCTCATCGACTGGCGCTCGGAAGACCACATCCCCGAGGGCCTCTCCCGTTACGAAAAAGTCACCGCGCCATGACCCATCGATTTACAGCCACCATCATCCGCAACGGCGACATGGACGCCGCCTACATCATCGTCCCCATCGACATCCGCAAGGAGTACGGCAAGGGGCGGATGAAGGTGGAGGCTACGTTTGATGGCTATCCGTACAAAGGCAGCGTGGTCAACATGGGCGTGAAGGACGCCGAGGGCAACGTCTGCTACATCATCGGCGTCACCAAGGCCGTGCGCACGGCAATAGGGAAGGGGTTCGGCGACATGGTGGAGGTGGTGCTTGTGCCGGAAAAGTGAATTTTTAATGACGATACATATAATAAAATATATGTTTTGTCGTTAGAAAGGGTATGATTGCGGAAAACATAGCAAAGATTCGGGCCGCGCTGCCCGAGGGCGTGAAGCTGGTGGCAGTGTCAAAACTCAAGCCCGTGGAGGACATCATGGAGGCCTATCGTGCCGGCCAGCGTGCCTTCGGCGAGAACTACGCCACCGAGCTGCGTGACAAGCACGCCCAGCTGCCCGACGACATCGAGTGGCATTTCATCGGCCACCTGCAGGGCAAGCAGTTGAAGTATTACATACAGTTTGTCAGCATGATACACGGCGTGGACTCCCTGGAGCACCTCGCCGATGTCAACCATGCCGCCGAGAAGGCGGGCCGCACGGTCGACGTGCTGCTGCAGGTGCATGTGGCACAGGAGGAGACCAAGTTCGGCTTTCTGCCAGAAGAGCTAGTAAAACTAGAAGAGCTAGAAAAACTAGTGCATGTAAGAATCTGTGGCGTGATGGGCATGGCCAGCCATACCGACGACGAGGCCCGCGTCCGCGAGGACTTCCGCCGCATCCATTCCCTTTTCGATACCCTCAAGGCAGGTCCCTTCAGGGACCGCCCCGAGTTCCGCGAGGTCTCCATGGGCATGAGCCACGACTGGCCCATCGCCGTCGAGGAAGGTAGTACCCTCATCCGCCTCGGCACCAGCATCTTCGGCGCACGTGATTACAGCAAAAAACAATAGTATATGCAGATATTCAAGAAAAACAAGAACATTGTTATGTCCTACGTGGTCATCACGCTGGGACTGATGACCTACACCTTCGGCTGGTCGGCCTTTATGCTGCCGGCGCAGATTGTCGGCGGCGGCGTCAGCGGCCTCTCCGCCATCCTCTATTATGCCGTGGGCATCCATATCCCCATCGGTATCCTCAACCTGGTGTTCAACGGCATCCTGGTGACCATCGGCTTCAAAATGCTTGGTTCCAAGTTCGGTGCCAATACCATCTACGGCATCGCCATGTCGTCCGTGTTCTTCATCATGTGGCAGCAAGGCCTGCATGTGGAGAACCTCTTCATGAATGCCGACGGCACCATGCAGTTCGACCCCTTCATGTGCGCCATCATCGGTGGCGCCCTCTGTGGCTTGGGTATCGGCTTGAGCTTCATCATGGGCGGCAACACCGGAGGTACTGATATTATCGCCTTGATAGTCACCAAGTACTATAACATCTCGCCCGGTCGCGTCATCATGCTTCTCGATATCGTCATCGTCGGTTGCTCCTACTTTGTCTCCGGCAAGTTGGGCAATGTCATTTATGGTTACGTTGTCATGGGCGTTATGACCTATGTGCTCGACATGGTGCTCGACGGCAACAAGCAGAGCTACCAGGTGATGGTCTTCTCGCTGAAGAACAACGAGATCGGCGAGGCCGTCACCCGCGAGGTGGGCCGCGGCGCCACCCTCCTCGACGCCGAGGGCTGCTACACCAAGCAGAACCAGAAGGTGCTCCTCATGATGGTACACCGCACCGACAAAGCCCACGTCATGCAGATCATCCACCGCATCGACGAGAACGCCTTCATCTCCGTCAGCAAGGCCCAGGGCGTCTATGGCAAAAACTTCGAAAAACTGAAATTATGAAACTCATATCTCCTTCGTTATTAAGCGCCGACTTCGGCAATCTCCAGCGTGACATCGAGATGCTCAATGCATCGGAGTGCGACTGGCTTCATGTCGACGTGATGGACGGCCTCTTCGTGCCCAACATCTCCTTCGGCCAACCCATTGTCAAGCACATCAAGAAGCACGCGCAGAAGCCCCTCGACGTGCACCTGATGATCATGGACCCCGGCCGCTATGTGCAGGACTTCCGCGATGCCGGCGCCGACATCCTCACCATCCACTACGAGGCCTGCCACCACCACGACCGCGTGCTCCACGCCATCCACGATGCCGGCATGAAGGGTGGGGTGGTGCTCAACCCCTCTTCGCCCGTCTGCCTCCTGGAGGATATCGTTCAACTCTGCGACGTGGTGCTCCTGATGAGCGTCAACCCTGGCTTCGGCGGACAGAAGTTTATCGAGAATACGTACAATAAAGTGCGCCAGCTACGTGAGTTGTGTGATCGCAAGAACCCGCAATGCCTTATCGAAGTCGACGGTGGTGTCAACCTCCAGAATGCCCCGCTGCTCTTCGAGGCCGGCGCCGATGTCCTCGTAGCTGGCAATACCGTCTTCAAGAGCGACGACCCGCTGCAGACAATACATGCTCTCAAACAATAAAACTCCCGCCCTGCGGGCGTAATCCTGAAATCTGATCTGTTGGATTTATAGATTTCGCGAAGCGGAAACAATATGAACAGAAGACCCCAACTCGTCATAGCCCCTGGCAAGGAGAAAGCCCTCCAACGCCACCATCCTTGGATATTCTCCGGTGCAGTGAAACGCATCGAAGGAGACCCGCAAGAAGGCGACCTCGTGGATGTTGTCGACACCCACGGCCAATGGATGGCTATGGGACACTACCAGAACGAGAGTATCATCTGCAAGGTGCTTACCTTTGATGCCCACGAGGCGGCATCCCCCATCGAAGAGATTCTTCGTCGACGCATCCATTCGGCCGTGAACTATCGCGTGTTGCTCGGTTTCTTCGGCGACGAAAGGACCAACGTCTTCCGCATCGTCCATGCCGAAGGCGACTTTCTGCCTGGCCTAGTGGCCGATTGGTACAACGGCGTACTCGTCTTGCAAGCCCACTCCGTCGGCATGCACCGCCTCTTCCCCATGCTCACCGCCCTCTACGTCGACCTGCTGAAGCCCCTCGGCCTCCGCTCCATCTTCGACAAGAGCAGCGCCACTGTGTCCGTCGACTCGGTCGACGGATATATCTGGGGCGACGAACCCCTCGAGCACGAAATTACCGAGCACGGCAACCGCCTCCTCATCAACTTCTTCGAGGGTCAGAAGACTGGCTTCTTCATCGACCAGCGCGAAAACCGCGCCCTCGTGCAAGAGTTATCGAAAGGCCACCGCGTCCTCAACTGTTTCGGCTACACCGGCGGCTTCTCCCTCGCTGCCCTCCGCGGCGGCGCCGAGTACGTGGAGACCGTCGACATCAGCAAGAAAGCCATTGACCTCTGCAACCGCAATGTCGCCCTCAACTTCGGCCCCGATGCACCGCATAAAGGTGTTCCTGACGATGTGCTGAAATATCTGGCCACGTTGGACGATCGTTTCGACTTTATCATTCTCGACCCTCCGGCATTTGCAAAAAATCACAAAGCCCTGCAGGCCGGCCTGAAAGGCTATCGTTCCATCAACCAGCGTGCCATGCAGCATATTCCCTCCGGCGGACTGCTGATGACCTTCAGCTGCAGCCAGGCCGTCAGCAAGGAGGATTTCCAGACCATGGTCTTCACCGCTGCTATGAACGCCCACCGCACCGTCCGCATCGTCCGCCAGCTCCCCCACGCCATGGACCACCCCGTCTCCATCTGCCACCCCGAAGGCGAATACCTCAAGGGCCTTCTTTTGCAAGTTGAATAACAAAACCAGTACATAATAATATGTGTGAAAAAGGATACCAAAAAATAGACAAATACGATGAACAGTGCGTCAGCGAGATGGCTGAGCACTACAAAGCCATCCTCAAGCTTCTGGGCGAAGACCCCGATCGCGAAGGCCTGCTGAAGAGCCCTGAGCGCATCGCCAAGGCCATGCTCTTCTTCACCAACGGCTACGACCTCGACCCCGAAGAGATTCTCCGCAGCGCCATGTTCCATGAGGACTACCGCCAGATGGTTGTCGTGAAGGACATCGAGCTCTACTCACTCTGCGAGCACCACATGGTGCCCTTCGTCGGTAAGGCTCATGTGGCCTATATTCCTAACGGCACCATCGTGGGACTGAGCAAGATACCCCGCGTGGTCGACGCCTATGCCCGCCGTCTGCAGGTGCAGGAACGCCTCACCAAGCAAATCAAGGACTGCATCCAGCGCACGCTCAATCCCCTTGGCGTGGCCGTGGTCATCGAGGCTCAGCACATGTGCATGTCCATGCGCGGCGTGCAGAAACAGAACAGCGTCACCACCACCAGCGACTTCACCGGCGCCTTCATGAAAGACCCCAAGACCCGCGAAGAGTTTATGAATATTATCGGTGTAAATCTGCATTGACCATGAAAAACATACTGAAAATAATCCTCTGTGCCATTCTGATTTTCAATTTTCAATTTTCAATTCAGTTTCGGCCCAGATCACCCATGCCTCGCAGGGCAACCTCGACGAGAACGCCACCGCCGCCTTGCAGAAGGCTTCCAAGAAGATGAACAATGTCTCCGGCAAGGTGACCCTCACCATCCTCGACAGCCAGAAGAAGCAGGTCTCCAAGCAGAGCGCCCAGGTCTCTTATTATCAGGGTAAATACCACCTGACGATGGACAACATGGAGGTGGTGTGCGATGGTGAGACCATCTGGCAGTGGAACAAGGACGCCAAAGAGATTGTCATCAACGGCATGCCGCCCGAGAGTGAACTCGACCTCCTCAACCCCGGCCGTCTCATCGCCAACTATGCCAAGAACTTCCGCGCCAAATACATCCGCACCGAGGATGATGGCACCGCCATCATCGACCTCCAGCCCCGCTCCGCGCAGAGCTACCACAAAATCCGCCTCTTCATCAACGAAGAGACGGGCGTGCTGAAACGCATCGAGGTGCACAAATTCGACTCCAGCCGTGAGATTTACGTCTTCTCTGGCCTCAAGTTTGGCGGTATCAAAGGCTCCTTCACCTTCCGCCCCGAGAACCATCCCGAGTCCGAAATAATCGACATGCGATGAATACGTTACTGATAGAAACGGCCACCCAGGTCTGCTCCGTGGTCCTCGCCTCCGAGGGCCGCATCCTTGCCCGTCGCGACAGCGACACCCCCAACGCCCACTCCACACGCCTCTCGGTCTTCATCCAGGAGGTGCTCGACGAGTGCCATCTCTCGCCCCGCGACCTCGGCGCCGTCTGTGTCTCCGCCGGCCCCGGCAGCTACACGGGCCTCCGCATCGGCGTCAGCTCCGCCAAGGGCATCTGCTACGCCCTCGGCATCCCCCTCGTCTCCGTCCCCACGCTGCTCTCCATGGCAGCCCTCTACTATCGTCAGCACCCCGACTATCAGGGCCTTGTCTGCCCCATGATCGACGCCCGCCGCATGGAGTGCTACACCATGGTATGTCAGAGGTCGGAGGTCGGAGGTATGATTTTGCGTGATACACATGCCGACATTTTCGACGCTTCGGCCACCTCCAACTTCCAACCTCTTACTTCCTACCTTGAAAACAACATCGTTGTTTTCATTGGCGACGGCGCCGCCAAAACACGCCCCATCCTCGGCAACCTCCCCAACGCCCGCTTCGACGACACCTTCCGCCTCTCGGCCGAGGGCATGATCGACCTCGCCGCGCAGAAACTCGCCGCTGGCCAGACGGAGGACGTGGCCTACTTCGAGCCCTTCTACCTCAAGGACTTCGTCGCCAAAAAGAGTGTTGTTCACGGACTGAGATAAGGGTATATGCTTCGCTACGTTGGTAAACGGCTCATGTATGGCTTCCTGGTGCTGCTGGGAGTGGTGACGTTGGTGTTCTTCCTCTTCAACATCCTACCCGGCGACCCCGCCCGCATGATGCTCGGACAGCGTGCCGACGAAGAAAGCATTGCCATCATCAATCGTGACCTCGGTCGCGACAAGCCTCTTGGACTGCAGTATGTGGGCTACCTCAACGACCTCTCGCCACTCTCGCTCCACAATAACAACGACTCGCAAAGCTTCTTCTTCCTTTCGCCCGACAAGTATAGCTACGCCACCCTCCTGTGCATCGGCTCTACCTCGCTGGTGGTCAAGGCTCCTTACCTGCGCCGCTCCTACCAGAGTCAACGTAAAGTCAGCGAAATTATCGCCACCGCCTTCCCTCAAACGGCCGTCCTCGCCCTTGTGGCCATGCTTTTCGCCCTCATTGTGGGTATCACGCTCGGCGTGATATGTGCCTTGCACAAAGATACTTGGATTGACCGCACAACCCTCGTCCTCAGTACTCTCGGTATGTCGCTGCCCTCGTTCTTCGCGGCCATCCTCATCGCCTGGCTCTTTGCCTACGTCCTGGCGGACTGGACCCACCTCAACATGTTTGGCAACCTCTTCACCGTCGACGACTACGGTGAGGGTGAATACCTCGACCTCAAGAATCTTATTCTTCCTGCACTCACCCTTGGCATCCGTCCCCTGGCTACGCTGACACAGCTCACTAAGAACTCCATGCTCGAAGCCCTCAGCCAGGATTATATACGCACCGCACGTGCCAAAGGCCTCAGCCACAGACGTGTCGTCGTGCGTCATGCCCTTCGCAACGCCCTCAACCCCGTCGTCACCTCGGCCTCCGGCTGGCTGGCCGGTCTGCTGGCGGGAGCGGTCTTTGTGGAATATGTCTTCGACTGGAAAGGTATGGGCGTGGTCATTGTCGACGCCCTCGACACCTACGACTTCCCCGTCGTCATGGGTGCCATCCTCTTCATCTGCGTCCTGTTGGTCCTCATCAACATCATCACCGACCTCATCTACGGCTGGCTCGACCCCCGCGTTCGTGTGTCTCGCTAGAGACTGCGGGCGTAGTCCAGTAGGCCTTTGTATCGGTAGTCCACAAGCCAGGGTTTGGCAGCGGCGGCGTTGCTGTTGTCTCCAACGAGTACTGTCGTCATGCCCGCCCTTCGGCCGAAGAGCATGTCGGTCATCGAGTCGCCAACCATCGTGCAGTCTTTCAGCCGCAGGCCGGGATGCTCGCGTCGGGCTTGCAAGGCCATGCCTATGTTGGGCTTGCGCATGAAACTATTTTCCCGCTCCAGCGCTGGGCAATGGTAGATGGCGTCGATGCCCGGCACGGCGGCCAACAGCTTGGCATGCACGGTGGCAAGGTCGTCTTCTGTCATCAGTCCTTTGCCGATACCCTGCTGGTTGGTGGCAATGAAGATAAAGTCGAAATGCGGTCGGCAGAGAGCCACGGCTTCTGCCACGCCGGGCAGCACCTCGAGTTCGTCGGGACATTTCACATAGTCGTTGTGACGCAGCACGTTGAGAACGCCATCGCGGTCAAGAAACAGGGCTTTCATAGGGCTGTCAATTCGGTTTGAGCACGGCGGTAGTCGTCGGGAATGCCGATGTCGATGAAGTAAGCGCCGTCGGCATAGGCATAGTATTTTTCGTCGTGGAAACGCTGTTGCATCAGTTCTTTTTCAAAGGAGAACGGCTGCCCCACACCGTATCCGTCGAAGAGACTGCGGCTGACGCGGTAGATACCGCCGTTGATGAAGCCGGCGCCGCTGGCAGGGTCTTTCTCGCGGAAAGCGGTGATGCGTCCGTCGCCGTCGATTTCCACCGAACCGTAGCGGCCGGCGTCCTCCACTTTCCGCAGCACGATGGCCAGCCGGGTGTGTTTCTCCTCGGCGAAGTCAATCAGGCTGTTGTGGTCGATATCGAAGAGTGTATCGCCGTTGAGTACTGTGACCTTTTCGCCGTGGCAATGCTGCAAGGCGTTGACCATGGCGCCGCCAGTGCCCAAGGGCGACAACTCGCGGGCATAGTCGATGGCAATACCTTGATACTCTTTCCCGAAGAACGCCTCCACCTTCTCGTGCAGGTAGCCCGTGGCCAGCACCACATGATCATATCCCTGCCGACCCAAACGGTCGAGCACATAGGTGAGGAACGGCCGCCCTGCCACGGGCGCCATGGGCTTGGGAACGTCGCTCACCACGCTCTGCAGACGTGTGCCGAATCCGCCGGCCAATACAATCGCTTCTTTCATTTAACGACAAGTTTTTTTATAACGACAAGAAAGGACAAGAAAAGACAAAAAAGAACCTATGTTTTTTTTTCTTGTCCTGTCTTGTCGTTTTATTTAAACATAGCTGTTTCGACGAGCTCGCAGATGATGTGGCCAAGCATGATGTGGCTCTCCTGGATGCGAGGGGTGTCGGTGGAGGGAACGTTGAGCAGCAGGCCGCCGTAGTCTTTCATCTTGCCGCCCGTGGCACCAGTCATCGAGACGATGCTCACGCCCAGCTCCTGCGCCACCTTGTAGGCCTCGAGGATATTCTTGCTGTTGCCGCTGGTGCTGATGCCTATCAGCACATCGCCCCGTTTGGCGGTGCCGCGAAGCAGGCGGGCGAAGATGTATTCGTAGCCGTAGTCGTTGCCCACGGCGGTGAGATAGGATGTGTTGCAGTGCAGGGCCTCGGCGTTGAGGGGCGGGCGGTCGAAGTAGAAGCGGCCGCTGAGCTCCGCAGCCAGGTGCTGGGCATCGGCCGCGCTGCCGCCGTTGCCGCAGAAGTGGATCTTACCACCAGCGCGCAGCGACGCTTCAATCAACTTGGCCGCCTCGGCGACCCGCTGCATCAGGCCACTGTCAGACAAAATCTGTTGTTTGACAGCAATGCTTTGTTCTATGGATTCCTGTATCCTATTCATAAAACGACAAATTATTTATTATTATAACGACAAGAAAGGACAAGAAAGGACAAAAAATCATCTTGTTCTTCGATACATGATATTTCCATCAGTGGAAATAATGCTTTTGTCCTCTTTGTCAAAAAAATATCTTTCTATTTCTATCATTTTGTTGGCGAAGTTGACCAATATGCCACATGAAGCATTGCACAGCCGCATGTAATTATATAGCTGTGCACGATGTTCGGGAATAATGTCCGATACCGATTTGCACTCTACTATAATATCATTTTTGCATAAAAAGCCAATCCTGTATTCTGCCTTCATTTGCCGACCGTGATAATTGGGGTGTAACGACAGTTCTCTGGCAAACGGAATTCCTCTCTCTGACAATTCCAATTCCAAGCCTTCCTGGTAACAATACTCATTCAGTCCTGGCCCCAATTCCCTATGAACCTCATACAACGCACCGACAATGTCGTACATGTGTTGTTTCAATACTGATGTGTCGATGGTTATCATATTTGTCTTTTCTTGTCCTTTCTTGTCGTTAATCTCCAAAGAGTATAGTCGTTACGCTGTCCATGTTTTGAGACCTTCGGGGGTGAAGTCGTAGCGTTTGGTCTCGCCACCGAACTGGCTGAGTGCTTGGCGTACGGCAAAACGCGTGAGGGTGGGGCAGTAGAAGAACATGAATCCCCCGCCGCCGGCACCGCTGATCTTGCCGCCCGAGGCACCCGCCGCGAGGGCCGCGTCGTAGATGGCGTCGATGCGGGCGTTGCTCACGCTCTGCGCCATCTGTTTCTTGTGCTGCCATCCGAAGTTGAGGATCTCTCCGATGTCGCCCACATGGCCTTTCAGCAGGGCCTCCTTCATCTGCTGCGCCTGCTCCTTGAGCTTGTGCATACTCTCTATGCTGCTGGTCTTCTTGGCCTTGACGTTCTGCTGCTGCTCCTTGATGATGTCGGCGCTGACGTGCGACGTGTCGGTCCAGTAGAGCAACAGGTTGTGGTTCAGCTCGTCGATATACTGCTGGCGGACGCGCAAAGGGTTGACGATGACGTTGTCGCCGTTGAATTCCATGTAGTTGAATCCGCCGAAGGTGGCGGCGTACTGGTCCTGCTTGCCACCGGCGAGGCCGAGGTCCACGCGCTCTATCTCGTAGGCCAGACGCGCGATGTCGTATTCGCCCAGGGGCAGCTTGAGCCATTCGACGTAGGCACCGAGGATGGAGACTACCAGTGTCGACGAGGTGCCCAGGCCGCTACCCGCAGGTGCATCGACGAACGACGATATGCGCAGCGACAACGGCTTGTGGGCGAACTGCTTCACCACGCGGTTGTACACTCCCTTGTGCAGCACGAAGTAGCCGTCCGTGTCCACCTCCATGGCGTTCTCGTACACCTCGCGCAGCCCTTTGTCCGGGGCGAGGAACTCCACGCGTCCCTCGTCGGTGGGCTCGATGGTGGTGTAGGCGTACATGCTGATGGTGGCGTTGAGGATGGCGCCGCCGTAGAGGTCGCTGTAGGGGCTCACGTCGGTGCCCCCGCCGGCCAGGCCTAATCTCAAAGGTGCTTTGCTTCTTACTATCATTTTTACTACAAACCCTTTTTTGTTTTTTTATAACGACAAGAAAGGACAAGAAAAGACAATAGGTCTATCTGTCAATGGATGTTTATTTGTCCTTTCTTGTCCTTTCTTGTCGTTAATATTATTAATCATTTGTTGTCGTTACATCAGTTTCCGGATGGCCTCGGTCATTTTGGTCCACAGGTATTTTTGCTTCTCCTGGCGGACGCCTTCAGTCAGGCGCGCCTCCCAGCCCTCGTCGAAGTAGCGCACGATGGCGTCGGCAATCTGCTCGGCTTGGGGCTCCACGACGAAGCCCGCTTTGCCCTCGGGCACAATCTCCGGCAGGCCACCCACGTTGGTCACCACCATGGGTTTCTCGAAGTAGAAGGCTATCTGCGTCACGCCGCTCTGCGTGGCGGTCTTGTAGGGCTGCACCACCAGATCGGCGGCGCAGAAGTAGCGGTTCACCTCGTGGTCCGGGATGAACTCCGTGTGCATCGCCACGCGGTCGCCGATGTCCAGGCGGCTGATCTGCTCCTGGTAGGGCTTGGGGTCGCCGTAGAACTCGCCTGCCACAATGAGCTTTACGCCAAGTTTTTCCATGCGTTCGTCGGCCATGGCGTCGAGCAACAGGTCGAGACCCTTGTAGTCGCGTATGAAGCCGAAGAAGAGCACATAGCGCTGGTTGGCGCGCAGGCCTATGAGGTCGAGGGCCTCCTCGCGCGAGAGGCTGACGCCGTAGTGGTCGTAGAGCGGGTGGGGGCAGAAGGTACGGGCCTTCTTACCCCGCGGGTCGAAGAGGTCGACGTCGGCCAGCACCGAGCGGCTCATGGCCACCATGCCGTCCACCGAGCGGACAAAGTATTTGGCGAACATCTTGTCGCCGATGCGCTTCTCGTGTGGCACCAGGTTGTCCAGGATGGAGATTCGCCGCAGCCCTTTCCGCTTGGCCACGCGGTTGGCGGTGCCCAGGGCCGGCGCCATGAAGGGCAACCAGAACTTGGTGATGACCAGGTCGGGCCGCTGACGGCGGATGTAGAGGCCTGTGGCAATCCAGCTGAAGGGGTTGATGGCGTTGAGTTTGCGCACTATTTTCAGGCCCTTCGGCGCGGGCTCGTCGCTGTACTGCGTCTGCCCGGGGAAGAGGAACGAGGGGTACTGCAGCGTGAAGGTGACAATCTCCACCTCGTGCCCCTCGGCTTGATACTGGCGCGCCAAGCGCTCGTTGAAGGCCGCAAGGCCGCCGCGATAGGGCCACGCCGTTCCCAGTATGATGACTTTCATTAGTGTTAAGTGTTTAGTGGGTTCATTTCTGGCTGAAGTTGACCGGCAGGTTGAACTGCACGCGCACGGGTTCGCCGTTCTGGCGGCCGGGCTTCCACTTGGGCATCAGCTTCACCACGCGCAGCGCCTCGTCGCCGAAGCCCGGCGCCAGCTCGCGCACCACCTTGGCGTTGGAAATCGAGCCGTCCTTCTCGATGACGAAGGAGACAACCACCTTGCCGTTGACGCTGGTCTCCGGGCTTCCGGGATACTTGATATTGGACGCAATGAACTGATACAGCGCCTCCATGCCGCCGGGATACTCCGGCGCCTGCTCCACCACGGTGAAGATGGCATTGTCCGTCTCCGTCGCTGCCTGCTGCCTGGGGGCGGTGGTTTCCTGCGGGGTCTGTGCCGCGGCCAAAAGGCTCAACGCCAGTGCTGTTGTCAGAAATACGAATCGTTTCATAAGCAACTTTTTTCTTTTGTTAACGCACCAACAACGGATTTATTGTGCACCACGTATAATAAAATATCTGCTTTATCCCCCTGGACGCCCCCTCCACATATGGCCACCAAACCCCTGTCAAACAGCCCACAAATTCGACCCATGTCATATAGTATGCATATAGTATACATATACTTCTCATATAGTATTTATATACAGTATATGAATACTATATGAGAAGTATATGTATACTATATGCATACTATATAAGAACAGTCGAATAAGATACCTGTTTGACCGACCTTTGGGACAGGTATTTTTTTTAGTATAAATGAAAAAAAAACGCGTTGATTCGAATTTTTTTTGTATCTTTGTACGTTCATCGTATGATGGAAATTTAGTTAAATTATTTAATAATCAATAAAATAAACTATTATTATGCAGAAAAAAGGCAACAAGTACGGTACCCACCGCGTCATCGAGCCGAAGGGTGTTCTCCCTCAGCCCGCCAACAAGCTTGACAACAACATGGATGAGATCTACGACAACGAGATCCTCATCGACGTTCAGACCCTGAACATCGACAGCGCCTCGTTCACCGACATCCACAACTATGCCAAGCAGCAGGCCGGCGAAGGCGCCAGCCAGGAGAAAATCATGGAAGAGGTCAAGAAAGAGATGCTCCTCAACGTCGAGCTCCAGGGCAAGCACCGCAACCGTCGCACCGGTTCGGGCGGCATGCTCCTCGGCAAAGTCGAGAAAATCGGCGACGCCCTGAAGGGCAAGATCGACCTCAAAGAGGGCGACCGCATCGCCACCCTCGTCAGCCTCTCGCTGACTCCTCTCCGCATCGACGAGATCCTCGAGATCCGTCCCGAGGTGGACCAGGTGGACATCAAGGGCAAGGCCATCCTCTTCGAGAGCGGCATCTATGCCAAGATCCCGACCGACATGCCCGAGAAGCTCGCCCTGAGCGCCCTCGACGTGGCCGGCGCCCCCGCCCAGACCGCCAAGCTGTGCCAGTATGGCCAGACCGTCGTCATCCTCGGCGCCGGTGGCAAGAGCGGTATGCTCTGCTGCTACGAGGCCAAGAAGCGCGTCGGCGTGACCGGCAAGGTCATCGGCATTGCCAACAGCCCCAAGAGCACCCAGCGTATCAAGGACCTCGGCTTCTGCGACATCGTGGAGTCCGCCGCCGGCATGACCCCCGTGCAGGTCTACGAGCTCGTCGAGCGCCTGACCAACGGCAAGATGGCCGACGTCACCATCAACTGCGTCAACGTCCCCGACCAGGAGATGACCGCCGTGCTCTGCACCAAGGACGACGGCGTGGTCTACTTCTTCTCCATGGCCACCAGCTTCACCAAGGCCAGCCTCGGCGCCGAGGGCATCGGCAGCGACGTGAACATGATCATGGGCAACGGCTACACCAAGGGCCATGCCGAGTTCACGCTGCAGGAGCTCCGCGAGAGCCCCGAGCTGCGCAAGATCTTCGAAGAGCTCTACGCTTAAGTGGAGCGCCGGCGTCCCGCCGGCATCCCATCGTCAAAGCTCCCAGAGAAATGCCGGCGAGACGCCGGCGCTCCAACCTGCGGGCAGGGGAGACCCTCCCGCAGGTTCTATATTGAATGTTATGAATGCTATGAAACACCTTTTCTCTGTTGTTCTCGTTGCCGCATTGTTCGCCGGTTGCAATCTGCCGCTGAGGCGTGTGCTTCAGACCAATGAGACGCCCATCAACTGCGAAGTGGACCCCGACGCGGTCTTCGGGCGTCACTACACCGCCGCCGATTTCCAGATATGGAAGGTTGCGGACGGCTATGAGGTGGACCGTATGTTGGTGGATACAAAACTTCCTGACACTCTTTTCTTTGAGGATACCAGGGACTTTACGCGCCTGCTGCTGATCAAGACCGAGGACACCGCCACCGTCGGTGCTGCCGTGCGGCCGCTGTGCCGTCAGCGTGGGTGGTACCCGCTGTGGGGCGATGCCGATGCCGCGGGCTTTCAGGTGCTCTACATACTAGTTGGCAAGCCACTCCTCGACGGCACCTCCGTGGCCAAGGCAGAGGCGTGTGTGTGGGACGGTCGCAATGAGGTGCGCATCGAGTTGAAAAAGGAACATCACGCCGACTGGCAGCGCATCACGCGTGAGAGCATCGGCCATTGCTTGGCCTTCACACTCGGCGACCGCATGCTGATGGCCCCCATGGTCAACGGCGAGATCACCGGCGGCAAAATGTTCGTCTCCGGCGGTTATACCGAAGATATGTGCTGCGCCATGGCGGCTGTCTTGAATTAGTTTGAGGAGCCGGCAAATTGGATCGCCGGCGTCCCGCCGGCACCACATCGTATCCAATGCCGGCGGGACGCCGGCGCTCCAATGCAGCGCTCCAATAGACCAGCAGCCTTCCTTGGGTACCGTGCCACGGCCATTGCTCTACAGAATCCACCAGACATGCTTTCACGGGGTTGTTGGCGATATAGTTGACGACACGTTTATAGTGCTCGTAGTCGCGAATATATCGGTCGAAGTACTCTCTTCCCCAGAAATGGCCTTGGCGGTGCAACAGTTTGTTGGCTTGTTTAGCGGTGTATGACTTAAGTGTGTACATTACGTTAGACAAGGAGGTGTCCTCGGCCAGCTGTACTAGCATGTGTACGTGGTTGGGCATGATGCACCACTCCAGCAGGCTGTACTGTTTCCCGTCCAGATGTTTCATTGCGTCCTGTACCATGCCGGCCACTCCGGGGTTGCGTAGAAAGCACTGGCCGTAGCCGGCATCCTCGTACTTGTCGACGATGCGAAGCATCTCTCGCCTCTTTTGCTGCGCATCGGCATCTTGTTGCTCTTGGGTCGACAGCCATTCCGACAGCTGTTTGCAGTAGGCCATCACTTCTTTGGGCAATGAATCATAAAGACGGATTGTTACAAATTGAAGTTTTTTCACTTCAAAATGCGGTATATAGCCCCTTGTATGGTTGACGATTTCTGTCATGTTTATTGGAGCGCCGGCGTCTCGCCGGCATTTAAGTTGGTGCTTTGCTGGCGGGATTGCCGGCGGGACGCCGGCGCTCCATAAAGGTCTTGAATAATCAGGCCGGCGAGGGTGAAGCCGAAGAGGGCGGTGATGTGCGACATGGAGCCGTTGATCTGGGCCTTTGAGGTGCACCACTCGTGGTTGAGGAGGTCGGCGCGGCCGTCGCCGGACTGGGTCTTGGGGCAGAGGCAGGCCTCGGTGCCGCAGGTGCGGGCCTGGCCGAGGTTGGGAAGCACTTCGGGGCTCCACACACACTGGAATTTTCTTCCCGGGAAGCGCTTCTGCTTGCGCATGCGGCGGCGCAGGGTGGCCGCCAGCGGGCAGCCGTCGACCTGCCAGAACTCGCTGACGCGCACCTTGGTGGGGTCCATCTTCAGGGCTGCGCCCATGGAGGAGTAGAATTGAGAATTGAGAATTGAAAATTGAGAATTGCTTGTTGCGTCAGCCAAATTTTCAATTTTCAATTTTGAATTTTCAATTTTCTGCGTGCAGCGCAGGATGAGCTCCAACTTGTCCTTGAGGCTGTCGATGGCGTCGACGATGAAGTCGTAGTCTTCCAGGTGGAAGCTGTCGGCGGTCTCGGCGGAGAATATCTCCTGAATGGCCGTGATGTCGGCGGCGGGGTTGATGTCCAGCAGGCGTTCTTTCAGGGCGTCGACCTTCACGCGGCCCACGGTCTTGCTGGTGGCCATGGCCTGGCGGTTGACGTTGGTGATGCAGACGCGGTCGGAGTCGACGATGGTCAGCTGGCGTATGCCGCTGCGTACCAGGCTCTCGGCGCACCAGGAGCCCACGCCCCCCACGCCGAAGATGATGACGCGCGCCGCTGCGATGCGCTCCATGGCAGCGTCGCCCACCAGCAGCGTGGTGCGGTTCAGAATGGCTTTCTCGATTGTTCTCATGCCGCTATTAACGTGAAGTTGCAAATATTATTGTGAAAAAAACATTTTGCCATGTCGCTCTATTTTCGTATCTTTGCATCGGATAATGTAGTGCGCGGAAGCACTATGATATTGATACATAAGAAGAAATAAATATATATAGTATGAAAGTAAACCGCAGAAAAGAATTGTTCCCCAACGTCAGCGACGCTGAGTGGAACGACTGGAAATGGCAGGTGAAGAATCGCATCGAGACCTACGAGGAGCTGAGCAAGTATTTTACCTTTGCTCCCGATGAGGCCGAGGGCATCAAGAAGGCCCTGGCCAAGTTCCGTATGGCCATCACGCCGTACTACCTCTCGTTGATTGACCCCAACGACCCTTACGACCCCATCCGCCGTCAGGCCATCCCCGCCGGCCCCGAGTGCAACATCGCCCCGGCCGACCTCAACGACCCGCTGCATGAGGACGAGGATTCGCCCGCTCCCGGACTGACCCACCGCTATCCGGACCGCGTGCTGTTCCTCATCACCGACATGTGTTCCATGTACTGCCGCCACTGCACCCGCCGCCGTTTCGCCGGCCAGAAGGACGACGAGAGCCCCAGCGAGCGCATCGAGAAGTGCCTGGCCTACATCGAGAAGACCCCGCAAGTGCGCGACGTGCTGCTCAGCGGTGGCGACGCCCTGATGGTCAGCGATAAGAAGCTTGAGTATATCATCCAGCGCCTGCGCGCCATCCCGCACGTGGAGATTGTCCGCATCGGTAGCCGTACCCCCGTTGTGTGCCCGCAGCGCATCACCCCCGAGCTGTGCGAGATGCTGAAGAAATATCATCCCATCTGGCTCAACACCCACTTCAACCACCCCAACGAGTTCACCCCCGAGGCTGAGCAGGCCCTGGCCCGCCTGGCCAATGCCGGTATTCCCCTGGGCAACCAGACGGTGCTGCTGCGTGGCGTGAACGACTGCGTGCACGTGATGAAGAAACTGATGCACGAGCTGGTGCGCAACCGCGTGCGTCCGTACTATATCTACCAGTGCGACCTGAGCATGGGTCTGGAGCACTTCCGCACCCCCGTGAGCAAGGGCATCGAGATTATCGAGAACCTCCGTGGCCACACCAGTGGCTATGCCGTGCCCACCTTCGTGGTCGACGCCCCCGGCGGCGGTGGCAAGACCCCGGTGATGCCCCAGTACGTCATCTCGCAGAGCCCGGACAAGGTCATCCTGCGCAACTTCGAGGGTGTCATCACCACCTACACCGAGCCGCGCGAGTACCACGAGGAGTGCCACTGCGAGGCCTGCGAGCAGAAGCGCCGCATCGACGAAGGCGTGGCCAGCCTGCTGGAGACCGACCGCATGGCCCTCGAACCCAGCCACCTCATGCGTCACGAGAGAAACAAAAAGAATTAAATGAAGGGAGTGCAAGGAGTGCAAGGAGTGCAGGGAGTGCAAGACAAATGTATCCGATGGAGGTATTGTCTTGCACTCCTTACACTCCTTTTACTCCCACATTCCTCCTTTTCCCAGATAGCCGGCCTGAATACCTTGACGCTGCTCGACCTGGGCAGCGGCGCCCGTGCATCGGGTCTGGGGTTCGACTATCTGGTGCTGCCTGAGGGCGACCTCAGCGTGGCTATGGACAACCCCTCGATGCTGTGCCTGTGGGGGGACGAAGGCCGCGACCCCAACTATTATCTGCCAGGCCGACAGGCTTCGTTGAGCTACGTGTCGCTCTTCGATGGCAGCGCGATGGGCACGCTGGCCTATTCGACCGACTTCGGCGGCCGCATCAGCCCCATGCTCTTTGCCTTCCGTTTCAACAACTACGGCTCCTTCGACGGCTACGACGAGGAGGAAATCAGTACAGGCACGTTCCATGCTGCCGACTATGCCCTCAGTGCGGGTTACAGTATCCCTGTGGCACGAGGACTCTCCGACGGCGACCAGCTGAACCTCGGCGTCATGGCCACGGCGATTCTGTCGCAATACGAGCAGTATCGTGCCTTTGCCGTCTCGTTCGACCTCATGCTGAGCTATTTCCGCCCCTCCCGTGGCTTTGCGGCTACCTTGGCGGCACGCAACATCGGCGCACAGCTGTCTACATTCGACGGTACGGGCGAGAGCCTTCCGTTCGAGCTGTCGGCCGAGATGTCGTACAAACTCAGCAAGGCCCCGTTCCGATTCTTCTTCGGTGCCAACGAGCTGCAGCGGTGGAACCTTCGCTACGAGGACCCATTGAATCCCACCACAGAGACCGACCCCTTCACCGGCGAGGTGACCAAGGAGGGTTGGCTCGAAGGCTTCGCCGACAACCTGCTGCGCCATGCCCAGGTGGGCGTGGAAATCAGCATTGGCAAGGCTCTTTTTGCCCGCGTGGGCTACAGCTACCGGCAGAGCGCTGAAATGCGCGGCCTCGAGGGCCTCAACATGAGCGGTTTCTCTTTCGGCTTCGGCATCCACACCAAGCGTTTCGACTTCGCCTATGCCCGCCGCAACTACCACCTCTCGCAGGCCCCCGATTTCTTCACTTTAAGTTATAGATTCTGATTGAACGACAACGTGAATATTGTTTTTAAGACAACAAAAACAACAAAGACAACTTTTTTGGTGTTTTTTATTGCAAACCGCATGTGGCGGTTTGCCGGTTGTCAGTGTTGTCAATGTTGTCGTTAAAAAAAAGATAAGATGAAATTACAATTTGTTGTTTCGGATCAGACCAATCCCTATTGGAACATTGCGGTTGAGAATTACCTTTTGTCGTTGCCCGAAAGCGAGACGGTGACGCTCTACCTGTGGCGAAACCGCCGCACGGTGGTCATCGGGCAGAACCAGAACCCCTTCAGCGAGTGCAACGTCGAGGCTCTCGAGGCCGATGGTGGCTACCTGATGCGCCGGCGGACCGGCGGCGGTGCCGTCTACCATGACGACGGCAACATCAACTTCTCCTTCGTCGTTCCCAAGGCGCTCTACGACCAGACGCGGCAGTTCCGCGTGCTGCAGCGTGCCGTTGCCACTTTCGGGCTGCAGGCCGAGGTCTCCGGCCGCAACGACGTGCTGGTCGAGGGTCGCAAGTTCAGCGGCAACGCTTTCAGCAAGGGCCGCTACCAGGATCTTCACCACGGCACCATCCTCATCAAGGGCAACATGGAGGACCTGCAGCGCTACCTCAAACCCAAGCCTGCCAAGCTGCAGAAGCATGGCGTCAGCTCGGTGCAGAGCCGCGTGGTGAATCTCTCGGAGCTCAACCCCGCCATCACCAGCGAAAGCATCGTACCCGCATTGCGAAAGGCTTTTGAGTCGGAGTATTCGGAGTGTTCGGAGTATTCAGAATTCTCTGACATCATCAAGAAACCCGAGGTGCGCACCCTCTACGAGGAGTTTGCCTCCGACGAGTGGCGCTTTGGCCGCTGGCGCACCTTCACCGCCCAGCGCTCCGCCCAGTTCGATTGGGGTGGGGTAGAGCTGCATCTCACCGTCGACCAGGAATACGCCATCATCACCGATGTTCAGATAGCCTCCGACGCCCTCGACCTTTCCGCCCTCGACGAGGCCCGCCGCCTGTTGACTGGCGCTGGCACTGCAACCCCGCCGCAGCACGAGCCCAACCCTATCATTGACGACATCATGTCGTTGGTGTATGGTTAATCGTGGAAATTATATTTCGAATTATACGAAATAAGGTAACAGGGAATAAAGGGGTTATTCCTTTTTCAAATAATCGTATATGTAATCGGGGCTTTGGAGGTACAGTCCAGTATTCGTATTTAGCAGTTTCTGATAGATGATGGAGTTGTACACGCGACTAAAAGCCGCCTCCAGCGACAGTCCCATTTCGTCTTGCAAGCGGCTGACCATCTGCTCTACGTCACTGTTAATGATGAACTGCAATTGATCCTGTGTGATGCTCATACCCGTTTCAGTTGTTGAATGGCACGGTCTGTGCCGAAGAAGTATTGATTGTTCAGTTGGCGGTAGGTCAGTTCCTTTACCAGTGTTTCCAGTGTAATCAGATGCTGCATGTAGAGGTTCAGCTGGAACACCACACCGTCGTCAGCCACCGGACCCACCACAATGTCATGGCTATGCATTCTTTGCCCCTTGGCCATGCGGTTCTTCAGGATGAACTCCGCCCATTCCTCGCACACGCCTTCGAACCTGAGCACATCGAGCATGTGGTCATCCAGCAGGTGCTCGTTAAACTCGTACTCCTGTACGATGGGGACACCTGACTCCTCGAATTCACGTCGCCGCACTGCCATTGCCTCGGCCTGGCTGCGTATATCTGTAAGATAGAAACCCTGCCCGAAATCCTTGTTCGGACGGCAGCGTGATAACATGATTTCGCCAAAGTCGGTGTTTGTGCCATGGTAAAGCCTCATGCCATCGTCCCTCCATGACGTTTGCAATAGTCGGCCAAGTCAGCCAATGTATCATCAAGCGGCAACAGATGCTCTGCCTCATAGTTCCTGTCAAGGAAAGAGAATCCCTTGTATGTGTTCAAATAATTGAACGCCTGCGCAGAAGGCATCCCGTTTCGTTTGCCGAACTCCACAATACAGAGGTTTATGTACCGAATTTTATTCACGTTCTTATAACGCTGCTTTTTTATAATTATTGCACGTCTGCGTTTTTTTCTTTTTATGGGACAACACCCGGGCGGTCACGATAGCGGCTGCCCGGGTGTGCACTCTTTTTATAATGATATTTCCTATAGTATTATCACATCTTATCGAATAGTATTATCACATCTTATCGAACACCCCACCACCCATATGGAGTGTCTTCCCGCATACGTATACGTCATCATATACGGTTGTGTCACTGCCATCCTTAGTCACCATTATCAATTTCCAATACTCATCAGATATTTTTTGTATGGAGTAGTCGAACTCTGCCGAACATGGTCCATCACCGACACCGGTACCCAACACAACAAGCACCTTGTACGTGATTCCACGGAAATCATCACCAAATGCATAATAAACAGCGTATGTGTCGTGGGTATAAATATTTGTGTATTGAGTTCTCCATGTTCCTACAAGAGGATTTGTCTGCTCAATATTTGAAACGTTAATATTTTTGCTGTCATTGTCTTTGCTACAAGATGACATGAGTAACGATGCCGTGATGGCAATTAATGAAAGAATCTTTACTTTATTTCTCATACAATATTCTGCTGTGTTATACTGTCAGCATTCAGTTCTAAGATTTTATATTCACTTTGAGTGCCCTTTCGTATGTACATAAAAAGAGCGTGGCACTTGTTAGTCTTCATCGGTCATTCTGAGGTCTTCGACTACCTTGTTTATCCCAATTATAACAACCTAAGCCCACGCCTTGGCGGGAGCGTATTGCCTCAATCTGGGATAAACAGCTGAAAGTTGTCGAAGTTTTCAGAAATGACCAGTTAAGCTACTTCGCTTTTTCCTATTCTATGATGTGCATACTAATTTTATGCGCTATGTTTCATTGGCAATTTTTTTCGTTTATATTTCCGTTTTAATTCGACTGCAAAATTACGAAATGTTTCTGAATCCACCAAATAAAAAATGGAGCCGCATTTTTAATGCAGCTCCTAAATGGTGATAGTACAATTAAAACTACTTGTACATGAGGCTGTGTACTGCGTCGGTGACAGCAAGGATTTGCTCGTCGTCCACCTCGACAATCTCATAAGCGAAATGGAAATCCTCGAAGATGCACTCGCGGTAGCCTTGCTTGCGCCAAGAGGCTTTCAGGCGTGCCAAAGGGTAGAGGCTGGGGAAGTCGCCCAAAGCTCCCAATGCGGAGTATAAGCGTTTTTTCTTGGCAGTCACAATGCTTTCAGACAGAGTGATATGTCTGTGCATAGCATAGTCATAGAACTCGTTTATCTGATTGTGGACTTGGGCTTTGACAACTATTCTCATTCGTCAGGATGATAGTGGCGGTGAATCAATTCGGAGAGTCTTCTGTCAGACTCTTCCAACGTGATATAGTCGCGTTCCAGCTCCTCGCGCGTCATCTTTCTGACTCTGAAGCCATATTCGGCAGGAGGCTCGGCGGCAGAGGACATGTTCTCGTCTCCGTACTCGTAGTCTTTCATTGTGGTATGTTTTACAGGTTGGTCTTCAGGTAGGCCAGCAGCTGGTCGATGCTGACGCGCTCCTGCTGCATGGTGTCGCGGTCGCGGACGGTGACGGCGTTGTCGGAGAGGGTGTCGTTGTCGACGGTGATGCAGAAGGGGGTGCCGATGGCGTCCTGGCGGCGGTATCGGCGGCCGATGGCGTCCTTCTCGTCGTACTGCACCATCATCTCGGGCATGAGTAGGTGCTGCACCTCGCGGGCCTTCTCGGGCAGGCCGTCCTTCTTCACCAGCGGCAGCACGGCGGCTTTGTAGGGGGCCAGACGGCGCGGCAGCGAGAGCACGGTACGTACGGAGCCGTCCTCCAGGGTCTCGTCCTTCAGGGCGTGGCTGAAGATGGCCAGGAAGGTGCGGTCCACGCCGATGGAGGTCTCGATGACGTAGGGCGTGTAGCTCTCGTTGAGCTCGCTGTCGAAGTATTGCAACTTCTTGCCACTGAACTCGCTGTGGCGGCTGAGGTCGAAGTCGGTACGGCTGTGGATTCCCTCAAGCTCCTTGAAGCCAAAGGGGAAGCGGAACTCGATGTCGGTGGCGGCGTTGGCGTAGTGGGCCAACTTCTCGTGGTCGTGGTAGCGATAGCAGTCGGCAGGGATGCCGAAGGCGAGGTGCCACTGCAGGCGCTCCTCTTTCCAATGCTTGAACCACTCCAGCTCGGTTCCGGGACGGACGAAGAACTGCATTTCCATCTGCTCGAACTCGCGCATGCGGAAGATGAACTGGCGGGCGACGATCTCGTTGCGGAAGGCTTTGCCAATCTGGGCGATGCCGAAGGGGATCTTCATGCGGCCGCTCTTCTGCACGTTGAGGAAGTTGACGAAAATGCCCTGGGCCGTTTCGGGACGTAGGTAGAGGGTGTCGCTGTCGTCGATGACGGAGCCCATTTTGGTGGCGAACATCAGATTGAACTGGCGCACGTCGGTCCAGTTGCGGGTGCCGCTGATGGGGCAGACGATCTCCAGGTCGAGGATGAGCTGCTTGAGGCCGGCCAGGTCGTTGCGATTCATGCAGTCGGCATAGCGCTCGTGTATCTCGTCAATCTTCTTCTGGTGCTCCAGCACGCGGGAGTTGGTGGAGACGAACTGCTGGCGGTCGAAGGCGTCGCCGAAGCGTTTGTGGGCCTTCTCGCACTCTTTCTCAATCTTCTCCTCGATCTTGGCAATATGGTCCTCGATGAGGACATCGGCGCGGTAGCGTTTCTTGCTGTCCTTGTTGTCGATGAGGGGATCGTTGAAAGCGTCGACGTGGCCGCTGGCCTTCCAGATGCGGGGGTGCATGAAGATGGCGCTGTCGATGCCCACGATGTTCTCGTGCATCTGCACCATGGCCTTCCACCAGGCCTGTTTGATGTTGTTCTTGAGCTCGGTGCCCAGCTGGCCGTAGTCGTAGACAGCGGCAAGGCCGTCGTAGATCTCCGAGCTGGGGAAGATGAATCCATATTCTTTGGCGTGGGATACCACTTTCTTGAAGAAATCGTCTTGATTTGCCATATTGTTTCTGTATTGTATTTGTTATTATCTTTTTCTGTTTTGCAATAGTATAACGATTTTTTCTTTTTTATATTGCGCTACGACCATAAAAATAAACTTGGAAATGTGTAGCAAAAAAAAGTTACAATATTGTTAAATTGTGGTAAAATGTTTGTTAATTTACTGATTTGCAATATTGTACGATGTAATTTTTTTATGAATATTCGCGTTAACAGATTGAAAAAAAACTATTCAAATCCAAAAATAACGCAAATATGGTTAAGTACAGAAATGACGTGCATCTGGGCCAAGAGATCAAACGGGTGCTCAAGGAAAAACGTATTCCTGTGGCGGAGTTCGCGCGTCGCATTTGTTGCCATAGGAAAAATGTGTACGATATTTTCACCCGCAAGTCGCTCGACATTGACAGAATAATCATGATTTCCGAGCTGCTCGACTACGACTTCATCAGGAACTGCTACATCGAACAAAACGATGGCATAGAGTTCAAGTTGCGTCTGGAAGGAGGCAAGTTGATAGTGGTTGACAGCGAGTAGGCGGCTACTGTTTTTTCAGTACGATACGGAACGTTGTGCCCTGTCCGGGAACGGAATACTTCAGGTAGAGCCGTCCGCGATGGTATTGGTTCACTATGCGTCGAGCTAGCGGCAATCCCAAGCCCCATCCGCGACTCTTGGTGGTGAATCCGCTGTCGAAGATTTTCTTCTGCACGGACGGACTCATGCCCTTGCCGGTATCGCTGATGTCGACATAGATGTTGCGGGCGTCCTGCGATCCGAGGATGGTCACTGTTCCGGCGCCCTCCATGGCATCGATGGCGTTCTTGCAGAGGTTTTCTATCACCCATTGGAACAGGTAGCTGTTCAGCGGGGCAAGGAACTGCTCGTCCTCAGGGAATGAGACGACGAACTGCACTTTCCTAGGTGCGCGGCTTTGCAGATAGCCTATGGCGGCGCGCACAGCCTCCTCCACACTTTCCTCCTTCAGTTCGGGCACCGACCCGATCTTTGAGAAGCGGTGTGTGATGGTCTCCAGGCGCTGGAGGTCCTTCTCCACTTCGTTGGCGTACTCATCGCTGAACTCCTTGCCACGCAGGTATTCCTTCCACGCTACGAGCGACGACAGGGGGGTGCCCAGTTGGTGGGCGGTCTCTTTGGCCAGACCCACCCAAATGCGGTTCTGCTCCATGGTGCGCGTGGTACGGAAGATGTAGTAGGTCACCAGCAGCAGCACAATGGCGATGATGAGGTAGAGCAGCGGTACCCATCGGAGGGTGCGCAGCAGGGGCGAGTTCTCGTAGTAGACGTAGGCGCGGCTGTTGTCGGGCAGGGTGATCTCGATGGGGTCGTTGATCGAGGCCATACGCTCCAGACGGGGAAGGAGCTTGGCCGGAGAGCTGACCTCCGAGGAGTCGATGTTGCCCAAGGCGATGGCCTGCGTGCGAGTGCTGTCGGCGATGACGACGGGTACGAAGACGGAGTTGTTGGTGATTTCGGCCAGGAAAGAACGAGTGAAGCCCATGAGCACATGGCGCAGTTGCGTGTAGTACTGCGACTCCTTGTAGTACAGCGTCATGGGCATGCCCCAGATGCGGTACTCGAAGGGTGGATTCTGGGAGTATTCCTTCAGCAGGCTGCCTTCCAGTTTCTGTCCGGCAAGTTCCTGCGGAACGGTAATGATGCTGTCCTTGGCGGTGGTGATGATGATGGGTGTGCGTGCGGAGTCGACGATGTAGTTGACATAGGCCAGGCTGAAGCGGAGGTCGACATTCTGGTTGGGGTCGTCGAACGACTGGAGGATGTCGGCATAGAGCTGCATTTTGCGATGCTCGTCGAGGGTGGCCTGCTGGAAGAACTGCTGCGTGGCCGACGAAATGCGGTTGCGTTGCGCTATGGCGTTGGCCCAGAGGCGTATCTTGGCCTCCTCGCTCTCGCGTACCTGGCTGGCCACATTCTGTACCTCCCACAGCGCAAAGAGCGCCAGGGCGATGGAGAGCACCATCAGGATTAGTTTTATTCGTTGCTTCATCGTCTGTGGGATTTTAGTTTTCAATCTTCACCGCCTGTGCCGGGCTGATGTGCGAAATGTAGGCCGCCGGGAGCAGCAGTGCCAACAGGCACGCCACCAGGGTCCCCAAGCTCACAAGGATGAATATCCACGGATCGATGTCGACCGGCACATGGCTCATGGAGTAGCTCTCGGCATCCAGCTTCACCAGCTGGAGTTGTTTCTGCAACACACAGAAGGTGAGTGCCACGGCGTCGCCGATGAGGATGCCTTCGGCAATGAGTCTCGAGGCCTTGAGGAGGAAGATGCGGCGCACGGACGCATTGGTGGCACCGAGGGCCTTGAGCAGGCCTATGGTGCGTCCCTTCTCGAAAATCATGATGAGCAGCGCCGAAACGATGGCCACGGCGCACACGAGACTCATGATGGCGAGGATGAGGGTGATGTTGGAGTTCAGCAGGTCGAGCCAGGCGAAGAGGGCTGGGTTGGCCTGCTTGATGGTCTGCACCGAGTAGTCGTAGGGCAACTCGCGCTCCACGCTTTCGGCGATGGCGTCCAGGCGGTCGAAGTCGTCCACCAGCACCTCGTATCCACCCACCAAGGTGTCCTCCCATCCGTTCAGTCGTTGCACCTGGCGCAGGTCGCCGATGATATAGAGCTCGTCGAACTCCGTGAGATCCGTGTTGTAGATGCCGCAGACGGTGAAGGCTCGCGAGCGCGGGGTGTCGCCGCCCCAGAAGTAGGTGCGCATCTTGTCGCCTACGGTCAGATGCATGCGTGAGGCTATGGTGCTGGATATGAGCACCTCGGTGGTCTCTCCGGGTAACCTTCCCCCGACGAGGCACGAGGCGAAGAACGCCGTGTCGTAGCCTTCGCTGAGGCCGCGAAACATGATGCCGTAGATTTGTTCCTCGGTTTTCACCATGCCACCTTTGGTGGCGAAAAGCTGTATTTGGTGCACGCCAGGCACGCGCTGGATGCGGTCCACGAGGTTGGTATCCAGCACGATGGGCTCTTCCTGATAGGCTGGGGTAGAGGCGAAGTTGCTCACCGTCAGGTGGCTGCCGAAGCCCACCACCTTGGATGCTATCTCGTCTTGGAAACCACGCAGGATGCACACAGCCATCACCATCACCACCACGCCCAGCGCTATGCTGGCCACAGCGATGACCGACAGTGGGCCCGAAAACCCCCCGCCTTCACGGCTGCGTGGCATGAACCGTCCTGCTATGAACCGCTCAAACTGCATAGGTCTATTTGCAACGGCGAATTTCTCGAATTAAGCGAAGCTGCGCGGGGCAATTGCGTAGCTTTGTTTAATTCGCATAATTCGCCGTTTGATGATTAGAAGCTCTTGGCAATGGCGATGAAGTCCTCAGCCTTGAGGGAGGCACCGCCGATGAGGCCACCGTCGATGTCGGGGCAGGCAAAGAGTCCCTTGGCGTTGCTGGGCTTGCAGCTGCCGCCATAGAGGATGCTGATTTCGTCGGCCATTTCCTTGCCGTATTTGGCAGCGAGGAGGCTGCGGATGTGGGCGTGGATCTCCTGAGCCTGCTCGGGAGTGGCGTTCTTGCCGGTGCCGATGGCCCAGACGGGTTCGTAGGCGATGACCACTTCCTTCATCTGCTCGGCGCTGAGGTGGAAGAGGCCCTTCTCGACCTGGGTCTTCACGACGTCGAGCTGACGGCCGGCTTCGCGTTCTTCGAGCACCTCGCCGACGCACACGATGGGCTTCAGGCCGTGCTTCAGCAGCTGGTCCACCTTGGCGGCAACGGTCTGATCGGTCTCGCCATAGTAGGCACGACGCTCGGAGTGTCCCACGATGCAGTAGTCGATTTCCATGCTCTCAAGCATTTCGGCACTCACCTCGCCGGTGAAGGCACCTTTGTCGCGGTCGCTGACGTTCTGGGCACCCACCATGAAATAGCTGTCGTTGGCGTAGTCGGTGGTCATCTCCAGGTAGGGGAACGGCGGGCAAACGATAAGCTGAGTGTCGCGTGCGAGCTCCTCTTTCTCGAGAATCTCCATGATGTCGTTGATCAGCTCGTCGGCTTCGTTGAAGTTGCAGTTCATCTTCCAGTTGCCTGCTACAATATGTTTTCTCATCTTTTTTGGGGTTTTAAGGGTTATTTTTCTCTCTGTAACGCCACTTTGACATTATTATTATGTATATAGAAAAATAATTATGCCTTATGCCTGTCCCCGGCTCTCCACCAGCCCGCCGACACCCACTCATCTCCCATCATGGTGGGAGTTGGGTGGGAGTTGGGTGGGAGTTGGTAGGGTGTTATTGGGTGTATGATAATGCTTCTATACTCTGGAATACAATATTCTGTGGCCATTAGGTGTTTCTGCCCTCTTTGGGGAGGGTAAATGTGTTTTTTTTAGGTGCGTATTATGTCATTTTCACCTTTTTTTCGCTTTTTTTTGTAATATGAAAAATTATATGTATTTTTGCAATTCGAAAACTATTAAACATGATCGGTGTGAAAAATAAGTTAATGATATTGCTCTTGCTCTTTTTATCGGCATCGGCAGCGTTTGCTCAGGTGAAGGTATACAGCGTCGGGGCTGAGCAGAATTTCGCTGGGAAAAGGGTTTATTTCTGTGGAGAAGACTTTTTCAACCATGGAATAGTTGGCATATTCAGTATTCATGATGTGTTCTATTCAGGAGGTGTGTTGTCGTGGCGGGTTCTGGATACGTCGTTGTTTGACTATATCAATGTGGAGAACTGGGTGACCGCCACGCCATCCTACGATGTGGGCGACGGGTTGCTGGAGCTGGCAACCTCTGCCGACCACAGCACCTACCTGCTGCAGACGACCGACTATCCCGCCAAAGGCATCACTACAACGATGCCGTGGCTGGTGAAGTTCGACCATAATGTGTCTCCCATCAGCACAGTGCAGGCAGCGGCCTGCAACTATAGGAACCAGTCGCTCGACATGGCACTTTCGGGCATGTATCCCCGGAGTTCCGGCCAAATACCCAAACTAATCACCTACGAGCCAATAACAATCATGGCGTCATCGCTGTGCAAGCATCCGGCGGAGCTGCCAGTGAAGTATTCGTCCATTGGCATCCGTAAGCCGTATATGTATGAGGGATCGTGGTATGCTTTTGTGCCGTCCAGTGGTGCATACAGGTATGCGGCTGCGGTAAATGTTCAAATAATATGTAACTAAAAAAAGCAAAGTTGTGAAAAAGAGAAAGGCAATAATGGCAGTTGTGTTCCTGCTGTTGATGGCATCGGGACTGCGTGCGCAGTATGCGGACATGTACTACCACCTTGTGGGCGACACTATCGAATGGAGGCCCAACAATGGATATTTTGCATGGTGGGATTTTGAGTATTTCTATCAACATAACATTGGTGTTACTGCAAATAGACTCGAATGGAAATTTATGTATGATTCCGTCATTATGCTTCAACGTCTTTTTACACCGGTGCCATTGAAGATTATAGGAGTCGCCGGTTCACCGGTTGTGGAGAATGGAGGGCTTGTTCATAGCTTTTCTTATTCGACGGGACACCAGGATTATTTCTATGTCTACGATGCCATGCCGACGGGGCTCGTCCGTCTGGCGGAAGCACCGTGGAGTCTTTTCGACTCCTTTCGCATAGTGCATATATTGAATCACAAGCCGAATACTTTTCTAGGCCCTGGCAGTGTTCCGGATACCTGCTGCTGCTATCGTCCCACCGAAGAGTTTTTTCCGATATTCGAATACTATTTTGAGTCGGCCTTCTACGTGACGGACTCGTTCTATGTCGGGGGTAGCCTATATGGAAACTGGCACATTGGAGATAATAGACTCGCGGCTTATCGTACTATAAAAAATGAAGCATCCCAGGGAACTTGCTCGCCGGAACACGTGATGGACTACACCTGTCGTCTTCCCGGAATAATGACAGCAATGAAGAAGAAAAATCCGTCGTCATGGATACAAGACACTAACTGGCATGATTGGGAGTGGCACACGGATTATTACCATCCCGCTGTCATCTATCCCATCGTCGAGGTGGACACCACTGTGCCCCCCGAGGGGCTGTGCCTGAAGGTGGCCAACGTGGAGGTTGAGGTGGTGGACACCACCTGTGCCGTGGTGTCGTGGGACGATTTTCCCAACTATACCGGTATCACGGTGCAGTATGGCTCTGCCAATGTCCCGCCGAACTACTGGACAAGCATAGAACTTGCAGACAGCACCTTCTGCCGCATATGCGGATTCACCACGGCGGGGCGCTACGGCGTCAGGGTGAAGGCCTACTGCGAGAAGGGTGAGACGGAGTGGAGCGATCCGGTTTATTTCTACGCCATGGGTCAGAGCGAGCCGACATCGGCCGAACCCACGCTCCTTTCGTCGAGCACCTTCCTCTCGCCCAATCCGGCCCACAGGTCGATGGTGGTGAGTTCCAGTTTCGCTATGAAAAACATCGATATCTACAACGCACAAGGCGTGCTGGTACTCACTGTCCATCCCGATGGACACCGCCAGGAGGTTTCGCTCGAAGGGCTGCCCGTCGGCACCTATTTGGTGTCCATCGCCACCTACGGCGGCACCACGCACAAGAAATTGGAAGTAAGATAGCAAGAAAAAAAATGACAATAGAATTGAAAAAAAAGACAGTAATATGAATGACAGGGTTTTATTACTGATGCTGCTGATGGTAATGGCAACGAATGCCCCGGCGCAGGTTTTGGAATACGACAGCATTGTGGCGACGGAGAATTCCATTATCCGTATGGTAGACGACAGTTGCGTGCTGATATACGCGCAGGAGACGCCGACGACGGCGCATTTTGTGTTTCGCAACGAGCAGACGGGCTCCACGCTGTCCATCCCGTTCAATTTTGGCAGGGTGCACGATATGCGGATTTTCGATGGAAGAAGGGTTTATTTCTGTGGCGAAGACTTTTTTAACCAAGGGATGGTAGGCATGTTCAATATCCGGGATGTTTTTTATTCCGGAGGAGTGGTCTTTTGGCAGAGTGTAAGCACGACATTTTATGATGACATCCAGGTGGAGAGCCTGGACCGGATGGACTTGTTCACCGACAGCGGGCGTGTATGCATGGCCATGGTAGGGAAGGGGCTGTTTGACCCGATAACGATGCGGAAAGAGAAGAATATTCTGTTTTCTGCCTATTTTGACGGCAGTCAGTGGAAGTTTTACTGTGACGGGACCAAACCCTATTTCATACACTTCACCGACATTGCCTGCCTGGAGGACGCAATAGTTGCGGCGGGGTGCGACACCAACGGGGTAGGGTGCTATCTGAAGACCTACCGTCGCAGGATGGACTTTCCTTACTTTTCGTGTACGCCGGGGTATGGATACGAGATACCGTTTATGAATCCGGAAGGGAAGGTGTTGGTGACGAAATATGCGGGCAATACGGCTGCCGTGGTCCATTACGATGCCACGCGAGCCACCGTGTTGCACAGGGTGGTGCTCTCGGGTGTCGGGACTATAAGCAGCGGGAATGTGGAGAACTGGGTGACCGCCACGCCATCCTACGATGTGGGCGGCGAGTTGCTGGAGTTGGCAACCTCTGCCGACCACAGCACCTACCTGCTGCAGACGACCGACTATCCTGCCAGTGGCATCACTACAACGATGCCGTGGCTGGTGAAGTTCGACCATAATGTGGCTTCCACCAGTTCGGTACAGGCAGCGGCCTGCTACTATAAGAACCAGTCGATAGATGTAGCGCTGTCGGCTATGTATCCCCGAAGTTCGGGCTACTCCACCTACCTGGTCACATACTTGCCAATAACGAACATCTCGACGCTCCCGTGCAAGCACCCGGCATCGCTGCCTGTACACTATTCTACCATAGGCGTTCTTATGCCGGAGATGTCTGAAGGGGCTTGGCCCAAGGACTGGCCAACCGGTGGTGCATACAGGTATGCGGCTGCGGTAAATGTTCAAGTAATATGTAACTAAAAAAAGCAAAGCTATGTACACCAGTGCCGTTGAAGATTATCGGAGTCGCAGGCTCGCCTTCTGTGTTTTATGGCCAATCGACTGGTTGCCATGATTATTTCTATGTCTACGATGCTACGCCGACGGGTCTTGTTCGTCTGGCGGAAGCTCCGTGGTGTCTCTTCGACTCTTCACGGTACCGCCGGAAGGAGCGTGCGTCGACGTGGCTAATGTGCAAGTGCAGTTGGTCGACAGCATCTGCGCCATGGTTCCGTGGGACGACTTTCCCAACTACGCCCGTATCGTTGTGCAGTATGGGCCCATCAACGTGTCCTCCGAGCAATGGACAAGCATCGAGATTACGGACAGTACCTTTCGCCGTATCTGCGACTTCCCCTGGACAGGCTACTATGGCCTCAGAGTGAAGGCCGAATGCGAAAAGAGAGAGACATAGTGGAGCGAACAGGTTCGTTTCTATGCCACAGCCCCGAGCGAACCTGTATCGACAGGGCCGACGCTCCTTTCGTCGAGCACCTTCCTCTCGCCCAATCCTGCTCAGGGGACGGTAGTGGTGAGCTCCAGTTTCGCTATGAACAATATCGATATCTATAATACTCAAGGTATTCTGGTGTACAACATTCATCCCGACGGCCACCGGCAGGAATTGTCTCTTGAGGGGTTGCCGGCCGGTACCTATCCTGTGGCCATTTCCACATTCGGCGGGACTACACATAAAAAATTGGTGGTAAAATGACGTTGTAAATGAGCCATGTATAACTTCAGAATCTGGCAAATGTTTTTTTTATTTGGCAGATTTGTTTTTATTTTATATCTTTGTAGCCGTATACAGAATGTGAGTTTTGTGTATAATGAATTAAATATAAACAAATTAAAAACAAAAACAAACAATGAAGACCGCTTATAATTTCAATGCAGGCCCCTGCGTCCTGCCCAAAGAGGCCATCGAGTCCACCATCGCCGCCATCCGCGACTTTGACAACACCGGTATCGGCCTGCTCGAGATCTCTCATCGTACCCCCGGTTGGGAGCGCACCATGGAAGAAACCCGCCAGCTCTGGCGCGACCTGCTGAACATCCCCGCTGAGTACGAGATTCTCTTCCTCGGTGGTGGTGCCAGCACCGGCTTTATGGATGTGCCCGCCAACCTGCTGAACAAGAAGGCCGCCTACCTCCAGACCGGCGTGTGGGCCAAGAAGGCCGCCAAGGAAGCCAAGAACTTCGGCGAGACCGTCATCGTGGCCAGCAGCGAGGACAAGACCTACAGCTACATCCCGAAGGGTTGGATCGTCCCCGCCGACGCCGACTACTTCCACATCACTACCAACAACACCATCTACGGCACCGAGATCCGCAAGGACTTCGCCGCCAGCGAGATCAACAACGTGATGCTCGTCGCCGACATGAGCTCCGACATCATGAGCCGTCCCGTCGACGTGAAGAAGTACGGCCTCATCTACGGTGGTGCCCAGAAGAACGTCGGCCCTGCCGGTGTCACCTTCTACATCGTCCGCAAGGACATCCTCGGCAAGATCACCGACCGCCAGTACATGAACCCGCTGCCCACCATGGTGGACTTCCGCACCCATGCCGCCGAAGAGGCCAAGAACATCTCCATGTTCAACACGCCTCCCGTGAGCGCCATCTTCGTCATGCACGAGACCCTGAAGTGGGTTAAGAACACCATCGGCGGCGTTGCCGAGATGGAGAAGATCAACCTCAAGAAGAGCGCCATGCTCTACGAGGAGATCGACCGCAACAGCATGTTCCGTGGCACCGCCGAGAAGGAGGACCGCTCCATCATGAACCACTGCTGGGTCATGGCCGAGGGCCGCGAGAACCTGCAGGATGCCTTCATGGCCTTCGCCAAGGAGCGCGGCATGGTCGGCATCAAGGGTCACCGCAGTGTGGGCGGCTTCCGTGCCAGCCTCTACAACGCTTGCCCCGTCGAGGCCGTCGAGGCTCTCGTCCAGTGCATGCAGGACTTCGAGAAAGCCAACAAGTAAAGTAAATTAACCGGTTTATGGACATCATTGACGCGCTGATGATAGCAGACGACCTCAAGGATGTCCATAAGCTTTTCAAACATATAAAACATAAGAAAAACATGAAAGTTCTCGTTGCAACAGAAAAGCCCTTTGCAAAAGTGGCTGTTGACGGAATCAAGAAAGTGGTCGAGGAGAATGGCCACCAGTTTGCCCTCCTCGAGAAATATACCGACGTGAACGACTTCTACGCCGCCGTTGCCGATGCCGACGCCCTCATCGTCCGCTCCGACAAGGTGACCAAAGAGGTCATCGACCACGCCAAGAACCTGAAGATCGTCGTGCGCGCCGGCGCTGGCTACGACAACCTCGACCTCGAGGCTTGCACCGCCCGTGGCATCGTCGCCATGAACACCCCCGGCCAGAACAGCAACGCCGTCGCCGAGCTCGTCATGGGTATGCTCGTCTATGCCGTCCGCAACTTCTACAACGGCAAGAGCGGCTCCGAGCTTATGGGCAAGAAACTGGGTATCCTCGCTTTCGGTAACGTGGGACGCAATGTGGCCCGCATCGCCAAGGGCTTCGGCATGGATGTCTATGCCTACGACGCCTTCATGACCGCCGAGCAGATCAACTCCAGCGCCATGGCCAAGGCCGTCGCCAGCCAGGAAGCTCTCTTCGAGACCTGCGACATTGTCTCCCTGCACATTCCCGCCACCGCCGAGACCAAGCAGAGCATCAACTACGACCTCGTGGGCAAGATGCACAAGGGCGGCATCCTCGTCAACAGCGCCCGCAAGGAAGTCATCGACGAGGCTGGTCTGCTCAAGCTCATGGCCGAGCGCACCGACCTGAAGTACATCACCGACATCATGCCCGATGCCGATGCCGACTTCCGCGCTTTCGAAGGCCGCTACTTCGCCACCCCCAAGAAGATGGGTGCCCAGACCGAAGAGGCCAACATCAACGCCGGTATCGCCGCCGCCAACCAGATTGCCGACTTCTTCAAGACCGGTAACAAGAAATTCCAGGTCAACAAGTAAGGGTTAATGGTTATAGGTTATGGGTTATTGACGGCTGACGCGCCCATCTCTATAACCAATAACCCATAACCAATAACCTATGACAATTTGCATTTTCAACCCTGAGCACGACCTTTGCCTGGCCAAAGGTCGTGCTCATTATGTGCCGCCGCGCTCGGCCGTGGACTTCGCCCGCCGCGATGCCCAGGCGGTCATGGGTGTGCTCTATCCCGACGCTGTCTGCTGCTCAGTCTACGACCTTTCGTCGGCTGTTGTTGGCACACTCCTCAGCCAGGCGCAAGCGCCTGCCAGCTCCCCTAACTTAGGTGAGCAGCTTATGGTTACCAACTCCTCCCCTAAGTTAGGGGAGGTGGACGCCCGAAGGGCGGACGGAGGAGTGTGTAGGGTCACCGCCTGGGGCTGGGACGCCGTCGTCAAGCACGAGCTCCTCAAGCGTGGCATCCCCGCAGCCTTGCTGCCCTCCGACGACGAGCTTGCCACCATCCGCACCCTTCAGCACCGCTCCACGGTGCTCCCCTTGCAGGAGGACTGCCGCGAGGTGCACTCCATCGAGGAGATGGAATCATTGTTATGCGCACGCGAGCACTGGGTCCTCAAAGCCCCATGGTCCGGGGCGGGTAGGGGACTGCGCTTTGTGCACGGTAGCCTCACCGCCATCGACCGCGACTGGCTCCTCAAGACCGTCGCCGCCCAGCGCTGCGTCATCGCCGAGCCCCGCCGCGACGTCGTGGCCGACGTGGCGTTGGAGTATGTTATGGGTGGTGACACACTCCTCAGTCAGCGGCAAGCCGCTGCCAGCTCCCCTAACTTAGGGGAGCAGCCAGATAGTGTGTGTCTGCTACAAAAGCCATCCGGCTCCTCCCCTAAGTTAGGGGAGGTGGACGCCCGAAGGGCGGACGGAGGAGTGTGTATGAACTTCCTCGGCTATTCCTATTTCAAGACTGGCAGCGGCGTATACAAGGAGAACATCGCCTGGAGCGACGAGCAGATAGAGTCCTCCTTCTCCCTGCTCCCCATCCGTACCCGCGTCGAGCAGTGGCTGGCCGAGAACATCTGGCCTCGCTACCGTGGCCCGCTGGGTGTCGACCTTATGGTCTGCGTCGACGGCAGCATCCACGTCGCCGAAATCAACTTCCGCCACACCATGGGCATGGTGGCGCATGAAAGGTTAAAGGTTATGGGTTATAGGTTATAGGTTATTGATTATAGATTATTGTATGAGTTTCTTTGAGGCATTGATACTGGCCCTGGCCCTCTGCGTCGACTCCCTGGTGGTGTCGGCCACCACGGCTTTTAAGAGCAAGCTGTCGTGGCGGCAAGGCATCTTGATGGCCTTGATTTTCGGCTTCTGCCAAGGGCTGTTCCCCATGCTGGGTGCCCTCATCGGCGATGTGGCCCGCTCCTTCATCGAAGCCGTCGACCACTGGGTGGCCTTCGGCCTGCTGGCCCTTATTGGTGGTAAGATGATTTTCGACGGCATCCGAAACAAAGAGGAGGACAAGCAGTCCTCCTCCCATCGTTCCCCTCTGATTACCTATATCCTTTTGGGTATCGCCACCAGCATCGATGCCTTCGCCGTAGGTATCGGCTTGGGCTTGCAGGAACACCTGCTGGTTGTCCTGTACATAGTTTCGCTTATCGGATGGGTCACCTTCCTGGTCTCCCTCCTCGGCGTCTATCTGGGCAAGCGCAACGTCTCCATCCCCGAGCGCACCGCCACCATCCTCGCCGGCGTGGTCCTCATCGCCCTCGGCGTGAAGATTCTGCTGGAGCATTTATTTTTTCCAGTTGGCGACACGGTTTGCCCAGGCGGCATCGCTCTCGCATAACCAGATAATGCCTTCCACAAGTCCGATGATGCTTGGGACACCTGTCCAGCAGAAAAGCACATCCAGTATGGCACGAGTAGTCTGCCCAGTATACCAATGACCACCACCTAGGCTTCCGAGAGCGATGCTGAGAATACCGGCAACAACCTTGTTTGGTCCATCGATTTTTTCTTGGGTTTTCACAGGGATGGATGGATTCTCAGTAGGGAAGGAAACGTCTACAATCTCTGTGTTGTTTTGAGAAATGTTACTCCTTTTGGTGGAGTTGTTCGGGAGAGGGGAGTTGAGAAGTTTGGCTGCCAAAGTTGAGCACGATTCCTGCATTTCATCGGCACTGACACCGGAAACGAGCACGGCTGAGCTTTTGATGCCGAACGTTTCCACATCAAGCAATTTGGCGGTAATGATAATGCTGGTTGCATCGTAACGGGCGGCCTCGGCCACCAGCACGTAGGCGGCACCGGCAGCCTTGCCTAGCTGTTTGATTTGGCTGTCGCTGACGTTACCGGTGCGCTGGAAGTCCTGTTCGCCGGTGATGGAGGCCATGTCTACGCGGTCGTAGCCCTCGTATCCAGGGGTGTTGGATATGGCTGCCGTAAGGCTGCTGCGCAGTAACAATTTGACTCCATAGCTGACGTTCTCAGCTTTGTCAACTGTCTCCAGAATGGCGACTTTTTGCTGTGCCATTGCTGTAAAAGCCATCATCATGACGGCAAGAAATAGTGTTGTTTTTTTCATTTTGTATGTTTTTTTGTTTGTTTATTTTTGTATTTGTTTCATAATTACGTCTGCTACAATCTGTGCGGTATTTTTGTATGCTATGCGGGTGGCACGTTCAACGTTGAAGTCGCCCCCCTTGATTCCATCATAGTGTCCGTCTTCGAGCGTTGACAGGCGGCCTTTGAGTATGATTTGTTTTGTGGTGCCGTTTTGGATTGAGAGGGTTCCGTCGACATAGACAAAAAATGCCATGCCGTCTCTGTGAGTGGTGTTGATAACGTTGGCATCTATTTCTATTATCCAATCAGCGTCATCGCGGTTGTCGACAAAGTTGCATCCGTGCTCAGACAGTTTGCCTCGCACCTCTCTGTCGAATGTGACATGGTCTTCGTTATGGGTACTGGTATTGCAGATGATGAAGAATGCGGTGGCGTTTTTGAGTCGGGAAATGACGGCAGCCAGATTGCGCACGATGGTTTTGTAGCGTTCCATCTGCAAGTCTTCGACTGTGGTCTCGGAATCTGCAAGTGCAAGCATGCGTTGGTTGTATTCCACTTGAGGGCATTTCTGTAATGCCTCTCCGGCAATCCGGATGGCTTTCATCTTGCTTCCTTGGTGCTCCTGTTCAGTTGCACTGATATGGGCGTCCTCCATCTTGCCAAGCAATAACTCGATTTGGCGGTCGTGGTATCGTGCGAAGTCTTTTTTCTTTACGTATGCCAAAGCAATGATTTCGTCACCATTGAGACTGTGCCATGACAGTACTTGGAGATTCGGAATCTGAATTGTTGTTGATGTACGGCTTGTCTGGGAAAAATAACTCTGGATAGACTCATCCAATCCCTCTCGTCCTTCCTTTTGAAGGCTCTCTACATTATTTATGGTAGAACTCTCCACTTTTACCTCAATGTGTGAAGCAGCATCGGCTCGGGCGTTATTCTCAATACGGGCCACGGCATCGCTTATGCTTTCACCGTTGTCTTGTTGTCCTACGGCATATCCAGTGAAATATGTCTTGTCGGGAAAGGCGAGACGGCGGTTGTCCACATTGCTCCATTCGGGACAATCGCCTTGCGAATGGCAAAAAGTCGAAGAGAGCATCATCATTAATAATGCAAAAAGAATCTTATTGTTTGTCGTTTTCATGAGAGGAAAGTTCCTGTTGAAATTTCATGCGGAATTTCTCATAGTCCATATCAAGGTTGGTGGTTTGCGAGGACAAACCTTGATAGATTGCACTGGAGGCGTCTTCTTTGCCAATCTCTACGGCATAGTAACATTTGTATATTTTTGTGCCGTTCTTGTCCGTTCTGACGGTGTATTTCTCGCAGATGGTGCGGTAGCCTTGAATCGTTTCATCAACAATGCGACGTGTAATCTGTTCATCGCGACTCTTGTATTCTTCGTTCTCGTTTTCGGTTCGGCTGATAGAATAGTTTTCCATCATCGACTCAACAGAGACTCGTATCTTTGACCCTAGTGCAGATAATGCATTGTTCCGGGCCTTTTCGAGCGCCATCTGCTGGTTCCTGCTTTCGCCCATGCCTCGTGCCCGAATCAAATCTTTTGTGGAAAAGCAATCTGAGCACGGCTGACTGGCTATTTCTGTTTCTTCGGCACTCCTGCTTGTCCCACAAGCAGAGAGCATTGTTACGCAGAGTAATCCTGCGGTCAACCATACAATTTTTTTCGTTTTCATATTTCGTTAATTTTTTTCGTCTGGATAGGCTCAATCCAATACAACCTAAATCAACGAAGAAAGTGGAGCCATCCATTTCTGACCCTTTTTTCAGATGTAGGGCTGGACTCCCTTGAAAACAAAATAAAGGTTTGAATGAGTCGCTCCACAGATGGTATAGTTCAATTATAGCTATACACATTATATGGAGCATTTCGTATTCCTTTATCCCTTGTTTTCTTTATGTAAAGTGTCCAGTTTTACATCTGAGGAATAAGGAGCATAAAATGCTTCTTTCTCGGCAAACCTTTTCTTGCGGTTTGCGGATGCAAAAGTACGAACATTTTTTAGACTGGCAAAATTTTTTTCATTAGAAAGCCAAGATTTGCTATATGCATCAGGTGTTTTCATGGTAAAAAAAAAGTGGCAATGCACTCCGGCACTGCCACTTTGGGGGTTCGATGGAATTGGATTATATTTGCATTAAGATTCTGCTGGAACATCTGCTGTGAATTGTAGCGTGCCGCCGATGGCGATGTCGGTGCCGTGTATCGTTGTGCTGTAATCCAATGTGAGGACTTCGCTTGTAGGATTGTAGGAAAAAGGAAATACCGAGTTGTTGATTTGAACGTGTCCGGTATGCGATATGCTGTCGTATTGCCAGAAGAACGAAGTGCCTGCGCAGGTGCCATTGGCGCAGTAATTCACTTGACCGCCCCATCCATACTCCCAGAAGTCCAACCCCCATTCGACGGGCATCAGTGTGTCGCCAGCCTGCAGTTGCTGTACGGCTGACCATGAGGTGTTTGTGGGAAAGACATCATGGGTTTCGCCCTTTGGATAGAATGTCGTTGTGCCACCAAGCGTGATGTTTCCGTCGCCAATCTGCATGTGCATGGTGATGGTGTGGGAAATGGAGTCATACGTGAACTGGCCGTGCCCGGACATGTTCTCGCTATAGGTGGTTCCTACCACTCCGTCCATGGTGTATTTGAATGCAATATCCATCGACGGCTGCGGCTGTGCTGCAACCACAAGGTCAAGATGAAGTGTTCCTGTGCTGTCGGAGAGAAAGTCAAGGCTCCACGTGAGTGTGGCTGGAAATCCTTGAAAGTTGTCGTCATAGTTTCCCACCCAAGAGGTGCCGGCCAATGCGGCTACCGCTGTGCGGTTGTGCAAAACCTGAGAAGACTCTTCCTTCTGGCAGGCGGCGAAAAGCAGTGCTGCCAGGGCGATAAATGCAATTCGTTTCATGGTTGAGTGTTTATTGATGTTACGTGGTTAAGGATTTGTTCTTTTTCGGCAGGTGTGCTGTAGAAGAAGAGCCAGAGGGTGAGCTCGTCGCTGTCGTCTCGGATAATGTAGCCGCTGTCGCCATGCTGTCCGGCAAGTTGCAGCAGGTTGTTGTTCAAGAGCTGTTGGACGGGATCGGTGATAGTGGATGAGTCCACCAGGACACCATGGTCATAATGCTCGCGGTGGACAACGGAGTAGACAGTGTCAATGATAACATTGCCCGACATCTTTCCAGAGCGCATGGCATCCTGCATTACGCTGTCGACAATTCGTTGCAGCAGCATATCGCCTTCGGCGAAGAAACTGTCGATGTCGGTGATTGTTCCGCTGGAATGCGACACCGTCGTGAGGCTCGATACCCTTGTGCTGTCCAGCCGGTCGGCGTCCACATACTTCTGCACGCCGAACTCCTCGCAGAGCCGCAGCCATCCTTCGGCGTCCTGGGCCTGCAGCATGACGGCGTTGTAGCCGCAGTAGTCGCCGATGAGGGCCACCGTCAGGTCCTTGCGGTCGGCATATTGCAGGTAGACCTCCTTGGCCGCCGAGGTGGTCTCGGGCAGCTCTTCCCGCTGGCAAGCCATGAGAAAATTGAAAATTGAAAATTGAAAATTAGGATAAGGTATAATAATCTTTTCATCGCATGAGGGTTTTGAAGGTTTCTATAGTGGCGTCGGCCGAGCAGCTGTTGTTGCAGGCGAAGTAGGCGTGCTCGCCGCCGATGGTGACGTTGCGGATACCATCGTCGTTGCTTGCCCGCAGCCCAAGCGGAAGCAGTACCGCCAACAGGCACGCGGCGGCAGCGGCCACCCATTTGAGTGGAGAGTGGAGAGTGGAGAGTGGAGAACGTGCTGGCGCAGTGGGTGAGCTCTCCACTCTCCGCTCTCCGTTCTCCGATCTCCACAGTACCCGCCGTATCTCGCGGTCCAGGTCGGACTCGCTTCCGGGGTAGCGCATCTGTTGCAGGTCGCGCTGGTATTGTTCCATTTGTTGTTTGAAGTCTCGCATAATTATGATTGTTTATATTGTTTTCTGAGTTTACGCAATGCGCGTGTCAGCCGCATGCTTACGGCGCCCACCGAGAGGCCCGTGGCTTTGGCGGTCTCGGCATAGCTGAACCCTTCGAGGTGCGCCATGACGATGGTGTGGTCGGGCTCCGGCAGCGCCGCTATCATCTCCACCAGGTCGCGGTAGTCGTCGTCGCGGTAGGAGGGCTCGCGCTGTGGTGGCGGTGGTGCCGTAGGCTGGTTGCCCGTCTTCCTCACCAGCGAAAGCATCGTGTTGGTGGCCACGCGGTAGACCCATGTCCGCTCCGAGCTGCGTCTGTCGAAACCGCCGTAGCCCTGCCACAGCGCACACAGCACCTCGTGGAAGGCGTCCTCCGTCGTCCAGGCGGCGCTCAGCCGATAGGTGCAGCAGACGCGCCAGATGATGTCGCGCTGGCGGTGTATGAGTTCGTTGAATGTCCTTTCGTCGGGTTCCATATTGTATAAAACGTTTGCACGAATGTTTTATTTTACCCTATTAGACGCGACGAAAAGGCGAATCACAACAGGGCCTCGATAATTTTTTTCAATTTTTTTCGTTATCAAGTGTAATATTCTACCCCCTTTGCGCAATTATTATATGTAAACGGACAAGAAAAGACCCTTTTGACTGCCAAGGAATATAACAACGGTGTGGCCCTGTGGGCCGATGATGCGATGCGATTCGCGGTGCGATGCGGTGGAGGCCGTAGCGACTGCGAGGATGCCGTACAGGAGGCGCTGGCGGCTCTGTGGAGCCACCGCGAGGATGTCCCCGCCGCCAAGGGCAAGAGCTACCTGCTGAGTGCCGCCTACCGCTCCTTGATGTCGAGTCTGCGCCACCGACGTGTTGAACAGCAGTATGTCGCTTCGGCAACGCCTGTCGACGAGCCCTTGCAGCAGCCCGACGAACGCTTCGACCTCCGCGAGGCCATAGAGCGCAGCCTGCAGGTGCTGCCCGAGGTGCAGAGGGCCATCCTCCAACTGCGCGACGTCGAAGGCTACAGCTACCAGGAGATAGGGGAGACCCTCGCTCTCAGCGACAGCCAGGTGCAGGTCTATCTTTTCCGCGCCCGTGTGGCAATGCGTAAACAACTGAAATCAATGGGTTATGACAACGATAGATAACAACAACTACGAGCTGTGGCTCCTGCGCTATGCCGAAGGCGAACTGAACGCCGAGGAGCGTTCCGCCGTCGACACATGGCTTCAGGGCTACCCCGATGCCGCCGAGGAGCTGGCACTCTACAGCGAGGCTCCGCGGCTGGAGAGGGACAAAAGCGTGCGGTATGTTGCCGTACCACGGCAACACACCCTCCCTCTGTGGCCTGCTCTGCTACGCTACAGCGCTGCCGCCGCCATAGTCTTGGTGCTGATGCTGCCGGCTTTGCGCATGGGAACCATGGACAGGATGGAAACGCCCGTCATCGTGGCGGAGAATCATGAGGAGTATACCGTGCACCCTGTGGCGGAAACGGTTGATACAAAGGCTCCTGTAATGCCCCGTGCACGGGTGGCTTCTGTAGTGGAACTGGCTTCTGCACAAAAAACGGAAGAAAACGAAACGCCCGCCACCGCGGAAGAACCCATGGAGACGGCACCTATCATGACCGACATGCTCATCGCCATCGAGGCCACCCCCGCACAAGAGCCTCCCGTGGAGTCCTGGTCCCTTATTGTCTACGACAACTCTGCCGACTGGGGCGACCTGCTGCTGGCAGCCAACGACGCCTACCAGGAGTCCCTCAGCGAACATCCTCTCGGCCGCCTCGTCAGCCGCACCCTGCCCGACAGCCGTCAGCTCGAGGAGCATGTGGTGGAACCCCTCCGCCAAAGAATTGACAATTTAAAAAACAAACGTAAATAGCAAGATTATGAAACACAACCGTTTTACCCTGGCAATGGCCCTGCTGCTCCCCTTCGCCACCCTGGCGCAGGCGCAGCCCGCACAGCCTGCCCCGTCAGCCAGTGTGGCGGACAAAGAGCTGGTGCCCCTGTCCGCCGCTGTGCGAACCCTCGTCTTCGACGATTGCAATGCCGTCATCGTCCCCGACAGCCAGACTGGCTACGAAGACGGCAAAATGAACAATGGTTCCGGTATCCAGGTCAGCGGCAGCGAGATGACCTTCTCCGGCCAGAGCCAACCTGTGCGTATCCACCTGATGCCCGGCACTGTGACCCGCATCGTGGCCAACGGCCTCAGCGAGGTGACTCTCCAGGGCTCCTTCCGTATTCCCGGCACCATGGAACTGGTTGGCAACGATGCTTCTACCATCACCCTCAGGAACAGCTTCGACACTTTCTGTGCCGACCGCATGGTGGTGTCGCTGCAGGACGTGGCGCGCCTCAACGCCCACAGCCGCTTGCAGATAGGCTCCTACGACTTCAACATCAAGGACTATTCGCGCCTGAAGGCTTTCATCGTTGAGATGACGGGCACATCGAATGGCGAACAGTCGCGTTTCTGCAACACCAACTATGCCTCCTTCCACATCGGCCACAAGCTCTATGGTGGTGAGCGGGCAATCCTCGACCCCGAGGAGCAGGAGGAATTCTGGGCAACCGACGACGACTCCTTCGACATCGACGACCTCTCCGACCTCGACGGCGACGCCATGGCCGACCTGGTACGCAAGATCAAACTCAGCCGCAGCAAGCGCTACTCCTGGGGTACCAACATCGATTTCGCCTGGGGCTTCCACAACTGGGGCAGCGACCGCTTCAACGGCCTTGCCGGTACCGACGGCGACGCCGCCGTGCGCACCTCGTTCAACCATATCCTCCTGACTGTCAATTATCCCGTGGTCTATTCTAAGCACGTGGCCCTCTTTGCCGGACTCGGTATGGAATGGGACAAGTACAAGTTCCACCGCGGCGACATCCACTTCGACCTCTCGGCCGAACCCTACCACCTGGTGAATGGCACCGTCACCAACAGCGAGAGCCGCCTCCTGACGCGCTACGTCATCCTCCCCATCGAGGTGAAGTTCGCCCTCGGCCGCCACTGGAAGCTTGGCCTCGCCGCCATCCCCGGCCTCCACTGGAGTGGCAGCCACACGGGCCTGCGTCGCGACATCACCAGCGGCAACGACGAGGTGAACATCCGCGACTACAGCATCAACCCCTACATCAACCCCTACAAGCTCGACGCCCGCATCTCGGTGCAGTACCGCTCCATCGGCGTCTACTTCCAGGCCTCCATGCTCCCCGCCTTCAAGTCCAGCTGCGACGACCTCTTCCCTGTTAAATTCGGTATCATCCTTTAAAACCATTGCCTTATGAAAAAGTTATTTTTTGCAATAGTATTGCTCTCCGCTCTCCACTCTCCGTTCTCCACTCTCCGTGCACAGACCTACACCCAGCAAGTACCTGGCAATGTGAACGAGATTCGCCTCGAAGGCCGTGCGCACCTCGTTGTCAAATCCACCGACGGCGACATGATGTTGCAGACCTTCAGCAAATACCAGGTGGCCTCGGTGAAAAACAACCGCATGACCATCTCCGACGGCGACTATGCCATCACCCTCCTCCTCCCGGCGGGGCGCTCGATGACTTTCGTGGCCGAGGACTATTCCAACCTCGTTTTCAACGGCAGCTTCGGCAAGCGTCCGCAGCTCACCGTGCACACGGAGGACTATGCCCACGTCCTTTTCAGCGGCTCCCTCGCCGACTCGGTGTGGGCCGTCAAGCTCACGCTCCAGGCCGAGGACTACTCCCAGATCCACTCCGAAGTGCGCATGATGCAGTTCGGTTTCGAGGTCCTGCCCAAAGATTACGCCCAAATCACAATCGACTGTTTCCAAGAACGCTACGAGCCCGGCATGAACGAAAGGAGCCAGACCGTGCGCACATGCGACCACTGCGTGGTGAACTGGAACTACTGCTTCAAGGACACCGTCCGCAACGTCGGCAACGACACCGCCTACGCACAGTATGTCAAAAGCAGTAAATCGCTTGCCATGCAGAAACGCGACAGCTTGAGGAACGTTGTCTACGAGCATAGCCAGCACCGCCACAACTCCTCTGCCGACGAACCGAAAAAGCGTTCCATCTGGCGCCATCGCGACACCGAACTCCACTTCGCCTGGGGCTTCCACAACTGGGGCTCCTCCATGTTCGGCGGCTTTGAAGGGGCCGACGGCGACGCCGCTATCCATACCAGTTTCAACAACATACAGCTTTCCCTCAACTATCCCCTCATCGGCACGCGCCATGTAGGCCTCTATGTCGGTCTCGGTCTGGAATGGGACAAGTACAAGTTCGATGCCAACGAGATAACCCTCGCCAACGCCTCCGAACCCTATACCTTCACCAATGGCGGCGACCAGAGCTGCACCTCGTGGCTCAACACACGCTATGTGCTGCTGCCACTGACACTTAGCTTCGACCTCTGGTACGATTGGCGCCTCTCCATCGCCGCCCTGCCTGGCATCCACTGGGGTGGCACCCACACCGGCCTGCGACGCGAATACGACACCGACCTCGAGGACCGTACGGAAAAAGACCAAAGCGTCAACAAATACATCAACCCCTACAAGCTCGACCTCCGCGCCACCCTCAGCTACGAAAACTTTGGCCTCTACCTCCAGGTGCCCACCATGAGCACCTTCCGTTCCTCGACCCAGGAACTCTACCCCATCAAATTCGGTGTTTTTCTGACTATCGATTAACACCAACCCCTTACCAAATCCCTACCATCTCCCTACCAACTCCCACCGTTCTTATATAAAAGTGGGAGTTGGTAGGGTCTTGATAGGGTCTTGATGGGGTCTTGATAGGAGAGGGGGTGGTCAGAGAATCGGAGTGAGCACACGCGCGGCGGACTCCAGGAACCTTTCCGTTTTTGGACGTTTGCGCCAGAGGTTTGCGTCGACCAGGGTGCAGCTCTGCAGGTCGTCCATGAAGATGTCGCGTTGGTGGCGCGCCAGGTTGCCGTCGTAGAGGAACGTGTTCACCTCGAAGTTCTGTTCCAGGCTCCGCGGGTCGATGTTCGTGGACCCGATGGTCACAAAGTCGTCGTCGCACACCATCGTCTTCGCATGCAGGTAGCCCTTCTCGTAGAGGTAGATTTTTACCCCTGCGGGCAGCAGGTCTCGGAAGTAGGATTTTGAAGCATAGAGCGTTATGGCTCCACGGTCGGCCTTTGCGGGCAGCATCAGCCGCACGTCGACCCCCGCCAGGGCGGCGTTGCGTAGGCCCATCAGGATGGGTTGGGTGGGGATGAAATAGGGCGTCTGCAGGTACAGGTAGCGGCGGCTTTGCGCTATGGCCTGCACCATGCCCTGCATCACGGTGTTCCACTCGTCCATGGGACCCGATGTAACAATCTGTACCAGAGAGCGCTCGTTGCTTTCCTCCGACTGGGGGATAAGGGGGAAGAAGCGTGGCTCGTCCAGCATCTCCTTCGTGCAGAAGCGCCAGTCCGCTAGGATGGACAGCTCCAGTTGTGCCACTGCCGGCCCTTGCAGGCGGATGTGGGTGTCGCGCCAGACGCCGTGGTTGATGCCGTCGCGGTAGCGGCGGGCGATGTTCATGCCCCCGGTGTAGCCCGTGTGACCGTCGATGACAACGATTTTGCGGTGTGTGCGGCAGTTCACGTCGCGCGTGAACATAGAGGGTATAAGTTTCTGAAACGATTGCACTTTCACTCCGCCACGGCGCATGTGGTCGTAGTATCTGCCCTTGACAAAGAGGTTGGCCCAGCTGTCGAACATCAGGCGTACGTCCACACCCTCCTGCGCCTTGCGTATCAGCAGACTGCTGAGTTGGCGTCCCACCTCGTCGTCTTCAACAATATAGAACTGTATGTGTACGAAGCTTTTGGCTCGCGATATGTCATCGAGCATCGATTGGAACATGGGTGTGAAGTCCGTGAAGACGCGCACTCCGTTGCCGCTGAGCACGGGGGTGTCGTTGGCTCCGCGCATCATGCTGGCCAGTTTGTCGTATTTCTCGTCGGGCAGGTGGTCTACGATATTGTCTCCCACAGCTTTGTCGCGCAGGGCGTCGAAGCGGGCCAGCTCCTCGGCCTTGATGACACGGCGGCTCCGGTAGTCCATGCCCAGCAGTAGGTAGAATACCAGGCCAATACCGGGCAGAAGGGTGATGAATAGAATCCAGAAGATTGATATATAGGGTTTTCTATTCTCTGAAATGACAACGACGAGGGCGCCGATGATGACCAGTATGAGTGCAATCTCGTAAAGCATGGTTTATTGTTTTTGCATTTCGCTTCTGATGGCTGCGGCCCGTGCGGAGAGTTGGGCTATCTGCATCTGCAGGAAGTCGTCGCTGTACTTGCGGTCGCAGAATCCGTTGCCGCGGGCCACAAAGCTGTCGTCCTCCTCCTGTTCGGTGGACAGGTCCTGATAGCTTTCCAACAGGCGTAGCGTTTCATCCAATTGTTCATCCAATGTCTTCATAACAGTTGGTTTACAGCGGTTTCTATACCTTCGTGGTCCACGTCGGTAGTGACGTGGTTAGCGTGGGCCTTGACGTTGTCGGCGGCGTTGCCCATGGCCACGCCGATGCCGGCCCACTCGAGCATCTCGATGTCGTTGGCACCGTCGCCAAAGGCGAGGGTCTCCTCCTGGCGGATGCCGTAGTGGCGGCAGATTGCCTCCATGCCGTGGGCCTTGCTGTTGTCGGTAGCCACTATGTCGGTGAAGTAGGGGTGCCAGCGCGGCAGGCGGCAGTGGGGCAGGAGTTCGGCAACTGCGGCATCCATCTCGCCCGGCATGATGGCTATGATTTGGTAGGCCGTCTGGCCGCGCATGGTGTCGATGTTCACCACGGGAGGCATCTCGAATTCCAGTTGGTTGCGCAGTTTTAGGCCCACTTCGTTGGGGTTGGCTAGTAGCATGGAATCTTTGGTAAACACCATGGTGCACAGGTTTTTATCCTTTGCCATATCAATCCATACTTGAAGTTCTTTGTCGAGTATGGGGTTGCTCAGTAGCACCTCCGACGTGAGCCCTTCCGAGGGTTCGGTGAAGACCAAGCCTCCGTTCATGGTGATTTTGCCTTCGAAGGTGACGGGCATCTGGGGGATGAGCACATCGGGCCGTCCGGTGGAGAGGAAGGTGCGCACGCCGGCGCGGTGGAGGCGCTCGAAGGCGCGCACGGTGCCCGGCGAGACGCGGTGGGTCTCGAAGCTGAGCAGGGTGCCGTCGATGTCGAAAAATGCAGCTTTGATCATGTTATTTTTTCATTTCTCATTTTAATTTTTTATTTTCCTTATCTGCCAGGCGTTCCAGAGGTTCTGGTAGACGCTGTAGAAGGCCAGGAAGACCGAAGAGAGGGGCGTCAGGAAGGTGTTGGCCATCCAGATGCCCATGGCCGAGTTCTTTTGGCCCAGGAGTTGGCCGCCGCCGATGACGTCGCCATAGCGGCGTCCCAGCCATCGGCCGAAGCCGAACTGTATGATGCAGAACAGGAGCGAGAGGCCTCCGAGCCAAGCTATTGAAGCCCAGTTGCCTTCGCCGTTGAGGAAGATGTAGTCGATGGTCTGGCCGAGGGTGAAGAGCAGCGCCAAGGCCCAGAGGTAGAAGCCCAGGCCCTTATAGCGGGCAATGAAATTGTTGACGCTGGGTAGCAGGAACTGCAGCAGCACGGCCAGGAAGAAGGGCAGGGCGAGGGTAGCGGCTATCTTGCTAATCATCAGCAGGAAACTGTTCCATAGGCCCATCTCCGGATGGTCGCCGATGAGGGTGAACACCACGGGGGCTACGACGGCCACCATGAGGTTGCCTACGATGGTGTAGGTGGTCACCGTTTCGCGGTTGGCACCCAGCATGCAGGCCACTACGGCCACCGACGAGGCCACGGGGCACAGCACCCCTATAAGCACCCCTTCGGCTACGATGTGGCTACCGCCCAAGAGGGTGATTGCCAGATAGCAGCAGGTGCTCACCAGCACTTGGAAAAGGATGAGCCAGAAGTCGAGCATGGTCATGCGCAGACGGCGCAGGTCGACGGCGGTGAAGGTGAGGAGCAGGATGCTGAAGATGATGAAGGGTACAAGGAATGAGAACATGGCGCACCAGCGGTGGAGCAGCAGTCCGAGCACGATGGCCACGGGGAGTACGTATGGGCGGAAGCGTTGCATTCAGAGTCGGCTGATGATGTTGGTGAACAGTAGTGTCATGCGGTCGGCGGCCTGGTCGGCGGCGCGGACCACGTCGTCGCCGTCGTTGACGGTGCCGTTGCCGAGGTCGTTGGCCTGGTTGGTGATGACGCTCATGCCGAAGACTTCGAGTCCGCTGTGGCGGGCCACAATGACCTCTGGCACAGTGCTCATGCCGCAGGCATCGGCACCGAAGGTGCGGTACATGCGGTATTCGGCGGGCGTTTCGTAGGTGGGGCCTGTTCCGGCAACATAGATGCCCTGGCGCAGGCTGATGTCCAGGCGGTTGGCTTCCTCGAAGGCGATGTGGCGCATGCGGAGGCTGTAGACCTCGGTCATATCGGGGAAGCGGGGGCCGAAGTCGTCCTTGTTAGGACCCACCAATGGGTTGGGCATGAAGTTGATATGGTCGGTGATGATCATCAGGTCGCCTACCTTGTAGTCGGGGTTGACGGCGCCGGCGGCGTTGCTCACCAGCACCCTTCTGACGCCCATGCGTGCAAAGACACGCATGGGGTAGGTGACCTCCTCCATGGTATAGCCTTCGTAGTAGTGGAAGCGTCCTTGCATGGCCATAACCTCTTTTCCGCCAAGTGTTCCGACAATGAGGTTGCCTTTGTGACCGATGGCGGTGGAGGCCTTGAAGTGGGGAATGGTGGAGTAGGGGATGGTCAGTGCATTCTCAATCTTCTCGCCGAGTTTGCCCAGGCCGCTGCCGAGGACGATGACCGTCTCGGGCAGGGGGTGCCCGTGGTTGGCAATAGTGCTTTTCAGGTATTGCGATGTTTCGTCGTAGTTCATTTTATTTCTTTTAGTTGTTCAATCTTTTTCTGTATTTCGGCGGCACGTTCATAGTCCTCGCGCTCTTCACAGGCCAGGAGTTCCTTCTCCAGGCGTTCGATCTCTTCCTTGGGATTGGCCGTGGCGTTGCTGAAGGTGGGGTTGTCCATCTTGACGCTGGTTTCCTCCAGGACATCGTCGGCCACCAGGATGGGACAGTCGCACAACAGTGCAAGGGTGATGGCGTCGGAGGTGCGGCTGTCGAAGTGCTTCTCGTTGAATCCGTCGGTCATGTGAAGTGTGGAATAGAAGATTCCTTCCTGTACTTTGTCTATTGTCACTTCTCTGAGGTACAGACCGTAATCGTTCATTACATGAACCATCAGTTCATGTGTCATCGGACGCCTTGTTTTTACTGTTTCTTTAGCCAGAAGGATGCCCTGGGCCTCGTGCGCACCGATGAAAATGGGTATTTGGGTATTGCTGTTGGGTTCGCAGAGCATGAGGATGTAGCTCTCGCTTTGCGACATTCCGCTTTGTATGGTCAGTGGGTAAACGCGCTTCATTGGGCTTCCAGATATTCTTTCAACTTGGCCACGGCCAGGCCACGGTGGCTGATGCTGTTCTTGACGTCGAGGGGCATTTCGGCGAAGCTCACGGCAAAACGGTCGGGCATGAAGACGGGGTCGTAGCCAAAGCCTTCGGCTCCATGTCTCTCGGTAAGGATCTGCCCGTCGACGCGTCCTTCAAAGAATTGGGTCGTAAAGTCGCAAAGTCGTGGAGTCGTAGAGTCTTCATCTTTGCGACTTTGTGACTCTATCAGGCAGATAACGGTGCGGAAGTCGGCCTTGCGGTCTGTCTTGCCTTGCAGGGCGTCGAGTAGTTTGTCGATGTTGTCGTCGAATGAGCAATGCTCGCCTGCGTAGCGGGCCGAATAGACGCCCGGGGCGCCGTCGAGGGCGTCGACCTCTAGGCCGGTGTCGTCGGCGAAGCAGTCGGTGTGTGTCCTCTCCCAGACCCATTGTGCTTTCTGCAGAGCATTGCCTTGCAGCGTGTCTGCTGTCTCGGGAATCTCGCCCGAGAGGCCGGCTTCGGCAAGGCTGACGACCTCCACATGGCCTTGCAGGGCGGCGCGGACCTCCTGCACTTTGTGTTTGTTGTTGGTGGCAAATATCAGTTGTTTCATACTTTGTTGTTTTTCAATCGAAGAAATTCCATGTCAGGCCCCAGAAAAGTCCGAAACGGTTGCCGGGATAGTGGGGCAGGAGAAAATAGCGCGGCGAACTCTCCCACAGCGCATTGATGTGGCCAGCCTTGACGTAGATGCTGGCGCGCTTTACCTGCAGATTGATGAAGGCGTCGCCCCATAGGTAGTCGCCCGTCTCGGTGTCCTGCATGTAGAAGAGCCCCGTGGCGGGGGCGTAGGCATCGGGGGCGAAGAGTGTGTAGTAGCGGATGTCGACGCCCACCTGCATGCGTAGAGCGCGGTGGAACAGATTGAAATCTGCATAGATAGAGTTTTTGCTGGCCCATGTCGGCACGTCCATCTGCAGGCGGTCGGTGCTGTGTTGCAGAAGTTGCTGCATGTCGACGTGGAACCAGCCCCACTGCAGGTTCAGCGACAGGGCGGCCTGATAGAGGAAGAAGTCTCCGTCGCCGACATTGACCGTCAGTGTGGAGTCGTACCTCAGGTTGTGGCTTAGGTGTGACATGCTGGCGCTGAGATCGATGAGGCGAAAGAGTCCACTGTCGGAATGGTGGAAAAAGTGCATGCCGTAGCGTTGTGTCTGGATGGCATCGAGTGTATAGTTTGTGGCGTGCAGCATGCGGATATCGGGCAGTTGCCGTTGCATAGCGGCGACGAGCTCCATGCCCGAGTTGCCTGCGCTGTCGAACTGGAAATGCATTGTTGCAGCAGCATGATAGTCAGGCTCCTTCAGGTTGTCGTGCAACCCCAGGGCGGTGTTGTCCAATTCGGCTTCTGCCTTGAGGGTTATTCTTTGTCCCAAGGCGATTTCCACCTTGGCGAAGGGGTTCACTGCGGCGGAGGAAACCAGCGTGTCGGGGCCTGCCGTTGTGTCTGTGGTGATGATTGCATCCAGTCTTCTCGGCGTGATACCCAAGGTGATTTTCAGTGGATTGCGCCAGCGGTGGTCCGGATAGGCGTCGTTGGTCCAAAAGAGGGATGCGCTGGCATCGCTCCATAGCAGAGAGTCGGAGAAGGCGGTCAGGTAGGCTGCCCGCTTCCATCGCGAATAGTCCATCTCCACCCCGAATACGCCGGCGTTAATTATATGGGGCTTGCCCACGGGAATGGTGTCCACCACCTCGAGAGTGTCCACCACCATGCGTATACTGTCCACGCTCACCGTGTCGTGTCGCACTGCCAGCGAGTCACGATGCCGATATTTCTCCACCTGTTGTACCATGTTGTATGTCGCATGGATAAAAGCATTGTGGTGCAGGTTTTTCGATGCTGAATTATAAAGCATTACTGGAAGTCCGCCGAGGTTGCTGGTCTGGTTGTCGGTGAAGTAGCTGTCGTCGCTAAGGCCACCGTTCTCGTCCATTGTCAGCGACTGCCAAATGAAACCTGCCTGTACCTGCAGTCGCGAGTCGCTTGAGAAATAATTGGTGGTGGCATCCAGATAATGGTTCTTGGCTCCGGAGCCGGACAGGTTGCCTTCGGGGCATATCAGCTGGTAGTCGAACGACACGTTCCATCCTGGGATGATGTTCTGTGTGTGGGCCACGTGGACCAGATAGTCCTTGTTCAGCGTGTTGTTGTACGACAGCAGTGTGTATGGAGTCAGTGTCTGGTAGAGCCGTATGCTTCCAGGAGTCTTCAGGTACCCGTCTTGCCCCTCGTACTGAAGGCTGTGACCCAATCCTTCTGCTACTGTGGGAAACACGGGCAGGTGTGGATGCCCGATGGTTCCCTGCCCAAGGTAGTAGTTGCCGTTGAAACCATCCAGCGGATCGCTGAACTGCACCCCTGTAGGGTCGAGTGTGGGATTCCAAACCTCGTCAATCTTCACGCTGTGCGGCACACGGTAGAAGAAGAACACCTTCCGCCGCAGCACGGAGTCGGGTGTCTCCGTCACGTAGACCAGTCCTTTGGTCGCCGAGGTGTCGGTGTAGTTGCTGTCGCTTGGGTAGGTGTTGTTGTTCGTGGTGTTTGTATTTCCGAGAGTGTTGTTGCCACGGTTCAGGGTGCCGAAACCACCTCTGGCCGGTGTGGTGCCAGTCTTACGGACAACCTGAGCATCCACGGCCGTTATGGCAAGCAGGCATGCCAGCAGCACCGCCAGGCGCCGCCATCCATGTCCTATGCTTGCCATAAGACTCATCGTATTATTGGTTGTTTTGCAGGAAACGTTCCACGTCCATGGCAGCCACGCAACCCTTGCCGGCGGCCACGATGGCCTGGCGATAGTTGGGGTCGCACACATCGCCGGCGGCGAACACGCCGGGGATATTGGTGGCGCTGGAGTGATTCTGCACCTTGATGTAGCCCTGTTCGTCCAGGTCGACCTGCCCTTTGAGGAAATCGGTGTTGGGCTTGTGGCCGATAGCCACGAAGACTCCCGTCACATCCTTTTCGCTTTTGGCACCGTTCTTGGTGTCTTCCAGTTCGATACCGGTGACGCCGTCCATGTCGTTGCCCAGAATGCGGCTGATACGGCTGTTCCACAGCATCTCGATTTTGGGGTTGGTGAGCACGCGGTGCTGCATGGCTTTGGAGGCACGCAGTTCGTCGCGACGGTGCACCAGGTAGACCTTCGAGCAGAGGGTGGTCAGGTAGTTGGCTTCCTCGCAGGCTGTATCGCCACCGCCAACAACGGCAACCACCTGGTTCTTATAGAAATACCCGTCGCAGGTGGCGCAGGCCGACACGCCCTGGCCGTAGAACTGCTTCTCGCTCTCCAGGCCAATCCATTTGGCACTGGCGCCGGTGGCGATGACCACCGTCTCGGCCTCGATTTCCACACCGTGGTCGTCCTTGGCGTGGAAAGGACGGTGGCTGAGGTCGATGTCGACGATGTAACCGCGGCGTACATCGGTACCGAAACGCTCGGCCTGACGGCGCAAATCGTCCATCATGGCGGTACCGCTGATGCCCTCGGGATAGCCCGGGAAGTTTTCAATCTCGGTGGTGATGGTCAGCTGGCCACCAGGCTGCTCGCCCTCGTAGAGGATGGGTTTCAGGTCGGCGCGACCAGTGTATATGCCGGTGGTGTAGCCCGCGGGGCCGGAACCGATAATCAAACAGCGTGTCTTTTCCATAATTGTCTTATTTTTAATTTGTTTTCTTTCTTTTTTTGATGCTGAAGTAGGCCATGTATACTCCGCCTACCGCAATCACGGCGGCCTGCTGCGAGCCCCACAGGAGCCATCCGCAGGCGGTGCCCACCTCCATGCCGATGCCATAGATGCCCAACGCCAGCTGGACCAACACGGGGTACACCCCGATGCCACCCTGCGAGAAGGTCATACCGACCGAGCCGAAGAGGTAGACAACAAAAGCGGCCTGCATGCCCAGCCACGAGGTGTCGCGGAAGGCCTGGAAGATAATCAGTCCGCCAAGGATGTAGAGCAGGTAGATGGCAACGCTGTAGAGCAGGAAGAGCAGTGTGTTTCGGGTGCCCATGTGGAAGACACTCTTCACGCCGTCCACCATACCGATGGCCAGGTTGTTGAATTTCTTGAAGATGCCGATGTGCAACAGCTTCTTCCAGAAGAGTTTGTATGCCACAAAGGCCACGATGACCAACCCCGCGCCCACGCCGAGAATCATGCCCATATTGGGCAGGTTGTTGTACTTCTCCGACAGGGTGTCGTAGAGCCAGTCTTTGGCCTCGCCGAACATGGCCAACATGCCGATGACCACCACGAGGCCGAACGCCAGCAGGTCGATGATGCGTTCCGTAACCACGGTGCCCAGCGATTTCTCCATCGGGATGTCCTCGCTGGTGCGGAGGGTGGCGCAGCGCATCACTTCGCCCGCCCGGGGGAAAGCCAGGTTGCCCAGGTAGGCAATGACAACGGAACCGAAGGTGTTGCTCACCCCGGGGTGGAGGCCTATGGGATTGAACAGCAGGCGCCAGCGCAAGGCGCGCACCAGGTGGCTCAGCAGGCTGCAGGCCACACAGGCAAGCACCCACCAATAGTCGGCTTTGAGGAACGACTGCCAGATGGCGGCCTTCTGTTCCGGGGCCAGTTTCAGCAGGAACCAATAGATGAAGAAAAAGCCAATGCCCAGAAAGACAACCATTCTCAGGATGTCTTTCCATCGGCTTTTCTTATCTACTCTCTGGTTCACAGGCGGTTGTTCTTGGGGAATATCACCGTTGGGGTCCAGTGTTTGGCCTCTTCAAAGTCCATGCTGGCGTAGCTGGCAATGATGACCAGGCTGCCAACGGGGGCCTTGTGGGCTGCGGCACCGTTGAGACAGATGACGCCACTGCCGCGTTCGCCCTTGATGGCGTAGGTCGAAAAACGTTCGCCATTGGTGATGTTGTAGATGTCAACTTTTTCGTTCTCAATGATATTGGCAGCCTCCATCAACGCTTCGTCTATCGTGATGCTGCCGATATAATCGAGGTCGGCCTCGGTGACCGTCACTCGGTGGATCTTCGATTTCAGTACTTCTATAGTCATTTTTTTAGAATAAAATCCAATACAATAGCAGACACACCAGCAGGGTGTAGAGCATGATGCGGGTGGCCGGGATGGGCTTCATGTAGTCCTTGTCGGTCACATCGAAGCGGCGTTTGATCTTGGTGGACCGCTTTTTGAATTCGTGCATCCGCTCGGCGCCATTGGCCGCAGTGGCGGTGCTTGCGTCGGCGGTGGCGAACCGGGGCTGGTAGTTGAAGGTGGGCATCTCCCGCTTGCGGAAGAGGTCCTTCCATGTCAGGCCTGTGCCACCACGCTTCTCCTCGCGGTCCATCTCGCGCACACGCTGCTGGAAGTAGGCCAACTCGGTGTCCTCGTTCCCGGCATCCTCCGTAATGTTCTGAGTGTCAGGCAGGGCGTCCGGGCTAGCGTCTTCCAGTTCCCGCAGCATGCGTTCGTCGGCGTACTTTTGCTTCAGGGCCTCCCACTTCTCCTTCTCGGGGTCGTAGAAACGGGGCTGGTAGCGGAACTGCCGCGGCTTGGGGGTGTAGAACATCGGCATGGCTCGGGGACTTTAGTGTTCGCTTATTACACAATCCATGGGCACATCGTGCGGCTCGACGGGAACCGAATCCAGCATCTGGAAGTCGTAGGCCACACCAATCTTGGTGGCATTGGGGGTCGACTTGAGCAGGCGGTCGTAGAAACCGCGTCCGCGGCCCATACGGTTGCCTTTTTCGTCGAAGGCCACGCCGGGAACCATGATGAGCTCCACCTTGTCCAGGGCCGTCCACTCGGGGGTCCCTGCCGGCTCGCCGATGCCGAACTGCTCGCCGGCCACCAGGCATTCGGGACCGGTGTACTGCCGCAGCACCAGGTCGTCGCCGACCACGCAGGGCAGCAGCACCACCTTGTCCTTGTACCAACGGTTCACAAAAGCATGCGTCTGCACCTCGTCGGCCATCGACCAGTAGAGCAAGACAACCTTTGCCTCGCGGAAAAGCGTCGTCTGCTCCACGCGTCGCATAATGGCCTCCGACCGGAGAAGCTTCTCCTCCGCAGGCACGGCGCGCTTCAGTTCGCGCATCTGTTTTCTGACCGCAGTCTTGTCCATTTAGAACGGCAGGTCGTCATCGGGGTTGGAAGCCATCTGCGGGGCAGCGGCGAAATTGGCGGCGGGAGCGGCAGCGGCAGCAGGAGCGGCGGGCTGGGTGGGGGCGGCAGCAGGCTGCGCACCGGCAACGGGAGCGGCACCCTGCCAGGCATAGCCACCGGCGGCAGGCATCTGGCCCGGAACAAAGGGCTGGATGCGCGAGGCACGCAGGTCGGTATACCACTTCTCGTTGAACTCGCGGCTCTCCGGCGTAAAGGTCACCTGCACCGGACTGCCCATCGGAATATTCTTGGCCATGGCCACACGCTCTTCGCCAAAGGCCGTGAAGGCCACCTTGCGAGGATAGTCGCCATCGGTTTCAATAACAAAACCGCCACGAACCCAAGGGCCACGGGCCGATTCTCCCGACACTTCGGGCAGAAGCTGAATCAATTTGCCAGTAATTTCCATTCTTTCTATATTTTTATTGTTATTATTATCAATACTTTACACTCCGACAACCATCGGATGCAATTGTACAAAAATAGACAAAAAATTCCATCCCGCAAAATAATTTTTTCAACATCCCACACCCGCCTTTCCAACCGCTTCCGACAGGGGTCAAACCGGTGGTTTATTCGACTGTTCTTATATAGTATACATATAGTATACATATACTTCTCATATAGTTCTTATATATAGTATATGAATACTATATGAGAAGTATATGTATACTATATGTATACTATATGAGAAGGGTCGAATCTGGTAGGGGTTAGGTAGGGGAGCAGCAGGATTGTAAGTGTTACAAAGTTAGTGTCTTAACTCCTCCCCTAAGTTAGGGGAGGTGACCGCCTGTAGGGCGGACGGAGGAGTGTGTAAAGAGACGGAGTGGCGTGTGTAAAGATTCGTAGGAGTATGTGTAGAAAAAAAATATTTTGCCGTTCCGCTCTTTTTTTGTATCTTTGCAAATTGAACCAATAAGTTTACTCGAATGTAGAATTCTGATTACCAAGGAGGTGCATTATGATTGAAACGATACAGTACAAGTCAATCCGCTGGCTTGACATCACCAATCCTAGTGAGGACGACTACCGTCTGCTGTTGGAAGACTATCATTTCCACCCTTTGGATATCGAGGACTGCAGGGGCACCAACCAGCGCCCGAAGATCGACGAGTATGACGATTATTATTTCCTCATTCTCCATTTCCCCTATTTCGATAAAGGGAACAAGTTTATACGTATCCGCGAGGTGAAAATCTTCTGGGGTCGAGACTTCATCGTTACCGTTGGCAAGGCCCATTGGGTGGTGAAGAAGCTATTCGACGAGATTCAGGAGGACCTGCAGGAGGGCGACGAGGAGACGCAGGAAATGATGGCCACCAGCGACCAGTTGCTGTACCATATCCTCAACCGTTTGATGTTGGAGACCAATACGTTGGTGCAGCGTGTGGGTGCCGAAGTGGACTTAATCAACTACGACATCTTCAACAAACGTGCCCGTTCCATCATCGAGCAGATTTCGGTCACGCGACGGAACACCATTCTCCTCAACACCACCTTCAAGCCTCAGTTGCGAGTGCTCCACATGTTCGAGAGCGGCGGCATCAAGGGGTTTGTGGATCCGGAGGTGATGGACATGGAAGACTACTGGGGCAACATTCTGGACCAGTACCAGAAGATGTTCGACTCCATTGAGGATTTCGGCGAGTTGATCGAGGGCCTGTCGCAGACGTTCGACTCGTTGCTGACCAATCGTACCAACGATATCATGCGTGTACTGACCTATTTCTCGACCATTATGCTTCCGTTGACGGTGGTGGCCAGCCTGTTCGGCATGAATGTGGACTTCCCGTTTGTCACCAGTACCACGGCGTTCTGGGTGATTATCGGGGTGATGGTTCTGATGATTGTGGGGCTGATGTTCATCTTCCGCAGGATGACCGGCCGGTAGTCCTTCTTTCTCAACGACAACATCGACAACAATGACAACGGGGAAGCGCAACATGCGCTTCCTTTGATATTTGCTGCGCTGCGTCAGCCCGTTGTCTTTGTTGTCTCTGTTGTCGTTAAAATAAAAAAAAGGTGTCCGTGTTGTGGACACCTTTTTGCTGATAGAGTGAGGATTGGCCGTGCTTATTTGCTTATGCGGCCACCTTTGGAGGCGTTGTAGAAGATACGGAGGGCACCGGCCTTGCGGAGTTCCTGTTTGATGTCGGTAATCATACCCATGCGCACCTGCTTGTCGGCCTTGATGGCGGTGGTAAGCTGAGGGCGGTCGGCTTCGGGACGCTGTTCGCGTTCCTTCTCGACAAAGGCGATGATATCGGACACCTCGGAGATATGGTCGTTGAGCTGGATACGGGGTTCGGTGCCGTACTTCTTCTGCTGGTCCGGCAGGGGGACACCGACGTTGATGTAGCTCACGAGGCTTTTCTTGGCCAGTTTGGTCACTTCGGAACCTTGGGGAGGAATAATCTTCACGTACAGGGAGCTCTCGCGCATGGTGGTGATGACCATGAAGAAGAACAGGAGCATGAAGATGATATCGCTCATGGAGCCCATGTTGAGGGCGGGCGTTTCTTTAGCTTTCTTACCGGTAAAACGTGCCATTATTTACCTCCTATCTTTGTGGGCTCGGCCTCGGAGATAGCCATGGGGATGGCGGTCTCGACAGCTTTGCGTTGTGGTTCACTAAGGTCGGCAAGGTGTTTGCCGAAGCGGGAAGTTGCCAGTTCGTCGCGCATTTCGTTGATGGCGGCAGTCAGCTCGTTCTGCACCTGCAGGTACATGTCGTAGGAAGTACCGCGGTCGTTGCGGAGGGAGATGACGCCTTTGGAAACGTCGTATGTGCCGAGGAGGTCGATGGGGGTTGGGGTCTTCTCGGGCATATAGGAGAGGTTGTTGGGGTTGCCGAGGAATTCCTTGGCACGATCCTTCAGGTCCTCGATGCGACCGTACTCGGTGTTGAAGAGCAACCGGTCGTCCTTGTTGACCATCACGACAAAGATATTGCGCTCGTGAACTTCTGGGGCTTCTGCGTTCTCCGGGAGGGGAGGAGGCAGTTTACGTGCGATACCCATATCGGAGTTGATGTTGGAGACCATCAGGAAGAAGGCCAGCAGCAGGAACGAGATATCGGACATCGAACTTGTATTCAATCCAGGAGTTTTTCTAGCCATATCTTATTTCTTTTTTAAAGATTTAGCGACTTCAGCATAGATGATGCAGCAGGCTGCGCCAATCACGAGGATGTAGACGAGGATGCAGGCTGCACCGATGAGTTTGGAGGTACCCTCGGAGGTACCGCTCTTCTCCATCAGGGCGGGGGTCACGTCGTTGCCCTTGGCCAGCAGGAAGGCGGCGACACAGGCGACGATAGCAACGCCGAGGATGATGAAGAACTTCTTCGCGTAGCCGGGGACGTTCTTGAAGCGGTCGGCCAGCTTGACGCAGAGGAAGATGAGGATTGCAACGATGGAGATGGCCACCATGGCGACGAGGATCCAGTAGATGGTGTCGAAGATGCCACCCTGCTGGACATCGGCCAGGGTCTTCACATCGCTGCCGTTGTTCATGGCGAAGATGATAGCCAGCACGAAGCAGAGGAGGGCTATGCCAAGACCAACGAAGGTGATGAGTTTATCTGTTTTTTCTTTCATAATTGGTTCTCTTTTAATGTTTATGTTTAACGTCTAGCGTTTCCCGTTCAAAAGAGAAAGCAATTATTTGTGGTATTTCACGAGGATGTCCATGAAGGAGATGCTGCCATCTTCCATCTGGTCGACAAGGCTCTCGATTTTGGTGAGGATGTAGTTGTAGAAAATCTGAAGGATGATAGCGACGATAAGACCGAAGATGGTGGTCAACAGAGCCACTTTCATACCGCCAGCGACGACGGTCGGGCTGATATCACCGGCGACCTCGATGTCATCGAAGGCCTGGACCATACCGACAACGGTGCCGAGGAATCCGAAGGAAGGAGCAAGGGCGATGAACAGGCCGATCCAGGTGAGGTTGTTCTCGAGGCGGGCCATCTGGACACCACCGTAGCTGGTGACGGCTTTCTCAACGTTCTCCAGGCCCTGGTCCATACGGTCGAGACCCTGGTAGAAGATGCTGGCCACGGGGCCGCGGGTGTTGCGGCAGAGTTCCTTGGCACCTTCATAGTTGCCGTTTTTCACGTTGTCCTCGATACCGCCGAGGAGTTTCTTCACGTTGGTGGTGGCCATGTTGAGGTAGAGGATACGCTCAATGACGAGGGCCATACCGAAGATAAGGCAGAGGAGCACGGGGGTCATCCAGCCGGCACCACCCTGGATGTACTTCTCTTTGAGCACCTGGTGGAAGGACTTGGTGGTCTCTTCGGCAGCAGCGGGAGCTGCTTCTTCCGCGGTCTCGGCGACAGCTTCGGTGGTAGCAGCGGCCTCGTCGGTGGCGGCAACCTGTTCGGTGGCTTCAGTCGTTGTGGCATCCTGTGCCATCACGCCGTTGAAGTTGGCAAATGTCAATAATCCTACTATTGACATCACAGCAAATACTTTTTTCATGTTGTGTTACTTTGTTGATTATTAATTTATTGTTTGTAATTCCGTTATTTTATTTCGTTGTGCAAATATACACCTTTTTTCTAATTCCACCAAAAAATATCACATTTTTCTTCCATTTAATGTTTCCATGAGTTCCCGAAGAGGGGTTTTCGAGGCCTCGTCGGCATGGATTTCGTCGAGCTTTTTCCGGGCGGTTTCGAACTCGTCGGCGATGCTTTTTTCGATGGTGTTTTTGAGGTTCAGGGTTTCGTAGAGGGCGAGCACGCGGTGCACCTTTTCCTCCTCGTCCATGTTGTCCTTGGAGGCGAAGAGGGCCAGGAGTTCTTTTTTGTGCTCTTCGGTAGCTTTTTTGAGGGCCGTCAGGGGGAGGAAGGATATTTTGTTGTCGCGGATGTCCTGTCCGGTCTTTTTGCCGAAGACGGCGGTGTCGCCGTAGCCGTCCAGGAGGTCGTCCTGCATCTGGAAGGCGAGGCCGAGGTGGATGCCGAAGGTGTAGAGGCGTTCAGTCTCGCTGGCGGGGGCGTTGGCGTAGAGGGCGCCGATTTTCAGGGCTCCTGCCAGCAGCACGGCGGTCTTCTGGCGAATCATGTCCAAGTAGTCGTCGATGCTCACGTTGGCGAGGCCCAGCCGTTCGAAGTTCATATCCTTCTGCTGCCCTTCGCAGACCTCGATGGCGGTCTCGTTGAAGCATTGGAGTATCTCCTGCAGGCGCGGCGACGGCTGGCGGAGGAAGAAGCGCCAAGCAAGGGCGAACATGGTGTCGCCGCTGAGGACGGCGGTGTTCTCGTCCCATTTGGTGTAGACCGTGGGCTGTCCGCGGCGCAGGGGCGAGCGGTCCATGAGGTCGTCGTGGAGGAGGGTGAAGTTGTGGAAGGTCTCGATGCCGAGGGCTGCGTCGCGCACCTGGCGTTCGTCGCCGCCGAAGAGGGCGTTGGCCGCCAGGAGCATGGTGGGGCGAATGCGCTTGCCGCCAAGCCGGAGGGTGTAGTCGATGGGGGCGTAGAGCTCGTGGGGTTCGGCGTCGAATTGTTCGGCGTCGAAGATGGCGCTCACCTGGTCGAGGAAATATTTTATATTGTTCATATATTATGTCTATTCGTTCAATATGCTATGCCGTGCTGGGTGCACCATTTCTGTGCGCCTTTGTGGCCCAGTTTGGCGGCACGCTTGTAGTTGGCTTGTTCGCGTTTGGGCTGTTTCTGCTTGGCGTAGAGCTCGGCAATGCGGACGTAGGTCTCGGCGTCGTTCTTGTTTATCTCCACGGCGCGCTGGTAGTTGCGAATGGCTTTGCCGAATTCGCCCATCTCGGCGTGGGTGCGCCCCATGAGGCGGAACGACTCGCTCTGCCTGGGGTTGATGCGCGAGGCGGTGCGGTATTGTGCCAGGGCCTCGCGGTATTCGGCCTTGCTGAAGTAGATGTCGCCGAGGCGGTTGTAGGCGTTGACGTAGGTGCTGTCGTATTTGATTACCGTCTCCAGGCACTCTATGGCGTTCTCCTTCTCGTCCTTGAGCAGGTAGGCCCATCCAAGGCAGTAGATGAGCTTGATGGAGCTCCGGTCCACCTTGAGGCCTTTTTTGAGGGTGTTGATGGCCATATCGTAGCTGTTGCGATAGCAGTACATGGTTCCGAGGTTGAAGTAGGCGTCGATGTTCTTGGGGTCGGCCTGGATGGCCTTGCGGAAGGTCTGTGTGGCCTCGTTGTCGTTGCCTTTGTAGAAGAGGATGATGCCGGAGACGTTGAGTGCGCGTGCCGACTTGGGGTCCTCGGCCATGGCCTTGTGGGCCCAGGAGGAGGCGTTGGTGTAGTTCTCGTCGACGCAATAGACCCATGCCAGCGAAGCCATGGCCGAAGCGCGGAGGGCGCTGTCGGCGGGTGCCGAGAGTTCGATGGCTTTCTCGGCGGCCTTCTTGGCCCCTTCCCAGTCGCGCTGCTCGCACAGGCACTCGGCCAGGTGGCACATGGCCGTGGCGCTGCTGTCGGCTTTGGTGAGCCATTGGGCGGCTTCGGCAAAGTGTTCCATGCGTTGCAGGAGGAGCCCCAGGTGCAGGCGGGCCTGCACGTTGGTGTCCACGGCCTCGCGGTAGTAGCCGAGGGCAAGGTCGTTCAGCCCCTTGCTGTCGGCGTTGAGGCCTTTCTCGAGGCTGCCTTGGGCGCCAGCGCCCAAGGCAAGCAGGGAGAGGCATACGGTGAGGAACAGTTTGCGCATGACAGAGATGTTATCCGAGGTTTTCAATCTGAGCTTTCAGGGCGGCAATCTTGGTCTCGGCGTCGCGTTGCTTGTTGCGTTCCTTCTCGATGACGGCGGCGGGAGCACCGCCCACGAACTTCTCGTTGGAGAGTTTCTTCAGCACGCTGGCCAGGAAGCCCTCGGCGTACTTCAGCTCTTCGTTCAGTTTCTTCAGTTCGGCTTCCTTGTCGACGTTCTGGCTCATGGGCACGAAGCATTCTGTAGTGCCTATCATGAAGCTCAAGGCGCCGGCGGGTTTCTCGCTGATGGCCTCCACTTTGCCAACGTTGGCCAGCTTGCGGATGATGCCCTCGAAACGGGAGACCTGGAAGCGGTCGTCCTTGGCGATGTAGCTGACGTCGAGCGGCTCCTTGGGCGAGAGGTTGCGGGTGTTGCGGATGTTGCGCACACCGGCGATGACCTCGCGGGCGGTGTCGAACTCGTCGAGCATGCGCTGGTCGAAGAATACGCTCAGGGGCATGTGCTGGTTCATGATGCTGTAGTTCTGGTTGATGAACTGCTGCTGCTCGTCGCTCTTGCCGATGCCCTGCAGGATGTGCCATATCTCTTCGGTGACGAAGGGCATGAAGGGGTGCAGGATGAGCATCAGGCGGGAGAAGATGTCGACGGTGGCGTCGTAGGTCTCGCGGTCGATGGGGGTGCCGTAGGCGGGCTTCACCATCTCGAGGTACCATGAGCAGAAGTCGTCCCACACCAGCTTGTAGCTGGCCATGAGGGCTTCGCTCAGGCGGTACTGGTCGAAGTCTTTCTCTATCTCTTCGAGCACTTGGGCCATGCGCTGCTCCATCCACTGCACACTCACCTCGTTCTCCTTGCTCTGTTCGGCGTCACCCACTTGCCAGCCGGAGACCAGTCGCAGGGCGTTCCACATCTTGTTGCTGAAGTTGCGGCCCTGCTCGCAGATGGCCTCGTCGAAGGGCAGGTCGTTGCCCGCCGGGGCGGTGAGGAGCATGCCCATGCGCACGCCGTCGGCGCCGTATTTCTCAATGAGCATGATGGGGTCGGGGCTGTTGCCGAGGCTCTTGCTCATCTTGCGGCCCAGCTTGTCGCGCACGATGCCGGTGAAGTAGACGTTGTGGAACGGCACCTCTTTCATGTATTCCTCTCCGGCCATGATCATGCGGGCCACCCAGAAGAAGATGATGTCCGGGGCGGTGATGAGGTCGGCAGTGGGGTAGTAGTAGTTGATTTCGGGATTGCCGGGGTTGCGGATGCCGTCGAAGAGCGAGATGGGCCACAGCCAGGAGCTGAACCAGGTGTCCAGAACATCTTCATCTTGTCGCATGGCGCCGGTATAGCTGTATTTCTCTGCGGCAATCTTGCGGGCCTCGTCCTCGTTGATGGCCACGATGGTCTCCACCTTGCCGTTCTGCTCGAAGTACCAGGCCGGAATGCGCTGGCCCCACCACAGCTGGCGGCTGATGCACCAGTCCTTGATGTTCTCCAGCCAGTGGCGGTAGGTGTTCTTGAACTTGGCGGGGTGGAAGCGGATGGTGTCGTTCTCCACCACCTCGAGGGCCTTCTTGGCCACGCCGTCCATCTTCATGAACCACTGGGCGCTTAGCTTGGGCTCGATGACGGCGTCGGTTCTCTCCGAGTGGCCCACCTTGTTGGTGTAGTCCTCCACCTTCTCCACCATGCCCAGCTCCTCCAGGTCTTTCATAATCTGCTTGCGGCAGGCGAAGCGGTCCATGCCGGCATATTTGCCGCCCTTCTCGTTGAGGGTGCCGTTGTCGTTGAAGATGTCGATGCTCTCCAGGCCGTATTTCATGCCGAGGTTGTAGTCGTTGATGTCGTGGGCGGGGGTGATTTTCAGGGCGCCGGTACCGAACTCGCGGTCCACGTATTCGTCCATGATGATGGGCACCGAGCGGCCCACGCCGGGCACGATGACGCGTTTGCCCTTGAGCCACTGGTAGCGGTCGTCCTCGGGGTGCACGCAGACGGCGGTGTCGCCCAGGATGGTCTCCGGGCGCGTGGTGGCCACGACGATGTATTTGTCCTCGCCCTCAATGTAGTAGCGCAGGTAGAACAGCTTGCCGTGGCTCTCCTTGTAGATGACCTCCTCGTCGCTGACGGCCGTCAGGGCCTGGGGGTCCCAGTTCACCATGCGCACGCCGCGGTAGATGAGGCCTTTGTTGTAGAGGTCCACGAAGACGCGGATGACGCTCTCGTAGCGCACCTCGTCCATGGTGAAGGCCGTGCGGTCCCAGTCGCAACTGGCGCCGAGCTTGCGCAGCTGCTTCAGGATGATGCCGCCGTGCTCTTCCTTCCACTCCCAGGCGTATTTCATGAATTCGTCGCGCGAGAGGGAGCGTTTGTCGATGCCACGGTCGGCGAGCATCTTGACGACCTTGGCCTCGGTGGCTATGGAGGCGTGGTCGGTGCCGGGCACCCAGCAGGCGTTCTTGCCCTGCATGCGGGCGCGGCGCACCAGCACGTCCTGGATGGTGTTGTTGAGCATGTGGCCCATGTGGAGAACTCCCGTCACGTTGGGCGGCGGAATCACCACGGTGTAGGGCACGCGGGTGTCGGGCTCCGAGTGGAAGAGTTTCTTGTCAAGCCAGAACTGATACCATTTCTCCTCGATTTGCCGAGGGTCGTACTTAGATGCTAATTCCATATTTTGATGTTTATTTCTCTTGTTATTATTATTGTTCTTTATTGTTTTTGAGGGCGATACGCTGTTGTCGTCCCTCGGGTCGGTCTGCAAAGATACGTTTTTTTTCAAAAACGGCGGGAAAAAGTTAGAACCGTGAGAAGGGGTGCTTCCGCCACCACATGATAAGCAAGAAGCCTATGAGCATGCCGCCCAGGTGGGCCAGGTGGGCCACACCGTCGTAGGAGAAGAAGATGCCTTCTATAAGTTCCAGGGCCACCATTCCGATAATCATCCACTTGGCCTTGATGGGCATGAGGAAGTAGAGGTACACGTATTCGTTCGGGAACATCATGCCGAAAGCCAACAGCAGTGCATAGATGGCTCCCGACGCGCCAACGGTGAGGTGAAATCCCGGCACAAGCATATACAGCAATCCCGCACCGATGCCGGAAACAAAGTAGTACACGAGGAAACGCTTGGTGCCCCAGTAGTTCTCTATGGTGTTGCCGAACATCCACAGCATGAACATGTTCATTATCAGGTGGGTCAATCCGCCGTGCATGAACATGTACGTGAGGGGCTGCCAGATACGGAAGTTGCCCGTGCCGACACTCCACAAGCCCAGCAGGGCGTTGAGGTCGATGATGCCTTGGCGGGCCAGCACATAGTAGGCTCCGTAGCACAGGGCGTTAACGATAATCAGGTGTTTCACTGCCGGGGGCAGGAGGTTGAATCCTTGGGGTTGGTATTGTGCCATAGTCTATTTCAGTATTTCTTCGGTTTTAACAACGGTAATAATCTTTTTTCCGCTGGGCGAGGTCTCGGGCATGGGGCAGGCGAAGAGGTCTGCCACCAGCTGCTGCATCTCTTCCTGGCCCAACGGGGTGCCGGCCTTCACGGCCATCTGGCGCGCCAGCGAGGCGCAGAGGGTCTGTGTGCGGTTGCTGTACTTCTGCAACGTGGCGCTCTTGTAGTCGAGGAGCATGTGGTCGAAGGTCGTCTGCAGCTCGCTCTCCTTGATGTCCGGCGGCGTGGCGGTGACCACAAAGGTGCATTGCCCCACGGGGTCGATGGCAAAGCCGTATTCCCTCAGGTCCGGCATCAGCTCCCCGAAAAGGTCGGCGTCGGCGGGCGTAAACTGGCAGTTCACCGGGAACAGCAGGGCCTGGGAGGTCGGAGGTCGGAGGTCGGAGGTCGGAGTGGACAGGCGCTCGTAGAGCACCCGCTCGTGGGCCCGCTGCTGGTCGATGACGGCCAGGCCCGACGACAGCGTGGTCACTATGTAGCGTCCCTGCACCTGGAGGCAGGTGGCCTGGCGGGGCGGGGGAGGAGTCTCGATGGCGGGAATGGAATCGATAGAATCGATAGAAGGGGTAGACTTGTCTATCCTGTCTATCGCCTCTATCCCTTCTATCGCCGCTATCCGGTCTCTCCCTTCTCTCCTCTCTCCCCACTCGCTTTTCTTCCCGCCGAAGGGGTTGTAGTTCGGGTTGTAGCTGATTTTCGGCTCCGGCGGAACGTAGCCTTTCGGCGCCGGCGGTATGTTGAACTCCGCGGGGGTGTCGAATTCCAGCTCCGTGGCCAGCGTGAACTGCCCCAGGGCTTTCTTCACCGCGGAGCGCAGGATGGCGAACATGGCATGCTCGTCGACGAACTTCACCTCCGTCTTCGTGGGGTGGATATTGATGTCGATGCGTGCAGGATCCACCTGCAGACCAATGAAGTAGCTGGGGTAGGAGTGCTCCGGCAGCAGGTCGCTGTAGGCCTTCTCCACCGCCGCGCTCAGGGCCGGGTGCTTGATGAAGCGGCCGTTGACGAAGAGGTATTGCTCCCCGCGCGTCTTGCGCGAGTATTCCGGCTTGCCAACGAACCCTTTTATCTTCAGCAGGTCCGTCTGCTCCTCCACGTTGAAGAAGCGCTCCTTGTAGTGGTTGCCGTAGAGGCCCGCTATGCGTTGCAGCATGCTTCCCGCCTGCAGGTCGTAGAGCACACGGCCATTGCTTGTCAGGCTGAAGCCCAGGTCGTAGTGTATCAGCGTCACCCTGCGGAACACCTCCTCGATGTGGCTCAGCTCCACGCTGTCCTTTTTGAGGAAATTCCTTCGCGCCGGCACATTGAAGAAGAGGTTTTTCACCGCCAACGAGGTCCCCGGCGCACAGGCCGTGGGCTGCTGGCTGACGATCTGCGACCCCTCTATCAACACTTGCGTGCCCAGCTCATTGTCGTGCATGCGTGTCTTCAGCTCCACCTGTGCAATGGCTGCTATCGAGGCCAACGCCTCGCCGCGGAAGCCCATGGTCTGGATGGCGAAGAGGTCGTCGGCGCGGTGTATCTTGCTCGTGGCGTGGCGTTCGAAGCACAGGCGTGCGTCGCTGTCGCTCATGCCGCAGCCGTTGTCCACCACCTGTATCAGGGTTCGTCCGGCATCCTTCACCACCAGGTCGATCTGCGTCGCGCCTGCATCCATGGCGTTCTCCAGCAACTCCTTGACGGCGCTGGCGGGGCGGTCCACCACCTCGCCGGCCGCTATCTGGTTGGCCACGCTGTCGGGCAGTATGTTGATGATATCCATTGGAAAAATTTAAAAATCAGAAATGAGAAATGAGAGTTTGGACATGCGGATTATTCTTTTTTTCATTTTTCATTTTTCATTTTTGATTTTTCGTAGTCGTCCAGGAACCCCATCAGGCTCTTGACGGGGATGACCTTGTTCATGATGATGTCGCGTTTCCGGTTGAGGATGATCATCGTCGGGGCGCCGTGCACATTGTAGGCCTCCTGGTAGTCGATGTTGACGTTAGGCCCGCCGACGTTGACCCAGCGGAAGTCGTGCTCGCGCACGTAGTTCTTCCACTTCTGCACGTCGCTCTCGTAGCCCACGGCGTAGACCTCGAAGCGCTTCTCGCCCTTGGCCACCATGTCGTCGTAGAGCTTCTTCAGCTCCGCGCTCTGCTCCTGGCAATGATGGCAGTCGGGGTCCCAGAACCACAAGATGACATACGGCGTGGGGAACCTGTGGCTCGAAATCCATTCCCCGGGGTTCGTGCTCTGGTTCGTGTCGGCCATCCACAGCTCCTGGCCGTGGGCGCCGATGAGGCTCTGGCGGATACGGTTGTAGTTGTAGCGCATATTGGTCAGCGTTCCCGGCAGGGCCCAGGGGCAACGGCCGGCGAGGTAGTAGGTCTCGGCCAGGTGACACCACACGGCGTCCCACCCGATGTTGCGCGTCGAACGGTAGTAACGGGGCTCTATGTGGTCGAACACATAGCGCAGCAGCGCCGTGTCGTCGCCGATACGGGCCGCCAGGCGGTCGATTTCCTTGATGATGGTGTCGCTGTCGGCATGGTAGAGCTGGCCGAAGAAGAAGTAGTTCAGCTTGTTGTACATGTTGGGCGTATACTTCAGGTACTGGAACCTCTCCTTGCCGCTCTTCACCCTCCACTGGCTGCTCTGGTCGTCGAAAAAGCGGTCCCAGTAGTGGGTGCGGAAGTAATAGGGCTTGTCCTGCACCGTGTCCGGCACGTCGGCGTCGTCGAAGAAGTTCACCAGGTCGAAGTACAGCTGCGCCTTCTTCGGGTGGCGGGCCTTCTCCTCGAAGGTTTTCATCTCCTCCACCAGCGCCTGCTCGTCGCGTTCGGCCTGCTCCTTCGTGTCGGCATTCTGCTTGCGCTTGCGTATGTCGGCAATGCGGGCCCGTGCCTCGTCCTCCTTGGCCATGTAGGCAAACATCGCGCTCAGCGCCTCGCTGCCCTTCACCCTCACGCTCGAGGGCGTCAGCTTCTCGTCGGCCGTCAGGGTGAACTGGCGGCTGTCGTCGATGGCAAAGTCGCCGATGGCCTTCTCGCCGTCCTGGTGCACCAGGGCGTAGATGCCGCGCTCCCACGTGCGCTTGCCGCTGAACGTGAAGCTCCCGTCCTTGGCCACACGGGCCGTATCCATCGGCTGCAACTGGTCACGGAAGTGGCGGGCAATGTACAATGTGCTGTCTTTCAGCCCGTCCAGCTTGAAGGTCATGCGGTACGACTGTGCTCCCGCACCCATGGCGGCACCGAGCATCAGCGCTATTATCAAGGTCCGTTTCATCGTTTTAATTTTAGATTTTAATACATAAAAACGCCTATCCATCCGTTTTATTGTACGCCCCGCAAAAATGTTGATAACTTTTTTCCTCGCCACCCCCGTTCCAACAACCGCCAACGCCTGCGGACAGTCGTGTCACACCGCCCCCCGACGGAACGTCATAAACCCCTGTCAAACAGCCTCTAAATTCGACCCTTCTCATATAGTATGCATATAGTATTCATATACTGTATATAAGAACTATATGGGAAGTATATGAATACTATATGTATACTATATAAGAACAGTCGAATAAACCACCTGTTTGACCCGGTTCACATGGCGATGGCGGCGGTGAAGATGAGGGTTACGTTGTTGCTCGGTTCCGGCAGGTGGTAGTAGGCGTTCTCGGGCGTCAGGCGGTAGGCCAGGGCCAGGCCCCAGTCGATGTAGCCCCAGCGGACGATGCCGTCGATGCCCACGCCGGCCTCGGCTATGCCGCGGTCGGGGCCTATGTTCTGGAAGTCCCACATGTCGCCCCAGGCGGCGTCCAGCAGCACGAAGGGCCGCGGGGCGGTACCGACCTGCAGGAGGTCGCTCTTGAGGGTGAAGAGAGGTTTGCTGAAGCCGAAGCGCAAGCAGGTGAGGACGAAGCGGTTGGCAAGGAACTCGTCCAGCCGGGCGGTGAGCAGCGAGCGCTCGAAGAGCAGGGGGCTGCCGCTGGTGCCGCCGAGGTTGAAGAGGCGGCTGAAGGGGGTGCCCTTGGTGGTGATGCCGCCCTGGGCGTAGACCTGGAAATTAAAGATTTTGGCCACGGGGAACACCTGGTCGTACTGCAGCAGCAGGCGGAGGAAGTAGCCCGTGTCCACCCACCACTCGCCGGTGGTGTAGCCGAGGGTGAGCTCGCCGCGCAGGCCGAGGTTGTGCTCGAAGAAGAGGCGTCCTTCGGCGAAGCGGGCGTGCTCCAGGGCGTCCCATTCGTCGTCCGTTTGTGGGTAGAGGATGTAGGCCAGGTTGTGGAGCTTGCGCTCGTCGCTGAGGCGTAGCTCGAGGCCTGCCTTGAGGTTCCGCGTTGGGACCATGGAGTAGCCGGCGGTGAGGCGGCGCGTGTCGCTGAAGAGGCGGTTCATGAAGCTGCCCGAGGCGTTGAAACTCACCAGGTTGTAGGTGTTCAGCGAGCGCGTGGCCTCGGCGGTGAGGTCGTGGAAGTAGGCGGCGTAGACCTTGCCCTGGCGCTCGAGGTCGGTCCAGTAGCCTGCGTCGACGCCCCATTTCCATCGTTCGTCGGCATAGCCGTAGCCGACGTAGGCGCCCACGGAGAGGCGGTCGAAGAAGCCTGCGGGCTTGGGCATCATGTCCAGGTCCTCGGCCAGGTAGCCGTAGCGTAGGCCGAGGCCCCAGCGCGATTTCTCGTATTGGTTGTAGTTGTACACGCGGTCCAGGTCCAGATACAGCGGAATGCCTATAGTGCGGTGCAGCGGCACCACCTGCGCCTGCAGACAATTAAAAAAAGAAAGATAAAAAAGGAAAAAGAGGCCTGCGGCGCGCAGCATTCGTCCCATTCGCCACCCGTTCGCCCCAGGGCGGAGGGTGTATGCTGTTGTTGTCAAGATTCGTTTCATTCGCATAATTCGCCGTTCATATATATATGTGTTTCGGGATGCAAAATTACGCTTTTTTTTCCATAGTATTGCTTTTTTTTGTATATTTGCAAAATATTATTTGTTCATAAAATTAAATAACAATCAAATATGCAGAGAGATACACAAATCTTCGACCTCATCCAGAAAGAGCGTGAGCGTCAGACCAAAGGCATCGAGCTGATTGCCTCCGAGAACTTCGTCAGCGACCAGGTGATGGAAGCCATGGGCTCCGTCATGACCAACAAGTATGCCGAAGGCTATCCCGGCAAGCGCTACTACGGCGGCTGCCAGGTTGTCGACCAGAGCGAGACCATCGCCATCGAGCGCGCCAAGAAGCTCTACGGCGCCTGCTGGGCCAACGTGCAGCCCCACAGCGGTGCACAGGCCAACATGGCCGTGTTCCTGGCCTGCCTCAACAGCGGCGACACCTTCATGGGCATGGACCTCAACCACGGCGGCCACCTTTCGCACGGCAGCCCCGTGAACTTCAGCGGCATCAACTACAAGGTGGTTGGCTACCAGGTGAAGGAAGAGACGGGCACCGTCGACTACGACGACATGGAGAAGAAGGCCCTCGAGCACCGTCCCAAGCTTATCATCGGCGGCGGCAGCGCCTACAGCCGTGACTGGGATTGGGCCCGCATGCGCGAGATCGCCGACAAGATCGGCGCCATCCTCATGGGCGACATCAGCCACCCCTCCGGCCTCATCGCCAAGGGCTACCTGAACAATGCCGTGAAGTATTGCCACATCGTCACCACCACCACCCACAAGACCCTCCGCGGACCTCGCGGCGGTATGATCCTCATGGGTCAGGACTTCGACAATCCTTGGGGCAAGACCACCCCGAAGGGTGAGATCAAGAAGATGAGCGCCCTCCTCGACAGCGCCGTGTTCCCCGGCACCCAGGGCGGTCCTCTGGAGCATGTCATCGCTGCCAAGGCCGTGGCCCTCGGCGAGGCCCTCACCGACAGCTACGACCAGTACATCCAGCAGGTGATGAAGAACGCCAAGGTCATGTCCGAGGCCTTCATGGCCAAGGGCTACAAGGTCATCAGTGGCGGTACCGACAACCACCTGATGCTCATCGACCTGCGTCCCAAGTTCCCCGAGCTGACCGGTAAGGAAGCCGAGAACGCCCTCGTGGCCGCCGACATCACCATCAACAAGAACATGGTGCCCTTCGACAGCCGTAGCGCCTTCAAGACCAGCGGTCTGCGCGTTGGAACGCCCGCCATCACCACCCGTGGCCTGAAGGAAGCCGACATGGGCGTCATCGTTGACATGATCGACCAGGTGCTCTGCGCCCCGACCGACGAGGCCGTCCGCGCCAAGATCGCCGGCCAGGCCAACGAGATGATGCAGAACCGCCCGCTCTTTGCCTGGTAAAAAATAATACGATGGCACTAATCAAATCATACAAAGGTCGCGCCCCCAAGTGGGGGCGCGACTGCTACTTCAGCGAGAACGCCACGCTGGTGGGCGATGTGACGCTGGGCGACCAGTGTTCGGTGTGGTTCAACGCCGTGGTGCGGGGCGATGTGGCGCCCATCACCATCGGCGACCGGAGCAACGTGCAGGACGGCAGCTGCATCCACGTGACGCACGACACCGGCCCGACGCATATCGGCAGCGACGTCACCATCGGCCACAACGTCACCGTCCATGCCTGCACCATCCGCGACGGCGCCCTCATCGGCATGGGGGCCACGCTGCTGGACGACTGCGAGGTGGGGGAGGGCTCCATCGTTGCCGCCGGTGCCCTGGTGCTGCAAGGTACGAAGATTCCGCCGCACGAGATATGGGGCGGCGTGCCGGCCAAGTACCTCAAGCCCACGCGCCCCGGCCAGACCGACAATGCGGCGCACTACGTAGAGTACGCAAAAGAATACATGCGGATGCAATAAAAAATCTTTTTTTCCGTTATCGCAGTACTATGAAACGAATAATAATACTTTTATCCATGCTCGCCTGCATGGCGACGGGTGCCTGGGCTCAGGCCAAGAAGGTCTACGACGAGAAGGTCGACGCTATGAAACAAATCGAGGAAGCTGTCGCGCTGGCGCAGGGGACGGGGCGCTACGTGATGTGCCAGGTGGGGGGCAACTGGTGCCCGTGGTGCCTGCGCTTCGCGGAGTTTGCCACGACGGACAGCGTCGTGGCGCCCTTGATGGAGAAGAACTACGTCTATATCCATGTCAACTATTCCAAGGACAACAAGAACCTCGAGGCCATGAAGTTCCTCGGCAATCCTGGCCGTTTCGGCTACCCCGTCTTCGTGGTGCTCAACCAGGACGGCCAGCCTATCCACATCCAGGAGAGCGAGAGCCTCGAGGAAGGCAAAGGCTACAGCCGGGGGCGCGTGGAGAAGTTCCTCCGCCTGTGGAACAAAGAGTCTGTGGAGGCTGAGGTGAAGTAGTTAGTGGTTAGTGGTCAGTGGAGTGAGATGGCGGTGAGGCCGCCGCGATTGCCGACGACGAAGAGCGACGGCGGCTCGTCGGAGTGGCGGTAGTCGTCGAGGAAGAGGGGGAGACCTACCGTGAAACGCTGGCAGCGGAAGGTGTCGCCAGCTTCGAGTTTTGATTTGATGCTTTCTTCCACCCGCCAGAGGCCCTCGCCGAGGTGGCGCAGGGCGCAACGGCGTCCGGGGTTCCACTCGATGGTAAGGAGGGCATCGACGGGTACTTTGTCGGCCGTGAGGGTGGGGGAGGAGAGGCGGTGGCTGCTCTGCGCGGAGGGTACGGAGCAGTAGTCGGCCACGAAGGTGCGCCAGTCGGCGAAGCCGATGAAGCGTGCCAGAATGTCGAGGGTGCTCTCGCGGATGGACTGGTACCCTTCGACATAGCCCCAGATGCGTTCCAGCGTGGAGACACTCACGGTCTGGAGGAGGCGACCCTGGATGCAGCCGGAGAGGAAAGCGAAATCGGTGGAGGTGCTGACGCGATGGTCGGCGGCCTGCTCGACGAGGGTGCGCAGGATGTTGATGTTTTGGTTGAGGTCAGACATTCTTCGTTTTTTTCGGGGTGCAAAGATACGAAGAAAATCTGTTTCTAATTTGTTTCTTTTTAAATTTTTTGCTCGTTATTATTTTAAAATTGGTAATTTTGCAGCATGTTTGACGACGACGACAACGACAGCTCAGGACGCATAATGCCTTAAGGCACAGGTGATTACCTATCCACTGACACCTTCACGGACTTTGTGGAAGTGCCGTCGTCGGGGTACAACCGGCTGGTTCGTGCCGTGCGTTATGGGAGGTATTTCATGCTGAAGGGGCTCAAGGCGGAGTATGCGGGAGACGAGGTGTATCGCACGCTGCTGCGCAAGGAGTTCGAGATCATGGTGCAGATGGACCATCCGAACATCACCGTGTCTATTCGTTGGAGGAGGTTCCGAATCTGGGGTTGTGCATCGTGATGGAATATGTCGACGGGCAGCCGCTGGACCGTTGGCTTGCCGCGCACCCTTCCTTGCGGATGCGGCGCCGGGCTGCGATGCAGATGCTGGAGGCCATGGGCCATTGGCATTCAAGGCAGATTGTGCATCGCGACCTCAAGCCTAGCAACGTGCTGGTGACGAGGAACGGTGCCAACGTGCGGGTCATCGATTTCGGATTGGCGGATGCCGACCAGTATGCCGTGTTGAAAGAGCCTGCCTACACGTTGAGCTATGCTTCGCCGGAGCAGTTGCAGGGCGGACGGCTGGATTGCCGGTCGGACATCTACAGTTTCGGGCGCCTGCTGGGATTGATATTTCCTCACCGCTACCGGTTGGTGCGAGCCCGTTGCTGCCGCCATCGCCGCGAGGGGCGCTATGGGACGGCGGAGGCTGTCCTGTCGGCCTTGCGTATGGTACGCTGGCTTCCGTATGTGGGGACCGTGTTGCTGGTGGCTGTGGCTGTATTCCTGCTGCACACGCTGTTTCATTACAATAGCGACAAGTTCTCCTATCGGGTGGCAGAAGGGCAGGTGCTGAAGATGAAGATTGTGGACTCCAAGGCCCATGTGGTTGGAGTGGATACGCTGAGTGGCGACCTGGTGCTGCCCGAGAGGGTGCGGCATGGGCTCTTCTCATATCCTTTGCGCGAAATCGACGAGCGGGCGTTCTTCCAATGTGCCGGTCTCACCAAGGTGCGATTCCCGTCCAGCCTGCGTCGCATCGGCGACGAGGCTTTCGCATCGTGTATCATGCTAGGCGACACTGTGGTGCTGACGGAGGGGCTGGAGCGCATAGGCAACCACGTGTTCGACAACTGCGAGCGGATCAGGGCCTGCCGAGTGGAAAGCCGGCGGCTGCATCTGGAGGGAGAGATAAGCAAAGAAGGCCACTTCGGCAACACGGTGGCGATGCACGACATCATCATTGCCAACACGGTGGACACGCTCTGTGAAGGCCTCTTCTACTGGGCCTACTGGGGCGTGAAAGACATCTGGATTGAGGAAGGGTTGACTCACCTCGGCGAGGCTTCGCTTGCCGAACTTTACAATCTGGAGCGCATCCATTTCCCGTCGACTATGCGCAAGATTGACCAGAGTTGCTTCTATGGCTGCGGCATCCGTCGTCTGGTCATCCCGGACCAGATAGAGGAGATAGAGACCTTTGGCATCGGCATACTCTTCAACTGCCGATACGTAGAGTTCGGCCGTGGCCTGAAGGTCCTCGGTGCCTCCAACCTTTACGGCTACCGCAACCTGGACACCATCCTCTTCCGCTCCACGGAGCCCCCCAAGGTGACTGCCACAACGTTCAATTTCGTAAAGGAGTCGCCCAATCCGAAGGTGCTTGTTCCGGCGGAAGCTCTTGAGAAATACTTGGCCGACTCCAATTTTGCCAAGCTGAATATAGAGGGGTATTGAGGGTAGGCAATGCGAGAGCCTCGGTACACGGGATAGGCAAGACTGTTTATACCCGCGCTTCTTTTTTATATGTCCCGACCGAAAAACCCGTTGCCATGGCTTCGGGCAGATGATTGAAATATAGTAATATACAAAAAGAAACGAAAAAGAAACAGGCACACAAAAAGAATTAGTGTTAACTTTGCACTCAGAAAAAAAATATTAATCCTAATAAAATAACATACAAGTATGGGACTGATCAACAACATCAAAGACGCCTTCAACAAGGCCGAGTTCACGGTGGCACCGAACAAGAAACTGAAAAGCCTCTCGGCCGACTTCCTCAAGGCTTTTGACCTTCAGCTGGTTTTCTACAAAGGTCCGATGATTGCCGACGGCGACCTGACGCTGGCCGCGCTCAACAAGAAGACCACCAAGGAGGTGAATACCACCGCCGACGGACTGAAAATCAAAGGTTCGATGAAGGTCGGCGACGCCGAGAAGCTCTTCGACCAGCAGTTCGGCGTGAAAGTACAAATCAAGGACAAGGAGGGCAAAATCTGCGTACCCAACGGCATCACCATCGGCCAGGCCGCCCGTGGCGAATACGACAAGTAGCCTCTCGCCATGCGATTCGAAGCCACATCCTCCGAAGCTGCCTTGGCCGCCAACGGCAAGATCATCAATGCCGCCACGCCGTGGCACCTCATCGTCGACACCGACGCCGAGACCGTCACCGTCCGCAAGCGTAACCTCACCATGATTGGCGTGGACGAGGACGTACTGGCGTTCCGCTTCATCCGCCGCATCCGTATCGACCAGCACCTCATTGGTGCCGACATCGAGATCAAGGCCGTCGGAGGCACCGTCACCGCCTACTGCCTCAGCAAGGGCGACTGCAAAAAAATCAAGCAGATACTGATGGACTACAACGCCACCCGTCGCGGCAAGGGCATCATATTTTCGTAAACATCAAGCAAACCCAATTTTATAAACCTTTTTAAAACGTTTTAATTATGGCAGACATCAAAATGACCGGTAACATGAAGGTGAAGACCCTTCGTGACCAATTCAAGAAAGCCTTCGGCGCCACGCTGCGCGTGTACAACGGCATGAAATTCGCCGACGACGAGGCAACCCTCGCTTCCATCCGCGCCAAGGACGCCAAGGGTGGCGAACTGACCGTGCGTGGCAACATGCAGGTGGGCAACTTCGAGGACAAGGTGAAGGAACTCTACGGCATCAAGGTCCAGGTGGCCAACGCCGACGACAGCAAGCTCGCCGACAACGGCATCACCATCACCGCCGCCGGCAAGTAAGCCCAAGGGCATCAGTCAGTGGCAGGCGATGTGCTTGTCACTGACTTTCAATCAATGAAGTTTAACGTTCTAAACAATGAAGAATATGGCACATAAATTGAAAACAGCATCAAACGGAACAATCTTTTGTCCTAAATGTGGATGTACCTCATATTATGCTAGTAAAACGTGCAACGATAAGGGGCATTCTTTTACTATCCAAAGAAATATTATTTTCTGTACAAAATGCGGAACGGTAACAACTTGGGGGACTCCGGGTGGAAACTACACTGGTAATTCAGAACCAGTTTATTCCTATATACGTTGTTCAAATAACGGTCACAAATTCAAGGTGTTCCCAGATAGAAAAATAAGGTGTACAAAATGTGGATGTACTCCAGAATCTGTTCAACAATGTGATCCCCATTGCACAAAATAATACTTCCTATTATGAGTACGAAAGATAAAAAACAAACAGACTATAGCCTACAATATCTTGTTCGCTCTTTTAAGTCTATCTCTCACAAACCGTATGAATCCTACGTAATTCAACGCATCTGGCATCGGTTGGGCGATGATCGTGTTCAGTTTGTTTTGCAGCAGTATGTGAATAGAGGCAGCCGGGACAAGTACGCCCTGGCTGACCTCTACCTGCCACAAGTGAAGATGGTGGTCGAGGTCAACGAGAAGTACCACTACACCTCAGAAGAACAAAAAGAACGCGATGCCCTGCGCAATGCCGAGGTTGCAAAACGTGGCAAGGTTGATGTGCATGTCGTCAACTGCGACCAGACGTTGGAAAAAGTGCACAGCGATATAGAAGCAATTGTGGACGAGATTCGTAGCCGGATTGCCAAGATGGGCGACAAGTTTATCCCGTGGAATGGATACATATTGCGCGATGCCTCCTATTATAAAGAAAAAGGAGTGTTGAACGTGGAAGATGACATCTACGTCAATACCATTGACGAGGCGTGCGCCATTTTCCACAACGTTCACGCAAAGCATAAGGGGTATCTTCGTGTTGCCGCTGCAGACATTGATACTGAGACAATGGTATGGACACCCGATGCGGGTAACAAGGCTTGGCACAATGAACTATTGGATGATGGAACAGTTATTTTAGAATACGCCAATGATAAAGAGAAGAATCGGCGCCACGTGGAAACCGAGTCTAAAGATACCAATCAAAAACGTGTAGTCTTTTTCCGCCAGCGTGATGACTTCGGCTTGAATCTCTACAAGTTTGTCGGCGTGTTCATGCTCGATGTAGAGCGTACCAAGAAGGAGAATAATACCTATTGGAAGAAAGTGTCAGACAGCTATATAATCCCTAAAAAATAACACCATGAGCGTAGAATACTACCGCAAACATCTCATCGACCTCCGGGCGCAGGTGGCGACGGAGCGCGAAGCCAAGAAGCGCGACAACGAGCGTTATGCAGGCTACATCAAGAGCGCCAGCAGCACCAGCAGCAAGGCCAGCTACCGCAAGCAGAAAATCGACCACGCCAAGAGCCACGACCTCCGCATAGAAAGCCTCAAACGCCAAATCGAGAGCGCCAAAGAGGCCCTTGCCCGCGAACGTGAAAGAGCCAAAAAGAAATAGACTTTACCACATCGATGCATAAGTTGAAGCAGCAATTGGCCCGCGTCTTCGACGATGATTTGAAGACGTGGCAGTGGAAGAATATCGTCGATTGGACCATCATTGGGCTCATCGTCGTCAGCACCGTCGAAGTGTTCCTCTCCACCTTCGACGGCATCAACCAGCGCTATGGGGCGTGGCTGGGCGCCGTCGACCTCCTCACCACCGCAGTCTTCACCGTCGAAGTGGCGCTGCGCATCTGGTGCGCCGACCTCATCGACCCCAAGTACAAGGGCTTCTGGGGGCGTGTGCGCTACTGCTGCACGTTCTACGGGCTGATCGACTTGGTGTCGACCTACAGCTTCTATGTGGCGCTGTTCTTCCCGGTGCCTTATATGGCCTTGAAGGTACTCCGTGTCTTCCGTCTGCTCCGCGTGTTCCGCTATATGAAGTCGTTCCGCCTGCTGAGCAAGGCTTTCGGCTCCAAGAAGAGCGAGCTGTGGGTCTCGCTGCAGTTCCTTTGCATCGTGACACTGATACTGTCGTTCCTGCTCTTCTTCGTGGAGCATCAGGCGCAGCCGGAAGTGTACGACAACGGCTGGCGGAGTGTCGTCTGGGCCTTCGCGCAGTATATCGGCGACCCCGGCAGCTTCGCCGACACACCGCCCATCACCTTCTGGGGACGTGTGATAGCAGTGCTGGTTGGCGTACTGGGCATTGCCATCTTCGCTGTCCCCGCAGGCCTGGTGGGCTCTGGCTTCATCGAAGCCGTGGAAGACGAACGGAAGGAGGAGGAGCTGGAGCGTCGGCGCGATTTGATCTACCAGCGTTTCGCAGCAAACTATTCTGAGAAGAAGGCCCTTCTGAGCGACGGGCAGCATCAGCGTTCGGCTCCGGCACGCTATCTCTCCACCGACTATCTCCGCTCCATCTGCCTGCTCTCTGAAAGCGAGATACTCGAAACCGTGCGTTCGGCACCCGACCTGCGGATGCGTTCGATGAAGAGCGACGAGAACCTGCGTGTCAACGACATGATGGTGGTGGAACGCTACCTCGCCGGCGAGGATTACGGCTTTTGCCGGTGGAACGACGACGAGCGCCTCGTGGTGCTCAACCCCGCCGGTGCCACCGAATACGCCCTGTCGCATGTCGTGGCTACGCTGGCCCAGAACCTGACGTGCAACATCATTACGCGTGAGAGGCGTTTCTATGGCGCCGCCAGCGAGGATGGCATCATGGCAAGTCCGTTCTATGCCGACTTGGAGGCCTCCGACGGTAACAAGATGTTTGAGAGATATGTCGGTGCGCTGCGGCGCATCAGGCGCGGCCAGCGCGTGCTCTGCCTGATGAGCGGTGCCAGCGGCGGTGCCGATTTCGAGGTGGAGTGGGGAATGCCCATGGGCACCGAAGGCTACCGGTTCGAGGGAGCACACGTGGCCGATGGGGACAGAGCGTGGGTACAAGACTTCTGTGAGCGCCTCAAGGCCAACGCCTCGGAGATTACCGTCCATGCCGCCTCGCGCAAGGATTTCACATTCAATTTCAGCGTAAAAACCCACAGCAAAGGACTCGGCATCGGCGAAAAACACATCGCCCGTGCCATCTACAACCACACCGGAGCCACAGTGGTGATGGTCTACCTCAACGTGCTGTCCATCCTCAAGGCACACGACGAACGCTACTATGCCGCCCTCAAAGTGCTGCTGGATACCATCTCTTTTTTTTCTTTCTAATACAATATTACCGTCTTTTCTCCGTTATCGCATTATCAACAACGAAAAAAGACCCTACAGAAAATGAACATCCTCGTAACCGGCGGAGCCGGATTCATCGGCTCCCACACATTGATAGAACTCTACAAGGCGGGGCACACCGCCGTGGTGGTGGACAACCTGAGCAACTCCAACCCCGTCGCCCTGCAGCGCGTGGCCGAGATTATCGGGGTCACGGAAATACCCTTCTACCGCGTCGACATCCGCGACCGCGAAGGCCTCGAACGCATCTTCGCCGAGCACAAGCTGGACGCCTGCATCCACTTCGCCGGCCTCAAGGCCGTGGGCGAGAGCGTGGAGAAGCCCTGGGAGTACTACGAAAACAATATCGGTGGCACGCTGACGCTGGTGGACGTGATGCGGGGGCACGGCTGCAAGAACATCATCTTCAGCAGCAGCGCCACCGTCTACGGCGACCCCGCCGAGATTCCCATCACCGAGCAGTGCCCCAAGGGCCAGTGCACCAACCCCTACGGCTGGACCAAAAGCATGCTCGAGCAAGTCCTCATGGACATCCAGAAAGCCGACCCCCAGTGGAACGTCGTCCTCCTCCGCTACTTCAACCCCGTGGGTGCGCACCCCAGCGGCCGCATCGGCGAGAACCCCAACGGCATACCGAACAACCTGATGCCCTACATCACCCAGGTAGCCGTCGGCAAACGCCAGGAACTCGGCGTCTTCGGCAACGACTATCCGACGCCCGACGGCACGGGCGTGCGCGACTACATCCATGTGGTCGACCTCGCCGCCGCCCATGTCTGCGCCCTGCAGGCCATCGGCCGCAAGTGCGGCATGGGTATATATAATATAGGTACAGGAAAGGGCTACAGCGTGCTCGACATGGTGAAGGCTTTTGTCAAGGTCAACGGCGTCGAGGTGCCCTACAGCATCAAGCCGCGCCGCGCGGGCGACATAGCCACCTGCTACTGCAACCCCTCGAAGGCGAAAGCCGAGCTGGGCTGGGAGGCGAGATACGGCATTGACGACATGGTGCGCGACAGCTGGCACTGGCAACGCCAGAATCCGGAGGGGTATTAGTGGTTAGTGGTTAGACTGACACAGGGACTGCCAAAATGGCAGTCCTTTTTTGTTTGGTACCTTATTTGCTTGTGGCTCTGGTGTAAAAACGGAATAAAAATAACAAATAAAACCAAATAACTATGACCTTAGACAAGTTCACAATCAAAGCGCAGGAAGCCGTGCAGAAGGCGCAGGAGATAGCCCTCGGAGGGCAGCATCCGGCCATCGAGACGGCGCACCTGCTGAAGGGGCTCCTCTCGGAGGACGAGAATGTGACCCCCTACCTCCTGAAGAAGATGGAGGTCAACATCCCCCGCCTTACACAGCAGGTGGAGGACATCCTGAACACCCTGCCGCACGTCAGCGGTGGACAGGTTTATCTCAGCAACGACGCCAACCAGGCGCTGGTCAGTGCCCAGCAGCGGGCCACGAAGATGAACGACGAGTTCGTCAGCGTGGAGCACCTGCTGCTCGGCCTCCTCTCTGGGCGCGACCGCGTGGCGCAGCTGCTGAAGGACGCCGGCTGCAGCGAGAAGGCCCTCACGGCCGCCATCGCCGACCTCCGCAAGGGCTCCAAAGTCACCAGCCAGAACCAGGAGCAGACCATGAACGCCCTCGGCAAGTACGCCAAGAACCTCAACCAGCTGGCGCAGGCCGGCAAGCTGGACCCCGTCATCGGGACCGACGAGGAGATCCGCCGTGTGCTGCCGATACTGAGCCGCCGCACCAAGAACAACCCCATCCTCATCGGCGAACCCGGCGTGGGTAAGACGGCTATCGCCGAAGGACTTGCGCAGCGTATCGTCAGCGGCGACGTGGCCGAAAACCTAAAGTCGAAGACCATCTACTCGCTCGACATGGGCGCCCTCATCGCCGGCGCCAAGTACAAGGGCGAATTCGAGGAGAGGCTGAAGAGCGTCATCCGCGAAATCAACGAGGCCGACGGCGAAATCATCCTCTTCATCGACGAGATCCACACCCTCGTCGGCGCGGGCGGCGGCGAAGGGGCCATGGACGCCGCCAACATCCTCAAGCCCGCCCTCGCCCGCGGCGAGCTCCGCGCCATCGGCGCCACCACCCTGGCCGAATACCAGAAGTATTTCGAGAAGGACAAGGCCCTCGAGCGTAGGTTCCAGAGTGTGCTCATCGATGAGCCCACGGTGCCGGACACCATCTCCATCCTCCGTGGCCTGAAGGAGCGCTACGAGGTGCACCACCGCGTGCGTATCAAGGACGAGGCCATCATCGCCGCCGCCGAGCTGAGCCACCGCTACATCAGCGACCGTTTCCTGCCCGACAAGGCCATCGACCTCATCGACGAGGCGGCGGCCAAGCTGCGGCTGGAGATAGACTCCGTGCCCGAGGAGCTGGACGAAATAGAGCGCCGCATACGCCAGCTCGAAATTGAACGCGAAGCCATCAAGCGCGAGAACGACCAGGACAAGATTGCCCAGATAGACAAAGAGCTGGCGGAGCTGCGCGAGCAGCGCGACCAGATGAAGGCCCGCTGGCAGAACGAGAAGAGCATCGTCGAAGCCATCCAGGCCGAGGTGAAGAACATCGAAAGCTACAAGTTCGAAGCCGAGCAGGCCGAACGCGCCGGCGACTACGGCAAGGTGGCCGAGCTGCGCTACGGCCGCATCAAGGAGGCCGAGAAGAAGGTGCAGGACCTGAAGCTGCAGCTCAAGCAGATGCAGGCCTCCGGTGCCTTGATCAACGAGGAGGTGGACAGCGAGCAGATTGCCGAGGTCGTCTCCAAATGGACCGGCATCCCCGTCACGCGCATGCTGCAGAGCGAGCGCGAACGCCTGCTGCACCTGGAGGACGAGCTGCACAAGCGCGTCGTGGGCCAGGACGAGGCCATCAGTGTCATTGCCAACGCCGTGCGCCGCTCGCGTGCGGGCCTCAGCGACGGCAAGCGGCCTATCGGCAGCTTTATCTTCCTCGGCACCACCGGCGTCGGCAAGACCGAGCTGGCCAAGGCCCTGGCCGAAGTGCTCTTCGACGACGAGAACATGATGGTGCGTATCGACATGTCTGAATACCAGGAGCGCCACAGCGTCTCGCGACTCATCGGAGCGCCCCCGGGCTATGTGGGCTACGACGAGTCCGGCCAGCTCACCGAGGCCGTGCGCCGCAAGCCGTACAGCATCGTCCTCTTCGACGAGATTGAGAAGGCTCACCCCGACGTGTTCAACATCCTGCTGCAGGTGCTCGAGGACGGCCGTCTGACCGACAACAAGGGCCGTACCTGCGACTTCAAGAACACCATCATCATCATGACCTCCAACATGGGCTCCGACATCATCCGGGAGCGCCTGGAGCATGGTGGAGCGGTGAACCAGTACGAGCTGGACGAGACCAAGAACGCCGTCATGGAGCTGCTGAAGCAGAGGATACGTCCCGAGTTCCTGAACCGAATCGACGAAATCATCATGTTCCAGCCCCTCACGCAGAACCAGATTCGCGACATCGTCCGCATACAGATGCGCGGCGTGGCCAAGATGCTGGAGCAGAACGAGATTACCATCTCCACCACCGACGAGGCCGTGGGCCGACTGGCCGAAGTGGGCTTCGATCCCGCCATGGGTGCCCGACCGGTGAAGCGCGTCATCCAGAGGGAGATACTGAACGAGATGAGCCGTCAGTTGCTGGAGGGCAAAATCCATTCCAACGATACCATCATCATCGACACCATCGACGACCACTTCGTCTTCTACAACCCGAACACGAAGCATTAACCGACCGATAACCAACGCGAAAGGGACACATCGCACAGATGCGTCCCTTTTTTTTCTTCACGAATGAAAAAAAAAGTGTATTTTTGCATTTTGTTTCAGCAACGATTACAATAATATGGATAACTTTGTAGTATCGGCAAGAAAATACAGACCCACAACATTTGCCAGTGTGGTGGGACAGGAGCATATTACCCGGACGCTCAAGAACGCCATAGCCACCGGCCAGCTGCCGCAGGCTTTCCTTTTCTGCGGCCCGCGTGGCGTGGGCAAGACCACCTGTGCGCGTATCCTCGCCAAGACCATCAACTGCGAGCACCGCACCCCCGACGGCGAAGCCTGCAACCAGTGCGACAGCTGCCGCAGCTTCAACGACGGCGCCTCTATGAGCATCTTCGAACTCGATGCTGCCTCCAACAACTCCGTGGACAACATGCGCGACCTCGTCAAGCAGGTCTACATCCCCCCGCAAACCGGCAAATACAAGGTCTACATCATCGACGAGGTCCACATGCTCAGCCAGGCGGCCTTCAACGCCTTCCTCAAAACCCTTGAGGAACCTCCCGCCTACGCCAAATTCATACTCGCCACCACCGAGAAACACAAAATCATCCCCACCATCCTCAGCCGCTGCCAGGTGTTCGACTTCAAGCGCATCGAGAGTGCCGACATCGTCAACCACCTGAAGTATGTGGCCGAGGGCGAGGGTGTGAAGTATGAAGAGGGAGCCCTGGAAGTGGTGGCCCGCAAGGCCGAAGGCGGTCTGCGCGACGCACTCTCCATCTTCGACCAGCTGGTCAACTTCACCCAGGGGAACCTCACCTACAGCGGTGTGCTGGAGAACCTCAACGTGCTGGATGCCGACTACTATTTCCGACTGGTGGACCACCTGCGTTCCGGCAACCTCAGCGGTGCCCTGTTGCTCTACCAGGAGGTCATCGGCAAAGGCTTCGGCGGACAGCACTTCCTCACCGGACTCTGCGAGCACCTGCGCAACCTCATGGTCAGCCTCGACCCGCAGACCCTCCAGCTCATCGACGGCGGCGACACCACCCGCCAACGCTACGGCTCGCAGGCCCAGCAATGCGGCTTGCCCATGCTTCTCGCCTGGCTCACCACGGCCTCCGACTACGAATACCGTTTCCGCGAAGCCAACAACAAGAACCTCTTCGTGGAGGTGTGCCTGATGAAGCTGGCCACCCCCACCGTCCCTCAGACATAGATTGCAAGGAGTCCCGAAAGGGCAGGCACGGGGAATAGTTCAGAAGACGGAAGTCGGAAAGCTCCGACCTCAAAGCTCCGACCTCTGACCACCATCTCCATCAAGTCCGCCCCGACGGTCGAACCTGTGAAGCACATCGCCATCGACGTGAAACCCCTCACCGAGGAATCCCTCGCCCAATACTGGAAGGAGGTGGCCACGAAGCTGGGACTGGAGGAACTGATGGCCGAAGGCGTCCCCCGGCTTGGCGAACACCCTGGCTGCTTCGAGGTCGATGCACAGACGGTCTCCTTCGCCGACGAGTTCAAACCCCACAAGATCGACGTCATGGAGTTCTTCCGCGAGAAGACGGGCATGCGCATGCTCGACTGCAAGGTGAACCCCCGTTTCCTCGAAAAAACGGAAATCGTCTATTCCCCGGACGACAAATACGCCGCCATGCTGGCCGCCAACCCCCACATGGCCGAGCTGCGCAAACTCTTCCCCATGATCGACTATTGACCCCTCCCGCCATAATCTCTAACCAATAACCAATAACCATGCAGTTCTACAAATTCGACGGCGCTGGCAACGACTTTGTGATTGTCGACAACCGAGAGTCCGCACGCTCCTTCTCGCAGTCCGAACTCGCCCACCTCTGCCATCGTCGTTTCGGCATCGGCGCCGACGGCTTCATGACCCTCGAGAAAGCCCCCGAGGGCTTCCACTTCGAGATGCGCTACTACAACTCCGACGGCCGCCTCGGCTCCATGTGTGGCAACGGAGGCCGTTGCATAGCCCTCTTTGCCCATCTCCTTGGCCTCGGCCGGTCGCTCCGGTTCCTTGGCTACGACGGCCCCCACACCGCCGAAATCCTCTCCTGGGACCCCGAACGGAACAAGGGCGTCGTCCGCCTGGCCATGCGCAGCATCCCGGCCGTCGAGGTGCGCCCCTGTCTCTCCGGCACCTTCCTCGACACCGGCTCGCCCCACTATGTGCAGCGGGTTTCCGACCTCGAGCACTTCGATGTGGTGGGGGAGGGGCGCCGCATACGCAACATGGCCGACCTCTTTCCCAAGGGCACCAACGTCGACTTCATCGAGGACCTCCCCGACGGTCGCCTCTTTGTCCGCACCTACGAACGCGGCGTCGAGGACGAAACCTGGGCCTGCGGCACCGGCGTCACAGCCTGCGCCATCGTCTCCGGCAACCACAACCTTGTTGCCCGCGGCGGCGACTTCAACGTCGACTTCATCCGCACCCCGGACCTCATCGACAACGTGCAACTCATCGGCCCCGTATCATTAAACTTCACTGGAGAATGGACCTTTTCAGCGCAATAGACACCGAACCCATCCGGCAAAAGATGGAGCAGCTGGCGGAACAACTGGACCGGCTGAACTATGAGTATTACATGAACGACCGCTCCCTCGTCTCCGACCAGGAGTTCGATGCCATGCTCCGCCAACTTCAGGACCTCGAGCAGCAGTACCCCGAGCTGGCATCCCCGCTCTCGCCCACCAAGAGGGTAGGAGGGGAGGTCAACAAAGCCTTCCGCCAGGTCTCCCATCGCTTCCCCATGCTCTCCCTCGGCAACACCTACTCCATCGAGGAAATCGAGGACTTCGAGGCCCGCACCCGCAAACTCCTCGACGGCACCGCCTTCAGCTACACCTGCGAGCTCAAATACGACGGCGTCGCCATCGGACTCACCTATCGCCACGGACGCCTCGTCCAGGCCGTCACCCGCGGCAACGGCACCGTAGGCGACGACATCACCCTCAACGCCAAAACCATCCCCACCATACCCCTACGTCTCCGCGGCGACTACCCCGACGACTTCGAGGCCCGCGGCGAGGTGGTCTATCCCTTCGAGGCCTTCAACGCCATGAACCTCCAGCGCGAAGCCGACAGTCTCGAACCCTTCGCCAACCCCCGCAACGCCGCCAGCGGCAGCCTCAAGCTCCAGGACAGCGCCGAGTGCGCCAAGCGCAAACTCATGTTCTGCATGTACTTCTTGATGGGTCCCGACGAAGCCCTTCTGCCCGACACCCACTTCGGCCGCCTCGACTGGGCCCGCCAGATGGGTTTCAAGGTGCAACCCTATATCCAGGAATGCCGCGACATCAACGACATCAAGGCCTTCATCGACCATTGGGACCGCGCCCGCTGGGACCTTCCCTTCGGCATCGACGGCATCGTCATCAAGGTCAACCAGACTCCCCTCTGGGACCGCCTCGGCCTCACCGCCAAGTCCCCCCGTTGGGCCATCGCCTACAAGTTCAAGGCCGAACGCGTCAGCACCCCCCTCCAGAGCATCTCCTACCAGGTGGGCCGCACAGGCAAGGTGACACCCGTTGCCAACCTCCAACCCGTTTGGCTCGGCGGCACCACCGTCCGTCGCGCCACCCTCGTCAACGCCGATTTCATCCAGAAGATGGACATCCACATCGGCGACCACCTCTTCATCGAAAAGGGCGGCGAGATCATCCCCAAAGTCGTAGGCGTCGACCTCGACCAGCGCCTCCCAGGCTCCATGCCGGTGGCCTACGTCCAACGCTGTCCCGAATGCGGAACGCCCCTCCTCCGCGTCGAGGGCGAAGCGGCCCACTACTGTCCAAACACCGACGGATGCCATCCGCAGATCATCGGCCGCCTCGAGCACTTCGTCTCCCGCAAGGCCATGGACATCGAATCCCTCGGTCCCGAACGCCTCGAGCTCCTCTATCAGGCCGGTCTCGTCCGCAACATCGCCGACATCTACGACCTCCGCCGCGAACAACTCATAGGCCTCGGCACCGACGCCACCATCCAGGACAAATCGGCCGACAACCTCCTCGCCGCCATCGACGCCTCGCGGCAGGTGCCCTTCGAACGCGTACTCTTCGCCCTCGGCATCCGCTATGTAGGCGAAGTCGGCGCCCGCAAGATTGCACGCCATTTCGGCAACATCGACGCCCTCATGGCCGCTTCCGTAGAGGAACTGGCACAGGTGGAGGACGTCGGCGAAGTAACCGCACAAGCCGTCAACCAATGGTTCGCCGACCCCGTCCATCAGACCATCGTCCAGCGTCTGCGCGCCGCAGGCCTGCAGATGAGCGGCCAATGGGCCACCGCCTCCGGACCCCTCTCCGGCCTCACCTTCGTGGTCAGCGGTGTCTTCGAGAACTATTCCCGCGACGGTATCAAGGCCGACATCGAGCAACACGGTGGACGCGTCTCCGGTTCCATCAGCAGCAAGACCTCCTACCTCCTCGCCGGCGAGAAGATGGGCCCCGAAAAACGCCGAAAGGCCGAAAGCCTCGGTGTCCCCATCATCTCCGAAACCGAATACCAAAAGTTGATAGTCGAAGCTGAAAGTTGAAACCAAAGTCAGATGAACCGCCTCCTGCTATTCCTCCTGTTGGCCATCCCCCTGGGCATCTCCGCCCAGGACACCACGCTGTCTCTTAGCCACTCCCATTGGCAGCTCGGCATCAACGCCAGCTACGCCATGCCCAACAACTTCGACATGATGGAATACTCCCGCGGCACCTTCGGTTTCGACGTCACCTGGTTCTCCCGCCAATCCGGCAACGAATACTGGCGCCTCCGCAAGCACTATCCTGCCTTCGGCATTCGCGGTTCCTTCGCCTGCATCCCCAACGCCATCTACGGCCACCGCTTCGGCCTTGCGGGCATCGTCCAGGCCCCCCTCGGACGCCTGCTGGACTACCACATCGGCCTCGGCCTCTCCTCCTATACCCGTCCGCAGTCCATCACCCACGACCCAGACAACATCTTCATCTCCTCCGTCGTCAACTGCCTCATCGACGTAGGCTTCGACCTCCGCCTCGGCGACCGCTACCTCCTTTCCGCCTCGCTGCTCCACTCGTCCAACGGCATGCTCCTCTTCCCCAACAAGGGCCTCAACTTCCTCCAGTTCGGCGCTGCCGTCAAGCTCGGAAACGAATACGAACGCACCCTCGACTGGCAGCATTCCCGCAACCTCATCGACACCGCGACCCTCATACCCCCCGAATTCTCCATCGCCTTCTCCCCCGGAACTGTCATGTCGCGCGACACCACCTTCCCCGGCTACTACTTCTGCTACGACCTCGCACTTACCTACCAGCGCTATGCATCCCCCACCTTCGCCTATGGAGCCACAATTGACTTCTGGTACAACTTCGTCGACCACGAACAGCTGCAATACGAGCGCTCCCCCTACACCCTTCCCGTCTACCTCTCCGCCCTCGGCACCATGGAATTCTTCTGGGGTCCCCTCAGCATCAAGGCCGGCATCGGCTTCTCCATCGTCTCCTCTCCGCAGGTCTCCACCCCCCTCTACGAACGCGTCGGCGCCTACTACAACCTCCGCCGCGTCTTTCTCGGCGTCGGCATCAACGCCCACGGTGGACGTATCGAGTTCATCGAGTGGACCTTAGGCTACCGTTTCCCCCTCCACACCCACTAGCCTCCGAACCCCACGCGACCCCTACCTGATTGCTGTCAAATAGCACTGTTCTTATATAGTATACATATAGTATACATATACTTCTCATATAGTATTTATATACAGTATATAAGAAGTATATGAGAAGTATATGTATACTATATGTATACTATATGAGAACGGTCGAATCTGGTAGGGGAGAGACCCCTCCCAAAGAGGGGGTATTCAGGTATGGGAATTATCGTTTATTGGTATTATTCACCCGCTTGTTTCAACATGTCCTCGATCATGGCCACCTGCCAGGGGTGTTTCATCTCGAAAATCTGGTCGATGGGACGGCTGAGCATCTCGATGAGGAGGTGGGTGTTGTCCTGATGGTCCATCTTTTCCAGTTCCTCGGCAACCTGCTTCCAGTCGTGTTGCGAGTAGAGGAGGGGGATGAAGATATTCAGGTCGAAGTTCTTCACAACCATGTTGTCGATGCCTTCGGTTTCGATGCGAGAGTGCGCACGGGCCAGTTTGATTTCGCCCACTTCCTGCAGCACCTGCTGGTATTTCTCGTAGAGGACGTACTCGTTCATCAGGAAGGCCACGACGGCGTTGCTGAGCGAGTTCCACATTTTGCGCGGCAGGGGGCGCGAGACGAAGCGGCCGATCATGAAGCTGCCCGCCGTCAGGCCGGACACGCTGTGTTGGCGACACAGGGTGTAGGCCCGTTGGAAGAAGTCCGTTTTGTGCTGGCGGCTTAGGAGGTCGAAGAGGCGGCTCTGGTCGTTGTGGTCGCCCATACGGCTTTGAAGCACCTGCTGCACGTATTCCTCCGAGCGGCTTTCGTACCACGAGTTGACGATGTCGCGGGCTATCTCCGGTTTGTTCTGCAGGTTGCAACGGATGAGGCGCGCCAGCTTGCCGAGGTCGGTGATGTAGGAGGCCTCCTGCGAGGTGACGGTGCGCTGGTACTGGGCGTAGGCCAGTTTCATGCGTTGGAAGAAGAGGCGCTCGTCGTCGCTGAGGTCCACCGGGGCGCCTTCGTAGTATTTGGTGAAACGGGCCGGCTTGAAGGCCGCCTGCCCTTTGAAGAGGCTCTGACGTTTGGAGCTGACGGTGAGCATCTCGCCTTCGGCAATGCTGATGCCGTCGGCGTTGACGATGGTGTTGGCCTCGATGTTGACCCCGTAGGAGTGGAGGTCCATGAAGGCCGGGATGCCGTATCCGCGGCAGGCGGTGACCACATGGATGGCGGCGGGCATCATGCTGAGGATGGCGTCCACCTCGTTGAGGGTGATGGTGTCCTCCGGCACGAAGTGCTCCTGGCAGAGGCATACGTTCTCTCCCTTGCTCTTGTATTCCTTGGCTTTGGCCACAGAGAAGCACAGGCGGGCCGAGATGGCCGTGCGCGGCAACACGCTGAGGCCGTGCGAGAAGAACTGCAGCGAGGAGAGCGAGCGGTCGTCAATGGAGGCGGAGATGATCTGGCGGAGGTGATAGGGCTTGATGAGGTCCATCACGTGGGTGTCGCCGATGAGGCCGTCGTTGCGCATGTCGATGGCCGAGATAAGTGCGGCGCGGCCTGTCATCTCCGAGGCGTTGAGCTGCAGCACCGAGAAGAGGCTCAGCTTGTGGGGACGTGTCTCGACGGCGAACTCGATGGTGACGGGGGTCTTGTATCGGTATTCGAGTTTCTTCAGCAGCGGGTCGAAGTGGTAGACCGCCGGGAATTTCTTAACAATCTCGTTACGGTTGCTGTAGGCGAGGTCCTCGGTGGTGACATCGCCGGTCATGATTTCCTCGCCGAAGATATTGCGGTAGCTTTCTATCTGTTTGCCCTCGCCGGTGCGCGAGTGGCGGCTGTAGAGCACGCCGGGGTAGCTGTCGTTGTTGCCGATGGTCCACACCATGCGTTGCAGGATGAGGCTCGGGAAAGCCTGTTTGCCCTGCATGAAGGTGAGGATGAGGTCCGAGTTCTCGGTATAGAATTTGCGTACATACTGTGTGAGTTGCAGCACCTGGAACTCGGGGTCGTCGATGAGGCGTGTGCCGTCGGGGGTGGCGGCGATGCGTTGCTCCAGGGTGTGGATGCGTTGATGCTGGTCCTCGGCGGAGAGCAGGATGTCCGAATTCTGGTAGCGATGCTCGATGCCCAGCATTTCGCAGATGGTGTGCAGCGTGCTGAGGTAGACGCGGTTGGCCATCGGCAGCTCGAATTTCGAGGTCAGGGCCTGGTAGGCCGTGCGGGTGACGCCGATGTTGAGCAGCGTGGGCATGAGTCCGGGGATGTACTGCGGCATGGCGCAGCGGATGGCGAAGACGAGGGGGTTGCGCTTGTCGCCCAGGCGGCAACGGGTCATGATCTCGAGGTTGCGCACGGCGGCCTTGAGGTGCTCGGTGAGCATCGCCGGGTTCTGGAACGATTTCGACGTCAGGATGCAGAAGTCGGGCACGGGGTAGCAGTTGCGCGTGAGGTCGAGCAGCATGCGTCCTTTGTAGCTGATTTCCTCGTCGGTGAACTCGCCGGAGGTGAGGGTGGTGATGAGGTATTCGTTGTTGGTCAGGGGATTGTCCTTGACGTATTGGATGCAGTCGTCGCGGAAGGCTTTGCGGGTGGCATCCAGTTCTTCTCTCTGTTCGTCGGTCAGGCTGCCTTCTTTCTCGTTGAGCAGCAGTTCCAGGAAGTGGATCTGCTTGTCGTCGCGCAGGCGGAGCAGGCGGTTCATGTCGTACCATCGCGGGGGAAACTCGCGATAGAGGTCGTCGGGGTCCCCCTCGAGCTGGTAGCGTACGGTGCCGGGTTTGTTGCCCTCCAGCTGGTTGGCGGGGTCTTCGCTGTCGTGGTCGAAGATTTCACGGCCTTCGCGGGCGTAGACGTTCACCATGTAGTAGTTGGGGTAGCTGGCGCGGATTCGAAGCTGACGGACTTTCATGGTTCAGAGATAAGGGTTGTGGGTTCTGGGTTAAGCGTTGTGGTTTATTTGTCCATGATGGCTTCGAGCTGCTCCTCCGGGGTGAGGCCCACGTAGGGGAGGATTTTGCGGGTGTCGGAAGCCAGCACGTGGTCGGGGTAGCGCTCCACGAACTCGGTATAGGCCTCGCGGGCCAGGTCGTATTGCTGGTTCATCTCGTAGGCCGTGCCTTTCATGAACTGGCAGATGGGCAGTTCCTCGTATCCGGGATAGAGGTTCATGATGCTGTCCAGCGTGGCGATGCCGGCCTCGTAGTTGCCGGTGTTGATCTCGATTTCGGCCGAGCGCATCATGTAGATGGGCGCCAGACTGTCGTCAGGATAGTTGTTGGCAAAGAGGTCGTAGAGGGCTATCATGCGGTCGGCCTTCTGCAGGTCGCTGTTGACGGAGGCGTTCATCAGGCTCTGTTCCATCACCTCGATGGAGTCCACCAGCACGTCGCGTTCGGGCACTTCGTTCTTGCTGCCGCAGGCCACCATCAGCCCCATGCCCATGAGGGCAAGGATAATCTTTTTCATAATACTTGGATTAATTAATGTCGTTGTATCTGTTTTAAACCTATTTCTTCTTCATTTTGTAGCGCGTCTGTATCTTGCCGGCGGCAATGTCGTTCAGGCGGCGTTTGAGCATGGTGCGGCGCAGGCTGCTGAGGCGGTCGGTGAAGACCTTGCCGTCCAGGTGGTCGATCTCGTGCTGGGCGATGCGGGCGAAGAGGCCGTTGATCTCTTCGGTATGCTCCTGCCAGTCCTCGTCCCACCAATGCAGGACGATGGTGTCCGGACGGAGCACGTCCTCGTGGATGTCGGGCACGCTGAGGCAGCCTTCGTTGAAGTACTTCTTCTCGCCTTTGAACTCCAGGATCTCGGGGTTGATGAGGGTGTGTACTTCGGTGGGCTCGCCGTAGGTGTCGGTCTTCTCGTCGTAGGGACGCACGCCGATGGTCACCAGGCGGATGGAGAGGTCCACCTGCGGGGCCGCAAGTCCCACGCCGTCGGCGTTGTACATTGTTTCAAACATGTTGCTGATGAGTTCCTTCAGGTTGGGGTAGTCCCGGGGGACAGGCTTGGCCACTTTGCGCAGCGTCGGGTGGCCGTATCCAATAATAGGTAGAATCATTATCTTGTATTATTTATTGTGTTCATATAGGTTTGCAGAATCAGCGTGGCCGAAATCTCGTCCACCAGGCCTTTGTCCCTGCGCTGCTTCTTGCGCAGGCCGCTGTCAATCATCGTCTGGAATGCCATCTTGGAGGTGAATCGTTCGTCCACGCGGGCAATCTCCTTGTCGGGGAATGTCTCCTGTAGCTGGCGGACAAAGGGTTCGATGTATTCCATCGACTCCGACAGGCTGTTGTCCATCCGCTTGGCCAGTCCCACCACGAAGCAGTCCACCTCCTCGCGCGCGCAATATTCTTTAATATAATTCAGCAGGGTAGGGGTGGCCACCGTCGTCAGGCCGGTGGCAATAATGCGCACGGGGTCGGTAACTGCCAACCCCGTGCGTACTTTTCCGTAGTCTATGGCCATTATTCTTCCCATAACTTGTGTCTCGCTACTCTCGTTTTTCTGTTTTTGTGGCCCCTCTCGGGTTCGAACCAAGGACCCGCTGATTATGAGTCAGCTGCTCTAACCAACTGAGCTAAGGGGCCGAAACGTGGCCGTTTCTACTCTCTCACTCTCTCGAAATCGGGTGCAAAATTACTACTTTTTTTCGACATGGTAAAATTTTTTTTTCTCCAATCAACTTTTATTCTTATCTTTGCCAAAGAAGAAAAAAGTTTATTAACAACCTAAAAAATTGAATAACATGAATATAGATTGGCAAAACCTCCCCTTCGGTTACCTCAAAACCGATTACAATGTCCGTTGCTGGTATCGTAACGGCAAGTGGGGTGAAATCGAAGTTTCCAGCTCCGAACACATCGAAATGCACATGGCTGCCTCCAGCCTTCACTATGGTCAGGAAGCCTTCGAAGGCCTCAAGGCCTACCGTTGCAAGGATGGCAAGATCCGTATCTTCCGTCCCGAAGCCAACGCCGAGCGTCTGCAGAGCACCTGCCGCGGCATCATGATGCCCGAGCTCAGTACCGAGAAGTTTGTCGAGATGTGCAAGAAGGTCGTCAAGCTGAACGAGGCCTACATTCCTCCTTACGGCACCGGCGCCTCCCTCTACCTCCGTCCTCTCCTGATCGGTACCGGCATCACCGTGGGTGTCAAACCCGCCGACGAGTACCTCTTCCTCATTTTCGTCACCCCCGTCGGACCTTATTTCAAGGGCGGTTTCAAGGCTAACCCCTACGTCATCACCCGCAAGTACGACCGTTCCGCTCCTCTCGGAACCGGTATCTACAAGGTCGGTGGCAACTATGCTGCTTCCCTCAAGGCCCACACCGAGGCCTGCCACGGTGGCCAGTACGCCTGCGAGTTCTATCTGGATGCCAAGGAGAAGAAATATGTCGACGAGGCTGGCGCTGCCAACTTCTTCGGTATCAAGGACGGTGTCTATGTGACCCCCAAGAGCACCTCCATCCTGCCCTCCATCACCAACAAGAGCCTCATGCAGCTCGCCGAGGATATGGGCATGAAGGTCGAACGTCGTCCCATCGACGTCGAGGAACTGAAGGACTTCCAGGAGGCTGGCGCTTGCGGTACCGCCGCCGTCATCAGCCCCATCGAGCGTCTTGACGACCCCGAGACCGGCCACAGCTACGTCTTCGGCAAGGAGCCCGGCCCCGTCAGCACCAAGCTCTACAACGCCCTCCGCGCCATCCAGCTCGGTGAGGCCGAGGATATCCACGGTTGGAACACCATCATGGACTGATTCCGAATCTGTGCACAAAAAGAAAAGCCGCTCAATCGAGCGGCTTTCTTTTTTACATCCATTCTGGTTTAGGCACCAATCTTGGCGGTGTAGGCAGCGGCGTCCATCAGGGCGTCGATGTCGGCCATGTTCTCGGGTTTGATCTTGATGATCCAGCCATTGCCGTAAGGATCGGCGTTGATGGCGGAGGCATCCTCGAGAGCGGTGTTGAACTCGACCACCTCACCCTTCACGGGCATCAGCAGGTCGGCAACGGTCTTCACGGCCTCGACGGAACCGAAGGGCTCGCCGGCGTCGACGGTGTCGCCTTCGCAGGTGACGTCAACAAACACGATGTCGCCAAGCTCGTGCTGAGCATAGTCGGTGATACCAACGAAAGCGAATTCGCCTTCAATACGCACCCATTCGTCGTCCTGGGTGTACTTCAGATTTGCAGGAATGTTCATACTGTTGTGTATTAATAATTATTGTATATAATTTCTTGTTTTCAACCTTTTTGTGTCGTTCGCCACATCTCTCCGATGGGTAACTAACCGACTGCAAAAGTACGCATTTTTTTCCATCTGTGGAAAAAAAGATTGCTTTTTTTGCATTTTTTTTCTGTCATTTGAAAAAAAAGACTTATTTTTGCAGCGTCAAAACAGATGAATTGTGAGCATGAATTTCTTTGGGATGTTTTGAAAATCAGTATGATGTATTATTTTAGCAAACAATCCTAGATTTGAAAAGGAACAACCGATAAACATGTACAGTAAGAGTGAACTAACTGCCAAAGCCCAGATTGAGCTCATAGAGATAGCCAAAGGCATGGGCATTGCGAAAGCTACGCGCCTTGATGCGCAAGAACTTGTCTACAAAATCCTCGACCACCAGGCTGCCAATCCTGACAAGCAGGAGCCTGTCAACCGTCAGCCCGACGGCGACCAGCCTCGCAAGCGTCAGCACATGAAACCCAAGCTGCTCGCCGAGTCGACTATGAAAAACCCCGAACTCCACAACAGCCGCAAGCGCCAGCCCGACGCCAAGAACCAGCCCGCCAGCCCTTCGTTTAATAAGAACGATATGCCGGAGTTCAACTTCCAGATTTCTTCTCTGGAGATGCCCGAAGTTCCCGAAGTGCCCGAAGTGCTGAGCCCCATGGGTCGTCCTTTCTTCCGTTCCTCCAACCGTGAGGAAATGGCCGAGACTCCCGCGGCCACAGCCCCTGCCGCTCCAGCTGTCAATCAGCCTGCCCCTGAGGCCGAGGCCAATCCCGCCCAGGAGCAGCCTGTCAAAAAGAAACGCGGCCGTCCGCGCAAGAACGCCCAGCCGCAGGCCGACAACCAGGCTGCCACCCAGCCGGAGCCTGCTCCCGCCAAGGCGGAACAGTCTGTGCCTCAGCCCGTACCCGCCCAGGCGCCGGCCCCCGTCGTCAGCAAGCCTCAGGTAGACAATCGTCCCGAACAGAAACCTGAACAGAAGCCAGAACAGAAACCGGAACAGAAGCCTGAGCAGAAACAGGATAAACACGAATACAACTTCGAACGCGAAGGTGTCATCCAGGCCGAAGGTGTCCTCGAAATGGTGCCCGACGGCTACGGATTCCTCCGCTCGAGCGACTACAACTACCTCTCTTCGCCCGACGACATCTACATCTCTCCCGCCCAGATTCGCAACTATGGCCTCAAGACCGGCGACACCGTTCGCGGCATGGTGCGTCCGCCACGCGAGGGCGACAAGTTCTTCCCCATGGTAAAAGTGTTGGAAATCAACGGCCTCTCGCCTGAGCAGGTGCGCGACCGCATCCCCTTCGAGTCCATGACGCCGCTCTTCCCCAACCAGAAGTTCAAACTCACAGGCCATCCGCAGGAGACCATGTCCACCCGCATCATCGACCTCTTCACCCCCATCGGAAAAGGTCAGCGCGGCCTCATCGTGGCTCAGCCCAAGACCGGTAAGACCACCCTCCTCAAGGAGGTGGCCAACGCCATCTCTTTCAACCATCCCGAGGTCTACCTCATGGTGCTGCTCATCGACGAGCGCCCCGAGGAGGTCACCGACATGCAGCGCTCCGTCAAGGCCGAGGTCATTGCCTCCACTTTCGATGAACCCGCCGACCGCCACGTGCGCATCGCCAACATCGTCTTGGAGAAGGCCAAGCGCCTCACCGAGTGCGGCCACGACGTGGTCATCGTCCTCGACTCCATCACCCGTCTCGCCCGTGCCTACAACACCGTCCAGCCCGCCAGCGGCAAGGTGCTCTCCGGCGGCGTCGAGGCCAACGCCCTCCAGAAACCCAAACGCTTCTTCGGCGCCGCCCGCAAAATCGAGAACGGCGGCTCCCTGACCATCATCGCCACAGCCCTCACCGAGACCGGCAGCAAGATGGACGATGTCATCTTCGAGGAATTCAAGGGCACCGGCAACATGGAGCTGCAGCTCGACCGCAAGCTCGCCAACAAGCGCATCTATCCTGCCATCGACCTCACAGCCTCTTCCACCCGTCGCGACGACCTCCTCGTCAAGCCCGATGTGCTCTCCCGCACCCTTGTGCTCCGCAACCACCTCACCGACCTCACCCCCCAGGAGGCCATGGAGTTCCTCCAGAAGCAGATGGTGCATACCCGCGACAACGAAGAGTTCCTTTATACCATGGACAAATGAAAAGAGGATTCGGCTCCGATAACCACTCGGGCATCAGCCCCGAGATCCTGAAAGCCATCGCCGACGCCAATGTCGACCACGCCTTGGCCTATGGCGACGACGAATGGTGCGCCCGCACCGAGGCGCTCTTCCGCGAGCACTTCGGCCCCCAGGCCAAAGTTTATTTTGTATTCAACGGCACCGGCGCCAATGTGCTGAACATCGACGCCATGTGCCGCTCCCACGAGGCTGTCGTCTGTGCCGAAACGGCGCACATCAACGTCGACGAGTGCGGCGCCCCCCAGCGCGTCGTCGGATGCCGTCTGCTGACGGTGGACACCCCCGACGGCAAGCTGACGCCCGACCTCGTCAAGACCCGCCTCCACGGCTTCGGCTTCGAGCACCACTCGCAGCCCCGCGCCATCAGCATCACCCAGAGCACCGAGCTCGGCACCCTCTACACCCTCGACGAAGTCCGCGCCCTCGCCGACCTGGCACATAGTTATAATATGTACCTCCACATGGACGGCGCTCGCCTGGCCAATGCCGCCGTCGCCCTGGGCTGCTCCTTCAAGGAGATGACCACCGACCTCGGTGTCGACTGCCTCTCCTTCGGTGGCACCAAGAACGGCATGCTCATGGGCGAGAGCGTTGTCATCCTCAATCCCGCCCTCGATGTCGACCTCAAATACCGCCGCAAGCAGATGACCCAGCTCTGCAGCAAGATGCGCTTCGTTGCCGCCCAGTTCGAAGCCTATCTATCTTGCTCCTCCCCTAAGTTAGGGGAGGTGGCAGCACAGAGTGCTGACGGAGGAGTGTGTCAGCCCCTCTGGCGTCGCAACGCCGAGCACAGCAACCGCATGGCCCAGCTCCTGGCCTCCTACCTCGAGCCTCTTTCCTCTCACCTCAAGATTATGTACCCCGTCCAGGTCAACAGCGTCTTCGTCCAGCTCCCCTCCGACGTCTGGCACGCCCTCCAGAAGGAATACTTCTTCTACGACTGGGACGAATCCGCCAACATCGTCCGCTGGATGTGCTCTTTCGACACCACCGAATCCGACATCCAAGGCTTCGTCTCCTCCCTGAAAAAACTCCTTTAACCCCCTCTCTCGATATTATCTATCCGATCTAATAAAAACAATCACCACAATTGGTGACCCCCAAGGGTCACCTTTTTTTGTTATCTTTGCAAAATCTAAAATACAAAGCATACTCATGTTACTATCTGAATTACAGACTGGAGAACGTGGCGTCGTGGTCCGTGTTTCGGGCCATGGGGCCTTTCGTAAACGTATTATCGAGATGGGTTTTATCAAAGGTGTCACCGTCGAGGCCATCCTCAACGCCCCTCTGAAAGACCCTATTAAATACCGGGTCCTCAACTTCGAGGTCTCCCTCCGCCGTAGCGATGCCATGAAGGTCGAAATCGTCACCGAGCAGGAAGCCCGCCAGGAGATTGTCAACCACGACGACTACCGTCCCCTCGACAATCCCTCCGTCACCCCCATGCAGCACATCGCCGCCGAGCGCTCCAAGACCATCAACGTCGCCCTCGTAGGCAACCCCAACTGCGGCAAGACCAGCATCTTCAACATCGCCGCCCATGCCCACGAGCGTGTCGGCAACTACAGCGGCGTCACCGTCGACGAGAAGGTCGGCACCTTCACTCACAACGGCTACACCTTCAACCTCGTCGACCTCCCCGGCACCTACTCCCTCTCCGCCTATTCCCCCGAGGAGCTCTATGTCCGCCGCCATATCCTGGAGAAGAACCCCGACATCATCCTCAACGTCGTCGATGGCTCCAACCTCCATCGCAACCTCTACCTCACCACCCAGCTCATCGACATGGACATCACCATGGTCATGGCCCTCAACATGTACGACGAGCTCAAGAAGAGCGGCGACCGCCTCGACATCAACCAGCTCTCCACGCTCCTCGGCATGCCCATCGTCCCCACCACCGGCCGCTCCGGCGACGGCATCGACCGCCTCTTCGACACAATAATAGATGTCTTCGAATCCAATCAGCCCACTCAAACCTCAGACCTCAAACCTCAGACCTCAGACCTCCCACCTCAGACCTCCCACCTCTACCGCCACATCCACGTCAACCACGGCCCCATCCTCGAGCCCTGCATCTCCCGTCTCCGCACCCATCTCTACGAGCACGGCTTCTCCGACGACCTCTCCACGCGCTTCCTCGCCATCAAGCTCCTCGAGAACGACCATCAGCTGGAGCAGTATGTCGCCGACCACGACCCCGACGGCAGCGTCCTCCGCATGCGCAACCAGATTGCCGAGGAGTACCAGAAAAGCAACACCCATACCGTCGACGACGCCGAGCACATCCGCCGGGAGCACGGCGGCGACACCCATGTCCATCAGGACATCGAATCCGCCATCACCGACGCCAAGTATGCCTTCGTCCGCGGCGCCCTCGCCGAGTGCTATGTCAAGAACGAGAAAAGCACCCTCCACGCCCTGACGGACAAGATCGACGCCATCGTCACCCACCGCTGGCTCGGCTATCCTGTCTTCCTTGTCTTCATGTTTGTCACCTTCTGGTGCACCTTCGCCCTCGGCCAGTATCCCATGGACTGGATCGAGGCCCTCTTCGGATGGCTCGGCGAAGCCGTCACAGCCAACATGTCCGACGGACCCCTGCGCAGCCTCCTCGCCGACGGCATCATCGGCGGCGTGGGCTCCGTCATCGTCTTCCTCCCCAACATCCTCATCCTCTACCTCTTCATCTCCTTCATGGAGGACTCCGGCTACATGGCCCGGGCTGCCTTCATCATGGACAAGCTCATGCATCGCATGGGCCTCCACGGCAAGAGCTTCATACCCATGATCATGGGCTTCGGATGCAACGTCCCCGCCATCATGGCCACTCGTACCATCGAGGACCGCCGCAGCCGCCTCCTCACCATGCTCGTCATCCCCATGATGTCCTGCTCCGCGCGCATCCCCGTCTATGTCATCCTCGTCTCCGCCTTCTTCAGCCAGTATGCGGCCTATGTGCTCATGGGCCTCTATGTCTTCGGACTCATCATGGCCGTCCTCATGGCCAAGCTCTTCAGCCGCTTCGTCGTCCGTGGCGAGAGCCTGCCCTTCGTCATGGAGCTGCCGCCCTACCGCATGCCTACCGCCAAGGCCGTCCTGCGCCACACCTGGGAGAAAGGCAAGGAGTACCTCAAGAAGATGGGCACCATCATCCTCGGTGCCTCCATCATCGTCTGGGCGCTCTCCTACTTCCCCTACAACGAGGATGCACGCCTCCAGGCCGAGAACTCCTATATGGCCAAGATCGGCAAGACCATCGAGCCCGTCATGCGCCCCTGTGGCTTCGACTGGCGCCAGTCCGTCTCCCTCCTCTCCGGCGTCTTCGCCAAGGAGGTCGTCGCCTCCACCATGGGCGTCCTCTACAGCACCTCCGAAATCCCCGAATCCTCCGATTATTCAGAGTCCTCCGAATACTCCGAGTACTCCGAATCCTCTGAGAACTCCGACGACGACTCCCTCCGCATCTCCCGCCTCATCCGCGGCTCCATGACGCCCCTCTCCGCGGCCTCCATGCTCCTCTTCATCCTCCTCTACATGCCCTGCCTCTCCACCGTCATCGCCATCCGCAACGAGAGCGGCCGCTGGAAGTGGGCCCTCTTCACCATGGCCTACACCATAGGCCTCGCCTGGCTCGTCTCCACGCTCTTCTTCCAGCTCGGCAGCCTGCTCCTCTGACGGCGAACCCTCTTTTTACTGTCGGCGAATTATGCGAATTAAGCGAATTACATAATTCGCCGACCCTAAAAGAAAATTCGCAAAATTCGCTCAATTCGCCGACAATAAAAACCTCCGCCGACCGCCATGCAGACCCTCATCGTCCTCCTCATCCTCGCCGTCACCCTCTTCTTCGCCGTCCGCCGCATCGTCCGTATGCTGAAGGGCAAGGGCAGGGGAGGCTGCTCCTGCGGCTGCCAGAACTGCCCCCACAGCCGTCCCTGCAACCCCTCGTGCCAGTCTCCCTGCCACCACAACAACCTGTGCAGCAAACCCGAAGACGAAAAGCCTTTGGATTTATAGATTTCACGAGCGGAGCGAGCAGACTAAAAAAACGTAAAAAAATTTTCAGATTAAGAAATTCTTCGTATTTTTGCATTCGTAAAAACAATCTTTTATGGAGACCTTAGAACATACAAACACCGAAAAACCAGTCGTTAAGGTGGTCAGACCTGGCAGAGAAAAAAAGGAATTAATCATCCCTTATGTGCCCGGATTTACCTGCGAATACCTCGTTCCGGACCCCTTTAACACCGAAATCTGATGCGATTTCTTCTCGACACCGAAGCCGTTATCTGGCTGTTGCAGAATAACGACCGTCTGCCGGAGTATTTGCGTGAGGATATTATGTATTCTCAAGAGCAGTTTTATACCACCACCATTACGCTGCTTGAAATAACCCAACTCCAGCAAGGAGGGAAAATTGCCCCCAGTCTGATGGGGAAATCCCTTGTGGAGGCTCTTCATAATTTGTTGGTTCGTATCGAACCCCTCTCCTTCGACATTCTGGACACTTTGTCAGGCCTGCCGGTCCTTTCCATCGGGGGTAAAACGCATCTCGACCCCTTCGACCGGGCCATTATCGCCACCGCCATCAGCAGGGCGATGACACTGGTGTCTTCCGACAAGAAATTCCCCTTTTACACCCCTTACAACCTCGACCTTCTGTCGATCTAGTCCGCCCTCTCGCGGATTGCCTTTTTCAGCCCCAGCGGTTTTCTTTTCGACGCGGATTATCATATAATTGACCATTAATAAATTCATGAACAATTCGTGGCAATTTGTGTTCACCTGAGTGTCCCGATATCTGCTCAGGACTCCACTGCACTTTTTCCAGTTTCTCTTCTTTGGTTCTGGAAGGAGCCAAAGATATACGTTTATTAGTTGAACTCAAGCCATCTTAATTTTTGTTAATTCCCAGTCCTGTTGAAAAAATAATTTGCCATTTCAATAAATCTTCGTACTTTTGCATTCTGTAGTGTATACCCATCAAAAGGGTGGTTTACGCTATAGATATATGGTAATGAACTGATTAGAAAATAAAAGAACAAATAACAAATATGAAAAAGGAAAAGAAAATTTACGAGTCTCCACAGCTCACCGTCGTGGAGTTTCGAACCGAAAGAGGCTTCGCTAGCTCGGATGAGGGCAACTTGGTGTCGAATGCTCATCAGGCCATCAACGCCTTTGTCGACACCGAGATGGCCATTCGTATGGCCAACCAAGATGCCAACGGCAATGTCATTGCATCCGAGATGGCTGGTAACGAGGACTACTCTAATGCCGGTAGCAGCAGCGGCTGGCAGTACTCCAACGGTGGTTGGTTTTAATCCTATGGTTTAATCTGGAAAAGAAAGGAATAGAACATGAAGAAAAATATTCGTTTTGCATTGCTGCTCGGCCTCTGCGGCCTGTTCTTCACGGCTTGCGACCCCGATGACGAGCAGCAGGTTTTCTCGACTAATCGATTTAAAGTGGAGACCCCGCAGTTCACAGATGCCGATGGCTCCAAGGTCTACCTCAATTATACCGATGCTGCCTCCAAACTCATATACGAGGAAGGTGATGAGGTCTATATCAACGGCCATGTCTTCTCCCTGAGCAAAGAGGGTAGCACCTGGTATGCCAAAAGCGCCGACGGCAACCCCGTTGTCGGCAAGCGCTTCCTTGTAGCCTATGCCGATGGCGCTGTTAGCTCTTTCGACTCCGCTGCTGGAACCTATCACTACAATCTTAACACTAACCTCACCAATGCCTCTCACAATAAGATTGTCCTTGGTGGCACCACTGAGAACGGTACTGTTCTCACCCTTAAACCTGCCTGCGCCATCCTCCGCCTCAATACCCAGGGTGCTGGCGGCAGCTACAGCTATGTCAAAGTCGGCTTCGACGCCAACGCAATTCCCAAGCAGGGTACCCTCAATGTCAGCGACCGTACCCTCAGTACCGGAGGTAACAGCAACTACCTTGCCGGTGTCACCGCTGGCGGAGCCGGCGGGTTCCTGAACATGCGCTACAGCGACCCCTCCTCTACCGGCGAGGACGACTACTGGTATGTGGCTATCCCCATCGAGGGGTCCAACGTCACTACCACCCTCTATTTAGAATGGAATAATGGCTCCACCACCACTCAGTATAAGACTCAGTCTCCTGTGACATTACAAAAAGGTTATGTCTATACCGTCGGTACCTCCCGTACCTCTGCATTCAATGTGAACGGTATTGGCAACAAACGTTTCAAAGTGAGCTCCTCTCAGTATGTCCGTTTCTCTGCTGGCAATCTACGCTGCATTAGGGTTGAAGACCCCGAAACTTATGCGAGAAGCAACAAGTGGTCCTTCGCAGAACATCAGTACGATATGCTTCAAGGTACCAACAGTAGTATTGGAGACGCTAATGTTTCTACTCCTATTGACCTTTTCGGCTGGGGAACCAGTGGCGACAACACTGGCAGAACCACAGGCATTAAGTATCAACCCTACGAGACAATGGGTACATTTGGTTTTACTGATGGTGCTGTTGATATCGCAGGTACAAATGCAGATTGGGGTGTGGCCAACGTGAGCAATATTTATTTCGGAAGCAGGATTTCCACGGTTAGTTGGCGTACTTTGACCAGTGACGAGTGGAACTATCTTCTTTCTCGTTCTGGCCTTTGCGGATATGCTACCCTTAATGGAGTATACCAAGGTTTAATTCTCCTTCCCGATGAAGGTTGGACATTGCCCGATGGCCTGACTTGGAATTCCACGATGACTTCTTATTCTAACAATTCCTATACTTTTGAACAATGGGACAAAATGGAGATGGCTGGAGCTATATTCCTGCCTGCCGCTGGTTCTCGTACGAACACCATGGTGACTGGCGATAATGTTAGCGGTTTTTATTGGAGTTCTTCCAGTTTGGGTTCAAACACCGCTCCTCAAAAGAACCAAGCCTATTCTATGACTTTCACCGGTTCCACTGCTCCCAATGCTGCAAATGCACAAGTAAGAAACAAGGGTTTTGCAGTTCGTTTAGTGATGAATAACTAATATTAGTTTTGTGCGAATTCTCTATTATGGGAGAATTCGCACTTTTTTTAAAGGTAAGTTATGAAAAAAAGTGTATTTTCAAGGTTGCTTTTGTTTGCAACGTTTTTGATGTCATTTGCTGTTGCGAATGCTCAAACTGTGAATGTCTATGTTGAAAGTGATCCCGCTGATGCAGGTATGGTATCTGGCGGTGGCGATTACGAAGCGGGTTCCTCCGTTACTCTTACGGCAACGCCTAGTGGTTCCTATATCTTCCTTTTCTGGGAAGATGCTTATTATGGTGATACCTACGAAACGCCATCAATTAATATAACTGTTTCCGAAGACAGTTACTTTATTGCTCATTTTGGAATCCGCTATAATGTCAATGTTACGATGGTTCCCGAAGGTGTTGACACCATCTGTTCCGTTACTGGGGGTGGTTATGTCAATGCCGGGTCAGCTCCCACCTTGAATGCAGTTGTCCCCACTGGCGCACCATACGCTTTCGTCCGTTGGGAACGCGGTGGTGTTGAAGTCAGTACCATTAGTAGCTATCTTCTTGGTATAGTCAATAGTGATATTGATATTACCGCCGTCTTCCGCTACATCCCTCAGGATCGCACCATCTCCGTTGCCTCAAGCAACAATGCTCGTGGTTCGGTCTCTATGACTTATGGTGGCAATACTGGCACCTCCTTCACCATGATGGAAAGAGAGTCGCTGACCCTTACCGCCACTCCGGCCAACAACGATGTCTCCTTCGTCAAGTGGGTGAAGAACGGCGTGGATGTCTCCACCGAGAACCCCTACACCTTCAACCTCCCCGACGGTAGCGGCAACGACACTTACACGGCCATCTTCGTCAGCTCTGACGACCAGTTCACCATGACGGCCCTCCGCGACCCCGAGGCCGGCGGTAACGTCACTCCTGCCAACCCCACGACCTACAATGGCAACGCCAACTGCCAGTTCCTCGCCACCCCCAATGCCGAGTGGAATTTCCTCGGTTGGTACGACGAGAACGGCAACCAGCTCACCTCCTCAACCGAATACTCCATCACCCGCGTCATCCAGAACCGCACCCTCACCGCCCGCTTCTCTCACCAGCCCTTCCGCATCGCCTATACGGTCAATCCCGCTGAGGGCGGCAGCGTCAGCGTGAGTGGTGCCAACGGCAGCGGCACCTACGATGCCGGCACCAGCCCCGTGCTGACCGCCTCCGCCAATGCCAACTTCCGCTTCACTCGCTGGAGCGGCGACATCTCGGGTACCAACCCCTCCTATACCATCAGCAACATCTCCAGCCACTACGACAACATCGTGGCCAACTTCGTCCGCACCTACACCGTCACCGCTTCTGCCAACAACGGCGGCTCCGTCAGTTTCACCTCTTCCACCGAGGCCCACGGCGGCCGTTATGACGCCGGCAGCCGCATCACCGCCACGGCCACTGTTCCCAGCGGCTATGTCTTCGACTATTGGACCATCGACGGCACCGACGACCTTACGGCTACCTCCACCACCTACACCGTCGCCAGCCTCGACCACGACATGACCCTCGTGGCCAACTACAAGCCTGTCTTCCGCCTCCGCCTCTACACCTCGCCCTCCGGTGTTGGCACCCTCACCGGTGCCGGCAGCGAATACCCCCAGGGCACCGAGGTCACCGTCCGTGTCTCCGGCTTCGACCGTACGCGCTACGAGTTCGTCAACTGGACCAACAGCGCCTCCGAGGTGGTCTCCACCAGCGAGGAGTTCCCCTATACCATCAATGCCAATGCCGACCTCACCGCCAACTTCAACACCCTGACCCGCTCCTATGCCGTCACCGTGCAGATTGAAGGCGACGGCCAGGTGCTCAGCAGCGGCAGCGTCTTCACCGGCGGCACCTTTACTGAGGGCACCACCCTCAACCTGACCACCCGTCCCGGCGAGGGCTACCAGTTCTCCAAGTGGGTTATCAACGGCACCGAGTCCACGGTAGCCTCGCAAAGCGTCACCGTCAACGCAGCCACCACCATCAAGGCTGTCTTCAACGCCACGTCCTACCACATCGTCACCGTCGCCACCGACCCCGAGAACGACCCCATCATCCAGATCCTCGGCCTCAATGCCGACGGCCGCTACAACGATGGCGAGCGTCTCACCATCACGGCCTTCGCCAGCAACAATCCCGCCTACAACTTCGTCGGCTGGTTTGTCAACGAGCATTTCTCCACCCGCAACACCACGCTGAACATCGCCTCCGTCACCTCCAACCTCAACCTGCGTGCCGTCTACGAAATCACCCAGAATGCCGGTGCCGAGGACTACCTGGTGTACAGCGACAACACCAAGACCACCGTCATCGGTATCCGCGAAGGCTATCGTGACCTCGTCACCTCCGTGACCATCCCCACCAGCGTCACCGCCATCGGCGCCCAGGCCTTCGCCAACTGCACCAACCTCTCTGCCATCGAGATCCCCTCCTCGGTCCAGACCATCGGCAACTATGCCTTCTCCGGCTGCTCCGCCCTCCAGGAGGTCACCATCCCCTCCAGCGTCGCCTCCCTCGGCACCCATGTCTTCGACAACTGCTCCGCCCTGCGTAGCGCCACGCTGCCCACCGGCCTCACCTCCATCCCCGAGGGTCTCTTCTTCAACTGCTCCGCCCTGGCGTCGATGACCATCCCCGCCACCGTCGAGACCATCGGCAACTCCGCCTTCTCCGGCTGCTCCAGCATCTATACGATTGATGTCCCCGGCTCTGTCGTCAATGTCGGTTCGCAGGCCTTCGCCGGCATGCGCGGCCTCCGCTTCGTCACCCTCAACGGCGGCACCCAGAGCTTCGGCACCAACGCCTTCGAGAGCACCAACAACATTGTCTCCACCAACTTCAACGGCACCCTTGAGCAGTGGCTCGCCATCTCCTTCGCCGATGCCAACGCCCAGCCCGTGTCGCGTTCGCGCAACCTCGCCATCAACGGCCAGATGCTCACCGACCTCGTCATCCCCGACGGCACCACCGAGATCAAGCCCTACGCTTTCTTCTACGACACGCTGATCGCCACCATCACCATCCCCGCCACCGTCACCTCCATCGGCGGCAGCGCCTTTGCCCATCTCAACAGCCTTGAGCGCATCGTCCTGGCCAACCTCTCTGCCACCGTCGACGAGAACGCCTTCCAGGCTGTCGACAAGGAGCATGTCACCGTGGCCGTGCCCTGCAGCCTCTACACCGCAGGCATGACCTGGGCCGGATTCTCCAACATCGTTGTCGACGGCATGCCCACCCTGACGCTCAACCAGCGCCCCGGCGGTATGGCCAACATCAACGTCGTTCCTTCCTGCTCCGACGTGGCCTACACCTACACCATCTCCGCTGTCCCCGGCTCCAACTATGAGTTCCTCTCCTGGAGCGACGGCAATACCGACAACCCCCGCATCATCACCCTTACCGACAACGACATGGTCCTCGCCCCCGTGTGGCAGCGTACCAACAACATCTCGCCCGCCATTGCCTCCTTCTATGGCTTCGAGGGTTCCGAGGAACCTGCCAACTGGTACAGCCTCAACAACGGCGCCAACCAGTGGTTCGTCGGCGGTGCCACCGCCAGCAGCCAGCTCGTCGGCGGCTCGAAGAGCCTCTACGTCTCCAACAACCAGGGTGCCGCCAACAACTACGACCCCTCCTCCAGCCCCTACGTCTTCACCGAGGTCTACCTCCTGCAGGGTGTCTACGAAGTGCGCTTCGACTATAAGGTGGGTGGCGAAAGCGGCGACTACCTCTCCTCGGCCCTCATCCCCGACCACGGCAACTATGCCACGCTCGCCCTCGACAACACCGGCGCCATCGTCCTGGCCGACGGCCTCTACGGCGACGACGAGACCTCGCTCCTCTGGCAGCAGAACAACCGTCTCGTCAGCGTGAGCACCCCCGGCTGGTACCAGCTGGCCTTCTTCTGGAATGCTGACGACGACAGCGAGGTCAACAACCCCGGCGCCGCCATCGACAACATCTTCCTCACCTATCAGACGCCCTCCAGCCTTCAGGACCGCGTGGTCACCGTCACCGTCCGCTCCAACGACAACACCATGGGTATTGCCACCACCGGTAGCGGCAGCGAGACCTCGCACATCTACCGCTACGGCGACGAGATCACCATCCATGCCGCCGTCAACAACGACGCCCTCTACCGCTTCGTGCGCTGGAGCGACGACAACACCGATGCCGACCGCACCATCAACTTCGTCGACATCGCCGGTACTTCGCCTGTCTTCGAGGCCATCTTCGAGGCCATCCCCGACGAGTTCACTATCAACGTGACCCTCGATCAGAACGCCGTCGACGGCTCCACCCAGTTCGGTGTCAAGAACGGCAACAGCATCGAGCGCACCGCTACCGTCCCCTTCGGCTCCACCGCCAGCATCGTGCTCAACCAGCCGCAGGCCGGCTGGGCCTTCATCGGCTGGTGGGACGGCACCCGGATGGTCTCCACCACCAACCCCTACAGCTACACCTGCCCCTCTAGCGCCAGCGGCCAGAGCAGCATCACCCTCGTGGCCATCATGAAGCCCTGGAGCGACTGCTCCGGCGACGACGAGGTGAACGACTTCGCTCCCCAGCCCTTCAACTTCGACCACTTCAACCCCGAGCTCGACCCCGTCGTTGTCACCAATGTGGAGGTCTCCGTTGAAAACGGTCAGGTCGTGGTGCGCGAGAGCGCCGGCCTCGAGGTGAACCTCTTCGATGTCAACGGTCGCCTCCTGGCCACCCAGAGCGATGCCACCCAGCCCGTACGTTTCGACGTCCCTGCCAGCGGCTCCTACATGGTCCGCGTCGGCAACATCGTCACCCGCAAGGTGGTTGTCATCAGATAAAAAAAATTGAATGTTTCATAAATGGAAACCGGCGCTGTCGCGAGACACCGCCGGTTTTGTTTTGGCCGGACCTGCGGCCTCCTGCATGCGTCAGCCGATGTTGCCGCTGCCGATGTAGGTGCTGTCGCTGGTCTGGTTGGCACGCTGGTTGGTCTTGGCGCCGAGGGCGAAGCCCCACAGGTGCACCTTCAGGCCGTTCCAGTCCGCCGGGACCCTGACCTCCAGGGTGCCCGCGCTGCGCTTCACCGGAGCCGACAGCACGCCGCACTCGGCGTCGGGGCAGTAGGCGAAGAGGTAGACATCGTCGTCGGCGCTGGCGTAGCGGCACTCCGTGTTGCCCTTGAAGGTAACCGACACCTGCTGCGGGGTGTCGAAGTTGGCGGCTCCGAAGCCCACCTGGGGCAGGGGACCGTAGGCCACGACGAGACTGGTGAAGTCCACGTTCAGCGAGTCGAAGTCCGTCGCCGTCACAGCGCCGGCGTTCATCGAGGTGAAGACATTGCTCTCCGTCATGTGGCGCGACACGGCCACGTTGTGCATGCCGACGACGGTGGCGTCCAGGAAGCCGGAGGACAGCTGCGCCAGGGCTTTGAAACGCATACGCTGCAGGATCTGCTGCTCGGTCATCGCATCGCGATGATGACGGTTGTAGGCTCGCATCACAGGGACGCCTTTCCAGAACGATCCGACAACGGTGCCGACCTTGCCCATGAAACCATCGAGAATACCACAATTAACTTTTGCCATAGTTGTAAATGTTTTAAAAGGTTAATAAAAAAAATTTTGTTTGTTTTTTGTTTTTGCCTCCCCGGATGGCCGTCCGGACGGAAGCGCTTTGTCGGTCGCGACGACAAGTGACAATATAAGGCGATTTCGTGTTACCACCCAAAATGTAAACTTTTTTTCCCGGGAAAGTAACCAAAAAGTACCTCTTTTACACAAGAGCTTGTTACCTTGCGGAGGGGCTTTTTTTGACACACTTTGCAGCCTTCCCTACACGCTTTGCTGCCTTCCCTACACACTTTGCAGCCTTCCCTACACACTCCTCAGTCAGGCGCCTGCGCCTGACAGCTCCCCTAACTTAGGGGAGCAGCCAAGATAGCGCCATCTTCCCAGCGATGATACCATCTCAGCTCCACCCCAAATGTGCCATCGTCACTCCTCCCATAAAGTGCTATCTCAGCTCCACCCCATAAAGTGCTATCTTCACTCCTCCCCTAAGTTAGGGGAGGTGGACGCCCGTAGGGCGGACGGAGGAGTGTGTATGAAGACAGAGGAGCGTGTCACCCCTGCGCAAGCACCGTACTATCCAACCTCCCGTTCTCCATGATGACGTTGTCGCGGATCATGCGGTCGATGTCGGCCCGGTCGTAGTAGGTGCGGCCCTCCACCTTCGCTGCGTTCAGCAGCCCTTTCCTGGTCCATTTCCACAACGTCTTCCGGCTGATACGCAGCAGGCGGCACACGTCCGGCACGTCCAGCCACTCCGTGGGCGGCACCCAGTCGGGGCGGTCCACGGCGAGGACCTCGCTGTCGCGCAGCGTCGGACTGCTGTGGCGCATCAGCTCCACGAGGTGTTCGTCGCTCATCTTGTTGCCGCGACGCACGCTGATGCTGTAGTTGTTGATGCGCCCGTCGGGCAGCCGGTAGAAGACATAGATGAGGGGGATCGGCGCCTCGCAGTCCAGCTCCAGCATCTCCATGATCCGTTTCAGTTCTTCGTTTGTCATTGTTTGCTCCTTTCTTTGTTTTTTGTTTAATCGGTTAATCTTTTTTTCTCTCCTGCAGGATTTCGGCCGCAAAAGTACACCTCTTCCTTGGGAACTTCCCCGGCGGAGAGGGGCGGTGTTGTTCCGGCGTATCGGATGGTGTTATAATGGTGTTATTCTGTTGATATTTTGTTGATATCTTTTATTGTGCGATACAATATCTTTGTCTATTTTTGCAAAAAGATAAAAGCATATTCTTCTCCATAACAAAGGTGTATAAAACGTTGATAGAGAGCATTAAGCGGTATTGTGACGTCGACCTCGGCGCCCAGCCGTACCAGGACGGAAGCGCCCTGGCCGAGGCTTTCTATCGTGCCCTCGTGGCCCAAGGCAAGGACTACGCCGAGCAACGCCACCTCCTCATCCGGGCGGTGGACCACGTCAACGAGCTCGATTTCGGCAACGCCTGCCTGGATCGCGTGGCCCGCATCGACGACTTCCGCCAGCGCCGCGCCGCCGTGGTGGACCACGAGGTGGCAAAACGAAATTCCGGTGTGCCCAAGAACAAGGACTGGGCCACCGGCGAGGCCTACGCCACGCTGCGTTTTGCCCCGGCGCGCGAGGTCTGCGACGAGCTCTGCGATGCCGTGGAGGACATGGTGGCCCTCATGGTGAAGGAGAACTACCTCGAGGCCGCCGCCGACCTGCCGCGCGACCTGCGCCAGGGCCTGGGCTACTACCGCCCCGGCGAAGACCCCCTGCGGCGACGCCGCACGGCACGGTGGCTCAAGGGCCAGAACGTCCTCCACTGCTGGATCGCCGCCATGCTCGGCGGCCGCGACCCCCTCATCCGCGTGGCCCCCGGCGCTCCGGGCTGCTGGGTCACCGCCGCCAGCCTCTTCATCGACCGCCAGGGCAAGGCCTTCACCTACAGCCGCCTCGAGCACGGCACCCTCAAAAACCAAACCCTCAAGAACTGGCTCCACACCACCATCCCACAGGTACCAAATAGCACTGTTCTTATATAGTATTCATATCGTTCTCATATACTTCTCATATACTTCTTATATACAGTATATGAATACTATATGAGAACTATATGAATACTATATGAATACTATATGTGAAGGGTCGATTCAAGTAGCTGTTATGTAGGCTTTTCGGCACACTCTTCCGTCCGTCCTGCACACACACTCCACCGTCCGCCCTGTCGGGCGTCCACCTCCCCTAACTTAGGGGAGGAGCGAAGATGGTTCTTGCCGCAACCAGCAGTATCTAACTGCTCCCCTAAGTTAAGGGAGCTGGCAGCGGCTTGCCGCTGACTGAGGAGTGTGTAAGGAAGACCGACGGAGTGTGTTGGGAATAATAATTTACAAGCAAACACAATAAAAAAAGCAAAACCAAGTTATGAAAAAAAAATACAACCAGACGATGGATAAGATTACCCTAGGCCGCAGTGGCCTCGTGGTGCCCCGCAATGGGTTCGGGGCCCTGCCAATACAACGTATCAGTGAGGCCGATGCCGTGCGCCTCGTTCGCCGCGCCCTGGATGGCGGCATGTACTATTTCGACACCGCCCGCTTCTACACCGACAGCGAGGCCAAGCTCGGTGCCGCCCTCGTTGGCCGTCGCAGCGACGTGATTATCAGTACCAAAACCGGTGCCACCAGCGTCGAAGGCTTCTGGAAGGACCTGGAGACGAGCCTGGGGTTGCTACGGACGGACTATGTGGACCTCTACCAGTTCCACAATCCCTCCTTCTGTCCCAAGCCCGGCGACGGCAGCGGCCTGTACGAGGCCATGCAGGAGGCTGTGCGCCAGGGCAAAGTGCGCCATATCGGTATCACCAACCACCGCCAGCGTGTGGCCCTCGAGGCCATCGAGAGCGGCCTCTACGAGACGTTGCAGTACCCCTTCTCCTACCTGGCGTCGGAGGCCGACCTGGACATCGTTGAGCGCACGCGCCAGGCCGGCATGGGCTTCATAGCCATGAAGGGCCTCAGCGGAGGCCTCATCACCCACAGCGCCGTGGCCTACGCCTACCTGGCGCAGTATCCCCATGTGGCTCCCATCTGGGGCATACAGAAGGAGACGGAGCTCGACGAGTGGCTCTCCTACCAGGACAACTCGCCGGTGCTTACCGACGAGATGCGCGCCGTCATCGAGAAGGACCGCCGCGAGCTCAGCGGCGACTTCTGCCGCGGTTGCGGCTACTGCCAGCCCTGTCCCGCAGGCATACAGATCCAGGACTGCAACCGCATGTCGCTGTTCCTGCGCCGTGCCCCGCACAGTGTCTACCTCACCGAGAGCTGGTACCGCGAGATGATGAAGATCGACGGCTGCCTGCATTGCAACCACTGCGTGCAGCATTGCCCCTACGGCCTCGACACGCCGAACCTCCTGGTCCGCAACAAGGAGGATTTCCTGGAGTTCTGGAAGAACAGGAACCGTTGATGGAACTGAAAACGATTGCACATATCGAATGCGCCTATGCCACCAAATTCGGGGTGCCGCGGCAGGCCGGACTCGTGGCGAGCCGTGCGCGTGTGGTGTTCGAACCCCCATACAGGGTGGCGGAAGCCGTGCGCGGTCTGGAGGGCTTCGACTATGTGTGGCTGCTCTGGGGCTTCCACCTCAACGGGCGCCAGGAGTGGAGCCCGACGGTGCGTCCGCCGCGTCTGGGCGGTAACAAGAGGGTAGGGGTCTTCGCCACGCGCAGTCCCTATAGGCCCAACGCCGTGGGACTGTCGTCGGTGCGCCTGCTGTCCGTGGGCGTGGACGCTGGGGTGGGACCCGTGTTGGAGGTGGAAGGCGCCGACCTGGTGAACGGTACGCCCATCTACGACATCAAACCCTACATCGCCTATGCCGACAGCCATCCCGATGCTCGCAGCGGTTTTGCCCCCGCAGCGCCGGAGGGAGTGCTGGAGGTGAGCGACCCACGGGGCGTTCTTTCCCCGCTGCCCGCGGAGATGGCCACCGCCTTGCGGCAGTCGTTGGCCCAGGATCCCCGTCCGCACTACCAGGACGACCCTGAGCGTCGCTATGCGATGCTCTTCGGTGGCTGGGAGGTGAAATTCCACGTTGTTGGTAAAACGCTGATAATCGACACATTGGATGCCGTTGAAATGTTAAAAAACTGTTAAAGTTTGTTAACAGTGAAATTTTTCGGGCAAAAATGTGTCTATATAGTCGAATGGAAGAAATGTACACACAGATGGTCAAGGATTGCCGCCGCCGCGACCGCGAGGCGATGCGACGCCTCTATGAGACCACAGCCCCCATGGCGCTGGGTGTGTGCATGCGCTACTGCCACAACCGCGAGACCGCGCAGGACCTGATGCAGGAGGGCTACATCAAGGTGTTCGAACACATAGGACGCCTGCGGGAGCCCGAGAAGCTGATGGCCTGGGTGCGCCAGTTGATGGTCAACGAGTGCCTGAACCACCTCAGGAGCCACAAAGAGACGGTGAGCCTGGAGGAGTTGGATGAGGAACCCGCGGTGCCGCCGGCCGACCCGTTCACCGTCGAGGAGGTGGTGCGGGCCCTGCAGGGACTGCCGGAGCGGCAACGGATGGTGTTCAACCTGCTGGAGGTGGAGGGCGTGGCGCCCAAGAAGGTGGCACGCAGGCTGAAGACCAACGAGCAGAACGTGAAGGTGCTGTTTTCCCGCGCCTGCAACCGTCTGCAAGAAATATTGAAGAACGAAAAAGACTGATAGATATGGACCTGAAGAACTTTGAAGTGCAGCCCGACAGCGGGCTTTTCGAGAAGATTGAGCGTAGACTGCGCATGCGCCGTCTGGCCAGGGTGGCCGGCGGAGTGGCTGCCGTCGGTGTGGCGGTGGCTGTGGTGTGCGTGGCCTGGCCCGGAAAGAGCGGGGCCGGGGAGCCCGGCCCGATGGTGGCGGCGATGCAACCGTCGCAGGTACAGGCCTTGTCCAGCTCCGCCCAGCCTGACATCGAGGACCTGCAGAGTGTTGGCTTCGAAGCGGTGGCAGCGTCCGGCACCTCCCCCAAGCGAGAGGTGGTGGACGCAGGAGTGAGTGTGGCAGAGCAGCCTGCGGCCACACCGACACACACCAGCACCTCCCCTAAGCTAGGGGAGGTGGACGCACGGAGTGCGGACGGAGGAGTGTGTGTGGCCGAGCAGCCCGCTACCTCCGCGACACACACCTCAGTCAGCCCTGACCGGGCTGCCAGCTCCCCTAACTTAGGGGAGCAGCAAGTTGCCACCATGGCCGACGGCGGTACCCCCTCGGCGCAGCAGGGCGTCGAGATGCCTGCCGACAAGAGCAAGGACCCCTCGGCGACGATTGTGCACGAGGACAACCTGATGTGGGCGCCCAATGTCATAGCGCCCAACGGCGATGTGGACGAGAACCGCACCTTCAAGCTGAAGTCCACGTCGGCGGTGACGGAATTCCGCCTCGTCATCTTCAACCGCGGAGGCCGTCAGGTCTACCAGAGCAACGACCCCGCCTTCCAGTGGGACGGCACGTACGACGGCGCCGCCATGCCACAAGGAGCCTATGTGTGGGTGGCCAAATTCCGCGACAGCGACGGCCGCGCCCATCAGGAAAAGGGCACGGTGACCATCATCCGATAGGGGAGGGCGGACGTTCTAAGTGCCACATAATCATTGCCGACGGCATGCCGTCGGCATTATTTTATATGGTTGTTCGCGTGTAATTCAAAAATTATGCGTATCTTTGCACCCGAAATAGCAAGGGCTGTTCTATCGCTCGGCACTTCGGATGCCGAGAGGAAAGTCCGGGCAGCGCGAGCCACCATGCTTCCTAACGGGAAGGCAGCGGATGAATGCTTGAATGCGTGATTCCGCCGACAGAGAGCGCCACAGAAAAGAAACCGCTAATCGTGCAAGGCTGCCTCCGCAAGGTCGGCCACCATGCATGAAGCAAGGGTGAAAACGCGGGGTAAGAGCCCACGACGTGTCCCGGTGACGGGCGCGATGGCAAGCCTCATGGGCTGAAAGACCAAATAAACCGACAACCTCGGGCCGGCTCGCCCGATAGCCGCAAGGCTTTTGTCGGCGGGTAGGTCGATAGAGACCGTCGGCGACGGCGGCCCTAGATTGATGATAGAAGAACCCGCAAGGGTTACAGAACCCGGCTTACAGGCCCTGGCTATTTTTTTTTGAAATGAGAAATGAAAACTGAAAATTGAAATGGGATTGAAAAAAAACTATAGAAACAGGAAAATATGGCGCATCATTGTTTGCGTCATGATTTTCAGTTTTCAATTTTCAATTTTCAATTTCCTAACCTCCTGTTCCGGCAAGTATGTGGGTGTGCCGCGGGCCGAGGTGCTCAGCTACCAGACCTATCCCACCTACGGCGGCCTGCATGCGTTGGCCACGGCCTATGCCGAGAGCATCAACGCCGCCGTCAAGGCCGACACCCTGCATCCCGGCATGTATGCCGAATATGGCGTCACCCTCGCCCTGATGGGCCGTAAGGGTACCGCCTGCCGCATGCTCAATGCCGAGATGAAGGCCTTCCCCGAGGGCCGTGGCATGGTGCAGCGTATCAAGCAAAGGCTGATGCCGGACATGCTGGCCGACACCCTGGCGTCGCCCCGCGACACCGCCAACCGGGCCCAGTTGGCCGAGTGGGCCTACGATTCCCTCACCGCCCTGCAGCCGTTGCCCTATGTGGCCCCCGTCATCGACAGCACCGACACCCTGTGGATCAGCCAGCAGACCCCCGTCGACTCGGTGGTCTACCCCGTGGAACTCACCGCCAACGAGAAGCGCGAACTGCTGGCGCAACAGCAGGCTGCCGAGGCGGCACGCAAACAGTTCGTGGCCGACTCCATAGCCGCCGCCAAGCAGGCCGTCAAGGATGCCCGCAAGCAGGAGAAGCTGGAACGCGAGCAGGCCAAGAAGGAGAAAGAGAAGGCCCGCCAGCTGGAGCGCAAGGAGCGCGACAGACAGAACAAGGAACGTGCCGAACAGCGCCGCAAAGAACGCGAAGAGCAGAAGGTCGCCCGCGAAGCCGAAAAGAAAAAAGAAAAATGAAAAATGAGAAATGAAAAATAATAGAGGAAAATATATTGACGGGATGAGGTTTGCGCTTGGCGGCGCAAGCCATGTCTTTGTTTTTTTCTTTTTCATTTTTGCTTTTACAATGACCTCGTGCAAAAGCGAGAAGAAACTCGAGCACTACAGCGATATCTACAGCGAACGCCCCGCGGTGATATACGTGGCGCCTCTCAACGACCTCTCCTTGCGCCATGCCCTGCGCACCACCGAGGACTCGGCGCTCAACCTCTCGCTCAACATTGCCTCCAAGCAGTTGTACCTCACAGCCTCGGACCCCTTGGTCTTCAATGGCTACTATGTCCCCGGCCCCTTGGCGTCGGCCCAGATTGCCGCCACCGAGTGGCGTTCCGGCAAGCAGCTGCGCAACGAGGACATCTCCGACTACAACACCCAGCTCGGCATCGACGCCGTGCTCTTCATCACCATCCACAACTGGAGCAGCACCACCAACAGCTGGACCGTCGAGGCGGAGTATGTGCTGCGCTCCACGACGAGCAACAAGGAACTGCTCCACGTGTCGGTCACCGCCCGCAAGACTCTCTCCACCGACTTCAAAGGCAATCCCCAGCCCTTGGTGGAGGACCTGGCCTTTGCCGACAAGTACGGCTGCGACCTGGAGACCGCCCAGCGTTGCCGCCTGGTGGAGACGCTGAACAAGTATGTCCTCAAAGACCTGCCCTCCGGTAAGCGCGCCCGCGAACACCGCACCGAGCGCTACATCCCGTCCCATCCCGAATATTTCAACCTCCAGATACATCCCGACGGCTCTGTCGAGATGAAACAGACCGAACTCGTTGATTAGCATCAAACTATGAATATCGAAGTATCACTCACCCCGGCCCTCTATCCCTATCGTACCATCACCGAGAACCATGTCACTGTGGCCATAGACCTTCTGCGTGCCACCACCGCCGTCTGCGCCGCCTTCCAGGCCGGTTGCAGCATCGTGGTGCCCCTGGACAGCCTCGACAACCTGCAGCGCTACCGCGAGATGGGCTTCCTTCTCGCCGCCGAGCGCAACGGCAGCAAGGTGGGCGACGCCGAGTATGGCAACTCGCCTACGGAGTACCTCGACAACGACATGAGCGGGGTACGCCTGGCCTACAGCACCACCAACGGCACCGTCACCATTGTCCGTGCCGCCGACGCCGCGCTGACCCTCGTGGGATGCTTCGCCAACCTCACGGCGTTGTGCCAACGGCTCGCACAGGAGAACCGCGATGTGGTGCTGCTCTGCAGCGGTTGGAAGAACGATTTCTGCATCGAGGACACCCTCGTGGCCGGTGCCATCATCGAACGCTGCCAGGCCACGCCCCACGGCGATGCCGCCACAATGGCCCTCGACCTCTGGCAGCAGGCCAAGACCGACCCCTTCGCCTACTGCGCCGACGCCACCCATGTCCACCGCCTCTACGGTCTTGGGGCCGAGAAGGATGTGCGCTTTGCTTTCAAAATGGATACCTGTCCCGTGGTGCCCGTGCTCTCCAACGGACGACTGACCCTATGAGAAACCTCCTGGTCATACTTCTGCTGCTGTCGCCCGTGGGCCTGCGTGCCCAGTGGGACACCGCCACGCCCGAACCGTTGCCGATGAGGAAGTACCTGGGCCCCGCCATTACCGGCGTCTCGCTGGTAGGTATGGGCAGCCTGCTGGCTTTCCAGCCCGACATGCACGATTTGGCCGTGACCCTCCGCGACGAAGTGCTCTATCATGACCTGCCGAAAATCCATGCCGACGACTATGTCCAATACCTCCCTGCGCTGACCCCTGTGGTACTGAACCTCTGCGGTGTGAAGGGACGTCACGGTTTCTGGAAACTGGCCCAGCTCGAAGGGGCCAGCTACCTGCTGGGAGGCGGATGGCTCAATGCCGCCAAATACGGTTTCGCCCTGCGCCGTCCCGACAACTCCACCCACAACAGTTTCCCCTCCGGCCACACTTTCTTTGCCTTCACCGGGGCCGAAATCCTGAGACGCGAGTATGGCAAGGAGTATCCCTGGCTGGCCGTGGCGGGCTACGCCGTGGCCACCCTTGTGGGAATCATGCGCATCTACAACAACCGCCACTGGGCCGGCGACGTGCTGGCGGGTGCCGGACTGGGCATCCTCTCGGTGTCGTTGGTGTATTGGACCCTCGATTAAAAGAATAACTAAAACAATCAAACATTCAAGCAATCAATTAAATAGAAAATGAACCTCACTAGCAACATCAAAGGCGACCTGTTCGGCGGAGTGACCGCCGGCATTGTCGCACTGCCTTTGGCTTTGGCCTTCGGCATACAGGCTTTCAGCGGCGTAGCCTCCCCCGACGCTGCTTCCATGGGCGCCTACGTGGGCCTCACGGGAGCCATGCTCCTCGGCTTCTTCGCCGCCCTCTTTGGCGGTACCCACAGCCAGATCAGCGGCCCCACGGGTCCCATGACCGTCATCACCGCCACCCTCGTCTCCGGCGCCTGGGCCACCTCCGGCGGCAACATCTCTGAGGTGCTCATCTCCATGGCCCTCGCCGCCATCTTCTGCGGCCTGTTCCAGATCCTCTTCGGCATCATCAAAATCGGCAAGTACGTACGCTACATCCCTTATCCCGTCCTCTCCGGATTCATGAGCGGCATCGGCGTCATCATCATTCTGCAGCAGCTCTATCCTCTTGTGGGACAGAATGGTAGCGGCTCCATGGTTGAGCAGCTTGCCGGCCTGCCCGCCGCTTTCTCGCACACCTCGCTTACGGCGCTCCTTCTCGGCATCGGCACCGTGGCCATCATCTACCTTTTCCCGTTGCTCACCAAGAAGGTGCCCTCCACCCTCGTGGCCCTCATCGTGATGACGGTGGTTTCCCTCTTCATCAACATGGACGGCGTGGCCACCATAGGCGCCATCCCCTCCGGCCTGCCCAAGCCCTTCTTCCTGCACGACCAGGTTTCCCTTGCCGGCATCAACTGGGGCACCGTCCTCATCGCCGCCATCATCCCCGGTCTCACGCTGGCCGGCCTCGGTTCCATCGACACGCTGCTCACCTCCGTGGTGGCCGACAATATCACCAAGACCAAGCACAACTCCAACCGCGAACTGATAGGGCAGGGCATAGGCAACGCCGTTGCCGGCCTCTTCTGCGGCCTTCCCGGTGCCGGCGCCACCATGCGCACCGTGGTCAACGTCAAGAGCGGCGGCCGCACCCAGCTCTCCGGCATGGTGCACGCCCTGTTGCTGCTGGCCATCATGCTTGGCCTCGGCTCTGTGGTTCAGTATGTTCCGCTGTCGGTCCTCGCCGGTATCCTCATCACCGTGGGCTGGGGCATCATAGACTTCAAAGGCTTCAAGGACCTGCCCAAGATACCGCGTGCCGACGCCGTGGTGCTCATCGTGGTCTTCCTCGTCACCGTCTTCGTCGACCTCCTCACCGCTGTCGGCATAGGCATGGTCATCGCCTGCGTGCTCTTCATGAAGCGCGCCTCCGACCTCGTAGAGGGCGGCTACAGCAGCCAGGAACTCACCAACTTCGACAAGGAAAGTCCCTGGGACGACGAACACGGCATGCCCGACACCGTGGCCCACAAGATCTACGTCCAGCGCCTCAACGGCCCCATCTTCTTCGGCACCATCAACAAGTTCAAGGAGGTGATGGCCACCGTGCCTGCCGACGCCAAAATCGTCATCATCCGCATGCGCCTTGTCTCCTTCATGGACCAGAGCGGCCTCTACGCCATGGAGGAAGCCATCAAGGAAATCCAGGCCAACGGCACACAGGTCCTCATGACCATCATCCAGCCGCAGCCCATGTACATGCTGACCACCCACAAGGTCATCCCCGGCGTAGTGCCCGAAGACCACACCTTCAAGACCTTCGAGGACTGCACCGAATATCTGCGTAAACAATTAGAAAACAATTAATACTATGGGAAGAGCATTTGAATACCGCAAAGCACGCAAGCTCAAGCGGTGGGGCCACATGGCCCGGACATTCACTAAAATCGGCAAGGAGATAGAGCTCGCCGTCATCGCCGGCGGTCCCGACCCCTCCAGCAACCTCCGCCTGCGTCTGCTCATGCAGACCGCCAAGAGCGAGTCCATGCCCAAGGACAACGTGGAACGCGCCATCAAGCGCGCCACCGAGAAGGACAAGTCCGCCTACAAGGAAGTGGTCTACGACGGCAAAGGCCCCCACGGCGTTGCCATCGTCGTCGAGACCGCCACCGACAACCCCACGCGCACCGTCGCCAATCTCCGCGCCGCCTTCGTGCGCGGCAAGGGCGAACTCGGCACCATGGGCATGAACGACTTCCTCTTCGAACGCAAGTGCTCCTTCGTTGTAGCCTGGCAGGACGGCATAGACATGGACGAACTGGAGCTCGAACTCATCGACTGCGACATCGACGAGGTCTTCCGCGACGAGGACGAAATCCTCATCTATGCCGACTTCGCCAACTACGGTCCCATCTCCAAGTATCTGGAAGACAAGGGGCTTGAGATCAAGAGCTTCAAGTTTGAACGCATCCCGCTTTCCGTCCGCGAACTCTCCGAGGAGGAACAGGAGGATGTCAACGGCCTCATCGAGCGCCTCGAGAACGACGACGACGTGGTCAACGTTTTCCACAACATGGCCTGACACAGATGAGACGCCTCCTCCTAGCCATCGCCATGCTGGTAGGCCTCGGCCTGCCCGCCGTAGCACAGAACACGCTGAACAACAGTGCCGACAACATTGTCGGCACTTATTCCGGCAAACAGGGCGACGACCGCTTCCGCGCCAAAATCGTCAAGCTTACCAACGGCACCTATCGCGCCCAGGTCGTCTGGCTCGAACACGACCGCGACGCCAAGGGGAACAAGCTCCTAGACACCAAGAACCCGGACAAATCGCTCCGCAACACCCCTGCCGACCGTATCGTCCTCTTCTCGGGTCTCAGGTACAACGCTTCCAAACAACGTTGGGACGACACCAAAATCTATGACCCTCAGCGCGGTATCCGCGCCAAGCTCACCGTCTGGTTCACCTCCGACGGCCGTCTGGCCCTCAAAGGTTCCCTCTGGGGACTGAGCGAAACCGTCTATTGGAACAAGTTGGATTGACCCTGCCCCAAACGGGGTCAAAGAGGTAATGGGGCAAAGAGGCCTTTCCGTTGGTGCAGAGAGGGGGGTAAAAGGCGAGTGGGAACGGTTTTGAAGCGTGGTACGCGACAAAAAAATGACATTCGACAAGTGGTTGATTGATACAAAATTGCAACGTTGTTTGCCTGACGGGGGAAAATAAATGAAAAAAATATGTGTGCTATTTGCCATTTTATTCGTATCTTTGCACCCGAATTTTGTAGTGTAAACAAAAAAGAATTATTTATATGAAAGTTAAAACTATCATCCAAATCGTCCTGGCCGTTGCTATCGTCGGCCTGGCTTATCTGGTCTACAACAGCATCCAGAAACCGATGCGTTTCGACAACGAGTACACGAAGCGTCGCGACGCCTGCGCCGAGAAGCTGAAGAGCATCCGCACCCTTGAGGAGGCGTACAAGCTGACCTACGGCACCTATTGCGGCAGTTTCGACACCCTGATCAACCGCCTGATGACGGAGGACAGCATGAAGGTTGTCAGCAAGGTGAACAACTACGACAAGATTCCCGAGGGCGTGGACATCAACGAGGTTCCGGAAAGCGAAGCCATCAAGAATGGTTGGACCACCCGTGTGGAAGTGTTTGTCAACCCCATCGCCAAGTTGCGCGAGGACAAGAAGCTCCCCATCGTCGATGCCGTTACGGGCAAGACCCGCCAGCTGACGGACGAGGAGATTGCCAATCTGCGCTTCGTCCCCTACCCCAAGGGCGAGAAGAACGAGTTCCAGCTGCAGGCCGGCCTGCTCGAGAAGAGTGGCTTCATGGTGCCCGTGTTCGAGTGCAAGGTGGACATGGAGGTGCTGCTGAAAGACCTGGACGAGCAGCTCGTGGTGAACAAGATTGCCGAAATCCACGAGGTGAAGGATCGCTATGCCGGTTGGAAGGTTGGCGACATGACCCAGGCTGTCACCGATGGTAACTTTGAATAATATTTAATATGTATCGCTGCAAGACTCTCATTGTTACCGAGAAAGAGACACCTTCCAGCGAAAAGAGATTATCCATTTGCCTTCGGTCAAATGGATTTTCTTTTTCGGAAGTGACAGTCGCGGGCGTTCTGCTGACTTTCGGCGAGGCCGAGGGGCAGCATGCCTCCTCGATGACCGTTGTGATGGCCGACGTGAAGGCCTTCTTCGCCTCCGTGGGAGTGCGTCCGTTGGGCTATGCCTCGATGGAGCTCATAGTGCAGAGCGACCAGAGTGTGTGGGTCCCGGACGAGCTCTATAGTCCCGCGGCGCATCGCCAGTACCTGAAGCTTGTCGGCAGCGATGCCACGGCCATCATGGCCACACCCTGCAAGACGCTGGGGGCCACGGCCGTATATGCCGCCGACGATGCCATAGGGATGGCTTTCAAGGTGGCGTTGCCGGGTTTGGCGGTGATGAACCAGCATGTGAAGCTGGCCTCGTTGGGCCTGGAGCGCCGGAGCGAGCAGCATCCGTTGCTGCTGACGCACTGGCGCGAGGGCGTGATAGACTTTGCCGCTTTCCGCGACGGCCGCTACATCTATGGCAACACGGTGCCTTGCGCCTCGGACAGCGAGGCGCAGTTCCACACGGTCGAGGTGTTGAAGAGCTTCGGCCTGGAGAACAGCGGCACGGAACTGTTGATGTGCGGCGACGTGGGAAGGGAGCGTTTCGCGCTGCTGCGTCCATATTTCCCGCAGGCCACGCTCTATACGGGGAGCCACACGTCGTACCTCAACCCCGCCTTCAAGACCCTCCACACCTACCGCAATGCGTTGATACTATAAGGAGAAGGAGACAAGAAAAATGAGGATTATCGCTGGAAACCTGAAGGGGCGTCGCCTCAATCCACCTGCCAATCTGCCTGTGCGTCCCACCACCGATATGGCACGCGAGAGCCTTTTCAACATATTGAACAACTATGTGGACTACGAGGAGTGCACGGTGATGGACCTTTTCTCCGGCACCGGAGCCGTGGCAATAGAGTTCATTTCGCGTGGCGTGAAAGAGGTGACGGCCGTTGACATCAACAATGCCTGCACGGAGTACATCAAGAGCGAAGCCGTGCGTCTGAGCTTGCGCAACCTGCATGTGGTCCGCACGGACGTCTTCGACCTGCTGAAGAGGGCCAACCGCAAGTTCGACATCGTCTTTGCGGACCCGCCATATGCGCTGGAGAACCTCGCCGCGTTGCCCGATATGGTGTTTGGCAGCGAGGTGCTGACGGAGGATGGTATCTTCATCCTGGAGCATCCGAGGGAGTACAGCTTCGAGGAGCATCCGCGTTTCTGGCAGCATCGCAACTATGGCAAGGTGAATTTCACCTTCTTCGCCATGCAACTCGACAACGAATAAAACAATTCATTATATGAAAGCAGTAGTAAAAACCAACTTCAATTTTCCGAAACAGAAGAGCCTCTATGTGGGCAAGGTGCGCGATGTGTACAACATCGACGACAAGTATATGGCCATGGTGGTCAGCGACCGTATCTCGGCCTTCGACGTAGTGTTGCCCAAGGGTATCCCCTACAAAGGCCAGGTACTGAACCAGATTGCCGCCAAGTTTCTGGATGCCACCGCCGACATCCTGCCCAACTGGAAGCTGGCGACCCCCGACCCGATGGTCACCGTAGGCCTGAAGTGCGAAGGTTTCCGCGTGGAAATGATTGTCCGTGGCTACCTGGCTGGCAGTGCCTGGCGTGAGTATAAGGCCGGCGCCCGCACCCTCTGCGGCGTGCCGCTGCCCGAAGGCATGGTGGAGAACCAGAAGTTCCCCACGCCCATCGTCACTCCCACCACCAAGGCCGACGAGGGCCACGACGAGAATATCAGCCGCGAGGAGATTATCCGTACGGGTCTCGTGAGCAAGGAGGACTACGACCAGCTGGAACGCTACGCCCTGCAGCTCTTTGAGCGTGGTACCAAGATTGCCGCCGAGAAAGGTCTGATCCTGGTGGACACCAAATATGAATTCGGCAAGCGTGACGGCAAGATCTACCTCATCGACGAAATCCACACCCCCGACAGCAGCCGTTATTTCTATGCCGAGGGCTACGAGGAGCGCCTGAAGAAGGGCGAGCACCAGCGTCAGCTCAGCAAGGAGTTCGTGCGTGAATGGCTGATGGACAACGGTTTCCAGGGTAAGGAAGGCCAGCAGGTGCCCGAGATGACCGAGGAGATTGTCAACAGCATCAGCGACCGCTACATCGAACTCTACGAGCACATCACCGGCGAGAAGTTCCAGAAAGCCGACGACTGCGCCGATGTGGCCGCCCGCATCGAGAAGAATGTTACCGACTATCTGGCCACCCTCTGATGGAGATAGAACGGAAATACCTTGTTCGCTCGCTTCCAAACGATTTGGACAGTTATTCTCATGTAGAGATTGAACAAGGCTACCTATGCACATCGCCCACCTTGCGTATCCGCAGGATGGGCGATGCGTATATCCTCACAGTGAAGGAGAACCGCCATTCCTCTGTCACCACGGCCATTGTCAACCGCGAGGAGGAGTTTACCCTTGCGGAGGACAAGTATCTGATGCTCCGCTCCAAATGCGAGGGCATCCTGGTCAGCAAGACACGCTATCGCATTCCATTAGGTATGAGGTCTGAGGTAGGAGGTCAGGGGCCAACGGAGCAGGTGGCCGAGCTCGACATCTTCCACAGCGTTCATGAAGGATTGCGCCTCGTCGAGGTGGAGTTTCGGACGGCGGAGGAGGCGAATGCCTTTACTCCTCCAGCGTGGTTCGGGGAAGATGTTTCGAACGACCGTCGCTACCGCAACAGCTGGCTTTCCATGAACAAAATAGGGGAAATGTCATTATGAAGAAAGAGATATTAGCATTGGCAATTTTGCTGTTTTTGGGTGCAGGTATGGCCACAGCCCAAGAGGAGGCCGACGGCCTGCCGACGATAGCGCCCACCTACGACAGCATTTTCAGCATGGTGCAGAACAAAAAAGGACCATGCTATTACGACAAGTTGGCGAAACGCTTTCTGCGTGCCGACACAACGCTGGGTTTGCAGGAGCTGCGCTGTCTCTACTACGGATATCCAGTGCAGAAGGGGTTCGATCCATACTCGAGAAGTGCTGAGCAGGAAGCGGTTACGGATATTCTGCACGGCGACAATGTGAGCGAGGCCGACTTCAAGCGTGCATACAAGATTGCCGAAAAAGGGCTTGCCAAGAAGCCGTCGGACCTTATCCTGGCCTATTGGAAAGTCATAGCGGCCTACTACGGATTTGGCGAAGAAAGCAAGGAGTTTAGACGGTCGCAAATACAGTTTGAGATGCTGCAGGTTGCCACTGCCTCGTCTGGTCGTGGTACGGCCGAGAGTCCTTTTTTCATTACATCGGTCAGACATTCGTATATGATAATGAATATCATGGGTCTGCATCCGAAGATGCAGATGCTGGTTTATGACACGGTCCATGGTTACACCTGCGATGCATTCCCGGTTGAGGACGATGAAGGAAACGCTGACACGCTGTATTTCGAAGTGAGTCAGTGTATGAGGTTCTGGACCATGGGTGAACAAGAAGAAGCGGCCAAGGTGAGGCAGAAAGTGAGGATTGAGGACGGTACACATTTCATACTCAGGCCACACTCGATAAAAAGGGAAAAAAGCAAGTTCGACATTGTGCTGATGGAGACGTACAACAAGCCCCTGAGCATCCACTCCACCGACAGTCTGTTTTCAGAACAGGGAGAAGCGGGCACCATCGAGGGCTATTTCGGCTACGATGCCGACACTACGCACACGCTGTTCATCACCAAGAACCGTTGTTCGAAGGCAGTGGATTTCGACAGCGACATATATTATTACGAAGCGATGCAATGGCAGTCGACCAGCAACCACGGCAACTGGCCCGGGGCAGTGGGTGTGGAGATTTGGGCGGGCCGCATTTCGTTTATCAACATCAGTAACCTGCGCCGCAAGAAATAGTTCATGAAACGCATACCGCATACTTTTACCATTGTCTTTGCGCTGATTGTGTTCGCGGCGGTGCTCACGTGGGTAGTCCCTGCGGGAGAGTTCCTGAGGGAGACGGTCGATGTCAACGGTTCTACACGCGAGGTGGTGGTGAACAACTCGTTCCACTACACCGAGCGGTCGCCGCAGACGTGGCAGGTCTTCTCGGCACTCTTCAACGGCTTCGTCGACAAGGCCGACATCATTATCTTCATCCTGATGGTGGGCGGCGCGTTCTGGATTCTGAACAACAGCCATGCCATTGATGTCGGCGTGATGGCATTCCTTCGGAGTGTCAAGCGGTTGAGTCGATACAAGATTATTCAAAAGCTTGGAGTTGAGAATATTATCATTACGTTGGTGATATTGTTGTTCAGCCTCTTTGGGGCGGTCTTCGGCATGAGCGAGGAAACCATTGCCTTCGTGGTGGTGTTCATCCCGTTGGCCATCCAGATGGGGTACGACTCCATTGTGGGTGTGTGCATGTGCTATGTGGCTGCCCATGTGGGTTTTGCGGGCGCCATGCTCAACCCCTTCACTATCGGCATTGCCCAGGGTATTGCCGACCTGCCGTTGTTCTCCGGGTTGGAGTACAGACTTTTCTGCTGGGTGGTGCTGACGGTCATCGGTATCGCCTTCGTGCTGTGGTATGCACGGAGGGTGAAGACGCGGCCGGAGAGCAGTCCAGTGTACAAGCTGGACGATTACTGGCGTTCGCGGATGCAGACCTCCGAGGACAGCAGACTCAGTGTGCGACAGACGCTTATCCTCGTATTGTTCTTTGTCACCATTGTGGCCCTGGTGGTCGGAGTGCTGAAGTTCGACTGGTACATAGCCGAAATCTCGGCGCTGTTCCTGGCCATGGGCATCATTGCCGGCATCCTGGACCGGCAGGGAGCGGACGACATTGCCAAGCTCTTCCTTTCCGGATGCAAGGACATCCTGTCGGCGGCGTTGGTGGTGGGACTTGCCAGTGGCATCATCTTTATACTGAAAGACGGACGGGTCATCGACACCATCCTGTATGGGCTGACGAAATCGTTGGCGCAGGTGGGCGAGGTGGCGTCGCTGGGCGCGATGTATGTGTTCCAGACGTTGCTCAATGTGGTGATGCCCAGCGGGTCGGCCAAAGCGGCCCTGACCATGCCCATCATGGCGCAGTTCGCCGACCTCATCGATGTGTCGCGACAGACCACCGTTCTTGCCTTCCAGTTCGGCGACGGCTTCACCAACATGCTGACGCCTACCAGCGGTGTGCTCATCGGTGTGCTCGGCATGGCCCGCATCCCGTATGGCACATGGCTCAAGTGGGTCTGGAAGTTCATTCTGGCCCTGATTGTTATTGGTTTCATCCTAATGCTTCCCACATTATGGCTCGATTTGCCCGGTTTTTGATTACCCTGCTCCTCATCTGGAGCGCCGGCATCTTGCCGGCATCACCCGTTGCCGTCCTCCATGCGCAGGACACCACCTATGCCCGCCACATTATCCGCGACCTCACGGCGCCCTCGATGTATGGGCGCGGCATGCAGAATAGGGGAGACTCCATTGCCGCCGACTATGTGCGCAACGAGCTGAAGGCCATGGGGGTAAAACCCCTATGCAAGGACTACTACCAGTACTTCCATTTTCCGAACACCACATCGCGGCCGCCCATCGTCAAGGCGGGCTACCGTTCGCAGAACGTCTGCGGCTACCTGCCCGGCGAGACGGATACGATGATAGTCTTCACTGCTCACTATGAGCACCTTGGCATGCACGGCGACACCATCTTCTTCGGAGCCCACGATAACGCCAGCGGCACAGCGGCGGTGCTCGACATGGCACGCATGCTCTCCGCCCAACCGAGGCACTACACCTACGTCTTCCTCTTCTTCGGCGGCGAGGAGGCAGGGCTCGTCGGCAGCGGCTTTTTTGCCGACATGCCGCTCATCAAGATGAACAAGGTCAAGCTATTGGTGAACATCGATCTCTTCTGTGGCGGCGACGAGGGCCTGATAGTCGTCAACGCCAACGCCCGCGAGACGAAGCCCTACGTCGACCTCCTGCAGCGCATTAACGACGAGCGTGGCTACGCCGCCAAGATCGGCCGTCGTGACAACGCTGCGAACAGTGACCACTACTACCTCAGCCAGTACTGCCCCGCCATCTTCATCTACACCCTCGGCGGCCCCTATGGCGGCTACCACAGCCCCACCGACACCTGCGACGACTGTGGCCTCGGCAACTACCCCCGATTCCTTACCCTCCTGCGCTCCTTCCTCGAAGCGTTGTAAACAAAAAGTGTTAAATTATTCGTTTGTTGTTACTTATTTACCTGTGGACTCTGGTATGTTTGGAGTAGGTTGATGGCCTCAAGGATACGTTCCAGACGCATTTTGTCTTTACTGCGCTCTCTCATACAGCAATATTCTGTCGTTTTCGGCCGTCTCGCGTGCAAAAGGAAGCAGGCCTTTTTCTGTCACGAGGTCAACCTGTTTGTTCAGCATGTCTTACAATGCCAATCTCATGCCGCTAAAACGGAATAACCCGACGTGGGCCGACCTGTCGAGCTTGATCATTATGTCAACGTCGTTGTCCTCGCGCTCCTCGCCACGGGCTGCGTGACGAAGTAGTCGGCGATGGTTTCTGTCATTTCCTGAGTACTCATTTCAAGGTGCAGAGATACGAATAAGAATCGAACTGGCATAATATATTTTGTCAGTTCAATAAAAAGTTGTATAAAAAAAAGCCCCGGGCCGTAGAGGGGGCTCGGGGCTGTGGCGTGTGTGATGGCCTGGTCGAGAGAGGGCTCAGGGTTGGTTCTGCTGGTGTTTTTTGCGCTCGTCGGCGATGGTGAGGATCATGGCGGTGGTCTCGAAGACCATCATGGCGGCAAAGCCGATGCAGAAGGCGATGGCGAAGGGCTTGGCGTGGGCCGTGTGGGTGAAGAGGTAGAGGGCGAAGACCACGAGGTGGATGAATAACGTGGCGACGGTGGTGGCCAAGAAGACCTGGACGAAGCGCCGCGGCGACTGGTACATGCTCTTCAGCACGATGTAGTGTTGCGCGCCTGTGACGACAGCGAAGTAGAGCGCCAGCAGCGGCATGACGGTCAGGAAGGCCTCGGGGGTGGTCCAGAGGACCACGAAGGAGGCCAGCGCCAGCAGCAGGCCCATGGCTACGAGGGCGATGTAGTAGCGTCTCATCACTCAGCGAACTTCATGGTTTCCTTGGTGGTGAACTTCTCGCAGTAGTGGCAACGAAGCTTGAGGTTCTCCTTGTCGACGACGTCGAACTTAGTGGGGACGACTTCGGCATTGGTGATGCACTTGGGGTTGGCGCAGCGGACGAAGTTCTCGATGTGGTCGGGGATTTCGGCGCGGAACTTGCCGACGACCTTGTAGTCCTCGATGTTGATGATGGAGGCGAAGGGGGCTACGAGGGCTATCTTGCTGATTTCCTCTTTGGTGAAGTGTTTGTTTTTGATTTTGATGATACCCTTGCGGCCGAGTTTCTCGCTGCTGAGGTAGTTGCCGATGAGGACTTCGTCTTTGTATTTCTCGAGGCCGAGGATGCGGATGACTTGGTAGACCGATTCGGTGGCTATGTGGTCGATGACGGTGCCGTTCTCGATGGCGCTGACGACCATTTCTTTTTTGTTTTCCATTGTCTTTAAACTTTAAACCTTAAACTTTAAACTTTACTTCACGCCGAGGATGGCGGCCATGAGGGCCTGGCGGACATAGACGCCGTTCTGTGCCTGCTGGAAGTAGTAGGCATAGGGGGTGGAGTCGACGTCGGTTGTAATCTCGTTGACGCGGGGCAGGGGATGGAGGATGCGCATGTTGTCCTTGCAGCCCTTGAGCATGTCGGCGCTGAGGATGCAGCTGTCCTTGACGCGCTCGTACTCCATGGGGTCCGGGAAGCGCTCGCGCTGCACGCGGGTCATGTAGATGATGTCGGCGGTGGGGATGATGTCTTTGATTTCGGTGTACTGATAGTACTTCAGGCCGGCATTTTTGATGCTCATCTTGACGCTGGAGGGGAGCTTAAGCTCCTGCGGCGAGACGAGGTGGAATGTGGCATTGAAGTTGCACATGGCCTGGACGAGGGAGTGCACGGTGCGGCCGTATTTGAGGTCGCCGACCATTGCGATGTTAAGGTTCTCCAGCGTGCCTTGGGTCTTGCGGATGCTGTAGAGGTCGAGCATGCACTGGGTGGGGTGTTGGTTGGCGCCGTCGCCGGCGTTGATGACGGGCACCGAGGCCACCTCGGAGGCATAGCGCGAGGAGCCCTCTTTGGGGTTGCGCATGACGATGAGGTCGCTGTAGGAGGAGACCATGACGATGGTGTCGTGCAGCGATTCACCTTTCTGGACGCTGGTGCCGCCCGGATCGCTGAAGCCGATGATGCGTGCGCCAAGCTGGTTGGCGGCGCTCTCGAAGCTCAGACGGGTGCGCGTGGAAGGCTCGAAGAAGAGGGTGGCCACCACTTTGTCGCTGAGGATTTTCTGTTTGGGATTCTGTTCGAATCCTTCGGCAATGTCCAGCACCTGGATGTACTCCTCCTTGGAGAAGTCGGTGATGGAGATTAGGTTGCGTCCTTTTAATGTGCTCATAATTATGATGGTATTATGTTGATTTGTTTTTTTTATTTGATTCGTTTCAGGCCCTCCAGGGCAGGCTGGTAGGTGTTGTTGATGGCGAGTGCGTTCTCGAAGTCGGCACGGGCCATGGCGGCATTGCCGCTGAGTTCGTAGGCGCAGCCGCGGTTGACGTAGGCCTCGATGTACTGGCTGTTGGCTTCGACGGCATGGGTGAAGTACTCGATGGCGCGGGCGTAGTCACGGTAGGAGAAGAGCTCGATGTATCCCAGGTTGTGCCAGGCGTCGGCACTGTTTGGATTGAGATCCAGTATCTGGTGATAAAGAGTTTCCGCAGGCTCGAGTTCCTGACGTTCTTGATAGTAGAGCGCCAGAGCATACATCGAGTTGGTGTTGGAGGGGTCGAGGTTGAGGGCCGTGGTGAGATACTCGACGGCCATGGGGTTGTTCACCGAGGCGTAGAGCACACCGAGCTGCTCGAAGGCAGGGCTGTAGTCAGGGAACTTGTCGCATACGCGGCGGAAGAACTGCACGGCGTTGGCGGTGTCGCCTTTTTCCTTGTAGATGAATCCCTTCATGAAGAGGGCGGTGCGGCTATTGGGGTCACGCTCGGTGACCTGCGAGAGGTACTTCAGCGAGCGGTCGTAGTCGCGGCTGTAGAAGGTAAGTTCTCCCAATTTGAGCAATACATCCTGATTCGACGGATCAATACCTTCGGCTTCAGTAAGCGTGCGGTAACTGTCTTCAATATTGCCGCCGGCGAAGGCAATGTCAGACTTCAAAAGGAGATATTCCAGATTTTTGGGGTCGGACTTCAGGGCTTGCGATATGTCGAAACCAGCTTCTTGCAGGCGTTGAAGATTGAAGAGCACACGTGCACGGGCGGCAAGGAGTTCTGCATTGTCGGGATCGCGTTCAATATTGATATCCAGAAGTTGCAGTTTGATGCTGTCGGGCATATCATCGGTCACCTCTCGCTGGCCGCAGGCAACGGTCAACAGGGGTAGCAGGGCTATGAGGCAGTATTTGTATACATTTTTCATCACTCAATATTACGTAAAAAAAACATTTTTATTGTAGCAAATCGCAAATCATTTTTTCAACAATTGTCAGTTTCTCTTGGTGGAGCACTTGCCGTGCCTGCATCTCGCTGATGGGTAGCGACTTCCAAACAAGGCACCAGTACTCTTTTATTTTCCTTATGCGTGCTTGGTCGGAAGGCATTACGGAAAGAATTTCCTGCACCAGCCGTTCGATGAAGTGTGAGGCAAGACGTAGGTCATTGCTTGTATCGCGGGTTGGATCGGCGATGTCGAGGGGAAGGGTGGGGCGGTAGAGTATCCCGCGACCAACCATCAGGTCGGCCACCTGGGGAAAACGCTGACGGATGCGACGGGCGTCGGCTCCGGTGACAATGTCGCCGTTGTAGATGACGGGGGCTTTGAGCAACGGCAGCACCTGCGAGAAGGTGTCTAGGTCGGGGTGGCCGCTGTATTGCTGGCGTCCGAGGCGGGGATGCACCGTTACGCTGGCCAACGGATAGTCATTGAAAACAGTAACAAGGCGGAAGATGTCGTCCGTGCTCTTCAATCCGAGACGCACCTTGACGCTGAGGCGGGGCTTAAGCTGCGGCAACACGGCGTCGAGGATGGAACGCACCTCGTCGGGATAGGGCAGGATACCGCTGCCACGATGCTTTGCCGCCACCTTACGCATAGGGCATCCCATGTTCCAGTTCAACTCGTTGTATCCCAATTCATACAGACGGTTGCCTAAAGCAATGAATTCATCAGGCTCTTTACCGAGAATTTGTGGAACAACGGGGATGGAACCCACATTGTTCTCCGGCAGCACATCCTCTATTTTGTCCCAGGCGTCGGCAAGGTTACCATGAGTAAGCGAAAGGAATGGCGAAACGGCCAAAGCAATGGCTCCGGGAAAACACTCCTCATACACACGACGGAACATCACCTCCGTCAGCCCTTGCATCGGTGCCAGAATCATTCGCCCTCCTTTCCGTTGCCGATAATCTTGGATGGCAGGTCTTGATGCTCCTCAATGAAGTCTTTCAACGAGGATATCAGTAGGTTGCCTGTGGAATAAACGGGCTTATACAGAATGCTGTCAGCCTTGGTCTTGGCAGTAATGATTTGTTCTTGCTTGTCCAGGAGGACAATACCATTAAGTATGACGGCGATGATACACAGTGCCTTGCCCATTCCAAGTGCAGCACCTGTAATCTTGTTGGCGAGAGAGAGGTGTGCCGATTTTACCATACGTTCTATTCCACGGCCAAGCAAATACGTAAGCACCAACGCTCCGACGAATGTAATAAAGAAGGCGATAAGGATGGCACTTTCGCCGGTAAGCCCCAACAGGGTGGCAACAAGCTGAGAGAGATGCACTGCCGCCCAGATACCGGCAATAATACCGGCCAGCGTGGCAGCTTCGCGGATGATACCTTTCTTCCATCCGAGGAACACAAGCCATCCGATGGGGATGAGCAGTATTATGTCCAAAACCGTCATCTTGCCTCACTATAAAAAACAAGCGCCTTGCCAGAACCGGCACGGCGCCCAAATAACACATTTCTTTCTCTATCAAAGATAGAAATAAGCAAGCACGCCATATATAACGAAAGATTCATTTTTTTGTTTCGTTTTTTTGCAACTTTTTTTCTATCCATTTGACAAACAGGTTGATTAACATACCAACCAAAACACCGAAAACAGCACCGCAGAGCAAGTCGCCAGGATAATGTTTTCCCAGATAGGCACGACTATAGCTGGTCAAGACTGCCCAAGCGACAAAAACGACGGGCACTATCATGGCCACGCTTTTCTTCATCCCAGACCAACGACGGTAACGAAGGAAGAAGAATGTGGCTATCGCGAACGCATTGGCGGCGTGCGAAGAAATAAACCCATAGAGACCCCCGCAACCCTCGCGGAACATGTGCACATCGGGCAACGCATGGCACGGGCGCAAACGGCAAACGGTATTTTTAAAGAGTTGTACCGACCCTTGGTCGGCCATGAGAAAACACAATCCAATTCCCGCCAGCACCAGCCACCATTTACGAGGCTCACGCACAAGCGTTGACCCCACATATCCAAGCACGATGACCACCAACCAACTCCACCGGCTGCTCAGCACCCACATCACCCAATCCATCGCTGTGCAGTGATGGTGGTTGATGAGGTAGAACAACTGGGTGTCTAGGTTATTTAACACTTCAATCATTGGCAGTCAACTTTCTGAAAATAGCATCTTTGAGCTCCTGGATATTCTGACCGCTGACGGCACTAATGAACAGGCATTCCACCCCCTTGGGCAGGTGCCTCCGCAGCTGCTTCTCCATGTCGGCGTCAATCATGTCGCATTTGGTGACGGCAAGGATACGCTGCTTGTCGAGCAGTTCGGGGTTGTACTTCTCCAGCTCGCCCAGCAGGATGTGGTATTCCTTGGCAATCTCCAGTTGCTCACAGCTGACCATAAAGAGCAAAATGGAATTTCTTTCAATATGGCGCAGGAAACGCAGGCCCAGCCCCTTTCCCTCACTAGCACCTTCAATGATGCCCGGAATGTCGGCAATGCAGAACGACTGGTCGTCGCGATATTTTACAATGCCCAGATTGGGCACCAACGTGGTGAAGGGGTAGTCGGCTATCTCGGGGCGTGCGGCACTGACGGTACTCAGGAAAGTGCTTTTGCCCGCATTGGGAAATCCCACCAAGCCTACGTCAGCCAAAACTTTCAGTTCGATGATTACCCATCGTTCCACAGCTGGTTCGCCGGGTTGCGCATAGCGAGGGGTCTGGTTGGTGGCACTTTTGAAATGGTCGTTGCCCAGACCTCCGCGGCCACCTTTGGCAATAATGATTTCCTGGCCCTCCTCAGTCACTTCGCCCAGCATCTCGCCCGTTTCCGCATCCTTGCAGATGCAGCCCAGGGGCACCTCAAGAATCTGGTCCTTGCCCGTACGGCCGGTGCAGAGGTTCTCGCCTCCGTTCTGTCCGTTTTCGGCAAAGACATGTTTTGTGTATTTGAGGTGGAGCAATGTCCAGCGCTGCGTGGTGCCACGCAGGATGACGTGGCCACCACGGCCACCGTCACCACCATCGGGACCGGCCTTGGCATTGTATTTCACCCGGAGAAGGTGGGCGCTGCCGGCGCCGCCCTTCCCCGAGCGAACCAGTATCTTGACGTAGTCTACGAAGTTGCTAGTCATCTCTTTTCCAGCTGGTCAAGGATGCGCTTCGAGATGTCCTCGATTTTTCCAAGACCATCTATGACCACTTGCTTGCCCTGTTTGGCATAGTAGTCGGCCACGGGTTTGGTCTTGTTGTTGTACTCCTGGAGGCGGTTGTTGATGGTGGCCTCGTTGTCGTCGGCACGGCCTTGGATCTTGGCACGTTCCAGCAGGCGATGCATTAGCTCGTCCTTGGGCACCTCGAGTTGTACCATACAGGTCAGCTCACGACCATGTTTGGCCAACAGTTTGTCTAGGGTCTCGGCTTGTGCCACCGTGCGGGGGAAGCCGTCAAACAGCATGCCTTTGGTATCGTTGGCAATAGCTTTGTCTATCATCTCGACCACAATGTCGTCGCTCACCAACTGGCCGGCATCCATGATGCTTTTAATTCGTTTGCCGAGTTCTGTCTGGTCGGCAATTTCTTTGCGGAGCAAGTCTCCGGTGGAGACATGTGTCAAACCGAAATGCTCCACGATGCAGTCGCTCTGGGTACCTTTGCCGGCGCCCGGGGCACCAAAAATAACTATATTTTTCATTTTACGCTAACAATTTCAATGTCGAACACAAGGGGAGAGTAGGGGAGGATGAGGTTGCTCATCTGGCGGGGACCATAAGCAAGGGCCGAGGGGATGATGAGCTGGAGGACAGTGCCTTCGGGCATGTTCATAACGCCCTGCTCCCAACCTTCAATCAGTTTGTCTTTGCCAACGGTGTAGGTCATGGGTTCGTATTTGCGCTGGGGATTGTATATCTCACCCGTGCGTGCATCGCTTTCCACGCTGCTGTCGAAGATGGTACCATCCAGCAGACGGCCGGTATAGTTCATCGACACCTCTTTGCCCATGGCAACCTTAGCACCCGTACCACGCTTCTTGACAATGACATATAGTCCTTCAGCGGTAGGTTTGGCGGTGATGTGGTTCTCTTTGACGTAGGCGGCAATGTCGTCAGGCTCGCTCTTCATACGCTGCTCCATCGAGGCCTCGAAGTTGGCGCGCTCCTCGGCCAGCTCCTCGCTCGTCACGATGTCCTGCAGATTGATTTCGTAATAGATCTTCTGGCCGGTGCCGGCTTTGTAGATAGGAGGCATGGGATCCACATACTTGGCGGCCGAATCGGCATCCATGGCAAAGGTGGCCACATCGCCCACATGCATCATCAGCAGGCCTTCACCAATCTTGATTTCAAAACTGGGAATGGCTTGTGCGATGCGTCTGGCCTCTCCTTTATTGCTGAAAGTAGTCACCGAGTCGAAACGAATGGTCATTTCGCCTACCAGCACATCGCCCTCCTGAACCTGCTGGCCCTTGGGGTTCTGCTTGTCAAACCTGTAGTACAGGCCGTTCTCGGTCTTCTGGAAACCTTCTTTGTCACCGCTGTTGCAGGCGACCATCATTGTTGTTGCGGCCACAAACATGGCGGCCAATTTGATACTCTTTTTCATCTTATTTTTTAATGTACATTAATTATTTTTCTTCCTTAGCAGTCATCTTCTTCACCTTCAACACTTCCACATCGTAGACCAATATCATGCGGCTTTTCACTCGGTTGCCGTCACCGGCCACTCCGAACGCCTGTTCCGACGGGAGAATCACCTTGGCACGCGCCCCCTGGGCCAGGATCCTCAAGGCGGCATCCATTCCGCGGTTGGGTTGCAACTGGCCGGAAACAACGGTCTCTTCCTGGTCTTTGTATACAGTCGCACCGTTGATGGCTTCCACTCTGTAGCGGATGCTGACGGTGTCTTCGTACTCCACCTTGGGGCCATTCCCGTGCCGGGTCTCCATCACACGTGCCCCGCTGCTGAGTTGCGTCATCTTCCAACCCCGACGGGCGGCATAGGCATCAATCTGTGTAGCCTCGCTGTTGGCGATATGTCGGTTGGCATTGATGAGATTCTCTTTCAGCGTATCTCCCTTCTGCATCTGCACATCCACCACCGGCACCTCGCCACATCCTGTTAAAAGCATAAATGAAAAAGGAAGAAGGAGAAAGAGGCTGACGCAACGCGCCGGCACACAATGTCTCATCGTATATTTCTCATTTTTCATTTCTCTTTTTTTTATTTCAACCCCAGTTCCTTCTTGACCTTCTCTACCGTAGCATCCAGACTCAAATGACTTGTGGCTCCAGCAGCGCGCTCGTGGCCGCCACCGTCGAACAGCTTGTGGGACAACTGGTTGACATCAACCTTGCTCTTTGAACGCAACGACAGTCGCACACGGTCCTCTTCCTCACGAATCAGTATGGCACAGTCGATATCGCGCAGTTTCATCACCTCGTTCACTAATCCCGTGAGTTCCGAACTTTCCACCTTGTATCGATCCATATCTTTCTGGCGAATCACCATCAGGGCCATCTCCTGTGCCGGATATTCCGTCAGCAGCTGGCTCATGGCATATCCGAAGAACTGCAGACGGTTGAAACTGAATACATTCTTTATCTGATGATTGATTTCCATGGGGTCGATACCCATCTGCGATAGGCAGGCGGCAGCCAGGTAGAGGCTTTCATTGCGGTTGCTGTAGCTGAAAGTGCCTGTGTCCGTGCAGATTCCCGTATAAAGACTTGTTGCGGCATCCATCCCGATGGCATCCATCCCGAAAGTCTGGCTCATGGTCCAGAAAATCAACTCGCAAGTGCTCGATATATCGGTATCCGACATCACCATCTCGAAACTCCCGCGGTCGGGACCCACATGGTGGTCGAAGAGAATACGCGAAGCCTTGACCTTCTGCAGTAGGTCGGCAAGCACGCCGGTACGGTCCAGGGTGCTCAGGTCCATCGCCACAATGAGGTCGGCTTTTTCTATGGCCTCTCGGCAACGGTCGATATCTTTCTTTCCGTTGAGAATCTGTTCGGTATGCGGCAGCCATGCAAGGTCCTCGGGACAGCCGTCGGGCAGCATCGAAACCAGTTCCGCCTGTGTTACACGGCGCAGAATGGCGTACATACCTGTCAGCGAGCCCACGGCGTCGCCGTCAGCATTGGTGTGGGCCGTCATCACAATGCTCCGCGCTCCCTCCAGGCGTTGCCTGAGGGCCTCGGGGCTCCAGCCACCGACCAATTCCACCGTGCTTTTGCATTCAATCTTCATGTGCGTCAATCTGTTATCCGATTCCTCCATGCAGAATCCAAATGCAAAGATACGATTTAAATATAAATTAACCTTTACTTTATGAAAAAATATTTATCAACCGACTGTCAACATGCCGACCCTTGCAATCAAGCGTCGGCGCCGAACTGCATCAGGTAGGCTTTGATGAACTCGTCGATGTGTCCGTCCATCACTCCGGCAACGTCGGAGGTCTGGTAGTTGGTGCGGTGGTCCTTCACGCGGCGGTCGTCCATCACATACGAACGTATCTGCGAGCCCCACTCGATTTTCTTCTGCGAGGCCTTGATTTTGGCCTGCTCCTCCATGCGGTGCTTCAGCTCGCGGTCGTAGAGCTGCGAGCGCAACAGGCGCATGGCGTTCTCCTTGTTCTTGGGCTGGTCGCGCGTCTCGGTGTTCTCAATGAGGATTTCCTCCTCGGCACCCGTGTAGGGGTCCTTGTACTGGTAGCGCAGGCGCACTCCGCTCTCCACTTTGTTCACGTTCTGGCCACCGGCGCCGCCGCTGCGGAAGGTGTCCCAGCTCAGGCGGCTCATGTCAACCACCACTTCAATCGAATCGTCTACAAGCGGTGTAACACTGACACTTGTGAAACTCGTCATGCGCTTGCCCTGGGCGTTGAAAGGGGAGACGCGCACCAGGCGGTGGACGCCGGTCTCGCTCTTCAGGTAGCCGTAGGCGAACTCGCCTTCGATCTGCAGCGTGCAGCTCTTGATACCGGCGCCTTCGCCGTCGAGCGAGTTAGAGATAACCACCTTGTAGCCATGCGTTTCGGCATAGCGTATATACATGCGCATCAGCATCTCGGCCCAGTCCTGGGCCTCCACGCCGCCGGCACCGGCATTGATGGAGAGCACAGCGTCGAGGCGATCACTCTCGTTGCGCAGCATGTTCTTGAATTCCAGGTCCTCCACTTTCTTCTGTGTGACGGCAATTTGGGCCAACAGCTCCTCCTCGGAGGCGTCGCCGGCCTCGAAGAACTCGCCCATCACCTCCAGGTCGCCACACGAGGTGTCGACATCCTTGAAGGCCGTCACCCAACTCTTTTGGGCGTTGATACCCTTCACCACCTTCTGGGCCTCTTTGGGGTCATTCCAGAAGTCCGGGGCCTCCGTCTTCTTCTCTTCGTTGGCAATCCATGCCTGTTTGGCATCGATATCAAGGAATTTCTTCAGCGCGTCCTTGCGCGCGATGAGGTCTTTTATCTGTTCCTGGTTGGTCATCTTTGAGCACCGGCATCCTGCCGGCATGTATCGTTTAAGTTCAATAAAAAAGGGCAAGCTGTTTATATCGCACCGCTACAACCAAACACCCTTGCTGTATTCCTACCCTGGGGGATTCAATGGGAGCTGGTCGTATAAGACTTGCCCTAACTCTCTGTTCCGGATGGATTTACATCGTTCATCCACCCTCTTTCCGAATTGCAAAGATACGAATACTTTCCGACGTGACCAAATTTTTTGTCAAAAATATCATTTTTGTCTTACGCGGCTCGCGGAGCCTCTCTTTCTTTTGGAAGGATTTTCAGGAGGGGTCGACGTCGTAGATGAGGGTGATGCCGGAGTGGCCGTCCTGTTTGGTGAGGTCGTCGCCAATCTGGCGGATGACGCGCTTGGCGTCGGCAATGGGCTCGGTGCGCTCGAAGCGGAGGGTTATCTGTTTGAGGTATAGGCCTCTGATGCGGCTCACCAGGGGGTACTCCGGGCCGAGGACGCGGCCGGCGAAGGCACCGCGCAGCTGCATGGCCATCCAGTCGGCGGCGCTGTTGAGGAGGTCGGCGTCACGATGTTTCAACGTGATCTCAATCAAACGGTAGAAGGGCGGATAGCGGAAGACGCGCCGCTCCTGTATCTGCTCCTCATAGAGGCCTTGGTAGTCGTTGTCCATTACGTTGGCAATCACCTGGTGGTGAGGGTTGTAGGTCTGGATGATGACCCTGCCGCCGCTGCCGTGACGCCCCGCGCGGCCGCTCACCTGCGTCATCTGCTGAAACGCCCGCTCGAACGAACGGAAACTCGGATAGTTGATGATGTTGTCGGCGTTGACAATGCCCACTACGCTCACCCGCTCGAAGTCCAACCCCTTGGTAACCATCTGTGTGCCCACAAGGATGTCGATGCGGCGATGCTCGAAATCGGACAGGATTTCCAGATATTGGTTCTTCTGCAACGTGCTGTCCAGGTCCATGCGCGCCACGCTGGCTTCGGGGAAGAGTATCTGAAGGTCCTCTTCGATCCGCTCGGTGCCTACACCGGTCATTTTCAGGTGTGTGGAGTGGCAGGCAGGGCACTCCTGCGGCACCGGAATGGAATAGCCGCAGTAGTGGCAGCGGAGCGAATTGGAGGCTTTGTGATAGACCAGCGACACATCGCAATGCACGCAATGGGGCACCTCGTGGCAATCGTCGCACTCCAGCCGAAGGGAGAAGCCTCTTCGGTTCTGGAAGAGAATGACCTGGCGCTTGTTGTCCAGCGCATCCTTTATGGCCTCCAGCAGCTGCACCGAGAAATGTCCTTTGGCCATCTTCTGGCGATGGGCCTCTTTCATGTCGATGCATTCAACCTTTGGTAGAGAATAACCACCATAACGTTTTGTTATTGTTGCAAGTCCGTATTTACCATTCTCTGCATTCCAATAGGTCTCCACGCTGGGCGTGGCGCTGCCGAGGACGGTACGGGCGTCCCAGAGACGGGCCAGGTAGAGGGCGGCGTCGCGGGCATGATAGCGCGGCGAGGGCTCAAACTGCTTGTAACTGTTGTCGTGCTCCTCGTCCACGATAATGAGTTTCAGGTCCTTGAACGGGAGGAAGACGGCGCTGCGGGCCCCGAGCAGCACCTGATAGTCGCCGCGTAAGGTGCGATGCCACACCTCCGTGCGCTCGCTGGCGCTGAAACGCGAGTGGTATACGCCCACACGGTTGCCGAAATATTTGCGCAATCGGTTGATAATCTGTGCTGTCAACGCAATCTCCGGCAGCAGGAACAGGGCCTGGTGGCCGTCGCGTACCACTTCGTCTATCATCTTGATATACACCTCCGTCTTGCCGCTTGAGGTAACACCGTGGAGGAGGTGGGTGGAGAGAGGGGAGTGGAGGGCGGAGAACGCCGCCTGCTGCTCGTCGTTGAGCACGATGCTACGAGGGTCGGTCGTCTCGGCATCGCTGTAGTCCTTCAGTCGGCTTTCGATGCGTTCCTCGACCAGAAGAACGCCATTCTTCACAAGTGTCTGCAGGGCAGACCCCTGCGGCAACTCGCGCTTGGCCACGGGCTCCTTGCCGAAGTGCGACAGCTGCAGGAACTGCATCAGCACCTCCACCTGCTTGACGCGCTTCTTGCGCTCCAGGTCGTCGAAGAGGGCCTTCAGCTGGCTATCCGGCTGCTCCCCTAAGTTAGGGGAGCTGTCGGCAGCTTGCTGCTGACTGAGGAGTGTGTCGTTCAGCCTCACATAAGCCGCCTTCCGCGGCGTGAACCGCTGGCGCAGCTCCTCGTCCATCACCACAATCTCGCGCTCTATCATGCCACGGATGAGTGGCATAATCTTCTGAATGCCAATGGCCCGGCTGATGTCCACCACTCGCATCACGGGGTGGTCCGTCAGGAGTTGCACCACCATCAGCTCGTACTTGGTGAGGCTGGAGAGCTCGCCGCTGAAATCCGGATGGATGGCCACGGCGCTCTCGCTGGCCAACTTCAGTCCGGCGGGCAGGGCCACGGCCATCACATCGCCCGGGGAGCACATGTAATAACGGCCCATCCACTCCCAGAACTCCATCTGGCGCTCGGTGACAATGGGCTCGGTGTCCAGCACGGCCATGATATACTTCGACTTCCACTGCGGCGTCTCCTGGTGGATACGACGGACCACGGCGGAGTACATCCGCGAGTTTTTGGCCCCGAACTGCACCACCACCCGAGCGCCCACCTGCACCTCTCCGTTGTATTCCTGCGGAACCCTATATGTATAGGTACCAGGTAGATGCAGCGGCAGCAGCACATCGACATAGTATACCTGCGTGTCTTCCATTTCGAAGTGCAAAGATACGAAAAAAAAACAAATAATCTCACCTAAAGCATAAACCCTACGTTCGGAGCCGCAAACTCCCAGTCAAGACCCCACGAACTCCCTACCAACTCCCTATCAACTCCCACCACGGTGGGAAATGGTAGGACTGTGAACGGGAGAAAATCGGGCGTTTTAACACTTATTAGTAAAGTTGGGCGGTGTTTTCTCCCATCTGGAAAAAGACGTATGGCCACGGATTGGCCATTAATGGTAAATTCGTGATAATTTGCGTTTTAATAATCTTTTTTCAATCGACCGTGCCGAAATCAAAATTTTTTGCGTAAATTTGCATTTTATTTTGGAATCTAATAAATATTATATATGAATATCACAACCACACTCTCTCAGGCAGTTGCCGAGGCACTTAATTCTCTTTACGGCATCGAGACCGAACCGGAAAGCATCGTGTTGCAGGACACGCGCAAGGAATTCAAAGGCGATTACACCCTCGTGGTGTTCCCATATGTGAAGCAGGCCCGGAAGAGCCCCGAGGCGGTGGCCAACGAGATTGGAGAGGCCGTGAAGGGCAGTCTGCCGCTGGTGGAGGGGTTCAACGTCATCAAGGGCTTCCTGAACTTTGAGGTTTCCGATGGCTATTGGACCTCGTTTGTTGCCGAGAATGCCGGCGACGAGCGCTTTGGCCTGGCCGGCGTGGACCCGAAGGCGGCTCCCGTGGTGGTTGAATATTCGTCGCCCAACACCAACAAGCCGTTGCACTTGGGCCACATCCGCAACAACCTCCTGGGGTGGTCCGTCAGCCAGTTGCTGACGGCCAACGGCGCCAACGTGAAGAAAGTGAACCTGGTGAACGACCGTGGTATCCACATCTGCAAGAGCATGCTGGCCTGGCTGCGCTACGGCAACGGCGAGACTCCGGAGAGTACCGGCATGAAGGGCGACCACCTGGTGGGCAAGTACTATGTGGAGTTCGACAAGCACTATAAGGAAGAAATCAAGAAGCTGATGGAGAGTGGGGTAGAGGAGGAGCAGGCCAAGAAGGAGGCCCCCCTGATGGTGGAGGCGCAGCAGATGCTGAAGCGTTGGGAAGAGGGCGACCCGGAGGTCCGCGGCCTGTGGGAGAAGATGAACGGCTGGGTCTACGCAGGCTTCGACGAGACCTACCGCCGCCTGGGCGTGGGCTTCGACAAGGTATACTACGAGTCGAACACCTATCTGCTCGGCAAAGAGTTGGTGCAGAAGGGACTGGACATGGGCGTGTTCTATCGCCGCGCCGACGGTGCCGTCTGTTGCGACCTTACGGGCGACGGCCTGGACCAGAAGGTGCTGCTGCGCAGCGACGGTACCAGCGTCTACATGACCCAGGACCTCGGCACAGCACAGCTGCGCCACAACGATTTCGGCGCCGAGCGTCTGATCTATGTTGTTGGAAACGAGCAGGATTACCACTTCAAGGTGCTGAAACTCATCCTCGGCAAACTGGGTTTCGACTGGGCCGACAAGGTCTATCACCTGAGCTACGGCATGGTGGAACTGCCCAACGGAAAGATGAAGAGCCGCGAGGGAACGGTGGTGGATGCCGACGACCTCATCGACGAGATGGAGAAGACCGCCGAGGAGATGAGCCGCGAGCACGGCAAGAACGACGAACTGAGCCCCGAGGAGCAGCAGCATCTCTACCACATCCTGGCCCTCGGAGCCCTCAAATATTTCATTCTCAAGGTAGACCCGACGAAGAATATGCTCTTCAACCCCGCCGAGAGTATCGACTTCAACGGCAATACCGGTCCCTTCATCCAGTACACGCATGCGCGTATCCGCAGCATTGTGCGCAAGGCAGGGGAGAGTGGAGAGTGGAGAGTGGAGAACGCCTGATGCTCAACGAGAAGGAGAGGGGAGTGGTGAAGGCGCTGCATGCCTTGCCGGAGACGGTGTCCGCCGCCGCCGCGGCCTACAGCCCCGCCATGGTGGCCAACTATGCCTACGACCTGGCCAAGGCCTTCAACAGTTTCTATCAGGATACGCCCATCCTGAAGGAGGCGGACCCGCAGGTGAAGGGCTTCCGCGTGGCGCTGTGCGCCATGGTGGCCAACGCGCTGAAGAACACGATGGCAATTCTCGGTATTGAAGTTCCTGAAAGAATGTAGGTTGTATGGACTCGTTTGAACAAACGCTCGACATTCCGTCGTACCTCTGCGACCGCAAGGACCTGCTGCATCCCTGGGCTGCCGTGAGGTTGTGCCAGGAGGTTTCCGAATTCCACAGCAAGGCTACCGGCATCGGATACGAGGATATGCTGAAGCAGAACAGGATATGGATTATCTCGCGCGCGTACTATATTATATATAAGCGCCCGGCAGCCTTCGAGAAGGTTATGTTAAGTACGTGGTCGCGCGGCAACGATGGCCTGTTCGCTTTCCGCGACTACCGCATGGTGGACGCAAAAGGCGAGACGTTGCTCGCCGGAACGACCTATTGGCCCATGATCGACTTTGCCTCCCGTAGGCCCATCCGTCTCAAGGAAGCTCTGGCCGGATACGAATACCGTCAGGAGGAAGCCACCAACCATAGCGTGCTGGACCGCCTACGGTTGCCGGATATGTCCGAATGCGATGGCCGTTTCGAACTGCAGGCACAGTTCTCGCTGATCGACCACGCCCAGCACGTCAACAACTCGGAATATGTCAAGTTTGCCATCGACAGCATTATGCAGACCGGATTCGACATCGACAGACCGTTCAGCATCGAGATGAATTACCAGCACGAAACACAACCCAACGACACGCTCTCAGTTTTGCGTAAACAGATGGACGATGCTACTTTTGTCCAAATATCGAATTCTCGTGGACTTAGCGTAATTGCGAAAATCGTACAGAATTGACGGCTGTTTGAGTTTTGTTTGGCAATTGCCATTTTGCCTAATATCGGGGTTATGTTAAGTAGATATTGTTAAGTAAAGTTCCGACGGTGATCTTCTCTTTCGTTGATTATTGTCTGGCGGTTGAGATAAGCGCGGCCTGGTCGATGTGGCAGTCGTGTTTCAGCTGGGATACGTTGCCGTGTGTGACGAACTCGTCGGGAATGGCAAGGATGTTTATGCGGGAGGCCTGATCGGGATGATGTTCAGCGAAGTATGTTTCCACGGCCTCGCCGAATCCGCCCAGTTTGACTCCATCTTCGATGGTGATGATACGCTTGAAGCCTTTGGCGGCAATCTCGTCGAGAAGGCGTTCGTCCAAAGGTTTGAGGAAGCGCATGTCGTATACGGCAGCGGAGATGCCCTCTTTGGCAAGGGTGTCGGAGGCCGCGAGGGCGTCGTTGCCGGGGAATCCGAGGCTGACGAAGGCTACGTCACTCCCCTCTCGCAGGCAGCGACCCTCCCCTATTCCGATGGCTTTCATGGGCGACCGCCAGTCGCTGTAAACGCCTGAACCACGGGGGTATCGGATAACGATGGGCCCGTGGCCGGGCTGTTGGGCGGTGTACATCATGTTGCGCAGTTCGTGGTCGTCCATGGGTGCGCAGATGGTGAGGCCGGGAATGGGCCGCAGGGCCGCCAGGTCGAAAACGCCGTGGTGTGTGGGGCCGTCGTCGCCCACGAGGCCTGCCCTGTCGAGGCAGAAGATGACGGGCAGACGCTGCAGTGCCACGTCGTGGATAATCTGGTCGTAGGCGCGCTGGGCGAAGGAGGAATAGATGTTGCAGAAAGGCACCAGTCCCTGCGCGGCGAGGCCGGCGGCGAAGGTGACGGCGTGCTGCTCGGAGATGCCCACGTCGAAGACGCGGTCGGGCATGCGGTCCATCATGAGGTTGAGCGAGCAGCCGGTGGCCATGGCGGGCGTGATGCCGACGATGGCGGGGTTCTGCTCGGCAAGTTCGATGATGGTGTGTCCGAAGACCTCCTGGAATTTGATGGGTTTGCCCTGCGTGCTGCCGAGGATCTGCTGTCCGGTCTGTGCGTCGAACTTGCCGGGGGCGTGGTATACGATGGGGTTCTGCTCGGCCTGCTTGAGGCCTTTGCCCTTGCGGGTGACGACATGCAGGAGCATGGGGCCGCCGAGGTTCTTGAGGCGTTCGAGGATTTCCGTGAGGGCTGGGATGTCGTGTCCGTCGACGGGACCGAAATAGCGGATGCCGAGGGCTTCGAAGACGTTGGGGGTGCCGAGGGCGATGGTTTTGGCGAGGCGTGTCATCTTCTGCGCGAAGCCTTTGGAGCGCTGGCTGAAGCCCTTGCCGGTGTCCAGCCGTTGCCACACCTGTTCCTTCAGCTGGTTGTAGCGGGGCGAGGAGGTGATACGCATGAGGTTGTTGTTGAGGCCGCCCACGGCCTTGTCGATGGAGATGCCGTTGTCGTTGAGGATGACGATGATGTTGGCCTTTGAGAGGCCGACGTTGTTGAGGGCTTCGAAGGCCTGGCCGCCGGTCAGCGAGCCGTCGCCGATGACGGCTATGTGCTTGCGGGTGTCGTTGCCCTGCATGCGCGAGGCCACGGCCATGCCGAGGGCTGCGGAGATGGAGGTGGAGCTGTGTCCGGTGCCGAAGGCGTCGTAAGGGCTCTCGCTCATCTTGGGGAAGCCGCTGATGCCGCCGTAGGTGCGGACGGACTGGAAGGCCTCTCGCCTGCCGGTGAGTATCTTGTGGGCGTAGGCCTGGTGGCCGACGTCCCAGATGAGCTTGTCGTCGGGGGTGTTGAAGACGTAGTGCAGGGCTACGGTGAGTTCCACGGTGCCGAGGCTCGAGGCCAGGTGGCCGGGATGGGTGGAGAGGGTGTCGACGATGTAGGTGCGCAGTTCGTCGGCAATGGCCTGTAGCTGGCTGGGGGCAAGTTTCTTGAGGTCGGCGGGGCTGTTGATGTCGCGCAAGGTCATGTCTGTGTGTGCTTATTTGTTGTTGAAGTCGTAGCTGGGAGCCTGCTTGGGGAGGGGTGCGAAGTCCTTGTTCAGCTTCTTGTCGCCGAGACGACCCTGGGCGCCGGTGCGGAGTTCCCATTTGCCGTCGACGAAGGCGTATGCCAGCTCGGTGCCCGACGGCACATAGTATTGATAGAGGCCTTCCATGCCTGGAATCTGGGGCTCTACCTCGTCGAAGATAATCATTTTTTCCTTGTGTTCCTTCACCTTGTCCACCGTGTGGTAGCGGTTGGTTCCCTTCACCTTCTCGCGTTTGTGCTCCACTTCCTGGACCGTCTGGGTCTCGTAGGAGAGGCTCACCATGGCGTCGTTGGTATATTCCAGCACCACGCGGCGCTGGTTGCGCATGCGGCGGAAGAGCGGAGCGCCGAACTGGGGCTCGCCGCCCTTGATCCACACGGGCTCGATAATTTTGCGGTCGGTGATGTTGTCCACGCCGTTCCAGCCGAGGAGCGTGTAGTAGGTGCGGTCGCCGGCGGAGACCTGGATGAGTTCCTGGTAGATGGCGCCCAGCCAGTTGTTTGCCGTGAGGATGGTCTCCTCGCGGTTCATGATTTCTTCGGACTTGTCGTTGAGGAGGCGGTAGACGAATTCCTCCTCTTTCTCGTTGTAGTACTGCACGATGCCGAAGCACTCGAACTCGCCGTCGTCGCGGATGACGGCCCAAGAGAAGATGCGGAACTTGCCGTCGGGGGCCGTGAGCACGGAGACGTAGTCGGGCAGGTTCCATTTCCAGCGTTCGGAGTCTTCCTCGTCGAGGGCTTTGCAGAGGAGCTGTACGGTCTCCTCGGAAGCGAGGTAGCGCTCATTGTCGGTAGGGGCGGCGGCAATGCGGTCGACGAGCGACGCAAGACGCGACTGATAGCTCTGCATCAACGCCTTGTCCTGCGCGTGGGCGATGGTCGATGCTGCCAGGAGCAGGGAGAGTATGGCGGTTCTTTTTGTGTTCATACGAAGGTATGAACGCGTTTTGAGGTGATTTATTGCCAGGGGACTGTTTTTTTTTATTTTTTCCCGGCTGTTTCGGACAAAAGAGCGTAAAATATTTCGTTGATTTTCTGTGTTTTTTAGGCGAACCTTATCTTTTTGGCATCTGTATTGGAAAAAAATGTGTATTTTTGCACCCGAAAACGACGAGAGAAGTCGTGCGATGCGAAGAGAGCATTTGTATTGGTCCGCTAACTGAATTTCGCCAAAAATTTATAACACAAGGGCTATGATACTGATGCCTTTTGCTTTTGCCTATGTAATGGTATTCTGCCACCGCATAGCTAAGCATAGGATAAGGTTCAAAGTTGGTTTTACTTGTGTAAGGCGTTTGGCGATGCCTAGTTAGCGTAGAACAAACAACGCGAGTTCTATGCTTTTTTTGTATTCACGCCGTGCCAGGGGGGTAAAGAAAAAGAAAAACATTAAACACTTGAAAATATGATATACACAAACAACCCGTCAAAGATCATCGGAGATGCCCCGATGAACATTCTGTCCGATGATGTACACCAACTCTTCAGCGACTCCTGTGCTGTCAAGTCGCAGCAACTGGTCCTGCAGGATTTCGGAATCTACATCCCCGAAGAACAATTGTATATGGAAGCTGAGGCAAACGGATGGATCCATGAAGGAACAAGCCCCTATGATGTCGGAAAGCTGCTGGAACTCCATGGCGTCCCCGTCTCACAGTACGAGAACGCCAACATCTTCAATCTGGTCAACGAACTCGCACAAGGCCACAAAGTCATCGTCGGCGTCGATTCCGGTGAACTGTGGCAAGACGATGTCTTCGACAAACTCTTCGAAGACAACCAGGCCGACCATGCATTGATAGTCTCCGGTGTGGACACAACCGACCCCAACAACGTCAAGGTCATCCTCACCGACCCCGGCTCCGGCGAATTGCTCAAGGAATACCCAATGGAGCAATTCGTGGACGCCTGGCAGGATTCCGGCTGCTTCATGGTGACGACAAACAATGCGGTTCCCAACATCTTTGACCCGTTCAGCACCATGCCAGGATTCGACACACCGATCTCCAACCTCCCTACTATCGGCCACATGCCCTATGATATTTTCTACAACGATTTGGCGTTCCTCAACTACACCAACGACATCCCTGTGTATGTCTATGACGACTTCGCCAACTACGTTGACGGCGACATATCCTCGTTCTCTCCGGAATCGATGGATTATTTTGGCACATTAATAATGTAAGCCTATGGAGCCATTCACAATGATGATTGGCTACGGGCTGGTCAATTCGCTCTCGCAGCTAGCCATTAGGCCTTTGGCCGACAAAATGTCGCAAAAGGGCCGGCGTGAGGACATGCTTCTCCAGATGGAGGAGAAGCACCGCCTCGACCTTGACATGCTCAGACTGAACAAAGAGATCGATCTCGCCAACAATTTCAACATTCAGCAATACAGCCATGCCCTTCGGATCAAAGAGGCCCAAGGGCAGTTCGAAAAGCAACTGGAAATGTGGCAACTCGGGCAGTTCAACCAGACCATGTGGCCCCTGCTCACCCCCTTCGACCACCCCTCGCTCAAACCCCACGGCACCAAGAACGGACAGGTCCCCGTCAACTTCTTCATGGCCAAGACCGACCCAAGGTCGCCCTACGCCTCGCTCATGCAGTCCGACGTGAAAAACCAGCTCAGCACCTTCCTCCAGACCTCCTATTCCGCTAGCACCGACCACCCCTGCATCTGCCGCATCGGCGACTGGAAGGACGGCTTCCAAGACGCCGCTTTCATCAACGCACTTTGGTACGGTCTCCAAGGACAACCCTGCATAGTCATCAACCCCATCCAGTCCGAATTCGGAGAACGCCTGGACCTCAACGTCAGCCTTTGGGGACTGGCACAGGACGGATTCTCCCCCCTCACACAATCCGTCCTCACCGGCCCCTTCGGCTCCGCCATCGGCAAAATAAAACGAGACGAAACCATCAAATGGAAAGACATGGGCCTCCCCGCCTCCTCGCCCGAAATGACACACAACTTCTCCCTCCTGGCACAGGAAAAAAGCCTGCGCGAGCAAGGCCGCGACGAAAACGTCATCCGCCAACTCCTCATCCAGTACAAGCTCCCAAAAGAAATACAGACCACCGTCCTCAACCGTTTCACCAGCGACTACTCCCACACACTCGCCTGCATCAGCGGCATGTACTCCGACATCATCCACCTCATAGAATATGGCGCCGAGCCCTACATGCCCACAGCCATCAACGCCTATAGCCATCTCGTTGGCCGCAATATCACCATCCCCGATGTCGCCGTAGAATACTATCGAAAAGCCCTGTGCAACATCACCTGCTCCGACTATCTCCAGGGACACCTGCCCTATGCCTACCTCAAAGTCGCCAAATCCATCCAGTTCGACACCCTCAACGCACACCAAGTCTTCCAGGAAGGCATCGGCCTTTGGGCCAACCGCAAACAGGATCTCCAAAAAGAACTCCCACTGCCCGACACCATCGACGGTTGTGTCCGCCTGCTCCGCGACATCTCCACCGACACGGACAAGCCCTACCTCGAGCTGGCACAGAAGGTGCTCATATCCATCAACGAACAGGATGCCGCCAAAGAACTGGACGAAAAGATAGTATACATTGCAGCATCTGAAACGACAGATCCTGAATCCGAGAAAGAAGTCACTTGGGACATTCTGGAAACCGCACACTATTCCCAAAGAGAGTTTGAACGCTGGGCGAATAGGAACAGTCCTCAAGCACTCCGCCTCGGAGCCTCTGCGGCAGCATTGCAGGTGCGCCAGTCATGCCTCTGTATGGCCTTCCTCGACGCAGAAGCAAACATCATCCATCACGAAAAGTCCTTGCACGGAATGTGCGTGTCGGCCCGTACCTTCGTTGTCGACAACGAAATGCCGCCCGATGGAATGCTGATATATGACCTTGATAAACATTATTATAAAACAAACACAGTATTTATGGAAAAGAACAATCTATTTGAAAGTGTTGGGAAAAAACTCGACGAGTTCTTTGCCAACTCGCCGCGCATCGTCATAGTACCGCGCGAACAGCACCCTCGGCAAGACGACGTGGTGCAGCTCCTGATGTCTCGTGCAGGCCAGGATGTGGAAGTGCACAGCATTGACAGCAGCTTTGAGTACAACGACCTGATCCGGTGGGTGGAAAAGAACGCCATTGGCGACACCTTCTATGTTGCCAAGAGTACATCCAACGAAAACAGAAAGGCCTTGTGTGTCTTTTTTGGGAAAAACGACACAGTGCTCTCTGGAGTACAGTATCCCAAAGTGTGTTTATTTTACAGCAAACTACATCCGAGCATAGCCGATCTGTTTGCCGACGGAAATAGTATTTATGTTCAATCTTTTAAAATAGTGGAGGAATAAATTTATGTTTACAGCAATTTTATCTTATGTTGTTCTGGCCGGTCTCGTTTATTACGGTGTCAAAGGAGCTTGGGAATTGCTCAAGTTCGCCTGCAAGGCCGCCGTTTGGGTTGTCGGAGCATTGTTTACTGTTGCGGAGTCCTTGGTGGATTATGTAAGAGACACTATCTCTACGAGTCCCGAACATGAAACACAATCGGTATACATAACCGACGCTGGTCCTTTGAATGATTTCATTAAAAAGCAACTGGCTGAGAACAAAGTGAAAACAGAAGATGGCGTTCTTGAGATTTCTCGTCGATTGGATGAGGCTGAGAAAAAGAATGAGAAAATCATCATGTCCGAAGTAAAGGATGCATCGGGCAAGGTGGGCATTGCCAATCCCAAGTTTGTCCAGGCAGATAAATTTGAGTCCAACATACAGGATGCTCTCGATAACGGCCAAATCTATCAAAAGAAAGTTAAGTTGACCAACTGAATTTTTGGGTAGGTGGCGTGCGCCCCCTCTCATTATCCAATCCGCATATTAAAATAATGGTTAGAGATAGTGATGCCCCGAAAAATGACGATAAAAAAACCGTAAAATAAAGAAAAAAAATGAAAAAAACATTGCTCATAATATTAATAATAGTACTGGCAGTTGCTGTTCTGGCAGCGGCAGGTCTGTTTATCTACAAAAGGTGGCTCGACATGCACAAGAAGCCGAGCCCGGCTTTTCCAGATGATAATGACAAACTAATATACGCAAAAGAGACTGTCGACACGCTGTCGTACGAATACATAGTCCGCTGCGTAACCAATACTGCCAAAGCAAAAAAGGATGAGCTGGACGACACGGAGGACCTCCGTTTTTACGTGTTTCCAAACAAAATGGCACAGGATTACTACAAATACAGTAAAGATCATGGAGTGGATCCTTTCCAAGGTCTGACAGATGAGGAACTTGGAAAAATGGTGCTGGTCCATCTTGCCACCGAAAAGGATGGTAAACAAAAAACTATGTGGGGCAAATTGTTTATAGCCAACAATCTTGCTGACGATTATCTGGATTTTATTCCAGATGACAAAATATACGAAAAAATGATAACCATAACAGATTAACAAATGCTGCTGGAGTTTTTAATAGGCTATGCCCTTATCGGGATAATTGGTGCCATACTGGAAGTGTGCATCGAGATTGCCAGTTATAACAATGCAAAGGCCGAAATCAAACATAAGGCACAGGCATCTATTGGCAACCAGAAAGATATCTTCGAGATGTTCGTTGCTTCACAGGAAAAATATGTGGACGGAGAGACTCTGGTGTTAAAAGCCTTCGACCGGAATAAGAACCACATAGCCAACGTTAAGGTAAAAGCCCCCCAAGGTACTCCCTTGCGCGTAGGGGAACGTTTTTGATATTTAAACATACTAAAAGGAATCAATTCATGACAATCAATCCCGAAATAATAACACAAAAACCGGAACAGATACCCGCCTATGAGCAGAAACTGGCTGATGATATCTTGAAAATCATACAGAACAGGGCTGATAATTCTGAAACAGCGAGAAAAAATAGTTCCAATCTGTATGTCTACATCGCCATCGATGCGATAAGTTCCGAAAAGAAATCAGCGCTCTTCATGGAACTGAAGCCGGGTCTCTTTTTCGCCAAGGACAACAGCTTTTCTTTAAAAACAGAGGAGAATATTTTAGTCGATGTACTGAAAAGAGCCATCCAGATGCATGTAGACATCCCCCGCGAAGTGAAGACATGTCTTGTCTACCTTTCGCTGGAAGAACGGGATCAGTCGGTACTTTGGGGCTCAGCCGACAAGGAGACGGGCAACGATACGGTAAAATTCGAGGCCGAAGAGCCGCTCTATTCTTTGGATGAGGTGGTGATGAACGACGACGAGCGAGATGCCATCATGCGGGCCGTGACGCTGGTCAAGGAGAAGGAGCTCATTTTCAAGAGGTGGAATTTCTCCAAAGTGGACAAGCACACGAAGTCTATCCTTTGTTTCCATGGTGCTCCGGGTACGGGCAAGACGATGGCGGCACATGGAGTGGCACGTTTCCTCGGTAAAAAAATACTGGTGGGAAGCTATGCCCAGATAGAGTCCGAGTTTGTAGGTGTGGGTGCAAAGAACCTGAAGGCGTTCTTCGAGTGTGCGAGGGTGCAGGATGCCGTCCTGTTCATCGACGAGGCGGACACGTTCCTCAGCAAGCGGCTGCCGAGTTCGAACGAGAGCGCGAAGCACTACAACAGCATGTCCAACGAGCTGTATCAGCTAATCGAGGGGTTTGACGGTTGCATTATTTTTGCGAGCAACCATATAAAGGATTTCGACCCTGCGGTGATTTCCCGCATCATAGAGCCGGTGGAGTTCAAGCTGCCGGACCAGCCCACCCGCAAGCGGATTCTGAGCAACCTCTGGCAGGAGGAGTTCCCGGTGGAGGGTGGGAAGAGCGAAGAACTGTTGACCCTTCTTTCGGAACGGACAGAGGGTTTCTCGGGACGCGACATCCGCAAGGCTCTGCTAATTGCAAATGCGAATGCGGCGTACAGGATGAAGGTGGTTGGAGGAATGAATGACAGCGATATTGTTGTGCCAAAAGACATTCTTTTGGATAGTTTTGCGGAGGTACGGGAGGCGAAGGATGCGCTGGATGCCGCCATGGGTAAAAACACGACGTCCGACCTTCTGTCTTCATTCATCGATAAGAAGCAGAAGGAGACCCGTTATCTGCAGATGGCGGCACACGCGCTGCTGGCCGACAGGCGTATCGATTCCAGGGAGAGGTCTCTGTATGATGAGCTTTCGTCGATTACGGGGGTGACTGTGCCGCTGGTGGAAGAGGAACTTCCCGCTGTGGAGGAGCTGTGCAAGGGTGCGACATCGAAGGAGGAGCGGAGTCGGCTGTTGGATGTGGTGGTCAGGATGAGCGCCTACGACCTGAATATACATGATCTGGAGGAGTCGTTGATAGTGAGGGCGGCGGAGCTGCTGGGTGTCGGTCCGGAGAAGAAGGAGACGTTGCTGCGATATGCGCAGAGCTTAAGGGATCTGTCGCAGGAGTGGGAGGATATCACGGGTACCATGGGAATGACGGACGAGGATATTCTGGCTTCGTTGCAAGAGGAATACACGAAGGGTGCGGCGTACTACCATCTAGGGGAGATGTACGAGAGTGGGTCGAGCGACTTCGGTGGTATACAGAGGGACGAGACGAAGGCGAAGCAGTACTATGCAGAGGCTGAACGGTGTGGCTTTGCGAAGGAGAGGGGGAAACGCCGGGAGGAGGAGTTGATTAGAAAGGAGGATACCTATGAAGAGAGATGATTCAGTAAATAAACTGTTTTTGAATGCATTGTTTATGCCTTTGGCAGTGATGGTGCTGGCTGCGCATCCTGTTGCGGCTCAGGGTCAGGAGAGGGGGCTCAGGTTGGGTGTGGATCGGGACAGTGTGTATTACACGGTTGCTTCTCCAGGGGACAACTGGTGGGTGCGCCTAGATGGTGGATTGGGTACGTTCATCGGCAACGAGCAGGACGGCGAGGCCCGTTGGAACAAGGTGGACGGACGTGTGAACGTGGAGGTGGGCAAGTGGCTGATTCCCGATGTGGCTGTGTCGCTACGGTTGTCGGCGTTTCATGTAAGCAGTCAGGGATGCGACTCGCTGGGCAACCCGTGGCTTGATATGGAGAGCCGGACGGGGGACACCTACTTCGGCGGGTACTACCACCCGATGTCGCTCCACGGCTTGTCGGCAATGGGCATTGTCACCCTAGACTGGACCAATTTTATATATGGATACGAACGTGGCGGTCGACGTCGCATGCACGTGCAGACGCCGCTCGGCATTGGCGGGGTCTGGCTCTACGGGAAGCAGTGCAACGCGTTGGCTACCAGTGGACAGACGGGCGATGTGCGCTGGAGGAGCAATGTGGCATTCATGGGAGGCCTGAGGGCGGAGTGGGCGCTTTCTGCAGATGTTGCTTTACATGGCTCAATGGAGATGCTGGCCACCAGCGGGGCCATCGACTGGACAGACCTCTACGGCAATGCCAATCCGCCGCACCCGAACCGTGTCGTCGACTGGATGCCGTCGCTGAACGTAGGCGTTACGATCAACCTGAAGGGACGGCGGACGAAATACAGGGCGGAGCATGGCTTCGAGCCGATCTATATCCAGCGGTCCGGGCTGAAGCCTCTGATTATATACGACACGATAGAGGAGTTGCATAGGTATGTCGACAACAGTCCATGCGAATATTGTGCCCATATGTCGTACCTCCGCCGTCTGGAATACGACATGAAGAACCTAATGCCCACGGGGAGCGCTCCGGAGCCCCCCATTACGCTGGGGACCGCCGTGTTTTTCGCTAGTGGCAGCAGCAATATCGACCTCAACGGGCAGGTGAACCTCGGCTGGCTGGCAGGTCAGCTGGCCATGTGTGACGACAGCACGGAGCTATTTGTTGTCGGTATGGCCGACACTGCATCCGGCAGCCCCGAGGCCAACCGCGTGCTGTCGGAGAAGAGGTGCGAGGCCGTGCGCGATGCTTTGATGGGAAAACACGGGATAGACGGAAGCAGGCTGGTCATGATACCGCTGGGCGGTTTCGCCCTTCACCCCGAAGCGGAGAGGAACCGCAGCGTGATAGTGGTGGTCAAGACCGATGACACACAGGCCATCATTGAAAGATGGGTGGAAAAGGCGGGGAAAAAGCACTGACGCTATAACACAATCATCGTAATCTCTCCGCTGGAGGAAAAACACGAATGTCGATGAATCAGCCATTAATAATTAATGGTAAATTCACGATAAATCGTGTTTTTTTAGTATTTTTTCATCCCTCTCTGTCAAAAATCGAGGTTTTTTATGTAAATTTGCAATCTGATAATTGATACATCATTATGGCTAAATCAAACATAGACAAGCTGATAGTTGTCGGCGACAGGGTGCTCATAGAGCCCTCTTTAGCCACCAAGAAGACCAAAGGGGGGCTTTTGCTGCCTGCTGGATACCAGGAAAAAGAGGAAGTGCAGACGGGCTACATCCTGAAGTGCGGGCCGGGCTATCCCCTACCCTCCAGCGATGAGGGCGAGGCGTGGAACGCCGACGGCAAGGAGCCGCGCTACCTGCCCCTGCAGGTGCGGCCGGGCGACATGGCCATCTTCCTCCTGAAGAACGCCGTAGAACTGAAATACGACGGCAAGAAGTATTTCATCGTGCCGCAGAACGCCATACTGATGGTGGAAAGAGAAGAGTTTTAAATTCCCAATCAGATTTGGAAAGATTATAAAAGACTATTCGCACATTAATCAACAGCCTTGTGTTTTCTTATTAAATCTTTTACAATCTGATTGAAAAAAAGTAAATCAACAGATGATGACAAGCAACGAAATACGCAAAGCATTCCTCGATTTCTTCGAGAGCAAACAACACCATGTGGTGCCCAGCGCCCCCATGGTCATCAAGAACGACCCGACGCTCATGTTCACCAACGCCGGAATGAACCAGTTCAAGGACATCTTCCTCGGCAACCGGCAGCGGCAGTGGCCGCGTGCCACCGACAGCCAGAAGTGCCTCCGCGTCAGCGGCAAGCACAACGACCTTGAAGAGGTGGGGCACGACACCTACCACCACACCATGTTCGAGATGCTGGGCAACTGGTCGTTCGGCGACTACTTCAAGAAAGAGGCCATTGCCTACGGCTGGGAGTTCCTCACCGACGTGATGAAGATCAACAAGGACTGGCTCTACGTCACCGTCTTCGGTGGCGACGAGAAGGAGGGCCTCGCCATGGACACCGAGGCCTACGACTTCTGGAAGGCCCACATCAGCGAGGACCGTATCCTCCGCGGCAGCAAGAAGGACAACTTCTGGGAGATGGGCGACCAAGGCCCCTGCGGCCCCTGCTCCGAGATACACGTCGACATCCGTCCCGACGAGGAGAAGACCAAGGTGCCCGGCAAGGATCTCGTCAACAAGGACAACCCGCAGGTCATCGAGATATGGAACCTCGTCTTCATGCAGTACAACCGCAAGGCCGACGGCACCCTTGAGCCCCTGAAGGCCAAGCACATCGACACCGGCATGGGCTTCGAGCGCCTCTGCATGGTGATGCAGGGCAAGCGCAGCAACTACGACACCGACGTCTTCCAGCCCCTCATCCAGGAGCTCGCCGCCAAGGCCGGCAAGGTCTACGGCAAAGACGAGGACACCGACATCGCCCTGCGCGTCTGCGCCGACCACCTCCGCGCCGTCAGCTTCTCGATTGCCGACGGCCAGCTGCCCTCCAACGTCAAGGCAGGCTACGTCATCCGCCGCATCCTGCGCCGCGCCGTGCGCTACGGCTACACCTTCCTCGGTTTCACCGAGCCGTTCATGAACACCCTCGTCCCCACCCTCGTGGGACAGATGGGCCACCAGTTCCCCGAGCTCAAGAAGCAGCAGGAGCTCATCCAGCGCATCATCCTCGAAGAGGAGCAGGCCTTCCTGCGCACCCTCGCTGGTGGAATCAAGCGCTTTGAAGACTATGTGGTCAAGAATGCTGACAAAAAGATTGTCGACGGCGCCTTCGCCTTCGAGCTTTTCGACACCTATGGTTTCCCCATCGACCTCACGCAGCTGATGGCCAGCGAGAAAAGCTGGACGGTGGATATGGCAGGTTTCGAAAAAGGTCTGCAGGAGCAGAAAGAGCGTTCGCGTGGTGCCGCCAAGGTGGAGAGTGACGACTGGCAGGAGTTGCTGCCGGGCGTGGAGGAGGAATTTATCGGCTATGATGTCCTCGAGGCCGACGTGCGTATCGCCCGCTACCGTAGGGTGAAAGCCAAAGACAAAGAATTCTACCAGCTGGTCTTCGACCGCACCCCCTTCTATGGCGAGAGTGGCGGTCAGACAGGCGATACCGGTAAGTTGGGTGAGTTGGCAATCAAGAATACCAAAAAGGAGAACGGCCTTATTGTGCATATTGTAGACACGTTACCTGAGGATTTGACGGCCACCTTCCACGCCAGCGTGGATGCCGCCCGCCGTCAGGCCATCGGCAACAACCACACCGCCACACACTTGATGCACTATGCTCTGCGTCAAGTCCTGGGCGACCATGTGGAGCAGAAAGGCTCGAGTGTCGACGCCGAGCGTCTGCGCTTCGACTTCAGCCATTTCGCCAAGCTCAGCCATGAAGAGATTCGTGCCGTGGAGCGCCGCGTGAACGAGATGATACGCCAGTGTCTGCCCCTTGAGGAGCACCGTGCAATGCCCATCGCCGAAGCCCAGAAGTTGGGCGCTATGGCCCTCTTTGGTGAGAAATACGGCGACAAGGTGCGTGTGGTGAAGTACGGCCCCAGTATCGAATTCTGTGGCGGTACCCATGTAGCCAACACCGGTATGATAGGTTCCTTCCGCATCGTCGGCGAAGGCGCCATTGCCGCCGGCATGCGCCGCATCGAGGCCGTCACTGCTGTAGGCGCCGAGCGTTATGCCGACAATCAGCAAGATTTGATTGCCTCCCTCAACGACATGTTCAAAGGCACCAAGGATTTGGCTGCCTCCATTGCCAAATTGCAGGAAGACAATGCTTCACTGAAAGCAAGCGTTGAACAATTGCAGAAAGAGAAAGCCGCCGGTGTGGCCAAGGGCTTCGCCGACAGATTGAAAGTCACTCCTACCCTCATAGAGCGTGTTGATTTCGATGTCAATACGGTCAAGGATGCCATGATGGCTCTCCGCAACGACAACCCCGACATGGCACTCGTCCTGGGCAGCGTCACCGCGGGCAAGCCTGCCCTGCTTATCGTGCTAGGTCAGAACCGTGTGGATGCCGGCATGAATGCCGGCCAGATGGTGCGCACCCTCGGTAAGGAGATTCAGGGAGGTGGCGGCGGACAGCCCCATTTCGCTACCGCCGGTGGCAAAAATCCCGACGGATTGGACAAGGCTCTCGCCGTGGCCAAGGAAATGCTTGCATAAAAATGATTATCAACCTTTAAACATCAAATATTATGGATTTACAGAGCATCACCAAATTAATGCTTTCTGGCGATTACAAGGACAGAATGAAAGCTGAGTACTATCACCTGCAGAACCGCAAGGAGAACCTCGAAGCGGTCTTGAAGCTCTGGGATAGCGGCAAATTGACCTTCACTCCCGACTGTCCCCGTAGCATCTACGACCTGCAGATGCGCGCCATGAACGACTACAAGGCCGTCCTCGAGGCACGCGCCAAAATCGAAGGCGTAGCCCTCTAACTGTCAAAAGATGACATACCGACGGATTCTGACGCTTGCATTGTTGCTGGCGTTGGCAGGGAGGGTGTGTGCCAATGGCGACCCGGTGGCGGTACGTTCGGCATTGACCCTCTCACCTACCCCGGTGGCAGTGCATGTGCCCGAGGTGCAGTTGGTTGACGAACAGGTCTCCTTCATGCCACGCGGTCTCTACACCGAGGTCGTGGTGCGCTACCTGCTCCACAACCGCAGCAACCGCTCGTTCGACAGCCTTCCCTACGGCTTCCCTATTGACTATTGGGGCAGCGGTGAGGCAGAATGGGTGAGTCTGGACGACTTCACCGAGTCACAACAGGAGGTGGGATGGCGCGACGGCTACATACGCAACGTGAGTTTCATGCTTGGTGACCGCCAGTTGCAGTGGCAGCACTCGCGCGACAGCGTCATACGCCCACCGAAGAAATACCTTTACACCCTAGAGATGGACGCGCTGCCCGACAGCGCCGACGGCTATTCGAAGCACCTCGTTGACAGCCTCTATGCCATCTATGGGGATGACATCTACGCCTACACCAAGGCCGTGTCGCGCCGCTGGTACTACACCTACCTCGACATTCCGGCGCAGAGTTTTGCCACCCTCGAGGTGCGCTACACCGTAGAGACACCACTCAGCGAGGGCGCCTACTACCGTCGCAACCATTATTACTATTATACACCCGACTACTACTGGGAGTTGCGATTCATGTACGACTTCACCCCTGCCGCCTACTGGGGCGACGGCCACGCCGACCACTTCTCGGTACAGCTCGACGCCTCCAACGTGCGCATCATAAACGAGAAGGCATACCTCCGTGGCTGGGAGAGCTGGAGCAGAGGCATCAGCGGCCTGCCCATGAAACAGGAGGGCGACCTATGGCGCTACGAGGCCCGACACTTCGACCTTGCCGCCGCCAAACCGTTCATCGTCGATTACAAGTTGAAGAACTGTCCACAGCAACCCATTGACAATATTCTCAACCACCGCATCGACCCGTCGCAGTTCACCGTCGAGGTGAGCGGTGCCGACAGCAAGTATCCCGCCGCCAACCTCTTCGACCTCGACCCCACCACCGCCACGGTGCTGCGTCCCGACAAGGAGGGTAATATCTATATCACCATCCGCTTCAAGAAGCCCACCTGCCTGGAAGGCATAATGCTCCTAAACGGATATACCAAGAACGCCGACACATGGCGCAACAACGCCCGCGTCGACAGCCTGTTAGTCTACAAAACAAGCTACGAAGTGGTAGGGCCATTCGACAACGGAAGAATGGACACCTCAACATACACTAATGAGTTGAAAGTCGGATGGGCTTCCCACGGACAACGGCCAATATCCCAAGAGGTAGCAGGCCGCGAACCCTCCGGTTACAGCTGGCAGTCCCTGCTCGACAACGTCGACGCCTTCCGCCTCAGCGATCCTTGGTGGCCTGAATACTACACCGAGTTGCGCATTGTCATCACCTCCACAAAAAAAGGATTGAAATACAACGACCTTTGCATCTCTGAATTACTACTGATTGGGAAATGACCGACCGACTCACCTTCGACCTGCAAGCCACCTGCGGCAATGCGCGAGCGGGTGTGATACACACCGACCACGGCGACATCCAGACCCCCATCTTCATGCCTGTAGGTACCGCAGGAAGTGTTAAAGCTGTACATCAACATGAACTGCGTAATGATATTGGTGCCCAGATTATTCTAGGAAACACATATCATCTCTATCTACGTCCAGGATGTGGCATATTGAAAGCGGCCGGAGGTTTGCACAAGTTCAATGGATGGGACCGCCCTCTGTTGACCGACAGTGGCGGTTTCCAGGTTTTCTCGTTGGCCGACAATCGCAAAATCAAGGAAGAAGGTTGTACCTTCCGCAGCCATATCGACGGCAGCAAGCATCTTTTCACTCCCGAGGGCGTGATGGACATCGAACGCGTGATTGGGGCCGACATCATGATGGCCTTCGACGAGTGCTGTCCGGGCGATGCCGACAAGCGCTATGCTAAACGCTCAATGGAACTTACGCATCGCTGGCTCGACCGATGCTTGAAGCGCTTCGGCGAGACCGACCCCCTCTACGGTCACCATCAGGCGCTGTTCCCCATCGTGCAGGGGTGCCAGTACGAAGACCTGCGCCGCCAAAGCGCCGAATACATTGCCAGCAAAGACCCCGATGGCTGCGCCATCGGCGGCTTGGCTGTGGGCGAACCTACCGAGGTGATGTACAGGATGATAGAGGTGGTCAACGCCATCCTGCCCAAGAACCGTCCGCGCTACCTCATGGGCGTGGGCACGCCACAGAACCTGCTGGAAGCCATCGAACGCGGCGTGGACATGTTCGACTGCGTCATGCCCACGCGCAACGGCCGCAACGGCCTGTTGTTCACCGCAGAAGGCACCATCAACATCAAGAACAAGAAGTGGGAGAGCTGCTTCGAGCCCATCGACCCCACCTCCTCGGCCGAGGCCGACCGCGTCTACACCCTCGCCTACCTGCACCATCTAATCCGCGCCGAGGAAATCCTTGGCCTACAGATATGTTCCATCCACAACCTCAGGTTCTACCTCTGGCTCGTCAGCGAAGCCCGCAAGCATATCCTTGCCGGCGACTATAGCCCCTGGAAGAGCTGCATGGTGCAACAACTGGGCAGAAGACTTTAACCCTCTTGGACCTTCTGGACCATGGCCTCGCGATGAAATATTGTGTACCATGTTGAATACTTGTTGATATTTTAGACGAAAGAAAGGGAACATTTTAACAAAATATATGTAATTTTGTAGGCTGAAACAACAACTGAAAGATGTTCGACTTTTCTAATTTTCTAACTGATACACAATCCATTGTATTCACGGTACTGATGGTGCTGGCCATGTTTTTCTGTTGCCTGTACTACGGCTTGTTCCACTTCCGCATTGGCCGCTGGCACCGCAAAGCGAAGCCTGAAGAGGGCTCTGGCGACCACAATACCAACAACCTGCCCCCTGTGAGCGTGGTGCTTACGGCACACAACGACGTCACCTGGCTCAAAGAGAACCTGGTATACCTCCTGGAGCAGGACTATCCTGATTTCGAAGTAGTTGTGGTGGATTACCTAAGCCAGGACGACACCCCCTTTGTCCTCAAATTGCTCAAGGACTACTACCCCCACCTGAAGATTGTCCCCTTCAAGGAGGACGTCAACCTCTTCCAGGGCAAGAAATACCCCCTCTCCATCGGCATCAAGAGCGCCAAGAACGACATCCTCCTGCTGGCCGACCCGGACTGCACGCCGAAGAACATGCAATGGCTCCGGGGCATGGTAAAGGGATACATGAAGAAAGACACCCAAATTGTACTGGGATTCTGTGGATTGAACCGTACGAAAACCCTCCTCGGACCCCTGCAGCAATACGACAATCTGGCCTACAGTTCCCACTACCTTGGCTGCGCCCTGCTGGGGCACCCCTACACCGGCTCGGGCCGCAACCTGAGCTATCGTCGCAGCTTCTTTTTCAAACGCGGCGCCTTCATCAACCACTACAGCGTGGCCGGCGGATCGGACGACCTCTTCGTCTATCAGAACGCCACCCGCACCAACACCGCCATCAGCATCAGCGGCGACGCCTGCCTGCGTACCGAACCCAAGAAACGTTTCAGCGAATGGCACAAGCTGCGCTTGGCACGGGTGTCGACCCGCAACTGGCACAGCGTCGGCGGTCGCATGATGGAGGACCTGCTGCCCATCAGCAACGTGGTGTTCTACGCCATGGTCGTCCTGCTGGCCCTCGGGGGCGGCATGCCATGGGGCGCGGTGCTGATTGCCGCCGTGTTGAAGTGGGCATGGCAGATAGTGGCGTTCGCCCAGCTCTGCAAACGGTTTGAGGGCGGTCTGGTATACCTCGCGGCACCACTTTTTGAAATTTATTTTATCATTGCAAATACTATTTTGGTCTTAACGCCGTTAGATAACAACAGAAAATTCAGCAAATAGGCCTCCGACAAGAGCCTGATGCACACAGAAAACGACGCCTACCATGGAACCAAAAGCAGAAAAAACAGAACGCTTACAGCATGACTATCAGCTTGTATGCGATGCCCGCGACCGGGGAAGCCACAAGGCCTACGCCGCCCTGATGGCCTCCTACCGCGAACCGTTGTACCTGCTTCTGCTCCGCATGACGCACAACACCACCACGGCATCGGACCTCACCGTGGAGACCTTCAGCAAGGCTTTTCTCCAGCTGCACCGCTATGCCCCCACGGGATCGTTCAGCTCGTGGCTCTTCTCCATCGGCGTCAACACCTACATCGACTACCTTCGCAAACGCCGCCCCGACACCGTGTCGCTGAGCAGCATCACTCGAACCAACGACGGCGAATTCATTGAATACCAGATACCCTCCGGCCAACCCAACCCTGAGGAAGACCTCATCCGCCGCCAACGCGACGCCGCGCTCAAGGAGGTGGTGTCGGAACTCAAGGAACCCTACCGCCGCATTATCGAACTGCGCTACTACGAAGACCTCAGCTACGAGGAAATCGCCGAGCGCCTCAAGCTGCCCCTGGGCACCGTCAAAGTGCGCCTGATGAGGGCCAAGACACTGATCGCCAGCATAGTGAAAGAACGGGGCGATGTGATTTGAAAATGAGAAATAAGCAATAACAAACCAAAAATATATTGATGATTAAAGGATTGATAATAACAGCGGCATTCATGCTCACGTCGGCGGCGACGGTGAGCGCGTCGGCGTTGCCAGCGGGCGACGACGACGGGGTGCCGAGGCCCGGGCCTACGGGATTGTCAGTCTTTGCCAACGCCGGCGCCATCTGGGCCGACGGCGTTAACGCCAACTTCTATTCCGGCCGTCCGGAAAACGCCAACACCATCAACCGCGTGCTGCACAGCAACAGCTACGGCACACAGATATGGAACGACCTCCGCAACGACGGCCTCATCTCCTCAGCCATAGGCAGCTACAACGAGCTGCAGGTCGTCGAGTACCCCGAAATGTACTACCGCACGTCCTACAACCTCGGCCTCGGCCTGCGCTACGACTACGCCAGCGGCTTCGGATGGCTGCTGCGCTTCGACATGTGGCGTCTCGAAGCCATCGGCGCCTTCAACCTCAGCAGCAACAACGGCTCCGGCATCCTCAGCGGCAACCACCAATACATCCGCTGCGGCATGCTCGGCCAGGAAGACCGTATCAGCATCGACCTGGCCATCACGCGCACCGTCGACCTCGGCTCAGGCCTCTGCCTCGAGGTGGACCTCGGCGCCAGCTTCAACAACACCAAGGTGAAGGAAAACCTCATGGAAATCAACGGCCACACCTATTCCATCCTCGACGTGTGGAACGGCAGCACACCCGACGTCGGCGCCGGCAGCTACGACTACGTCAACCAGGGCGGCATCGGCTTCGGCGTCTTCATGAGCGGCTACCTCGGCTACCGTATCACGGGTGTCGGTGCCATCAAGGCCGGCTACACCTGCCACCACAGCCAGGCCAACCTCAAGGGCTACGACGCCTGGGGCTGGACCCACTGCCTGAACATCAGATTCGAAATCAATAATTTTAGCTTTTTTTAAATGATAACCTTTACAACATTAGCAGAAAGCGACCATTCGCACTTTGCGCAAAGCCTGTTTGAAGAGGCGTTCCCCGAGCAGGAACGCCCGCCCTTCTCTAGTCTCCGGCATAGAGATGCCGGCAAATTCCATTTCCTCGTGGCCGAAAACGGCGACGACCCGGTGGGCATCCTGACCTACTGGACCTTCGAAGACCTCATCTACATCGAGCATTTCGCCATCGCCGAAGAACTGCGCAACCAGGGCCTCGGCAAGGCGGCCTTCCTCAACTTCCTCTCCCAGCAGACGGAACAGGTGGTGCTCGAGGTGGAGCTCCCCAATACCGAAGAAGCCGACCATCGCGTAGAATTCTACGCCAGCATGGGCTTCTTCCAGAACCCCCAGGACTATGTCCAGCCCCCCTACCGCAAAGGCGGCAAGGAGGTGCCCATGATCATCATGTCGAAATACGAACTCGACGACGACGAATTTTGCGAAATTCGCGACCTTTTATACCGCGAAGTGTACGGGAAAAATGAGAAATAAGCAAAGAAAAATGAAAAAAAATTATGCCGACAACTTGTTGATTTATAACCGACAATTGAATATCGGCAGAAAAAATTGAAAAAAAAATTTTGTCAGTATCGAAAAAGTTAGTACTTTTGCACCCGATTTCGAGAGAGAAACAATGAGAAATCAAAGATGGCTCCTTAGCTCAACTGAATAGAGCATCTGACTACGGATCAGAAGGTTGCAGGTTTGAATCCTGCAGGAGTCACCACCAAGAGGAGAACACCAAAAATGTTCTCCTCTTTTTTTGTACCCTTTCACGCTTCTGGCATATTGCAAAATGATAAAAACACGTTAAACTTTGTTAAAAATGACCCCCTGAAACTAACTTTTGGGCTTTTCGATGCTATTATATATAGTAGGAAGGCAAATTTTTTTGTCCATGATGGAAGAAGAAAACATAGTCAACCGGGAGTTCAACCTCCTCATCGAGC
>JAFUWF010000015.1 GCA_017483575.1 Bacteroidales bacterium
TGAACGGCCGCGTGAACGGAGAGTGGAAAGTGGAGAGCGGAAACCTCACCATCGACCTCACGGGCTACGCCCAGGGCGCCTACTTCGTCCGCATCACCGGCGAACAAGTCAACGCCATCCGCAAGCTCATCGTGAAGTAACACTACCATCTATTAATAAAAAATCCCCGCACATTGCGTGCGGGGATTTTTGTTTCTTAACTGCTCCCCCGTCTCCCCCACACACTCCTCCGCCTACCCGACACACTCCTCCGTCCGCCCTCCGGGCGGCCACCTCCCCTAACTTAGGGGAGGAGCCAAGTTTGTGACGTCGCTATCCTAACTGCTCCCCTAAGTTAGGGGAGCTGGCAGCCCTTCCAGGGCTGACTGAGGAGTGTGTCAGGGAAGGCTGAGGAGTGTGTCAGGGAAGGCTGAGGAGTGTGTCAGGGAAGGCTGAGGAGTGTGTCAGGGCTGACTGAGGAGTGTGTCAGGGAAGGCTGAGGAGTGTGTCAGGGAAGGCTGAGGAGTGTGTAGGGTAGGCTGAAAACTGTGTCAGGGAAGACCGTGTAGAACCCTCACGGATAAATCTCCACCGTATACCCGTCGAAGCGTGTGCTGTACTCATACAGCGGGCACCCGGAGGCGGCGCCCTCCAGGGGCTGGCCGTACTCCGTTTCGTACAGCGAACCACAGGCGCTGCAGCTCAGCACGGCGCCGCCCCAGTCGGGGTCCGGCACCAGACGCACCTCGTGGTCGTTGGGACAGGCGCACTCGAAGGCCACGAAGTCCGTGTAGCTCACACGGCGCACGAAAATACCCTTGTAGCCACGATTGATGGTCACGCTGCCGCCTATGTTCGCCAACGCGTTGAAATCGGGCTGGTAGATATCGATGCTGGCCCCGTCGCCGAAAGGCGTGTTGCACACACTGTCGGGGGTACAACTGGCAAAGAGGAGGGCAGGGAGTGCAAGGAGTGCAAGAAGTGCAAGGGAGTGCCTTTCACTCCTGCTGTTTATTTTTTTTCTATACATTTACCCCTCCAGAAAGCATTTGTCCTTTCAATCCTTCTCACTCCCTTTCATTCCCTGTTTACCGGGATAGTCTCCGTATATCACCTTCATCGTCACCTCGGCGACGATGCGCAGGCTTTCGGCACTGACGGCCTGCAGGTCGTCGGTGGTGGTGTGCCAATGTTCGAAGAAAGAGGTGGTGCCGCTATTCTGGACAATGTCCACCATCGGAATACCGCTGAGGCGGTTCACATAGTAGTGGTCGTCCAGTATGGGGTCGGTGTTGAGGTCCACGAAGATGTCGCCGTAGCCGAGGACCTTGGCGGCATCCCACAGCTTGCCCACGAGCCCCGGAGCATAGTTGCGGCTGATCTGCTCGCGCGTGAAGCGCGGATGCTGCGTGCCCACCATGTCGAAAAGGATGCCGTAGACGGCGGTGTAGAAGGGCACATGGCGCTGGCGTACCCAATGCTGCGAGCCCTTGCACCAGGTGTCCTCGTCATAGACGTCGCTCCATTCCGGAGCCCCCTGGTCTTCCACATCGAAGAAGAGGAAGTCCACGCCCACGCCCTCGGGGACCTTCTGGCTCATGACGCGGGCCATCTCCATCAGCAGGGCCACACCCGAGGCGCCGTCGTTGGCGCCCGGCACGGGGCTGTGGTGGAGGTCGTCGTCGGGGTCGTGGTCGGCCCACGAGCGGCTGTCCCAGTGGGCGGCGAGGAGAATGCGTTTCTCAAGCCCGGGGCGCAGCGAGGCCACGATGTTCTTGCCGGGCACGGTGCTCTGGTCCCAGAGGGTGGCCTGGAAGTCCTGCACCGTCACGGTGTCGCACCAACGGGCCATCCGGCTCGCGAGCCACTGTGCACACTGCTGCCAACCCTTGCTGCCGGGGATACGGTTGCCGAAGGCCAACTGGGCCTCAACGTAGGCATAGGCGCTGTCCGCCGAGAAGGCTGGCACCTCCACCTGCGTGTAGTCCACGCCGTGGACGTCGGCCGGGGTCTCCGGGGCCTTCTGCTTGCAGCCTGTCGTCAGCAGAAGCAAGAGCAAAACGAAAAACGGAAAGTGGAAAGACAAACGTAGCCTCTTTCCGCTTTCCACTTTCATCTTTCCACTTTCCACTTTCATCTTTCCGCTTTTATTTCAGTCGTTCTGCGTACTCGCAGGTGCGGGTGTCGACCTTGATGCGCTCGCCTTCCTTGATGAAGAGGGGCACACGGACCTGCACGCCGGGCTCCACGGTGGCGTCCTTCATGGCGTTGGTGGCGGTGTTGCCGGCGAAACCGGGCTCGGTGTAGGTCACCACGGTCTCGATGAACGGCGGCAGCTCGCAGGTCAGCGGGGTCTCGGTGTCGGCCTCCACGGTGATCTCAACATACTGGCCGTCCTTCAGGAACTGCGGGGCGTTGATGATGGTCTCGGGGATGTAGATCTGCTCGTAGGTCTCGGTGTGCATGAAGACATGCATGTCGCCCTCCTTGTAGAGGTAGGTGTAGGGGCGACGTTCGACGCGCACGATGTCGATCTTGGCGCCGCTGGGGAAGGTGTTCTCCAGCATGCGGCCCGTCTTCACATTGCGCATCTTCGTGCGCACGAAGGCAGCGCCCTTGCCGGGCTTGACGTGGAGGAACTCAACGATAGTGTAGATGTCGTTGTTGAAATTGATGCAAAGTCCGTTTTTGATGTCGGTCGTTGTTGCCATAAGTACTTGTTGTTTGTTATTATTTTACATTGAATTTTCGTTTTTTCTCCCGCTTCGCGAAATCCAGGAAATCCATTTAAATCCGATTTCCAGGATTTCCACCGCATACGGGGAGATTATCCCTTGTTCTTTTTCTTCTCCTCGGCGTAGAGAAGCGTCAGGCGGCGCAGGTCATCCTTCATCTGGTCCAGCTCCTCCTCACAGGCCTTGAAGCGGTGGCGCTCCATCATCCAGCGCATGGCGATGGCCAAGGCCACCAGGATCATCGTCAGCGACAGGCCCATCATCGTTCCGTTGCTGCGTAGCAAAAAGTACACCACCGTGGCACCGAGTATCAGCACGTAGGAGGCTATCTCATATATTTTTATTGCGGTCTTGTGACTCATTTTTCGTATCGGTTTGAAAATGCAAATATACGAATATTTTTTAAATTAAAAATATTTTTATGCCAAAAAACCTGTCCCTAATAAAAATACTTGTCCCTAACCCCTGTCAGACAGCCCCTTACTTCGACCCTTGTCATATAGTATGCATATAGTATACATATACTTCTCATATAGTATTCATATACTGTATATAAATACTATATGAGAAGTATATGTATACTATATGTATACTATATAAGAACAGTCGAATAAGACACCCATTTGACCCCTCTTTTTCGCGGTTGGATTCTTTGCATTTCTTTACACATGTATAATAGTGTTTTTTTCACCCCGAATCTTACATAGGGGGTGCTATTTTTTTTGTTTTTATGTGTTTTTTGGGCGTTTTTACACTAGTCCTTGCGGCGGGGGTTCTTGGGGAACCAGCCGCGCTGGACGCGTTGGCGCTGCTGGAAGAGCTCGACGATGGACCAGAAGCAGGAGAAGCCGAGGACGCCGAGGAGGATGCTGAGGACGGTGCCGTCCACGAGGAGGGAGCCTATGCAGGCCGCCAGGCCCGCCAGGGCGAAGAGCGGCCAGCAACGGGTGCCGAGGTAGTACTCGGCCTTGATGACGATGGGATGGAAGGCCCCGATGATGAGGAAGGTGGCGAGGCCGATGATGAGTCCGTTGAGGTTCATGAGTTGATGGGGGGATGGGTTATTGTTATTGTTGTTGCTGTTCGAGGTCGGAGGGGCGGATGACGAGGTGGTCTGTGGTCATGCGGAGCATGTAGGTCTGGACGATGGCCTTGAGGCGGCGGAGCATGCGGTCGCGGCGTTCGGCCTGGGCGGGGTCGGCGAGGAGGTTGCTGTGCTGGAGGGGGTCGAGAACGTAGTTGTAGAGCGCCGTGGGCTGCTGTCCGTCGAAGAGGAGGGTGTAGTCGCCCTCGATGTACTGGTAGACATCGTTGCTGTAGTTGACGGCCCAGGGGGTCTCGTCGGGGTTGAACATGTCCTTGCCGAAGGCGGCGTAGGGCTCGTTGTAGCCGAGGATGCGGAGGACGGTGGGCATGATGTCTATCTGCTGCATGACGCCGGGGAGGAGGCCCGTGGGGAGCTGACCGGAGGGGTCGTAGATGGCTATGGGGATGGAGAAGAGGCCTGTGGAGGTCTGGCTCTCGGGGTATTGGAGCTGGTTGGTGTGGTCGGCGGTGAGGACGAAGAGGGTGTTCTGGAACCAGGGCTGCCGGCTGGCGGTCTGGAAGAAGCGGCGGAGGGCGTTGTCGGAGTACTGGATGGTGCGGTGGATGGGCAGGGGGCCGCCGGTGTAGACCTGCTCGTAGCGTTCGGGGATGCGGAAGGGATGGTGCGAGGAGGCGGAGAAGAAGCCCACCATGAAGGGCTCGGCGAGCTGTTCGGTGATGGCGTTGGCGGTGAACTGGAGGAACTCCTCGTCCCAGATGGCCCAGTGGCCGTCGAAGTCGTTGCGGCCGCCGGTGCGGGGGGCGTCGCAGTATTCGGAGAGGCCCAGGTAGTGCTGGAAGCCTGCGCTGCGAGCGAAGGCCTGGAAGCCCATGGAGGAGTTGGGGGCGCCGTGGAAGAAAGCCGAGGAGTAGCCGCGGCGGCCGAGGCAGTCGGCCAGGCCGCTGAGCTCGTTGAGCGACGAGGGGGTGAGGATGAAGGGCTCCACGAAGAAGGGCACGGAGGTGAGCGACGAGGGCATGGCGTCGATGCTCTTGCGGCCGTTGGCGAAGGTGTGCTGGAAGGTGAGGGAGTGGGCCAGAAGGGAGTCGAGGAAAGGAGTGTAGGAGGTATGAGGGGGGAGGTAGGAGGTAGGAGGTTGGAGGTCGGAGGTTGGAGGTGTGAGGTCGGAGTTATTATAGAAGCCGATGTATTCGCGGGAGAAGCTTTCGAGGATGAGGACGACGACGTTGCGCTGGCCGGAGAGGAGGGGCACGGTGTCGGCGGCGGAGGGTATGTGGACAGGGGAGTAGATGGCGGCGAGCTGCTCCTCGGGCATGTAGTGGGGGTCCTTGAAGGGGCGTTTGCCGATGGTGCGGATGAGGGAGAAGGGGGTGTTGAGGACGATGGAGGCCTGCTGGGGGGAGTGGACGTACTGGTTGGCGTTGGAGATGGTGATGGGGCGGGTGTCGCGTGTGAAGCCGCCGCGCATGGCGAAGACGGAGAAGGGGATGGCCACGAGGAGGGCCAGGGAGTTGACGAGGCAGTAGGCTTTGAGGTTTGAGGTTTGAGGTTTGAGGTCTGAGGCTTTAGGCTTGACATAGAGGAACCAGAGGGCGGCGATGAGGGCCAGGCCGAGGAGGACGAGGTACCAGTGGTTGAGCAGTTCGGTGAAGAAGATGCCGGCGAGGTTGCCCTCGTTGCTGAACTCGGAGAAGAAGGTGGCGGTGGTGCGGCGACCGGTGAACTGGGAGTAGACGGAGTCGACGAGGTTGAGGCAGAGGCCCAGGGAGTTCACCACCACGAAGACCCAGTGGCAGAGGATGTGCCACCAGGGGCGCTCCTTGAGGTGGAGGGGCAGGAGCATGAGGACAATCCAGAGGCAGTTGGTGTAGATGATGGCGGAGGTGTCGAACCGCAGGCTGCCGGCCAGGAGCTCGCCCATGGAGAGCTGGTCCCAGTCGACGGAGAAGAGGTTCCAGTTCTCGAGCACGAAGGCTACGCGGGTGACCATATAGAGGACATAGACGAGCACCAGGTTGAGGAGCACGGCCACGACATTGCTGTAAGGGGAGGATTTTATTTTCATAATGCTATAACTTTACGACTTTACGACTTTAAGACTTTACGACTTCACGACTTCACAACTTAAAACTGGAAATAGATGAATGGTTGGAGGTCGGCGGTGACAAACTGGTAGAGCACCACGGCCAGGAGGACGACGAAGGGGCCCATGAGCCAGAGGGGCATGGAGGCGAACCAAAGGCGATAGCGGCGCTTGAAGCGTGTGGGGAGCCAGTGGATGAGCATGCCGATGGCGAAGAGGATGAAGACGGGGGCGTAGTTGGCGAGGATGTCCGGTATCTGTGCGAGGTTCCAGCGGGAGCCTATGCGCTCCACCATCTGGGAGGCGGTGTTCCAGGCGGCCTCGTTGGCTTCGGCGGGGTTGAGGTTGGAGCCGGAGCGGAAGAAGAGGCGCGTGAAGGAGATGAAGACAAAGGTGATGAGGACAGACCAGACGGTGGAGAGTCGGCCGTTGACAGTTGACAGTTTTTTGAAGCGGCTAAGGAGGAAGAGGAGGAGATAGCCGCCGAGGAGGACCTGGAGACAGAAGGCGAGGAGGTTGAGCAGGGGGGAGGTGAGAGGTGAGAGGTCGGAGGTGAGAAGGGTGAGTGTGAGGGCCAGGGAGGCGAGGGTGAGGAGGCGGGTGGTCCAGGAGCGGTCTTTCCACCACTTGTAGACCAGGATGCCGAGGCCGTTGAGGCCGCCCCAGGTGATGAAGTTGAACGACGAACCGTGCCACATGCCGCCGAGGAGCATGGTGTCCATGTTGTTGACGTTGGTGCCGAGGGTGCGACGATGCGAGGGGCGGAAGGCCAGCAGGAGCAGTACGACGGCGATGACAGCGCAGACTACGAGGGTGAACCAGAGGTTCTGCAGGCGGAAGGCGGCGACGAGGAGGATGGCGGCGAGGACGAAATAGGAGGCGAAGCCTGCGGTGCGGTTGCCGCCGAGGGGTATGTAGAGGTAGTCGCGCAGCCAGCGCGAGAGCGACATGTGCCAGCGGCGCCAGAAGTCGGTGGGGTTCTGGGCCTTATAGGGCGAATTGAAGTTGACCGGCAGATAGAAGCCCATGAGCATGGCCACGCCGATGGCGATGTCGGTATAGCCGGAGAAGTCGGCGTAGACCTGGAGGGAATAGACCATGAGAGCGGAGAAGTTCTCGAAGGGGGTGTAGAGGAGGGGATTGTCGAAGACGCGGTCGACAAAGTTGACGGCCAGGTAGTCGCTCAGCACCAGTTTCTTGATGAGGCCGTTGCAGATCCAGAAGACGGCGATGCCGAACTGGCGCCGCGAGAGGAAGAAAGGCTTGTAGAGCTGCGGCACGAACTGGTCGGCACGCAGGATGGGGCCGGCGACGAGCTGGGGGAAGAAGGCGGTGTAGAAGCCGAAGTCGAGGATGTTGGAGACATGGGGGATCTTGCGCTTGTAGACATCGACGATATAGCTGATGTTCTGGAAGGTGAAGAAGGAGATGCCGACAGGCAGGAGGATGACGGAGGCATCGAAGCGACTGGTGTGGAAGAGGTTGTTGGCCCAGAGGGCCAGGTGGTTGACAACCTGCAGGGGCTCGGAGCCTAGGTAGTGGCTGATGGTGGCGTTGTAGATGTCGGTGAAGAAGTAGGCATACTTGAAGTAGCAGAGGATGGCTAGGTTGACGACCACGCCGACGGTCATCAGGGTCTTGCGGCGGGCGTTGGAGGCGGTGTGGTCCATGCGGATGCCGAGCAGCCATCCCAGGAGGGTGGAGAAGACCAGCAGGAGGACGAAGAGGCCGGAGGTCTTGTAGTAGAACACCAGGCTGAAGGCGAAGAGGTAGCCGTTGCGGAGCACGCGACGCGTGGGGTTGAGGCTGCCGTCGGCCTGGCGACGCTGGCGCGAGACGATGAGGCCGAAGAAGAGGTAGATGATGAGGAAGAGCACCCAGAAGTGGATCTGCGTGAAGAGCAGCGGGTGGTCGTCGCTGAAAGCGAAGAGCGAGGCGAGGTATGTGAGGATATCGGACAAGGGACTTACTGACGGCTAAGGGGGTTGAGGAGATCTAACGGATTGGTGAAGGAGTCGGGGGTGGCGGTGGAGGATGTTTTAGCGGTGGAATGCTTCTTGGAGTAGGAGGTGTAGGCGTCGAGGAGGGCGTTGTAGAAGAGGTTGCCGACGAGCTCGTAGCCCGCCTGGGTGAAGTGGACGCGGTCCTTCTGCGCCAGCTTGGCCTTGAACCATTTGTCCATGGACTTGAGGCCGCCCATGACCTCGAACTGGTCCCATACGGCGCCGTCGGTGTCGTCGGCCAGGCGATAGAACACCTCGCGGGCCAGGAGTCCGTTGCGGTTCACCTCGTAGCGGTTGCGGCGCTGGCGGCGGAAGCTGTCGTTGTTGGTGATGAAGACAAAGGCGCAGTCGGGGTTGATGACGCGGATGGAATCGATGAGTGCCAGATAGTTGGCGCGGAAGGCGGCGGTGTCGAAGTCCTTGGCCGAAGCGTCGTTGATGCCGATGCCGAAGACCACCATGTCGGGCCGCAGGAGGCGCAGGTCGCGCGCGAAGTTCTGGCATCGCAGGTAGTCGGGCACGGCGGCACCGTTGACACCGATGGAGTGGAAGGAGAATCCCGAGCGGCGGTTGTCGAGGCATAGGCCCGTGAGGGTGAAGCGTTCGCCGGGACGGCAGGGAAGGAGGACGGTGAAGGAGTCGGTGGGCTGGCTGAGGTTGAAGACGAAGCGCTCGGTGCGGGCGTCGGCATAGGAGGGATAGATGTTGCGTCCACCGATGCGCAGCTGCGGCACCACCTCCTCGTCGGAACGGCCGAAGACAATGACACGCGAGGTGGAGTAGTTGACGGAGGGTTCGTTCATCTCGATGGAGACCTCGGTGACGGTGTCGGCAGCGGTGATGGCTATGCCACAGAGGCCCAGGGGATAGGTGTGCTCCTTATAGATGTTTCGCGTGAGGGTGACCTTCTGTGGGCAGTGCACGCGGTAGTCGCGCGGGTTGTTGCACTTGGCGGCGGCGGAATAGGGGAAGAGCATGCCGCGGCCGGCCACAAGGTTGGGGTAGGCATGCATGAGGTCGGTGCGGATGGTGTTGCTCATGGTGCCTGCCTGCACGTGGGAACCGCCGATGTGGACAATGTTGATGTTGCCCTGACGGGTGGTGACGACACGGCGCCACTTCTCGAAGAAGGCCTTCATGGCGGGCGAGACATCGTTGTAGCGGAGGTCGTTGGCATCGTAGAAGATGAACTTGTGCTGGCGGGGAATCTCCACAGGCCGTGGCTGGGCGGTGCACCAGACGGCCAGGAGCAGGAGGGTCGACAGCAGGGCTAGGTGTTTTTTCATAGGGGCAACTGTTCTTTGTTATTCTGACTCAGACGGCGGCGCAGGCAGTAGAGCTGGTAGTTGTCGGCGAAGGCCTGTGCCAGGCGCGAGCCCATGATCTCGGCCCCGCGGGTGCTGAAGTGCACGTAGTCGCTGCCGGCGAGGCCTGTGCGGTTCCATTCCACCATGGAGTTCCATCCGCCCATGGCATGGTAGATGCTCCAGTAGGCGGCGCCGTGGCGGTTGACGGTGGCTATGAGGCTGTCGACGACGGTGGGCAGCCAGGGATAGGTCTGCAGGGTGCCTTTCTCGCGGGTGCTCATGTCCGAAGGGCCGACGAAGAGTATCTTGGCTTGCGGGCAGCAGGAGCGCACGTAGTCGATCTGGCGACCGATGGAATGGCAGTAGGTCTCGATGGCCTTGGCGCTGCGCAGGTAGGGCACGGAGTTGCCGCCGAACTGCATGATGACGATGCCCACGTCGAGGGCACTGTAGGCCTGGGAGAGGAGGTCGCGGTTGACGAGGGTGAACTGCTGGCCCGAACATCCGCGCATGGGTATATTGTCCACCGCCACGCCGGGGCCGTCGTCGACGGTGACGCAGTAGAGGTCGGCGTTGCCGCTGGTGCGCAGGCGGAAGTAGGTCTGCGGCGACGGGCTCCTGTAGGAAAAGGACCCCACGCCGGCGGCCTCGTAGGTGTCGGTGAAGGCGGTGTCGGTGCCCTTGTCGTCAATCGACAGCGTCACCTTCTCGCCACGGTTGTTGAACACCAGCTTCACGCGCGAGAACTGCTTCACTCTGTCGTCCACCGACGAGTGGGAAGAGGCCCTGACGGTCAGCGTGGCCGGGCCAGCCATGCGGAAACACTGCATCATGGGGCCGTAGTTGCCACGCGAACGCGTGACGGTGCTGTCGCCGAAGGAGGAGAGGTGGACGAGGTCGCCGCTGGTGCTCTGGCGTACGGCAAAGGTAGGGATGATGGTCCGGTAGGGGATCATGCCGGGGCCGCCACCGCCGAAGGTCTCCTGCATGTAGGCACGCAGCTGGGCAGACATGCGGTCCATCTCGATCTGCGAGTCGCCGTAGTGCAGTATGCGCACCACACGGTCGTTGTCCGCCGCGCCCTCGGCCGCCGCCCAGAAGGCATCGAAGAAGGTGCTGTCCGGCAACCAGAAACGGGTGTCGCTGCTGTCGGTGTGGGCCTGGATGTAGACAATGGAGTCGGTGATTTCCGCCGCTTCGGCCAGCAGAAGGGAGTCTTCGCGCGCCGCTACGGGGTCTGTCTCCGGGACAGGCTTGTTGGCCTCGGCCAGGGAGTGGATGGAGGGCAGATAGAAAGAATGCCCTCCGACGGTCACCCCGTCGGAAGGAAAGCAGGCGCAGATAATCGCCAGGGCGGCAATGATGCACGCGAAGAAGAGCGTTATCTTGCCGGCTTTCATTTCTTCTCCAGAGCAGATATGCGGTTGGCCAGTTTCTCGATGTTGCGCACCAGCACTTCCACCTTGCGGCGCTTGCTGGCTTCCATGGCGGGGCTGCCGAAGATGGTCTGGTTGCTGGCCACGGAGTTGGTCACGCCGCTCTGGGCGCCGATGGTCACGTGGTCGCCCACGGTGATGTGGCCCACCAAGCCGGCCTGGCCGGCGATGATGCAGTCGCTGCCCACCTTGCAGCTGCCGGCAATGCCCACCTGCGAAGCCATGGCGGTATTCTGGCCGATGACCACGTTGTGGGCCACCTGGCAGAGGTTGTCCACCTTCACACCCTGGTGCAGGATGGTGGAGCCCATGGTGGCACGGTCGACGCAGGTGTTGGCACCCACCTCGACGTTATCCTCCAGAATGACGTTGCCGATTTGGTCAATCTTGTCCCATCCGCCGTCGCCCGTGGGGGCGAAACCGAAACCGTCGGCACCGATGACGCAACCGGCATGCAGGATGCAGTTGCGGCCCACCTCCACGCCCTCGTAGATCTTCACTCCGGCATAGATGATAGTGCCGTCGCCGATCTTCACGTTGTCGCCGATGGTGGCGTTGGGGTATATCTTCACATTGTCGCCCACGGTGCAGTGGCGGCCCACGACGGCATAGGGGCCCATGTAGCAATCCTTGCCGATCTTGGAGCCACGGCCCACGCTGCTCCTCCACGAACGTCCCTTGGGAGGCTTGCTGCGCTGGTTGAAGGCGTGGAGCAACTTGGCCACGGCCATGTAGGGGTTGTCGACGCGGATGAGGGTCGATTTCACCGGATGCTCGGGCACGAAGTCCTTCCTCACGATGACTATCGAGGCTTCTTTCTCGTAGATATAGTGCGTGTATTTGGGATTGCCCAGGAAGGTGATGCCGCCTTCCTCGCCTTCCTCGATCTTGCAAGGCTTCCACACACGGGTGTTTTCGTCGCCTTCGATGGTGCCCTTCACTATGCGGGCCAGTTCTTTTGCTGTATATTGCATGTTTTATTCTTCAAATTCTATGATTCCTCGCTGCCGTATAACGCGCAGGTTGGTCATGTTGGCGTCGCTGGTGAAGCCGTCGCCATAGGTGACGCGGTTGCCGTTTACGGCCCGGACGCTGTGGTTGGAGTAGATGAGGTCCTCGTCCGAACGCCACACGATGTCCTCCAGGTACACCGTGTCGCCGTTTTTGTAGTCGATCACCACCACGCTGTCCTTTGCCGTCAGTATGTTGCGGTCGTCGTACGAGGTGGCCTTGTCGGCACGGATGAAGGTCTGCAGCTTGCGGTCCACGTCATAAAAACGCAACTCTACCCCCTGGGGGTAGATGGTGCGGGTGTCGGGGGTGCGGTACTGCACTATGCGCGGTGCGTAGAGCTCCAGCTGCAGGCGGCCTTCCTCGCTGCGCCAGATGTGGCCGTCGCGGATCTCCTGGTCCGGCGGCGCCTGGCGGTCGAAACGGCTGATGTCCTTCATGTCGTTGCTGCAGGCCGCAAGGAGTAGGGGAACGAGAAGGAGTGAGAGGGAGTGAAAAGGAGTGAAAGGACGATAGCACCGTCGTGGCACTCGTCCTTTTACTTCTTGTGTTTCGTTTATCCTCATCGTTACTATTGTCCTTTCACTCCTTTTCACTCCCTTTTACACCTTGATTATAGACTATCTCGTTCTCACCGTGGTGGATTCGCCAATCCAACCGGGCACCGTGAAGCGGTTGCCGTTCTCCAGACCGGCCATGAAGGCGTCGGTCTGCTTCGGGAAGCGGGAGCTGTAGGAGCTGATGAGGCGGTTGCAGGCCTCGACGTTCTCCTCCGAGGAGTCCACGCTCTTCGACTTCTGCAGCTTGTCCACGGCGGCCCAGTAGACGCTGTGGCCGTTGATGTTGTCCTCGGTGGCGCTGGCGGCGCTCATGGCGTAGAGGTTGGCAATCATGCGGTAGGGTTCACCCTTGGTGCGGTCCACCTCGGCGGCGTTGTTGTAGGCCGTACGGGCGGCGCTGTAGCTCTTGGCTCCCGTGTAGGCGTGACCCAGGTAGAGGTAGGCTTTGTATTTGTCCTTCTGCGTGGTGACGCCCTTCACGGCATCGTTCAGGTACTCGATGGCCTTGCTGTACTCTTTCTTCTGCAGGCACATCTGGCCCATATTGAGGGCGGTGGCGGGAGTGGGTTCCAGGCGGTAGAGGTTCTCGGTGGCCGAGAAGAAGAGGGGCTGGCTCGTGCAGCCTTTCTTCGACATGATGTTGGTAATCTTCTTCAGCAGGTCCACGTTCTCGGGGTCGGCCTCGAACTTCTTGCTGTAGATCTCCACCAGCTGGTCGCAGGTGGCGTAGGGCGAGAAGGCGGCCTCGACACCGGCGATGTAGCTGCGTATGGTGGCGGACTTCACGCTGTCGTCGACGTTCTTCTGCAGCTCGTCCTCCAGCTTCTCGCTGGCAATGTCGTAGTTGTCAACCACCAGCGTGGGATCGGCCTTGCCGGCACGCACGTAGTTGATGGTGGCTTCCATGTATTTCACCAGGTAGGCGGCCTCAAGTTCGCCGTCCATTCTCACGGCCTGGTCGTAGAGGGCGTAGTAGCGCTCCAGGCCCTCTTCCTTCAGCAGCTCCTCCAGCTCCATGGCCTTCTTGGCGGTCCACTTGGGGGCCTCGCCGTAGTTGGCGATGCGGATATCGTACATGCGCATCAGCTCTTCGATGAGGGTGTCGCGCTCGGCCGTGGTCTTGGCTTTGGCAATCATCACCTTCATGATGTTGCTGCCGTTGGTGTAGAGGTTCTTGCTCTGCTTGGGGCAGTTGGCCACAATATTGTGCCAGTTGGGGTAGGCCTCTTCAAGCCAGCGGCTGTCCTTGGTGGCCTTGAACTGCTTGATTGCATCCTGATAGAGCGACACAGGCTCCAGCATCTGCTGCTGCACCTCGTCGGAGCAGCCCCAGTTGGGCAGCTGGGCCATCGCAGTGGTGCCCATGGTTGCCAGGAAGATTCCCATCGTCAGTGTTTTGATCGTTTTCATCTTTATCGTTGTTTTATTTTTGATTATTTCTTTCTTTTCCTTTTAGTGCCATTCGGGGCGGTTTTATTGCACATACCCCTTGCGGCGGACTAGTTGTACTTGCGTTTGACGAACCAGCGCTCGCTGGTACTCACGCCGATACCGAAGGTGAAGCAGTTGCGCTGCAGCAGGTCTTTGTTGCCCACGCTGCGGTAGCCCGCACTGAGCGTCAGCAGCGAACGGCCCTTGCGCATAGGCAACGTGGCGCCGAGGCCGAGGCCCCAGGCGTCGACAACCTCCGAGCGGCCGTTGATGCTCAGCCGCATGACGCCCTGCTCGATGTTGAATCCAGCGCTCCAGCTGATGCGGCCCCAATAGGAGGAGGCATCCATCGAACCCGTCTTCTCGAAGGCCAACGCATAGCGGCTGTAGGGGCCGTAGTCCAGCGTGCTCTCGCCGAAAACCGGCGGCGTGATGCCTTCGGTGTATTTCATGCCGGCCCATCCGCTGAAGGTGACGTCGGCCGCCACCATCCACTGGTTGTTGCGCGCCAGGCTCAGGCCCACGCCGATGGTGTGGTCCTGCTCCAGGATGCTCTCCACCGTGGCGGACTGCCCGGCGGCGGGGAAGACGGTGTCCACCAGGCTCTGGTCGCTGCCGTGGTAGGTGTACACCAGCACCTTGTCGTCGATGTTCATCTTGCGGTAGGGCTTGTAGGTGACGCCCACGCCGAGGGTGTAGCGTTCGCCCAGGGGCTCCCAGTACTGCACGCCGAGGTCGAACAGCAGGTTGGCCAGCTTGGTCTCCTTCAGGCGGCGCTTGTCCATGAAGTGGGTGCTGTCGATGCCCTGGAAGTCGTAGGAGAGGGCCCGCTGGATGCGTCCCGTCAGCAGGTTGACGTTGAAGCCCGCCTGCAGGCGGCGGCCCTCCAGGCCGTTGCCCAGGATGTTGAAGGCACTGCCAACGAACACCATGCTCACTCCGCCCGTGCCGTCGTAGATGTTCTTCACCACGCTGTTGCCCTGGTAGGTGCTCTCCAGCACCGACTCGTAGTCCACCGAGCTGTAGGGCAGCAGGCCTGCCGCGGCCTTCCACCATTTGGTGATGGGCAGGCCGAACATCAGGTGGCTGATGTTGCCATCGGCATCGTTGGCACTCTCGGCGTTGTTCTGCAGGCGCGTGGCCTGGATGGTGGCTCCCATGTCGAACACAAAGCTCTCCATGCCTATCGAACCGTAGGAGGCGGGGTTGAAGGGGTTCACGTAGTTGCTACCCGAAAGGGTGTAGGCCACGCCGCCCATGCGGTTCACCGTGGGCACGGTGTAAGGCAGGTCGCTATACCCGATGCCGAACTGCGAATAGGGCATGTTGAAGCCGTTCTGGGCCTGTATGGAAATGAAGAGTGAAGAATAAAGAATGAAGAATAGGCACGCCATGGCCTTCGGCGCCAGCCGTCTCCTGTTCTTCATCCTTGATTCTTCATTCCTGATGTTTGATTCTTCATTCTTCATTCTTGCTTGATTCTTATTTTTGGTTCATCATTATCTCGTTCAGTCCTATCAATGTCAGCTGCGGCACATGCTCCCACCCCTTGGCTCCCAGGGCCATGAGGCGCTCGGCGTCGCCGCCGGTGAGCAACACCCGCAGGGCCGGGGCTTTCTCCTTGTAGAGGGCCACATAGCCTGCCAGGGCCAGGAGCGTGGCTCCCAGCGTGCCGGCAAGGATGCTCTCCTCCGTCGTACGTCCCAGCACGGGGGCCTTCTCCACCCCCTCGATGTCTATTAACGGCAATTTCGCCGTAAAAGTATGCAAGGCCTGCAAATTCATTTTCAGGCCCGGCATGATGGCGCCCCCGTGGTAGGTGCCCTGGGCATCCACGAAGTCCACGGTGATGCAGGTGCCGGTGTCTATCACCAGGCAGGCCTCGCCGGGGTGCAGTCCCGCGGCGCCGCAGGCGTCGGCCACGCGGTCGGCCCCCAACGTCTGGGGGGTCTTGTAGTCCAGCCGGATGGGCAGTGGCGTGGAGGAATCGAAAAGCGAATACGGAACACCGAGCCTCTCCAGCACGGGCTGTGCCTTGGCAAGGTCGCCGCTGGCGCACACCAGCACGTCGGTGAAGGGGGCATGCATCGCGGCTTGCCGCTGACTGAGGAGTGTGTCGGTGAAGAGCGCGTCCAGCGAGCGTCCGCTCGCCACCAGCTCCTTCCCTTCGAAGGCGGCCCACTTCACAGCTGTGTTTCCTATGTCTATCGCCAGTCTCATCTTCAATTCTGCATTTGTCCTTTCACTCCCTCTCACTCCTTTTCACTCCCTTTCACTCCTTCCCCATGCGCGTTTCCTTTCTTGTTGTAGAGGTTCATGGTGCGGTCTATGCCCTGCGTGACAAAGCAGCGCACGGCGTCGCAGGCCTGCTCCACGGCGGCCTCCACGCGCACGAGGTCGGCCTCAGGGAAACGGCCCAGCACGAAGTCCACCTGGTGGCCGCGACCGAAGTCGCTGCCCACGCCCACGCGCAGGCGGTTGTAGTTCTGCGTGCCCAGCAGGGCCTCGATGTCGGCCAGCCCGTTGTGGCCCCCGGCGGCACCCTGCTTCTTGATGCGGATGACGCCCGGATCCAACGCCAGGTCGTCCACCACCACCATCAGGTTCGCCAGCTCCACCTTCTCGGCCTGCAGCCAGTATTTCACGGCCTTGCCGCTGAGGTTCATGTAGGTGGTGGGCTTGATGAGCACCAACGAACGCCCTTTGTGGCGCACCTCGGTGCGGTAGGCGTGGCGCTCCAGGCTCCATCGGGCCTCGCCGGCCTTGGCCAGGGCGTCCACCACCATGAAGCCCGCATTGTGGCGCGTACCCTCGTATTCGGCACCCACATTGCCCAGTCCCACTATAAGATATTTGCTCACAGCGTCTTCTGTTGTTTCTTTGCAATCTTTTCGTTTACAATATGATATAATTTTACCCCAAAGGTTCATCACATCAAAATTAAAGTGCAAAGATACGAAAAAATTATATATTATATAAAAAATTTGTCTCCACACCCCACCAAATAGGGGTCCAGAACTGCCCAAGTCATATACTTCTCATATACTTCCCATATAGTATTCATATACTGTATATAAATACTATATGAGAAGTATATGTATACTATATGTATACTATATAAGAACAGTCGAATAAGACACCTCTTTGACCCTTCTTTTTTTGCCTCGGATGTGGGAGGGGTTGGATGCCGTTGGAGAGATTTTTTTTTGTGGCGTAAAGTTTTTTTTGTATTTTTGTAGGTTGTTATAGTAGGACAAAATACAAAAAATTTAACGATAAAATATTGTAATTATGTACACTAAGTTTCAACAGCATTTGCAGAAAGAGCTGGCCGATATCGAGGCCGCCGGTCTTTACAAACACGAACGTATCATCGAGAGCCCCCAGGGTGCCGAGATCATGGTGAAGGGCAAGAAGTGCCTCAACTTCTGCGCCAACAACTACCTTGGCCTGGCCGACAACCCCGAGCTCATCGAGGCCGCCAAGAAGGGCATGGATGCCCGCGGCTACGGCATGGCCAGCGTCCGCTTCATCTGCGGTTGCCAGGACCTGCACAAGCAGCTTGAGAAGAAGATTGCCGAGTTCTTCGGCACCGAGGATACCATCCTCTACGCCGCTTGCTTCGACGCCAACGGCGGTGTCTTCGAGCCCCTGCTGACCGAAGAGGACGCCATCATCAGCGATGCCCTCAACCACGCCTCCATCATCGACGGCGTCCGTCTCTGCAAGGCCCAGCGCTACCGCTACGCCAATGCCGACATGGCCGACCTCGAGGAGCAGCTCAAGGCCGCCCAGAAGAACCGCTTCCGCATCATCGTTACCGACGGTGTCTTCTCCATGGACGGCAACGTCTGCCCGCTGGACAAGATCTACGAGCTGGCCAACAAGTACGATGCTATGGTGATGGTGGACGAGAGCCACTCCGCCGGTGTGGTCGGCAAGACCGGTCGCGGAGTTACCGAGCGCTACAACCTCCGCGGCAAAATCGAGATCCTTACCGGTACCCTCGGCAAGGCCTTCGGCGGCGCCATGGGCGGTTTCACCACCGGCAAGAAGGAAATCATCGACATGCTGCGTCAGCGTAGCCGTCCCTACCTCTTCTCCAACTCCATGGCTCCCGGCCTCGTTGCTGCCGGTATCCGCATGTTCGAGATGATGAGCGAGACCAACGCTCTGCAGGACAAGCTGCACGAGAACACCGACTACTTCCTGCGCCGCATGAAGGAGGAGGGCTTCGACTGCAAGCCTTCGGAGAGCGCCATCTGCGCCGTCATGATCTACGACGCCGCCAAGAGCCAGCAGTATGCCGCCAAGATGCAGGAAGAAGGCATCTTCGTCACCGGCTTCTACTACCCCGTTGTCCCGAAGGGCCAGGCCCGTATCCGCGTGCAGATCAGCGCCGCCCACGAGCACGAGCACCTCGACAAGTGCATCGAGGCCTTCAAGAAAGTCCGCAAGGAAATCGAGGGCTGAACGGCTGATTCTTTTTCGTCGGCGAATTTCGCGAATTAAGCGAATTGCCGCAAAACAAAATTGCCCGGATCTGTAATGGATTCGGGCAATTTTTTACGTAATAATAATTCGCTCAATTCGCGAAATCCGCCGACGAAAAAGAATCAGCCGTTCACTCGGCGGAGTGGGCGTTGGCGTTGGCGTCGACGCGTTTGACCATGCCTTGCAGGGCGGTGCCGGGGCCTACCTCGATGAACTCGGTGGCACCGTCGGCGAGCATGTGCTGCACGGTGGCGGTCCAGCGGACGGGCGAGGTGAGCTGCATGAGGAGGTTCTTCTTGATGTCGGCGGGGTCGCTGTGGGGCAGGGCGTCGACGTTCTGGTAGCAGGGGCAGACGGGGGCGTGGAAGGCGGTCTTCTCGATGGCTTCGGCCAGTTCTACGCGTGCGGGCTCCATGAGGGGGCTGTGGAAGGCGCCGCCGACGGCCAGGGGCAGGGCTTTGCCTTTGGCTTCCTTGACGAGCTCGCAGACGCGGGCCACGCCCTCGTTGGTGCCGCTGACGACGAGCTGGCCGGGGCAGTTGTAGTTGGCGGGCACGACGACCTCGCCCTGGACGGAGGCGCAGAGGTCCTCGACGGTCTTGTCGTCGAGCTTGAGCACGGCGGCCATGGTGGAGGGGGTCTTCTCGCAGCAGCGCTGCATGGCGTTGGCACGGGCGATGACGAGGCGCAGGCCGTCCTCGAAGCTCATGGCGCCGGCGGCAACGAGGGCGGAGAACTCGCCGAGGGAGTGGCCGCCGACCATGTCGGGCTTGAAGTTCTCGCCCATGTATTTGGCCAGGATGACGCTGTGGAGGAAGATGGCGGGCTGGGTGACGCGGGTCTGCTTGAGGTCCTCCGGGGTGCCGGCGAACATGAGGTCGGTGATGCGGAAGCCGATGATGTCGTTGGCTTTCTCAAACATGGCGCGGCATTCGTCGCTGCCGTCGTAGAGGTTCTTGCCCATGCCCACAAACTGGGCTCCCTGGCCGGGGAATACGTATGCTTTCATTGTGTTTGTTCTTGTAGTATGTGTTATTGATTGGGTTGATTGTCTTCTTTGATGCGGGTGTACATGCCGGTGAGGTCGCCTTCCTCGACGACGTAGTTGTCCAGCGTGTGTGTGTACTGCACGTTGGCAATCATGACGGAGTCGTTGAGGCTGGTGACGGTGAACTTCATCACGTCGACATCGCGCGAGCCGTTGGCCACGGTGTAGTTGGAGCAGATGATGTCCTTACCCTCGATTTTCCAAGCCGAGAAGAGGTGGTTGTTGTAGCTGGCGGTGTGGTCGTCGGAGAAGATGACTTTCTGTCCAGCGGCGCTGAGCACATCGGAGGGCAGGCTGAGGGGTATGCGCCAGGTGCCTATGATTTTCTTTTCGGAGAAGGAGGGGCCTTCTTCTTTGCTGCAGGCGGCCAGCAGGGTGGTGGCCATGAGGAGCAGCAGGGCGGTGGTCTTGAGGTGTTTCATTGCTATATTGGCATTAATTATTAACAGATAACGGCGTTTTTCGATTATTATTGTATTGGGCTATGCTTTTTGTTCGCGACTGCGGAGGGTATCGACGAGTTGGCGCAGGTCCGAGGGGCGCGGCAGTCGGAAGGTGGCCAGGGGCAGATGGCAGAGGCGGACGGAGAGGACGACCTGGGCAAGGGCCATGAAGCTCTGGGCCGTGAGGGAGGCCCAGGCGGAGCCTACGGCGCCGAGGTGGGGAATGAGCAGGAGGTTGACGACGATGTTGAGCAGCAGGCTGCTGGCGGCGAAGAGGTTGAGCTGGCGTAGGCGTCCGTCGGCGGTGAGGAGGGTGCCGAAGATGTAGGTGAGGCCAATGGGGATGAGGCCGAAGATGACGATGCGGAACACCGGCACGTAGGGTTCGCCTTTCTCGTGGTAGAGCAACGCCATCAGCGGGTCGGCCCAGAGGGCGCAGACGACGGCGGCTCCCACGGCGAAGAGCATCATGGGCCAGAAGACGAGACGGAGGGTGTCTTGGAGTGGCTGAGTGGCTGAGTGGCTGAGTGGGTGGGGGGTGGTTTGCACTCGTTTCTGGTCGGCGAAGATCTTGGAAAAGATGGGCAGCAGGGGGACGCTGACGAGGTAGCAGATCATGGTGAGGGCGTCGAGGAGGCGGAAGGCGCCGGCATAGATGCCCGCTTCGGCATCGCTGGCCAGCGAGCGCAGCAGGATGGGGTCGATGCGGTTGTAGCTGGCCATGAGCAGCACCAGCAAGGCGAAGGGGGCGCTCTGCTTGAGGATGACGAGGAAGAAGCGGCGGTCCCACCGCAGGCGGCGGAACCTGGCCTTGCGGGCGATGATGATGAAGGCCAGCGTGGCCGTCAGCCCGTAGGCTATCACCTGCGCGTAGACGAACCAGTAGATGTTGAAATCTTCCCGTGTAGGTCCCCACAGCAGGCCTCCGCAGATGAGAATCATCAGCACGCGGTCGAGGACGGAGAAGAGGCTGTCCCAGCGGAAGAGCAGCAGCCCCTCGAAGTTGCTGCGCAGATAGAGGATGAGCGAGTTGAGGAACTGGCAGAGGGTGAGCCATGCCAGCAGGTGGAACTCCTGGCTGCCGTAGCCCAGCAGGGCTCCGACGGTGAAGGCCACCACCAGGTAGAGCCCCAGCAGACAGACCTTGATGCCGAGGATGCCGCTGAGGTGTTTGCCGATGAGCTGCGGGTGCTGGGCTATATTGCGGGTGTTGAAGTTGGTGACGCCCAGGTCCAGCAGGATGTTGAGGATATACGCCAGATTGAAGATGGAGAAGTAGAAGCCGTAGACCTCGTTGCCGACGGCGTTCTGCACGCCTACCTCGACGCCGAGTATCCAGAAGGGTTTCACCAGAAGGTTGGCCAGCAGCACCCAAAAGAGTCCGGAGAGTAGCTTCTTCTGCATGGCCTGCGGGGTGTTTTTATTGGTTGCCCTTGGTTTTGGAGGACTGGATGGGCGTTATGGCCGGAGTCAGCATTTGGGGGCCGTCCAGAATCTTCTTGTGTTCGGAAGTCTTGAGTTTGGGCGGCTCGACGGTCCATCGCTCCTCCATCTCCCATTTCTCGCGCAGGCTGAGGGTCTTCTCGAAGAGCACGGACTGCTCGGGCTGGCGCTGGCGGCGGTAGTCGCCGGGGGTCCAGCGGCCGTTGCTGTCGGCGTCGACGACGGCGCGCAGGCGGTAGTCGCCCGAGGGCAGGTGGAGGAACCGCAGGTTGCCGGAGCGCGCAAGCGCCTGCGAGGCCACGACGGTGTCCTTGCTGTCCAGCACCTCGACGACCAAGGGGGCTCCCATGCGGTTGTCTATGTCGATGCTCAGGGTGCCGTAGTCCTTGGGGGTCATGGTGAAGACGAGGCTGTCGCTGCGGTTGCCGTAGAGGTCGGTGAAGAGCCCCTCGGCGATGCGCACGCGGTACTGCTCGCCGCTCTTGATGCCGCTGGCCATGATGCGGGCCATGATGCCGCTGCTGTCGAGGACGAGGGGGCTGTGGCTGACCGAGCTGTCCTTGAGGTACATGACCTCTGCCATCGCGCTGTCGGCCACGCTGACGATGGGGTTGGTGAAGGCCAGGCGGAGGTCGTCATAGTAGGCTTTGTTGCCGTCGCAGAGGGTTTTTGTCAGGGGCGTCTTGTTCTCCTTGGCGCCGAGGGTGCGGCGGCCGCCTTTGCGGGGGGCGGCATAGCGCAGCTTGAGGGTGTCCTGCAGGTCGACGTCGGAGATGACGAGGCGTGCCGAATCGCGCTTGGCATCGAGGCACCAGGCCGTGAGGGTGTCGCGGCGGGCGTTGAGGCGCCACACCAGCTCCTCACCCTCGAGGTGGGGGTTCTGCATGGGCAGTTGGCTGACGATGACGATGCGGCCGGCCTCGGAGAATTCACTCTTCAGGATGCGCTGCTGACGGCTCTCGGGGGCGGAGAGGCGGAGGGTGAGCGGAGAGTGGGCTGAAGCGGTGTCCTTGGTGGGGGCGGAGTGGCTGGCATAGAGCGTGGTGTCCCAGGCGACGGGGTCGGTAGGGTCGACACGCAGGTTGCGGTTCTTGTCCTCGAGGGCCACCAGGCGGTAGCGCCCTTCGGGGATGTAGTGGAAAGCGAAGCGGCCCTCCTTGTCGCAGCGGGTGACGTAGTTAGGCTGCTGGGTGATGGCCAGGGTGTCGTTCTCCGTTCTCCGTTCTCCATTCTCCGCTCGGTAGGCCATCACGGTGACGCTCTCCTTCCAGGGCTTGCCGCTGCGGGCATCGAGCACTTGGCCGCTGAGCATCAGGGTGTCCATAGCGTCGCCGGTGGAGAAGACATACTCGTAGCTGGGCAGGAGGTTGCCCTCGGTGAAGTCGGCGATGGCCTCCTTGAACTGGAAGAGGTAGGTGGTGTTGGCCTGCAGGGTGTCCTTGATTTTCACCAGCACGCCCTTGCCCTTGGTGGTGAACTCCGGCTTCTCCTTCATGGGCGGCGACACGAGGACGTTCTCCGTGGCGTTCTTCAGCACCACGTATTCATCGAACTGGATGTAGAACTCCTTGCCGTTGAAGCCACGGCTCTCGTTGGCGGGCCGTGTGCCCAGCGCCTCAGGCGGCTGCTCGTCCTTGGGGCCTCCGGTGGGATAGCCCTGGCGGGCGCAGGCGATTGTCAACGACAACACAGACAACATGGACAACATGCAAAGCACAACATGTGCTTTGCCTTGTCGACGCATGTGCGTCAGCATGTTGTTTTTGTTGTCATTGTTGTCTTTAAAAAGAAACCCCATCATCCAAAGAGTTCGTTGATTTCCTTGTGCAGCTCCTCGAGGGCCTTGTCGGTGGGCAGGTGCTTGGCCGCGGAGGCGAAGACAGAGGCGGCGAGGCGCGTGGGGTCGTCGGTGTCGGCGAGGGTGACGGCACTGGAGTTCACGAGGTTCACCATCTCGTCCTTGGCCTCGCGGATGCGGGCCCAGGTGGCGGGGGTGAGGTAGACCTGCTGCGAGAGGTTGTGCTCCCACTCGTCGCGTATGTTCTTGGTCATCACGCCCTGCAGCAGTTTGAGGTCCATGCCGGGCTGGTAGCAGCGCAGCACCAGGCTGTCGGGGCTGATGCGCTCCAGGAAGAGGGCCATGCGCTCGTAGGCCTGCAGGCGGATGGGGGTCACCGCCTTCAGCGTCTCGCGGCGCTCGTCGATTTTCATCTGCAGCAGACGTTCTTTCTGCTCGTTGTCGAAATAACGTTTCACCAGCAGGTAGAACACTCCGCCGGCCAATGCCATCGTGGCCAGCATGGCCACAACAAGGATGAATGAGATTTGCATATTATTGATTCATCAGTTGGTTTACTAATTCGGTTACGCCCTTGGTGGCCACCTCTTTGATGAAGGTCACCTTGCGGCTGACGGGCACCTCCTTGGGGTCCACGACATAGCAGGGCACGTCGCGGCGCACGTAGTGGATGAGTCCTGCGGCGGGATAGACGGCCATCGAGGTGCCGATGACGATGAAGATGTCGGCCTCCTCGCACAGGTGCGAGGCCGGCTCGATATTGGGCACCGCCTCGCCGAACCACACGATGTGGGGCCGCAACTGGGTGCCGTCGGGGGCTTTGTCGCCGAGTACGATGTCCTTGTCGCCCACCTCCACGATGAGGTCGGGGTTGCGGTCGCTGCGTCCTTTGGTCAGTTCGCCGTGCAGGTGCAGCACACTCGAAGAGCCCGCGCGCTCGTGCAGGTCGTCGATGTTCTGGGTGACGATGCGAACGTCGTACTTCTCCTCCAGCCTCACCAGCTGGCGGTGTGCCTCGTTGGGCTGCGCCTTGAAGAGTTGGCGACGGCGCTGGTTGTAGAAGTCGAGCACCAGCTCGGGATTACGCTCGTAGGCTTCGTGCGTGGCCACATCCTCCACGCGGTAATGCTCCCACAACCCGTCGGAGTCGCGGAAAGTCGAGATGCCACTTTCGGCGCTGATGCCCGCGCCAGTCAATACCACTATCTTTTTCATAATAATACCATAACGGACGAAAGTCCTTTTTATTGTACACTACTCTGGAGTAATTCTGGAGTTGTGTTCCGGAATTATACGGCAATCAATTCCTCTCCAAGCGTGTGCAAGGCATGTTTTATCTCCATACGTCGATGTTCGCTTGGGGTCTTGATTCCATAGATGTATTTGGACAGCAGGCTTTTGTTGATGCCCATCTGCCGCGCCACCTCCGACACATTCAGCTGTGGGAAGCGGCGGAATATTCTGGCTATCTCATTATCCTTGTTGGGCTCCTGCTGTTCGAGGAAGCTTGATACGTGGATGTCCTCGTCAATCTCGGGCCAGCGGACTGCATCGCCTTGTGGGTCGATGTCGTATGCCAAACGCTGTTCCTCGGTGGCATCCATCAACAAGGGGAAAGCCTCCAGTGGACGGCTGTACACCGCATTCGAGGCATCGCGCATAAAGATGCGTCCTTCGTCGAACCAGATGTCAGTGATTTTGATGTTATTCTCCATGATACTCCTCCCATGCTTTGATGAATTCATTCTGATACATGCGGGCAATCTCCATCGCACGCTTGATGTCGTGTGGCTTGATGCCGTTGTTCTCCACTAGCACAACTTCGGGTTTTATGGCAATCTTCGCCTTCCCGTCGGAATTCTGGATATGCACATGCATAGGCAGATGCTCCTCCGAATAGAAGAAGAAACGCAGCCCGAAAACATTCATTAGTGTTGGCATAATATCGTCATTTTGATTTTGCAAAGATAGGAATAAAATTTTATCCCCGCAAATTTTTTCTGCGGCATGATGAAAATATTTTTTGTCGGATGGATTATTATTTGTAATTTTGCAACCGTAATGGCAAGGAATATGTAGTATGGATAATCTGATAGAAATACCGAAGAATCAAATCATAATGGCTTTCGTGGCCACATGTATCGAGGCCACTGCCCGCAAATTGGGTGTCGGATACCGTGTGGTCTTTGACCGCATGGAGAAGGTCAATATGATAGACGGATACATCTACCCCTGCTACGAGACCTTGCACACGGAAAGCCGCGAGAACATCGCTGACGACATGATAACCTGCCTAAACAACTGGGAGGCGCGCGCATGAGCAGCATTATTGTTTATCATGGCGCCACACAGATAGTGGAACACCCGATATGTCGGTTCGGCAGGCCAAACCTTGACTTCGGACAGGGATTCTATGTAACCGACATTCGGGAACAGGCCGTGGAATGGGCTGTCAGAGTGAGCCGCAACCGTCAGGCGATGCCAATCCTCAACAGATACAAACTTGACCGTAACGGCTTTGTCAAAGATGGCCGAGCACTTGTTTTCGACAGCTATGATGAGAAGTGGCTGCGTTTTATCGTGGCCAGCCGCACTGAGCAGAATCCTGCCAAGGACTACGACTATATCGAAGGCGGTGTGGCCAACGACCGCGTGGTGGATACGGTGAACTTGTACATGCAGGGACTCATGACATTGGATGTGGCTCTTACACGCCTGTCGGAACACCGCCCCAACAATCAGATGTGCCTGCTCAACCAGCAGTTTACGGACAAATACCTCATATTCGATGGAACAGAAAGCATCCAGTAGCGACCCCGTCAAGACGCCTGTCATGCAGGAGATTCTGATGAGCAACCGCATCGGAGCCATCGCCATGTTGCTCTCGCGTCGGCTTGACATCGAGCCGCTGAAAGCATTGAAGATGTTCTACGAAAGTGCCACTTGTGCCAATCTTCACGACAAATCCACAGGCCTTTATCTCTACAGCGACCCCTACGTCGCCGACGAGTTCATGCGTGAGAAAGAGTACAATCAGTAAAAAAGGAATAACATCGAAAACAGGGGTGTCTCCGATGAAAGCACCCCTGTTTTTGTATTGTAGAATCATGCCGTTTTCGCGACATGATGAAAATATTTTTTGTCGGATGGATTATTATTTGTAATTTTACTACTGAATTTGAAATGAAGAATATGACATAAAACTGAAAATATAGAATTGATATTTTGAGCTAACCGCCCATTATTCTCGTTGACAGAATCTGGAAAATTCGAACGAATATGAGAATAAGCTCGCGGGAGTTCACGCTTGGGCGTGAATTATTTGCACCTTCTTAATATTCGGGTATTCCAGAACCTTGTCAACTAATAAGGAGCAAATGGAATAGCCATTAAACTTTTGCTATTTTCCCACGGCTGTGTCTATTATTTCGAGCATGGATTGCAGGCGTTCCGTCAGGTAGTCGGCAATGAGCGTAACCATCGCTTCGGGTGAGCCGGTTGTGGCGTAACTGTCAAATGCCTCGTAGTAGCGGCGACGGTCGGCGAACTTGACGTTTACCGGAGGGTATCCGGCCTTTATCAACTGTAGGTTCATCAGCAGACGGCCGGTACGACCGTTGCCGTCAATGAAAGGATGAATGCTCTCGAACCGCAGGTGGAACAGTGCCACCTGTTCAACGACATGGAGCCTTTTGTAGACTGTATCCATGTCGGCAAGCAGGGCGCCACCATCGGCTCTATCTGGAAAGGCTGCACAGGCGTGGTCGCCGCACCGACAATACGGACAGGCACACGCCTCCATTGGCCGCAGTCTTCTTTTCGGTCGGCCAGCACCAAAGAATGTATGGAACGTATCTCATAATCCGTCAGCGGCTTCTGCTCTTTGGCCAACAGCTCCACATACTCGAAAGCCTCTTTGTATCATATTGTTCCCATTTTGCCCTTAATAACGGCTTTTGATTAATTATATTGTTCCGATTTTACAAAAATAGGAATAAAACAGGCGGTCCGTCACTAGGTGTGGCAACCGTGTATAAAGATGTATCTAGGGAATTCATCCCACCCTCGCCCGGCGGACCGTCAGTGTGACGGAGAGCGAGCTGATGGCCATCACGAGGAGGAAGGTGAGGAGGAAGTCCACGGCGCGCATGCTCACGGGGAAGGCGCTGACGACGAAGTTGCCGTCGCCCATGCGGATGATGCCGAACTGCTGCTGCAGCCAGCAGACCACGAAGCCCAGCACAAGGCCCAGCACCACGGCGGTGGCGCAGATGAGCAGCCCCTCGGCCAGGAAGGCGCGGCGTATGGTGCGCCGCTCCATGCCCATGGAGCGCAGGATGAAGATATCGCCACGCTTGTTGATAATGAGCAGCGACAGCGACGCCACCAGGCTCAGCGTCGAGATGAGCACGATGAGCGACAGCACCAGGTAGATGCCGAAGCGCTCCGTACGGTAAATCTTGTAGTAGAGCGGCTGCTGGTCGCGGCGGTCCTTGACGACGAGTGTGGCGGGGACCACGGCGGCCACCCCTTTTTTCACCTTGTCCACATCGGCGCCGGGCCGCAGCTTCAGCGCCAGCGCGGTGCACTCGTCGGGGGCATAGTTCATCAGGCGTTGCACGAAGGCGATGTCGGTGACCACATACTGCCGGTCGATGTCCTGCTGGATGAAGAAATTGCCTACGGGATAGGCGTATCCGATGTTGAAGGCCTGGTCCATGGTGAGTCCCAACGAGGTGGTGCCGCGCTTGGGGATGTGCACCGCCGCAGGCATGGCCGACGGCAGCCGCATGGCCAGGTCGTGGAAGATCTGGCCGCCCACCACCATCATCGTCGCCCCCTCAGCCGTCAGGCGGTATTCGCCCTGGGCCAGCAGGGTGTCGATACCCGTCAGGGCGGCATAGTTGGTGTCCACGCCCCGCAGCTTGACGATGGCCTGGTTCTGCCCGTAGGTCATCCAGGCCGTCTCCGTCACTATGCGCGACACGCGCTCCACACCCTCCGTCCGCACCACAGAGCCGAGGTCCATCTCCCCCGTGCGGAAGGTGCGCCCCTCGGCAGGCTCAATGACCAACTCGGGGTCGAAGGTGTTGAAAAGGCTCTTCGTGACATCGCCGATACCGTTGTAGACCGACAGCACCACTATCAGCGCCATGGTGCTCACCATGAGCCCCACGAGCGATATCCACGATATGACATTGACCACCGACCGCTGCTTGCGGGAGAAGAGGTAGCGGACAGCGATGAGCCCTTCAATTTTCAACTTTCAACTTTCAATTTTCAATTCTTCAAAAGCCGCTCAATGTTTTCGATGTAGTCGAGCGAGTCGTCGAGGTAGAACTCCAACTGGGGGATGATGCGCAGCTGCTTGCCTTCGCGCATGCCCAGGCGGCGGCGCAGGTCGGAGGTGTTCTCGCGTATCAGGGCCAGCAGGCCCTCCTTGGTGCCCTCGCCGATGATCATCAGCGACACATAGATGCGGGCGATGGAGAGGTCCGGCGTGATGCGCACCTGCGTCACGGTGATGAGCGACGGCCCGAAGACCGTCTTCATCTCCCGCAGGAAGATGTCGCCCATGTCCTGCTGTATCAGCCGGCAGATTTTGTTTTGACGTGTACTCTGCATTTCAATTTAACACTTAACACTAAACACTAAACCCTACCACCTCCAGCCTAAACGAATGGGAAGAAACACCGTCTGCTGCATGTAGGCAATGCCGATGGTGGCATAGAAACTGTGCCAGTTGCGGCTCATGTTGCGCATGCCGTGCAGGTGGTACCAGTAGTACCAGTTCAGGCCGCCGTAGAACTCGGCCATGGGAGTGAACAGCATGTCGTCGGCAAAGAGCATGCTGCCGCCCAGGCGGGCACCCAGCAACGGGGCGAACTTGATGGAGGTGGGCTGGTAGTCCAGGCCCATGATGGCCTTCCAGATGGGGCGGAAATCGAAGTCCACAAACACGTTGGCGCCCATCAGCGACTCCGCCGTCTCCTGGTTGGGGCTGAGGTAGTAGCAGAACCCCGCGCCGCCGCCGAGGAACCAGTCCTGGCTGATGTTGACGCCGGCCATGAAGTTCAGGTTGGCCAGCGAGTGGAACTTGTCCAGGTTGTAGCGGCCGGTGGTTTCGTCGGCCGTGCCCACGTTGCCCATGAAGAAGCCGTAGCCGCCTTCCACCTTGAGCATGAATTCATTCTTTTTCCCCAGTTGCGAATACTGTGCCGCCGAGGTGAGCGAAACGCCCACCAATACGGCCAAAACGAGTGCTTTTATCTTCATCATAACTGTATCAATTTCGACTGCAAAGATATGAAATTATTTTCAATTCTTACAAAATAAGTTCCTTTTGCCAGTGCTGGACTGAGTTTCTGGCCGCTGCGGCACCCCGATTTGTGCCACACCTGGCGCCCTCCGAGGTCAAAAATCGACACCTCGAATGCCTCCTCGCTCTCCACCTCCACCGCCAGCACCTGGCCGGGCTGCAGGGGGTTGGGGAAGAGCTGCACCTCCATGAATCCCGGACGGACGATACCCAGGTGTTCGCGGTCCACGATGGCCAGGGTGTGCTCACCCTTGCGCAATTCGTCGGCCACCAGGTAGCCGCTGTTGGCGTCGCCGTTGCGGGTGAAGGAGACGGCGTACCAGTCGTGCTCACTGTCCTGGCGGTACATCAACGCCAGCGAGTCCGCACTCGCCGTCAGGACGAGGAAGCCCCGGTCCAGATTGGCATACTCGTGTTGGAAGCCCGTGCGTATGTACCGGAACATGCCCCAGTCGGCCGTGTCCTCCTGCCAGTCGCCGCGCACAATCCAGTAGCGGTCCGCCGTACGCACCACGCCGCCGGGCATCTCGCCTGAGGGGCGTGCATAGTGGTGCTCCACGTGCAGGTTGCCCTCGTGCTCCGTCTTGGCACGCATGAAGACCAACGGCAGGGTGCAGCTGACGCCATAGCCCTCCAGCGACTGGTGGATCACGGTGGCGGCATCGGAGAACTCGTCGTCGGCATCGAGCACGCAGTAGGCCGGCACGAAGGGCAGGCTGAAGACCGCGTAGGTCTCCTCGCCGTCGAAGGTGGCCACGCGCTTGCACGACGTGGAGTCGAAGCCCGGCCGGGCATAGAAGGTCAGCGGCACACGGTTCCGGCGCATGAGGTTCGCGGTGCCTACGCCCTGCTGGCGTATGTGCACCCGCACCTCCTGCCCCTGGCTCCCCTCGCCGGGGTTGACCATCTCCACGTGGTAGTCCACAAAACCCGGACCGAAAACGTGGAAGTCGAAGAAGGCCGTCAGGTCGACACCGGTATAGAGGCTCAGAGAGTCGCGCAGCCCCTCGGCATCGATATTGCCGAAGGCACAACGGGCCATCAGGCGGTTCATGGCGCTGTAGAAAACCTCCTCGCCGAGGTATCCGCGCAGCGAGTGCCACACCATCCAGCCCTTGTCGTAGGTGGTGGAGCCGTAGGTGTACTGGTGCGGCATGTCGTGCAGGGGGCGGTAGTCGCGGTCGGTGATGTGGGTGGTGCGCAGCACCGACTCCAGCCACCGGCGGTAGTAGTCGTCGCTGGCCTCGCGTCCCAGGGCGGCCTCCATGGCCACCTCGCTGCAGAACGAGGCACCTCCCTCGTTGATCCACATGTCGCCGGCGGTGGCACAGGTGACGAGGTTGCCGAACCAGGCATGCCCCAACTCGTGGGCTATGGTGGTCTGGGCCCGCTCGGCGGTGGAGTTGACGAAGCGCTGGTCCAGGGCTATATTGTTCACATGCTCCATGGACCCTTGCGGCGTGGCGATGTATCCTATGCGTCCCCAGCGATACGGACCGAAGCAGCGCTCGTACATCGGCACCACGGAATCCAGCTTGGCGAAGGCCATCCGCACGCTGTTCTCCGTGCGCGAGCGGTAGCCGATGCTCAAGGGGTAGTCGCCGTAGAGCGAGGGCACGGTGTCGTGGATGCGCTCCCAGGCGGCCTGGCTGACGGACACCAGGTAGGTCGGCGTGGGCTGGCTGATGCGCCACACCGAGTGCTCACGCCCCAGGCTGTCGGTCTCGGCGCTCTGGCACACGCCTCCGCACTCCGCCGTCCAGCCGGCTTTGGTGATGACGCGCAGCGTATAGGTGGCCTTGTCGGTGAAATTGTCGCGGCACGGGAACAGGGCGCGCCCCATCACATGGGGGTCGGCGTCGAAACCCACGCCGAGGTTGTAGCTGAGGCTGTTCTCGAAGTGCATGCCTCCCCAGCCGCCGCTCTCGATGTATCCCGGGCTGTGGTACCACACCTCCACGTGGAAGTCCTGCCCCGTGGCAATGCCCGCCGTGGGCAACGCCGCCAGGCTGTTGCTGCCCTGCAACGCACCCTGCACCCTCACGGAGTCGACGATGCAGGCCATGTCCAGCCCCACCGTCGCACACGGACGCAGCAACCGCAGCGTCACGTCGGCATATCCCCTCAGCCAGCTGCCGCTGCTGAGGTCCACCGCCACGTCGTAGTCCACCGCATCGACGGAATCCACCGCCTGCCCATGCGCCGAACCAACGCCTAACAGCGTAAGTATCAGTATCGAGAGAGTCTTCAATGCTTTCATATTATTGTTCCAAATAAAATGCAAATATACACATTTTTTTCGATTTGCACAGCAAATATCGCCCAAAAAACCGCAAGAACGAGCGGCCCAACGCCCCTTCCATCGGCCCCAACGCCCTCGCCCCAAACCCCTGTCAGACAGCCACTAAATTCGACCCTTGTCATATAGTATGCATATAGTATACATATACTTCTCATATAGTATTCATATACGGTATATGAATACTATATGAGAAGTATATGTATACTATATGCATACTATATAAGAACAGTCGAATAAGACAGCAGTTTGACCCCTTGTTGGGAGGGGTGCGGAGGGGGTGGTTCTTTTGTGGGGAGGGGGTGGAATTTTTTTGAGGGTGGGTGCACAATAATTGGCGGGGAACGGCGTTAATGGGGTTGTATTATGAAAAAGAAAAGGATCATAGGACTGATGGCGCTGCTGTTCCTGGTGTGTGTGGCCTGCGGGGCCTGCGGCAGCAGTGTGAATATGCACAAGCACTCGCGCAGCCATTGCGACTGCCCGACGTTCTAGCGGCGAAGTTTTTTTTGTCGGCGAAGTGGGCGATTTTTGCGAATAGGGCGATTTTTAACGAATGACGACGGAGGAACGATACAGACGGATATTGGCCAACCACCTGCCGGCCGGGGCGGTGGAGTGGGTGTATGGCTATCTGAACCAGCACAAAGTCCATTTCCACATCACGCTGGAGCGGCGCACGAAGCTCGGCGACTACCGTTGGCCGCAGTCCGTTGGCGGCCGCGAGCATCCCTACCATGAGATTTCCATCAACGGCGACCTGGGGCCGTACCGTTTCCTGTGGGTGTTCCTGCACGAGGCCGCGCACCTGGAGACGCACCTGCGCCACGGGCACGGAGTGCCGCCCCACGGCCACGAGTGGCAGGCCGAGTACTGCCGGATGCTGCGCGAACACCTGGCGTTGTTCCCCGCCGAGGTGCAGCCCCTCGTGGCGCGCTTTGCCCGGAGGGTGCCCATGGAACGTGCCGCCGGCCGCCAGGCCGAGGCCGCCCTGCGGCGCTACGAGCCGGACTACAATCCCGAGGAGGCGTCGCTGACCCTCGACCAGCTGCAACCCGGTGCCCGTTTCCGCCTGAAGTCCAGACCCGCCCTGCTCTTCGAGGCGCAGGAGCGCCGCCGCACCCGCTGGCTCTGCCGCGAAGTGGCCTCGGGCAGGCAGTATATGGTCAGCGGGGCCGCCGAGGTGGTGGATGCCTGAAAAGGCAAAAGTTTTTTTCCTATTCTGAAAGAAATATTTCTTTTTAATTGAAAAATTATTCTTATTTTTGCAGGCAGATACTCTGTCGAATGCTATGCGTATCAAATTGAAATACAGTCTGGTGGCGTTTGTTCTGCTGATCCTGTCGCCCTCGGTGAGGGGACAGGTGAGGTGCGACCCGTTGCCGTTGCCGTGGTTCGAGGACTTCGAGGAGGGGTATGAGTGGAGCAACGGATGGAGCATCAACTCGTTGGACACCACGTATTTCGAGTACAACAACTGTTGGATCCACGGCTTGAAGCACTACAGCGGCTGGCGCAGCATGACGACGCTGGAGACCCTGGGCAGCGAGCCGCCCTATGTGTCCAACAATGTGCTGGAGATCCAGCGTGCCTTCTGGCACCTCGACGGTGCTGAACCCGGCGAGGAGTACGCCGCGGCGCCGCCTTTCGCCGTGCCGGCCACCAAGGTGACCTTCAAGGCCTACTGCCCGTATGCCTACATCAATCCCAGTTTCTACGGCGGCCATCACCGCGACACCGCCTTTGCCGAGGGTGTGAGGGTGGCGGTGGGCTACACCACCAACTTTGCCGACGCGCTGGGCACCTTCGTGGCGTTGGACACGGTGCTTGTCAAGAGCAGCGACGGGATGGCCAAGGACAACTGCTGTACGGACTTCCGGGGGGCTGTCCTTCCGGCATGGAGCCGGTTGGTTTTCCGTGTGGTGGAGCCCATGGAGGACTGGCGAGGGGTGGTGTGTGTCTACTTGGACAGCATCAGCGTCACGTCGGAGCTCATGCCCGTGGACACCACCGTGTACCGCGACTCCATCTGCCAAGGCGAGACCTACCGGGGCTATGGCTTCGAGGTCTCCACGCAGGGCCTCTACGGACGGCAGGTCCTGCAGCGCGACAGCGTGGCGGACTGCATACGGTACCGCCGTCTGTTGCAGCTGGAGGTGATGCCGAGGTTCACTATCGAGTACTACAAGGTGCTGGCCAAGGGGGGAGTGTATTACTTCGGCGACAGCATCATCACGACACCGGGCGTCTATACGGCCCACTACTCCACCGCGCAAGGCTGCGATTCGACGGTGATTGTCCATGTGGTGGACTGTGTGCCAAAGATATGCATCGAGAGCGGCCACGGCTATGTGGACCGGGAGAACCCCGTGCTCTCGCTCACCAACTGCACCCCGGATATCTCCTATACGCGGTGGAGCTTCAGCGACGACTTCGTCAGTATCGGCTCTCGGGTGACGCATGTGCTGGACCATCCGTTGCCGGACAGCGTGAGTGTCAACCTCGTGACCATCGACTATCAGGGCTGTTACGGCGACACCACCCTGGTGTTCCCCGTCAGGGTGCGATCGGTGTGGTTCCCCAATGCCTTCACGCCCGACGGCGAGGGCAACCGCCGTTTCGGCTGCGTCACCTCGCTGGAGGTGGCGGAATACAGCCTCTCGGTCTACAACCGCCAGGGCCTGCTGGTGTGGAGCACCACGAAGGTGGACGAGCCGTGGGACGGCCGCCGCAACGGCACACCCTTGCCGCAGAGCACCTATGTCTATGTATGGCACCTGAAGGACGTGTACGGCGACTATCAGGAGGGTATGGGCACGGTGCTGTTGCTAAGGTGATTGCATGTTTTTTGTGTTAAAAATATTCACAATTCATTTTTTTTTCCTATCTTTGAAGGTCGCAAAGAGAGTGCGAATAGTATAGAAATTAGTATAAATCAAACAAATAGATAAAAAATGAAGGTATTAGTTTTGAACTGTGGAAGTTCTTCGATCAAGTATCAGCTGATCGACATGGCAAACAATGCACAGGTGATGGCCAAGGGCCTGCTGGAGCGTATCGGCTTGGAGATGGGTGAGTTCACCCACAAGTGGAACGGCCAGAAGCACTACGAGCAGGTGCCCATCCCCGACCATACCGCCGGTATCAAGATTGTCCTGAACGCCCTCATCGACCCGCAGATGGGTGTCATCAAGAGTTTCAACGAGATCGGTGCCGTCGGCAACCGCGTGGCCCACGGCGGCGAGATTTTCAAGGAGAGCTGCCTGGTGACCGACAAGGTCATCGAGCAGATCAAGAGCCTCGAGCACCTGGCCCCGCTGCACACCCCTGGCAACCTGGCCGGTATCTACGCCATGCGCGAGGTGCTGCCCAATGTGCCGCAGGCTGTGGTGTTCGACACCGCTTTCCACAGCACCCTGCCGCCGAAGAGTTTCCTCTACGGTCTGCCCTACGAGATGTATGAGAAATACGGTATCCGCCGCTATGGCTTCCACGGCACCAGCCACAAGTTCGTGGCCGAGAAGGCCGCCAAGATGATCGGCAAGGACTGGAACGACCTGAAGATTATCTCCTGCCACCTCGGCAGCGGTGCCTCCATCGCCGCCATCGACCATGGCAAGAGCTTCGACACCACCATGGGCATGACTGCCCTCGAGGGCCTCATCATGGGTTCGCGCTGCGGCGATGTCGACCCCGGCGTCATCCTCTACCTCATGGACCAGGGCTACGACAGCAAGGCCCTCACCAAGCTGCTCTACAAGCAGAGCGGCCTCATCGGTATCAGCGGCGACAAGCAGGACATGCGCGACATCCGCGCCGGTCGCGATGCCGGCGACGAGCGCGCCACCTACGCCTTCGACATGTTCGCCCAGCGCGTGAAGCGCTACATCGGCGGCTACATGGCCGAGATGGGCGGCTGCGACCTGCTGCTCTTCACCGGCGGCATCGGCGAGAACGCCTGGTTCATGCGTCGTCCTATCCTCGAAGGTCTCGAGTGCCTCGGCATCAAGGTGGACCTCGAGCTCAACGACAAGACCATGGGCGAGGATGTCATCCTCTCGACCCCCGACTCGAAGGTCGCCACCGTCGTCGTCACCACCGACGAGGAGTACGTCATCGCCAGCGACACTTACAAGCTGGTCACCAAGTAACCGTTTGTTGCTCCAAAAAAAGAAGCGGACGCCGGTAGATGCGGCGTCCGCTTGTTTGTTTTGTCACTGCTTGCCGTTGTACCAGTCGATACGCCGCGAGGCGGCCATGGCCACGGCCAGCAGGGCGAAGAGGCCCACGCTGCCCACTAGGAGGGCGTAGCTCTCGATCTGCAGCAGGATGTAGATGAAGGCGTAGAGCGCCGCCAGCAGGCCGCCGATGACGAGGCCCACCTTGCGGTCGCGCATGATGGCACCGAGGTAGACGCCCAGCAGGCCGGCCGTCATGGCCGAGGCGATGAGGTAGGAGAGGAGGAACGACAGGTGCTCGGAGAAGGAGAGCAGCAGGGTGTAGAACAGCATGACGGCGATGCCGATGAGGAGGTACTGCACGGGATGGATGGGCCGGTCGCGACGCACCTCGACGAAGAAGACCACGGCGAAGGTGAGCAGCACCACGAGGAAGGCATACTTCGAGGCGCGGTCGTTCTGCTGGTACTGCATCACGGGGCGTCGCAGCTGCACGCTGAAGGCGTCGTCGTCGGTCGACGTCCAGAGGTCCTTCGGCACCACCTGCGAGAAGCTGCGGTTGATGGCCAGCACGCGCCATTGCGCGTCGAAGCCGTCGGCCGTGACGGTGCGCTCCACGGGCAGGAAGGTGCCGTCGAAGGAGGGCGTGGGACAGTTGGAGTGCATCCGCACGGATGTGGTGTTGCCCATGGGAACGAACTCCAATGCGTTGGAGCCCCGCAGGGGCAGCCGCACCTCGAAGGGCAGCGCCTCGCCGCGCAGTAGGGCACTGAGGTCGGCCTGCCACAGCAGACGGGAACCTTCGAAGGTCACCTCCTGTGCTGTCAGCGTGCGGCCGCCGATGACGACGGTGGGGTTGTCGGTGAGGCCCTTGAGGCTGTGGAGCTGCACGGCCATCTGCCAGCAGTTGCGATCCAGCAGGCTGCGCTGGTCGGCCGTGAGTGTCGGCGGCAGCAGGAACTCGCCCCGCAGCACGATGTCGGCGTCGTAGACCGTGAAGTCGTAGATGCCGCGGTTGAGGCTGCGGGTGCTGACCTCGGCGTCGATGTCGAGGCGGTCGGGCAGCAGCGAGAACGACTGCTCCTCCTTCTGGGTGTAGACCTTGATGGCGGGACCTTTCACCTGCTGTGCGAGTCCCCATTTCTCGCACACCTCGCTCTCGGCGTCGTCGACCGTGGTGCTGCGCTCGCTGATGAGCGACCGTGTGAACGCCCACGGGATGAGCAGGAGGATGCAGAGTCCTGCGATGATGGCCAGTTTGATACCGTTGCGCCCACGGCGCGTCATGTTGAATTCATTTGTTTCCATAATCTTTATATTTTAATAGTACTTTGTGTTTCAAAGTTAGTATACAAAAAAATAATACCTTCACTTCTGCTCCTTGACGAACTGCTCGAGGGCGGCGAGGTGCTCCTGAAAGGCCTCGCGCCCTTGCAGCGTAGCGCGGAAGGTGGTGTTGGGCTTGCGGCCCACGAAGCGCTTCTCGCAGGCGATGTAGCCCAGCTCCTCGAGGGCGCGCGTGTGACTAGCCAGGTTGCCGTCGGTGAGCTCCAGCCACTGCTTGAGGGTGGTGAAGTCGACGGTGTCGTTGACCATGAGCACCGACATGATGCCCAGTCGGGCGCGGTTCTCGAAGGCCTTGTTGAATCCTATGAGCGACACCTTCATCCGCGGCGGTTTTTGACGATGAGCAGTAGGCCGAAGACCACGTGCAGCACCCCGAAGCCCAGGGCCCAGAAGAGCAGGGCGTGGGTGACGACGAAGCAGTCGGCCAGGCCGAGCACCAGCTCCAGATAGCCCAGCACGCCGAGGAGGCGGTGGGAGAAGTGGTGGCAGTTGATGAGTGCCAGGCCGTAGAAGATGAGCATGATGGAGGAGGTGAGGCCGTAGTGCCCCTGCATCAGCAGGGCCAGACAGAGGAGTCCGCCGGCCAGCAGGGGCACGGCGAAGTTGAGCATCGTGCGACGCATATTGGGGTCGAGGGCGACGGAAATATTTTTCTTTTTCGCCGTCCATAAGGAGGAGAAAAAAACAATCGACCCACACACAACGACCAGAATCACAGCCCCGATGACAGCAATTCGCGTCTTGTGGCTCCAAAGATAGTCGGTATTGCCGTAGAGTGTTGAGAACCAATAGTCTGACCCTTCATAGAAGAGTCCGTTGGCCACCGCCGCGGCCGCCAGGGCGACGAGTCCCACAAGGGCCACACCCCAGCCGTTAATAGTCTGGAAACGAGAGCTTCGCTCCATCATGGTGCGGATACTTTCCAGGTCTTGTATTGCGTCTTTGTTATCCATACTTTTAGTAGCACTTTGCGGTGCAAAGTTACGAACTTTTTTCATACTGGCAAAATATTTTTTCAAAAATATTCTTTTCCCTGATCGCAACTAATCTTCCCTTGGAAGGCAATAATCCCATAGGTGCTGCGTTATTATATCCGAAATCTCATTATTATATGAAAAGGTATATCGTCCTCCTGATGCTCCTGCTGCCGCTGGCGGCCATGGGGCAGAACAAGAAGAGCACGCCGCTGTTCGAGCGCGCCGTGGAGAAGGGCATCGTCGGCCAGTACGAGGAGGCCGAGAAGCTGCTCCTCAAGGCCCTCGACATCGACCCCACCTATGCCGAAGCCTGGCTCGTGCTGGGCAACCAGCGGATGGCCATGGAACGCTATGCCGACGCCATCGACAGCTACGAGCACTGCCAGAACCTCGACGACCCGCACTGGCAAAAGGAGGTCAGGGAACAACTCCGCCTCGCCCGCTGGCGCCTGCATGCCGTCCAGAACCCCGTGCCCTTCCGTCCCATCAACCTCGGCAACAACGTCAACACCCCCGACGACGAGTACCTGCCGGCCCTCACGGCGGACTACCGCATGCTGGTCTTCACGCGCCGCTCGCCGCGCAACGCACAGACCCTCCGCGGGCTGGACATGGAGGAGGACTTCTATTACTCCGACTACGACACCATGGAGCTGAACTGGGGCCCGGCCCACCGCATGCCCGAACCCCTCAACAGCCACGGCAACGAAGGGGCCCAGACCATCTCGCACGACGGCCGCGTGGTCATCTTCACCGCCTGTGGCCGCGACCCCCATGGCGGATGCGACATCTACATGAGTGTGCGCCAGGGTGGCCGCTGGGGCAAGCCGCGCAGCCTCGGCGCGCCCGTCAACTCGCCCTTCTGGGAGTCGTTCCCCTCGCTCTCCATCGACGGCTACACGCTCTATTTCGCCTCCAACCGCCCCGGCGGCTACGGCGGCACCGACATCTGGTACTGCACCCTCGAGGAGGGCCGCTGGAGCGAGCCCCGCAACCTCGGTCCCGCGGTGAACACCCGTGGCAACGAGACAGCCCCCTACATCCACTTCGACGACAAGACGCTCTACTTCGCCTCCGACGGCCACACCGGCATGGGCGGCATGGACCTCTACATGGCCAAGCGCACGAGCGACAGCACCTTCGGGCAAGTGGAGAACCTGGGCTACCCCATCAACACCGCCGGCGAAGAGAACAACCTCATCGTGGCCCCCGACGGCCGCACGGCCATCTTCTCCTCCGACCGCTTCGGCGGCTACGGGCGGCAGGACCTCTACTCCTTCGTCATGCCCGCCCCCGCACGTCCGGAGCGCATCACCTTCATCGACCCCGTCGTCCAGGCCGAGAACCTCCTCTCCCTCGGCGACACCGTCACGCTCCACAACATCCACTTCCTCACCGCCAGCGCCGAGCTCTACGAGGCCTCCAAGGCCGGACTGGACCGCCTGGCCGAGGCCCTGAAGCGCCATCCGCGCCTGCGCCTCGAGGTGGGCGGCCACACCGATGCCGTGGGCAAGGACGAGGACAACATGCTCCTCAGCGAACGCCGCGCCAAGGCCGTCTACGACTACCTCGTGGAACGCGGCGTCGCGGCCGACCGCCTCACCTACCGCGGCTACGGCGAGACACGTCCCGTGGCCACCAACGACACCCCCGAAGGCCGCGCACAGAACCGCCGCACCACCCTCACACCGCTTAAATAAAATATTTTTCGTATATTTGCAACCATAAAACAACAACGACAATATGAGTAAAGATATAGTTTGCAGTGGCATACGCCCCACCGGCAACCTCCACTTGGGCAATTATTTCGGCGCCCTGAAGAATTTCGTCCGCATGCAGGACGAGTACGACTGCTTCTTCTTCATCGCCGACTACCATTCGCTGACCACCCACCCCACCCCCGGCAGCATCTACAACGACGCCCGCGCCATCCTCGTACAGTACCTCGCCTCCGGCCTCGACCCCGAGAAGGCCACCATCTATTTCCAGAGCGACCTCCCGGAGACCATCGAGCTCTACCTCTTTTTCAACATGAACGCCTACCTCGGCGAGCTCGAACGCGTCACCTCCTTCAAGGACAAGGTGCGCCAGAACCCCAACAACGTCAACGCCGGCCTGCTGACCTACCCCACCCTCATGGCCGCCGACATCCTCATCCACAAGGCCACCAAGGTGCCCGTGGGCAAGGACCAGGAGCAGCATCTGGAGATGACGCGCACCTTCGCCCAGCGCTTCAACAACATGTACCACTCCGAGGTCTTCCCCCTGCCGCAGGCCATGGGCTCCAACGGCCAGCTGGTGAAGATCCCCGCCCTCAACGGCAGCGGCAAGATGGGCAAGAGCGAAGGCGAGGCCAGCACCATCTTCCTCACCGACGAGCCCTCCGTCATCCGCAAGAAAATCATGAAGGCCAAGTCCGACTCCGGCCCCACCGAGATGAACCAGCAGAAGCCCGAGGAGATCGAGAACCTCTTCGCGCTCCTCCGCGCCGTCTCCACGCCCGACACCGTCGAGTACTTCGACGACCTCTACAACCGCTGCCAGATACGCTACGGCGACCTCAAGAAGCAACTGGCCGAGGACATGGTAGCCTTCGTCGAGCCCCTGCGCCAGCGCATCCTCGAAATCGGCTCCGACGACGAAGCCCTCCGCCGCATCATCGACCGCGGCAAGGAGAAGGCCCACGACAGCGCCGCCCGCACCCTCAGCGAGGTGCGCCACGTCATCGGCTACCGCAACTAGCCCTGAGGGGAATAAAACAAAAAAGCCGTCCAGCTGGACGGCTTTTTTTGTGATTGGTCTTTACTTACTGAGCAACGACTTCTTCAACAGCCTCAGTGGCGGCCTCGGTGAGGGCATCCTCGAGGTTCTCGGTGGCCTCGGTGGCCTCCTCGGTCATCTCGGTGGCAGCGGCCTCAACCTGCTCCATATCGGCAGCGAGGGTGTCAGCGGTCTCAGCGTTGTTGTTGCCGCAAGCGGCGAAACCAAACATACCGGCGATTGCAAATGCAAAAAATACTTTCTTCATCATTTTAATTTTTAAATGGTTTATTATTATGTTTCTTAGTTTTTTATCCTTTATTTTTTCAAATTCGAGGTGCAAAAGTACTACTTATTTCCGAAATGTTAAAAAATAAAGTGCTAATAATTCCTAAAATCAAACTAACAACCTATATATCATTATCTTATACGACGATTCAAAAAGGGCTTTTATCGGCTTTCCGGACCGTAAAACACTTTTTTTCTCCTCTGTGGAGGCAAAAATCAATGCCCCGTCGTTGCATACGGCGGGGCATTGTTTTCTGTTTTTCAACCGCGTCCTTACGGCAGGGGAACCAGGTTGTTGAAGCCCATGAAGGCCATGGCCAGGATACCGGCGGTGACCAACGCGATGGGCACACCCTTCATACCCTTGGGCGTACCGGTGAGCTCCAGCTGCTCGCGGATGCCGGCGAAGATGACCAGTGCCAGGGTGAAGCCCACGGCAATGGAGGCGGAGTAGATGACGCTCTCCAGGAAGTTCATGTTCTTCTGGATAACCAGGATGGCCACACCGAGCACGGCGCAGTTGGTGGTAATCAGGGGCAGGAAGACTCCCAGGGCCTGATACAGCGCCGGAGCAATCTTCTTCAGCACGATTTCAACCATCTGCACCAGGGCCGCAATCACAAGGATATAGGCGATGGTCTGCAGGTACTCCAGGTTCAGCGGCACCAGTACATACTGCATGATGAGGTAGGTCACCATCGTGGCCAGCAACATCACAAACAGCACGGCGCCGCCCATACCGAGCGAACTCTTCACATCCTTCGACACACCCAGGAACGGGCAGATACCGAGGAACTGAGCCAACACAACGTTGTTCACGAAGATGGCTCCGATAATCAGCGCGAATATTGAGATTCCTGTCATAGTTCAGTTGTTTTTTATCCTAAAATCAAAATGCAAAAATACACACTTTTTCCGAACCCACCAAATTATTTTTCATTTTTCATTTTTCATTTTTCACTTTCAGCCTATTCCAACCATCCCAGGACGTCGCCTTTCTTCACCATCTGGCCTTGTTTGGCGCAGGTGTCCACCACTTTGCCGCCCTTCAGGGCCGTCAGAGGCATCAGCGCATACGGGGCTTCAATGTGGGCCAGCGCGGCACCCTCTTTCACCTCCGTGCCGGGGGCCGGAGGGGTGCTCTGGTCGTCGAAGTTGACCTCCCACAGCAAACGGCCTGTGGCCGTGGCCACCATGGGCGTGGCACCTGGGTGCTTCTGCGAGATGTAGTTCAGCGCGCCGGTGGCATCTGCGCTTTCCGCTTTACTCTTTCCGCTTTCCGCTCTCAGCTGCGCCACCTCCTTGTTGAAACGCTCCTTGGCAAGTCCGCTCTTGTAGTCGCGGTACTGACGGTCGTGCATGGCAAGCTCGAAGAGCTCCTCGTCGTCCTCGCCGCGGTCCCATCCGTTCTGCTCCATCTCCTTGATGTACTCCGGCAGGGCGTCGGGATAGGCGTCCTGCGGCACGCCGGTGTAGAACTCCATGCCCTGGGCCTTGGCCAACTCCACGATCTCTGGGGCCAACGGACCGGGCAACTTGCCGGCACGGCCGAGGATCATGCTCCACGAGTCCTTGTCGATCTGGCTGAAACGGGCCTTGCCCTGGGCCATCGAGAGCAGGTTCATGACGGCGATGTTCTTAGTGTACTGGCTGAAGGGCGTCACCAACGGAGGGTAGCCCAGCATGGGCCAGATGTGCTCCACCTCCTGGAACAGCTGCACCGTGAGCTCCTCGAAGCTCACCTCCGGCTTGCCGTTCTTCTTCAGGGCCATGTTGATGGCACCGTGCACGCCGCGCAGGTCGCTCATCATCGAACCCATCATGCCGCCCGGCAGGCCGCAGCCCACCAGCAACGAGGTGCTCACACGGTTGCCAGGATTGATGTACAGACCCAGGAAGTCGTCGATGAACTCCTGCGTCAGCTTGCGGGCCTCCATGTAGGCATCCATGTTGATGTCCTTCACCAGGAATCCGGCGTCCTTGAGCATGGCCTGCACCGAGATGACATCGGGGTGCACCATGCCCCACGACAGGGGCTCCATGGCGCAGTCTATGACGTCGGCACCCGCCTGGGCCACCATCAACGTCGAGGCCATCGAAAGGCCGGGACCCGTGTGGCCGTGGTACTGCACCACGATGTGCGGGTACTTGGTCTTGATCTCCTTCACCAGACGGCCCAGCGTGGCGGGACGGCCCACACCGGCCATGTCCTTCAGGCATATCTCGTCGGCACCGAACTCCACCAGCTTGTCCACAATGCCCATGTAGTACTCCACCGTGTGCACCGGCGAGTGCGTGATGCTCAGGGCCGCCTGGCTGACCATGCCGGCCTCCTTGGCATACTTCACACTGAACTCCAGATTGCGCGGGTCGTTCAGTCCACAGAACGAACGCATGATGTCGACGCCCTGCGCCTTCTTCACCTTCGGCATCAGCTGGCGCACGTCTTTCGGCACACCGTACATGCGCAAACCGTTCAGGGCGCGCTCCAACATGTGGGTCTGGATACCGGCCTTGTTGAAGGCCTTGGTCCAGGCACGGACGGCTTTGTTCGGATTCTCGCCGTACATCAGGTTCACCTGCTCGAAGGCACCGCCGTTGGTCTCTATGCGGTCGAAGCAACCCATATCCACAATCACCGGAGCAATCTTCTCCAATTGGTCCACTCGCGGTTGGTATTTTCCGCTGCTTTGCCACATGTCGCGGTATACCAGACTAAATTTTATCTCTTTTGACATAGTGTTAATCCTTTGATACAAAAAACATTACCCCAATATATAAATAATTGGGGATAATGCAAATATACAACTTTTTTTCTTTTCCGCCATCTTTTTCGAAAAAAAACTTCCTCCCCCACCCCTCCTCTTCCACCCCCAACCAACCCCCAACCAACAGGGGTCAAAGAGGTGTCTTATTCGACTGTTCTTATATAGTATACATATAGTATACATATACTTCTCATATAGTATTTATATACAGTATATGAATACTATATGAGAAGTATATGTATACTATATGACATGGGTGGTATTTAGGGGGTGGTTGACAGGGTCTTATGTCTTCCCTACACGGTCCTCGGTCTTCCCTACACACTCCTCAGTCAGCCCTGGAAGGGCTGCCAGCTCCCCTAACTTAGGGGAGCAGTTAGGATAGCTAAGTAGGGGAGTAGTTTAGTTTGTGGCGTTGCTATCTTGGCTCCTCCCCTAAGTTAGGGGAGGTGGCCGCCCGGAGGGCGGACGGAGGAGTGTGTCGGGTAGACATGAAAAAAATCCCGCACGGGGTTGCCGTGCGGGGATTTTGTTACAGAGTGGGTAGTGTTACTTCACGATGAGCTTGCGGATGGCGTTGACTTGTTCGCCGGTGATGCGGACGAAGTAGGCGCCCTGGGCGTAGCCCGTGAGGTCGATGGTGAGGTTTCCGCTCTCCACTTTCCACTCTCCGTTCACGCGGCCGTTCA
>JAFUWF010000016.1 GCA_017483575.1 Bacteroidales bacterium
GAATGAAGAGACTGTTGGACAGTCTTCCATTTCAAAGGAGACCTTGACCTTCACCACGACAAGCGAAAAGGAAGCTACTAAATGGTGCGAGGATAAATACGACCATGGGTATAAGGTTGGAATGACTTATGACGCCAAAAAGGGAGTATACATTTGCATTGCAATCAAATAAACCATAAACATATGAAGAAAATTATCATCACAATGCTCTGCCTCACATCGGCAACTTGTGCTTTTGGGCAACATGCCTACTCGTACAGTTATGATCAGGCAGGCAATCGAACCTATCGCCAGCGCATAAACTATGCTATGGCGAACGCCTCTCCTCAGGACACCTGCCTTCTCTCCTCCCCTGCCATAGCTATGGCATATCCCAATCCAACAGAAGGAGATGTGTCCATTGAGTTTGATGGCAGCCTGGAAATCGATCGACTGGTCCATGTCTACGATAGCCAGGGAAAGATGCTTCTGGAAGGGACGACGTCGGAGCCCTTGATACAATTGAACCTGAGGGATTTCCCCAGCGGGATATACCTCATCGAAGCAATCGAAAAGGGAAAACGTACCATTTGGAAAATATCAAAAAGATAGGAGAATAATACCATGAAATGCACCAAGACTTTTTATACACTGTTTGTGGTTGCCTTGCTTGCGACCACAGCGAAAGCGCAATCGCTAAACATCCCCGCACAGGTGGATGTGTCCGCCCTAGGTGCGGCCACCTACACTGTTCCCATCGAGGTGGTTCCTGGCACCAATGGGATGCAACCCATGCTGTCGGTTGTCTACAACAGCATGTCGGGAATGGGTGTGATGGGACAGAAGTGGAGCCTCCAAGGCATCTCCTCTATCACCCGGGCGCCGCAATCGCTGATCTATGACGACAACATCACGGCTGTTGACTTTTCAACAAACGACCGATATGTCCTTGACGGCCGACGGATGCTCCTCAGTTCAGAAACGGAATATCATGACGTCAATGCCACCTACGAGTTCGAGGTGACAGACTTTTCTTCCGTTGAAACGATTAATGATGGCGATGACCGTTTTTTTATTCACCGGCTTGAAAATGGGGGCTCTGTTCACTATGGCAAAGATGCTCAGTCTCGCTTCTGTCCTATGCAGGGAGAGTGTCTCTACTGGTTTGTTAGCCAGGTTACCGACATGGATGGCAACTACATGACGTATACCTATGGTCATGACAACAATGAGATATGGATTGACCATATTGACTACACTTTCTTGTCCGGGACAAACAGCGCATTTGCCCGTGTAAAATTCTTGTATAATACGACAACTTCTCCCAACGATGTCTATGTCAGTGGACGACAGATAAGACAGAGCAAGTTGCTTGAGAATATTAATGTTTACTACCAGAATAATCTTGTGCGTCGCTACAACTTCGTGTATACCAACGATGGGCAATACGACAGGCTTGTGAAGATCCGGTTATATGATGACAACGACAATCTGCTCAGCAATACTGTCATTACATGGGATACACCGGCCAGTGAGCTGGCAACCCTCTGTCCACTATCCCTTTTTGACCAGGAATATTATGTGGCTGCTGGCAATTTTAACGATGACCGTATCCATGATATCTTTGCCGTACGCAAGTCGGATTACAGTGCATTCGTTGCCCTTGGTAATGATGATGGAACATTCTCGGACTTAATTTATCTACACTATGCTTTTCCAATAGTGAATACTGATAATTTCTCGTTTCGCACATGCGACATCGATGGGGACGGTATAGACGAGATTGCTTTTACAAATAAAATAACGCCAATGCAAATACCTCAAACTCGTGTATACGATTTGAGCATTGAGGATGAGACAATGACGTATATCGCGACATTGCCCCATTCAATATTTGATGTATTCTTCTCTAATTTGGATGGAAACAATCGGGAACAGGTGGCTTATCATCATGGCTCTGGACTGTCATTTTATGATTTTTTTAACTCATATTTCGATAATTTAAATGTCACAGATGACAAACAAATAATACCAGGTGATTTTGATGGAGACGGTAGGTCTGATTTTTTATTTACATTCAATCATAGCGCTTATGTCACGAAATACGACCTTTATTCATCGCATTGGACCGTTTTGTTTCCCAGCATTGATTTTTTAAGTAGTGAGTTCTATGTATTGTCCGGTGACTTCAATGGCGATGGCACATCCGATTTGTTGACCTATGACAAACCCAGCAGAAAGTGGCAAGTGTCATATTATACAAAAGAGTCGGGCTGGATTAGCACTACCATTGAGCAATTGGACGATAGCCCCAGTGGAGAGGAGGACGATAACAAGCCGAAATTCATACCTATTGTGTATGACATAAACGGGGATGGAAAAAGCGACATCCTTCAGTATGTGGGAGATGCAAACCTCAACTTCGTCATTTCGAAAGGATTCTACAACGGACAATACCAAATCCAGACCTCCGGTACTATTGACTGTCCAAGCTGGGCTGACTTTAAACACAACCATTTCACTACTGGCGATTTTGACGGCAACGGAATTGTGGATTTCTTTTTTGTCAAACCCGGTGAGGGTGTTGCCAATATCCTTTTTTTCAACAAAGGCAGTTTCAACAGCCGTTTTGTCTCAAAGATTACCGATAGTGGTCAGAAAACCATCAAATTGGAGTACAGCACAATATCTTTGATGCCCACCCATTATGTTGGCTATGGTATGAGATGGATGCCTTTCCCTTTAGTGAAAAAGATATGTGTAAGCAATGGCTTTTACAATGGCTACGACACAACCCAATATTACTATGGCAATGCCTATTTTGACACCGTACGCCGACAGTTCCTTGGCTTTGGCTTGTTCGGGGCAAAACATGGCAAACGCTATTCCGAGACTTTTTTCTCAAACAGAGGAAATACCATGCCAACGATGATGCCCGACAGTGCCGTCAACTATGTGTACACGGCCCCGCTTGAAGCAGATATTGCCCTCTATCGTAGCGCTTCCACCAATGTTATGCCTACTATCGATACGATGGTCGTTTCTCGCACCTTGAGTAGCAATAGCGCTTTGATGAGAACTTTGGCTGGTGGCAACACTCAGTACCTCCACTATTCTTCCGAAACAAACCAGATGGATTACTTGAAAAACATAAATACACAGACCATAATCCAAATGGGAGAGAACTGGCGACCTCAAAGCACCGAAACTCGCAAGCGCTACATCCGCAGCTCACAAGAAATACCTTTCTATGAGGTTGTGCATTATACGTATGGAAACGTCACTTTGCCTTCCGGCCGCCAGGCAATCAGAATCGACAAAAAAGAGGTTGAAAGCTACAACAACCCGAGCCTTTCTACCCCGCGCATGCAAACCATCTACTATTCCTACGCCAGTGGCAGGGCTACTGAGGAAAGAACCGTGACCAATGATGGCAGCACCTTTATCACGAAATATACTTACAATGGGAATGGCACCCTCTCCAAAGTGCAATCATATCCTTTAGGGCAGTCCGACCGTTCCGAGAAGTATGAGTATGACCCGACCTATCGCTTCGTTGAAAAGAAAAAAGACACCTGGGATAGAGCGACCAACTACACTTACGATTATGCCACCGGCCGCCTGCTTAGCCAGACCGGCATCGATGGTCTCACCACCACCTATACCTACGACAATGCGGGACGCCCCGTTTCTATCACCCAGCCCGACGGATCGAGCAAGAATTTCACATACCATACCGGTTCCGGTGGTTTATCCAATGTTACCTCTTACACTGTCATCGAAGAAACGGGAAAGCCCCGTCTGAAAAAATACTACGACTGCCTGGGCAAAATACGATACACCCATACCGAACAGATCGGATACATGCAGTACAATTATAACCGCCAGGGCCTGCTGTATGCCGAGAGCATCGAACCTTTTACCATTGTGGATCCGGAGGTGCCGGGCAGCCACAAGTTCAGATGCTATAAATACGATGTATTCGACAGGGTTGTCCTCGACTCCTCGCTCTTCAGCAAGACTGTTTTCTCCTATGCTTCTTCGCATTATTATTCCGGACAACCTTATTACTATGTCAGGGAGCATACCAACTTAGGCTCGGTATCCACACGCTACTTCGATGCTGCCGGACGCGTTTACCGTGTCTCCGACAATGGCGGCGACATCTACTACAACTACTATCGGATGCTTCAGGACGGCAAAGTCGTAGACCGCACAACCATCACCGGCGGTGGCAACACAACGGAAATATTGACCGACAGCCGCGGAAACCGGCTTCGTCTCAATGATCCCGATGCCGGCATAACCACTTCCGTATACAACGGATGGAACGAACTCGTTTCGCAGACCGATGCCTTGGGCAATTCCACCGTATTTTCCTACAATGATATAGGCCTGCTTAATGCCAAAACCTATCAGGGCAGCGATGGAATCAACGAGACCTACTCCTACTCTTACTCCACGACACCGGCAAGCATGGACAAACCGATACAGGTGAGAAAAAACGGCGCCATATACCGCTCTTTTCAGTATGACAATCTGGGTCGCCTCACCTCGAACACAAAATACATGCTCCAGATGCCCTTCTCCCATAGCTATTCCTACAACGCTGATGGACAGGTCTACACCCAGACATATCCCAGCGGATTCACTGTCCGCTACGACTATAACAACTTTGGACAGATCAAGACAATACGGGACCACGCCACAGGTGATGAAATCTACAAAGTGTACCAGCGTGGCTCGCGTGCCTTGTCGCCTTCCAAATGCTTCTTTGGGAACAATACGGCAGTGGAATACACCTATGGCACCCTTGACCTTGTCACCCGAATCAAATACGGCTATCTGACCGAGCACACACAACACCCCATTTTCCCAGACGAACTCGTTGAGGCCGAAGAAAATCTTGTCGAACAGGACGAACTGAACTCAGGCTCCATCGGCATTGGAGATGATCCTGGTCCGGGTATTGTGAGTCCAATTACACCGACCTATACCATAGGTTCCGAATACTCCGTGCTTAACTACACTTACGACGACAAAGCTTACATCACCTCCAAAAGCGACACCCGCACCGGACAGCAGGAGACCTATTCCTACGACATGATGGGACGCCTCGCCTCCTACGCCGTAGGCAACGCCGCCGCATACACCTTCACCTACAACGGGAACGGCAACATTGCACAGAACGGACGTCTGGGAGACGACGAATATATCTACGGAATCCGTCCCCATGCTGTTAATGAGGCCGTCATCCCCGACGGTATGGTCTCCGAGAACTCTAGTACTGTAACCTACAACAACCGCAATCGTCCGAAGACTATCTCCGAGGGCGACTGGAGGCTGGAAATAGATTACGACGACGGGCAGCAACGCGACAAGGAACGCCTCTACCACAGCAACCAACTGGTTGAGCAGACACTTTTTGTATCAAAATTCAGCGAGGTGATAATAAAAAACAACAATATGCGTTATATAGACTACATTAATGACGAAAACGGACACACTGTGGCGCTACATGTACATAACAATGCTGCCAATGCCGACAGCCTCTACTACGTGCAGACCGACCTGCTCGGCAGTTGGGAGCGCATAGTGGACGAGGACCGCAACGTGGTGCAGAGTTGCCACTTCGACCCCTGGGGCAACCGGATGAAAGCCGACGACTGGGCTACGAGCCTTGACGGCACCGAGTTGTCCTTCCACCGCGGTTTCACGGGCCACGAGCACTACGACCGTTTCCGCATCATCAATATGAACGCCCGCCTCTACGACCCCGTCATCGGCCGTTTCTTCTCCCCCGACCCGCTGGTCACCAACCCCTATTCCACCCAGGGCTTCAACCGCTACTCCTATTGCGGGAACAACCCTGTGATGTATATTGATAAAAACGGTGAATCGACACTTTTGATTGCCGCAATCGTTGGTGCCGTATTGGGTGCATATACAGGTGGTGTTCTAGCAAATGAAGGTGAATTCTATCCTTGGGAGTGGGACTTTTCTTCCGGCACCACGTGGGGGTATATGTTTGGTGGAGCTATCACAGGAGGAGTATCTGGTTTTGCTGGCGCAGCAATCGCCGCATCAGGAATACCATTGGGTAATACTTTGGCTCTTGCCTATTCATCTTTGCTGAATTCTATGGGCACATACCTTTACACAGAAGGGAAGACGCCAATTACAATAAATTTTGGTTTCGCCTCTTACGATTTTTCAAACGAAAAATTTAATTATTTGGGAAATAATGAAAATTCACTATTAACAAACATAGGATATTTCCTCGGCGGAATGACCAATATACTGGATGTGAGCAATTTGATAGACAAAACACGGGCTATACTTTATACAGAAAAGATAACGAAGGAAGAATGGTTCTCTCATACTGCTGTTCAAACTGAAACAGGAGATAACCTAATCTCCTTTGGTCCAACAGATAAATTTGTCCCCAAAACGGATATCGGATTTGCATTAGCGATTCGACAAAGTACTACCGATTATACCGTATACAAAGATCTACCTTTATCAATCAGCTTAAATCATTACGCATTTGATGCAGTACGTTTAGCTGCAAAAATATTACCTTATCAAGGTTTGACGCTTAACTGTGTAAACATTGCATCACTTGCATTCTGGCTTAACGGAATACCAAATCTTTTTTTACACCCATACTTGTTATATGCGTCTTTGTGGGGATATATGAATGGCATTAGGGTGGATTTAATGTCCTATTATTTAACTAACGGACTAAAAATAAACTAATTATGAAAAAACTTCTTTCTTTCCTCATGTTATGTGGGATATGTGGCACAAGTCTTTGTCAAACTGTTGTGGACGGCGACGTCCTCATCTGGGTGGGCACCAAGAAAGCCAGAATGCTCGACGTGTGTTTTCTGGTCATCGGCGACGACACCTGCAAAGAAATCCATTTCGGCGTCAGATACACACGTCCGTATAACTCCGAGGGCGCGAGCGTCTCTTCCATCGAGTATTATCCTGTGAGCCACCTCGCCAAGGATGTGGCCATAAAGAAGGCCGAATCAATGAAGTACATGTCCGACGAAGACTTCGAGGCCGGCAGACCCTTGAAAGACCATGCGTATCTTGCCATCGACAACACCTTCCTTTCCATCGGCAATAAAGACCGTTTGGCAATACTGGAAAAGAAGTCACTGAGCCAAGAAAACAATCCAAGTCCAACTAAATAAAAGCTTTGCATTATGAAAAAGACCGTTTTATTTCTACTGATGCTGGCCGCTGCGGGGTTCTGCCGGGGGCAGGAGGAGTTGCGGGGCTGGAACGAGGGGGCGCTGACATGGGGCGACTTCCGTGGCGGCGCGACGTCCGGCGGGGCCGAGAGCTACCTGCGGGTGGTCTTCGGATATGAGGAGGCCGACACGGTGACCGCCGACGGCATCCGCTGACGCTACTACCGCGGTGTGGCGGGCATGGTGCTCACGGAGTCGTGGGCCGCCGAGGGTGCGAGGACTGCCACGGCGCTGCGCTGTAACCAGGTGCTTTTCGACCTCGCGGAGTTGGAACGCCGCCAACTGACGGCGCTACTCGTCGCCGTCACCGCCCCCAAGTCCGCCGTGGCCACGGCCGAGAGCAACTACAGCAACGCCGCCCTGACCCTGCGCACAGCCATCGCCGAAGGCTTCGACACCGCCGTCCTCGCCCTCTGGGAGCGCACAACGGCCGAGCGCCTGGCCACCACCGAGGCCGACGACATGCCAAACTACGAGCTGCGCCCCTGGTCGACGGCCATCCTCCTCGGTCCCGCCATGTGGGAACCCATGGGCGACGTGAGGGCCGACTTCAAGGGCGGCTTCGGCGTCGACCTGTGCATCGAGTTCGGATACAAAAGCCATATCCTCTCCATCGAGTCGATGCTCTTCACGTCGGCACTGGCGCAGCCCATCGCCATCTTCGACAACAACGGCCTGGGCCACCCCGTGGCCCAGGGGCACGCAAGCAACTTCAACGGCGGCATCATCAGCTACGGCTTCCGCCTGGCCGACAACGGGAAAACCTCCTTCACCCCCATGCTGGGCTGGAGCTGGGGCACGCAGACCGTCGTGACGGACGACATCATCGGCCAATTCAACACCAACGGCGTGGCCCTCGGCCTGGCCTACCGCCTGTGCTTCTCGCGACGCTACCGCGCCCCAGGCAAAAGCTGGCTCTTCCTCGGCCGCGACGCGTCGGAACTGACGCGCTGGTCCGTCGACCTCCGCGCCTTCGCCACACACCAGAGCTACAAGGCCGTCGACGGCAACGTGGGCGGATGGACCATCCAGCTCGCCCTTACCCTCGGCCTCGGCGCCCGGAGCACACGGCTTTCCACCCCGTAATTCCCCCTCCCCAGGCTGGCCTTTGAGAGGGGTTTGACTGCTACCCAGATCGACTGTTCTCATATACTTCTCATATAGTATACATATACTTCTCATATACTGTGTATGAATACTATATGAGAAGTATATGTATACTATATGAATACTATATAAGAACAGTCGAACAAGACAGCAGTTTGACCCGGTTGGGAGTCGGGTGGCGGAAGGGTGGATTTTAAAAAATAATTCTTTATATATCAAAAAAAAAGTGTATCTTTGCATTTGCATATTGGAATAGAAAAAGGATGTCGTACAAGTACATAGGACGTTGGTTGTTGCTGTCAATCATGTTGGTTGCCAGCGCGTTGTCCTACGCCCGCAACGAACGCGACACGTTGGGCGCAGGCACAATGGTGTTGTTCACGGAGAACCTCGGACAGTGGGATTCGCGTGTGAACTATGCCGTGCAGCTGCATGGCGCAGCATTGTTCCTGGAGAGCGACGGCATTACGGTGGCGTTGCGCGAGGAGACGGGGCATCCCGGCGCTGGCGTTCTTGCTGCGGAAAAGGGCAAGGCGAAAGCGGTGCGTGGTGCATCGGCAGCCGATGGCGTCAGATGCCACGCCTACCGCATGCATTTCCCCGGCGCCACCCCCACCCTGCCCTCAGGCAGGGACCGTCAGGAGGGGTATGCCAACTATTATCTTGGCAACGATCCCGGCCGTTGGCGTTCGCACGTTGCCAGTTACGCCGCGGCGCGCTACGACGGGCTGTATCCCGGAGTGGCCCTGGAGGTGTACGGCGGCAAGAATGCGTTGAAATACAATTTCATAGTGGATGCCGGAGCCGATGCTTCGGCCATCGCGATTGTGTACGAAGGCGTTGACGGCGTCAGCGTGAGCCGAGAGGGGAACCTCGTGGTGCGGACCAGCGTGAGGGATGTGGTGGAGCTGAAGCCGTATGTGTATCAGAGGTCTGAGGTAGGAGGTAAGAGGTTTGAGAATGAGGAGGTGGAGAGCCGTTGGGTTGTGGAGGGCGACGTAGTGCGGATAGCACTCGGAAAATACGACCACAGCCGCGAGCTGGTGATAGACCCTGTGCTGATTTTCTCCACCTACACGGGCAGCACGGCCGACAACTGGGGCACCACGGCGGCCTACGATTCGGAGAAGAACGTCTACACCGCTGGCCTGGTGTTCGGTATGGGCTACCCCACCTCGCTGGGCGCCTACCAGGACACGGCGGGCAGCAGCGTGGACGTGGGCATCTTCAAGTTCGACTCCCTCGGGCAGCAGCGCCTCTACGCCACCTATCTGGGTGGCAGCTCGGCGGATATGCCGCACAGCCTCTTCGTGAACACCTTCGATGAGCTGATTGTTCTCGGTACGACGGGCTCCACGGACTTCCCGACCACCGCCGGAGCCTACCAGGAATATCATGCTGGCGGACAGCAGATTGACTACGAATCCAGCGCCATACGCTATGCCGCCGGAAGCGACCTCTTCGTCAGCCGCCTGAGTGCCAACGGCAGTCAGCTGCAGGCCTCGACCTATATCGGCGGCAACGGCAACGACGGACTGAACTTCCACAACCGTTTCAACCTGGATTACAACGTGTTGATGATGGGCAACGACTCGTTGTACTACAACTATGGCGACGGCGCCCGCGGCGAGCTCATCACGGACAACCTGAACAATGTCTACGTCGGCAGCACCACGATGAGCACCGACTTCCCCACCACCACGGGGAGTGTGCAGCCCACGGCCCCCGCGGGGCAGAATGGAGTGGTGTTCAAGCTGGACCACAACCTGCGCACGTTGCTCTGGAGCACCTATCTGGGTGGCAACAAGGACGATGCCGTATACTCCATCGATGTGGATTCGAGCTACAACCTCCTGGTCTGCGGAGGCACCAACAGCGCTAATTTCCCCACCACGGAGGGCGCCTGGCAGACGGCCTATGGCGGCGGATCGGCCGACGGGTTTGTGTGCAAGATATCGTACAACGGCGACCGCCTGATGGCGTCGACCTATGTGGGCAACCGCTTCTACGACCAGCTCTATTTTGTCCGTGCCGGCAAGCGCAACGAGGTGTTCCTCTTCGGCCAGACAGAACCCATGGGCAACAGCGGATTCATCTACAACGCGGGCTACAGCGTGTACAACAGCGGCATGCTGCTGATGCGTATGCTGCCCGACCTGAGCGACCGTGTGTGGAGCACGGTGTTCGGTTCGCCCGGACGTATCAACCTCTCCCCTACGGCTTTCGCCGCCGACATCTGCAACAGGATCTACCTGGCGGGCTGGGGGCGCGACTTCGTGGGATACAGCGGAATCTCGTGGTACACCGTTGGCACCACCGGCATGGAGACCACCGCGAACGCATGGATGGACACCACCGATGGGCAGGATTTCTACCTGATGAGCATCGACGCCAACGCCAACCAGCTGGAGTATGCCACCTTCTTCGGCGAGACGCACATTGCCGGGCAGCCTCGCGGCGGCGGCGACCATGTGGACGGAGGCACGTCAAGGTTCGACCGTCTGGCCACGCTCTACCAGTCGGTCTGCGGTTCGTGCGGCGGCACCCAGGGATTCCCCACCACTGCCAACGCATGGAGCGACAGCAACTTGTCCAGCAATTGCAACAACGCCCTCTTCCGTTTCAACGTCACGAACGATTTTCCCGTGGCCGAATTCATACCGCCGACGGCGGGTTGTGCACCCTACACCGTGAACTTCCGCAACACCGGCCGCGGCACGGCCTACCACTGGGACTTCGGCGACGGCACCTCGTCGACCCTGAAGAACCCAACGCATACCTACAGCGAGGGCGGTATCTACACGGTCACCCTCATCGCCACCATGCCCGGAGGCTGCGCCGAAGCCGACACCCAACGCCATACGCTGCATGTCATCGGCGACGGCGGCTACAGCTTTGCGCCCCTCATAGCCTGTGCGAACTCGCGCATACAGATTGGCATGCAGCCACAGATCGGAGCCACCTACCACTGGTTCAACGAGAACGTCAGCGACCAGACGGTGGCCAACCCCTGGGTGAACGAGACGGGGACCTACCTGCTCCAGGTGTCGGCCCCGGGGTGCAGCGAGATGGACACCTTCGAGGTGGTGAATTATTCGCTGATAAGCCGCTGCTCGGCAGGCCTGATATCCTGCCACGATTCCGCCGACGGCACCATCACCCTGCAGCTCGGTGCGGGGATCGACCCCGACTCCATCAACATCGTCCTTACGCCCACAGCCACAGGTTCCTACATCGGCCGCAACTACGTTGTGAACGGACTTGCGGCGGGTCGCTACCATGTGGAGGTGTCGGGCTACGGATGCATCTACGAGGAGGACGTAACGTTGCAGAACCCCTCCCGTCCGGCCTATCGCAAGGAGGCGCTCGATGTGCTGTGCAACGACAGTTGTACCGGTTGGTATAGCATTGCCTATCAGGATGGTGGACAAGAGAGAGACACCCTCGTTGGCGGTCTGTGCGCCGGGACCTATATCACGGAACTGACTTCCGACGGATGCCCGCTCACGGACACCACCGTCATCCGCCGCAGCCATCAGCTCGACGGCTTCCATGCGTGGGCCGACCGTTCGAGCATATACGTCGGTCAAACCATCACGCTCTATTCCACAGAGATAGCGGGTGCCACCTACCGTTGGAGCCCGTCGACGGACCTGGAGACCCCCTCCGCCGCCAGCACCCGCACCACACCGCTGGACACCGTGGTCTGCTACGTGGTGGAGGCGACGAGTGCCGACGGTTGCAAGGCCACGGATACCGTCTGCATCCACTGCACCGCCCTCCATTGCGGCGACCCCGACTACCACATTCCCAACGCTTTCACCCCCAACAACGACGGCGTCAACGACGAGGTGGACTTCTCCAGCCCCATCCTGACGGAAGTCCATGTGGCCATCTTCAACCGTTGGGGCCAATGCATATATGAGTCCGACGACGTGAACAACTGCCGTTGGAACGGTTTCTACAACGGCAACGCCTGCCTGCCGGGCGTCTACACCTACACCTGTCGCATCCGTTGCCACAATGGCATCGAGACGGAACTCAAAGGCGATATCACCCTCATACTGTGAACGGACCGATGAAAAAAGAGAAGAAAGACCAGTTCATAGCCCTCTGCGCCGACACCCTCGCCGAAGCCCGGCAGCTGATGCCCTTCGCCCGCAGCCTCTCGGAGGCTTTCCGTAAAGGCATCATCCTCTTCACGTGCAGCGGGGACGGCGACCGGTGGGTCGGCGAGGTGGAGTGTCCGCATGTCGTCCTGAAGGGCGCTTGGGCCGACGCCATCGAAGCGATGCCCGTAGCCTTCAACGTGGTGCTTGCCATCGCCTCCTGCGATTCCAAGGCGCCCCGCCAGGCCCTTGCCCACCCCAAGCAGCTGCTGAAGAACTTCCGGCAGTCGAAGGTGGCCTATCTGGCCGTGCCTGCCGATGCCACGGACCTGTGTACCGACCGCGTGGCCCTCACACTCGACCATCAGCGCGAGAGCAAGGAGAAACTCCTCTGGGCCTCCTATATGGCACGTTTCTGCCATAGCGGCATCCACGTCTACCACATTCCCTACACCGATGCCGACTTCCGTAACCGACTGAACAACAACTTCCGGTACCTGGACAAGGTCTTCTCCTCCCTTTCGTTGCAGTACGAGCAGCACCCCTTGCCGGGAGGCAGCCAGTACGCCAACCCCGACCTCAAGGCCCTCGCCCTGGGGCGGTGCGACCTCTTCATCTCGCTGGTGTCCGACTCCCGCGACCGCGATTTCCTCGACGCCCTGCTGCCACCCCCGCCCCTGCGCCTGCTGCGTTCCGCTTCGGCCACACCCGTCCTTTTCCTCAACCAAAGGGACGACCTCTATATCATGTGCGATTGAAAAATAATTGCCGCAATACGGTTTTTTTCGTATATTTGCATTTAGTATATTTATTCACGCGCAATTTAATACATTGAATACGAAATATTAAAACCTGAAATAACATGAAAAAAAGCACACTTTTTATGGCGTTTCTTCTCGTTTGCGGGGCTTTTACCTCGTGCCTACGCAGCGATGACCTTGAAATGTTGCACCACCCCATCGATGTCACCGGAAGCGTCAGTCCGCAGTACGGCATCCCCGTTGCCAACGGCGAAATGAATATCAACGACCTGCTCTCGAAACTCAGCGCCAACTACCAAGGCCTGATTACCGACGACGAGGTGGTGACCCTGGAATACAACGCCAATATGATCGACACCATCTTTGCCTTCAGCCAGATTCCCGACGTGGCTCCAGCACACTCCGTCGCTCCCTCCGCCAAAGACGGCACCATGTGGTACTCCAAGGATACCGTCATCATCGACACCATCGACATCGACTTCTTCAACGATGTGTCCGAATTCAGTGGCCAGCTCGACATGGAGCACATCTGGCTCGCCATCGCCGTGCGTGCCTACGGCGAGTGCCCCGAGACCGTCCGCCCCTATGTGCGTGCCACCTTCGACAACCTTATCATCAGCTACGAAGACCACAACGGAGCCCTGAAGCCCTATGCCGGAATCAACGTCGACCCCATCCAGATCACCGACATCACCGAAGGCTTCAACCACAGCTTCGACACAATCGACATCGCCAGCATCGCCAACGACATGCCGCGCCGCCTCTTCACACAGTATCGTCTGCGCTTCAACGTCAGCTCGGAATTCATCACCAACAACATCGGCAGCATGTACTTCGGCGAGGTGCTGGACAGCGTGCGCATGTCCCGACTCATCTATGCTGCCGACCTCAAGGTCACCATGCCCCTGAGCATCCGCTTCAACAACCTCACCTACTCCTTCGACATCGACCTCGGCGACGGCCTCTCCTCCGTGGACCTCGACTCCATCTTCAGCTCCATCAGCGAAGGCATCGAAGTCAACATCGACACCGCCCGCTTCCGCATGGTCCTCGACAACGGTATCCCCATGGCCTTCACCCTGAGTGCCAAGATGCAGGACGGCAACGGAAACGACCTCTTCGATATATACCAAAACAAGACCATCGCCTCCGCCAACACCGTCCCCGACGCCGACGACCCCAACCGCTACCATGCCTCCAGCAGCGTGGTCACCACCCTCGATGCCATTCTCCACCAGGCCGAGCTAAACATGCTCGACGAGGCCCGCGTCATGAAGGTGACCCTGGTAACCGATACCGACAGCAAGCATGTCACCATCCGCCGCGACGACTTCCTGCGCCTCAAGGCCTACCTGATGGTTCGCCCCACGGTGGATGTCAACATCTCTGTCACCGACAACGGTATTCTCTAACCCTTAAACCATTCAGGAGGAACACATCATGAGAAAACATATCGTCCTTATAGCCCTTACCGTTCTGATGGCCGCTCCCGCTGCCCGTGCCCAGTTCGACGAGACCAACAACCTCTTCTACCACACCCTGCGCACCCCGCAGTCCAATCTCCTCAACCCCGCCCTCTTCCCCACCAACAACACCTTCTACATCATGCTCCCCGGCGTCGACTTCCAGTTCGGCAGCCCCCTCTCCATGAACAATATCATCTACTACGACCGCACGTCCGAACACACCGTCATCGACCTCAACCGTATCCTCAGCAGCCTTGAGAAGGATAACGACTTCCGCCTCGGCGCCGACGTCAACCTCCTCGGCTTCGGTTTCAAGGTGGGCAACACATTCATCAACTTCAACACCCGCTTGGTCAACCACATCGGCCTCGGTCTCCCCATCTCCACCATCAACGCCCTCCTCGAGGGCAACATCGGCGACGACAACATGCCCCGCCCCGTGGTAGAGATTGTCAACGGCGACATCCTCAACGCCACCTCCTACTTCGAGGCCGGCATCGGCGTCGCCCACCGCTTCGAACCCATCAACCTCACCGTAGGCCTCCGCGCCAAATACCTCTACGGCGTGGCCAATGTCCAGACCGACAACACCAAGATTGTCCTCAACACCGACCCCGCCATCGACTCCGTTTCCGCCTCCATCTACTATCAGATCCAGTCCGCCACCTTCGCCCCCTACGACACCACCCAGAAGAAGTTCATCTTCAACGCCGGCGACCTCCTCAAGCTTGGCCAGGCCAACTCCGGCTTCTCCTTCGACATCGGTGCCCGCTACGACCTCGGCCCCTTCACCTTCTCCCTTGCCATCAACGACCTCTCCGCCGGTATCCACTGGAAGAACAATGTCACCACCTGGACTCCCTCCGGCGGCCAGGGCGTCATCACCTTCAACGGCCTCAACATCAACTCTATGATCGACAACGGCACCTTCAACACCGACTCCCTCACCGACTACCTCCGGGAACAGCTCGACGGCATGACCCCCCACCGCGTTGAAGACGGCGACTACTGGTTCGCCATCCCCACCAAGTTCAACCTCGGCGCCAGCTACAGCTTCGCCAAGATTTTCCGCGCCGGCTTCCTCTTCCACGGACAGCTCGACCGCGGCCTCTTCTGCAAGTCCAACTCCCTCGCTTTCGGCCAGGAGGTCCAAAACACCTTCCGCTGGAACACCACCCTCTCCGTCGGAGCCAACCTCTTCAACTGGGTTGAAGTCATCGCCGCCAACTCCTTCGTCAACGACGGTTCCTCCTTCGACGTCCTCAACCCCGGCGTCGGCCTTGTCCTCACCCCCGCCACCATTTTCCAAGTCTATGTGATGGCCGACTACCTCAGCTCCTTCTACCTCACCGACTCCAAAGCCCTGAACGTCAAGTTCGGTATCAACCTCCTCTTCGGCAAAGGCAGCCGCACCGTCATCGAAGAAACCACACAAAACTAAAATAACAAATGAACATTATCGCCATCGTCGGACGCCCCAATGTCGGCAAGTCCACCCTCTTCAACCGCCTCACCGAGAGCCGCAACGCCATCGTCGACTCCACCTCCGGTGTCACCCGCGACCGCCAGTACGGCCATTCCGACTGGAACGGCAAGCGCTTCTCCGTCATCGACACCGGCGGCTACGTCATGGGAGGCGACGACGAATTCGAGGTCGAGATCCGCCGTCAGGTGTCCCTCGCCGTCGAGGAGGCCGACGTCATCCTCTTTCTCGTCGACGCCCGCGAGGGTCTGACGCCCATGGACGAGGATGTGGCCGAGATGCTCCGCAAGTGTCCCAAGCCCGTAGTCCTCGCCGCCAACAAGGTGGACAACAGCGCCCAGATGGACGGCCTGGCCGAATTCTATGCCCTCGGCCTCGGCGACCCCTACCCCATCGCCGGCATCACAGGCTCCGGCACCGGCGACCTCCTCGACGCCCTGGTCAAAGACTTCGGCGAAGGCAACGACGACCCCACCGACGGCCTGCCGCGCATCGCCGTCGTCGGACGACCCAACGTGGGCAAATCCTCCTTCATCAACATGATCACCGGCGAGCACCGCTCCGTGGTGACGCCCATCGCCGGCACCACCCGCGACTCCGTCTACTCGCACTACAACCTCTTCGGCTTCGACTTCAACTTCGTCGACACCGCCGGTCTTCGCCGCAAGGCCAAGGTCTCCGAGAACCTTGAGTTCTACTCCGTCATGCGCTCCATCCGCGCCATCGAAGCCTCCGACGTCTGCATCCTCATGCTCGACGCCAGCCAAGGCCTTGAGCAGCAGGACCTCAACATCTTCTCCCTCATCCAGCGCAACAACAAGGGCGTCGTGGTCGTCGTCAACAAGTGGGACCTCGTGGAGAAGGAGACCAACACCCACCGCGACTACGAGCGGCTCATCAAAGAGCGCATCGCACCCTTCGACGACGTGCCCATCATCTTCACCTCCGTCATCAACAAGCAGCGCATCTACAAGGTGTTGGAAACTGCCAAGCAGGTCTACGAGGCCCGCAGCCGCCGCATCTCCACCGCCGAGCTCAACGACACGCTGCTCCCCATCGTCAAGGAGCAGAACCCTCCACCCTCGGTCAAGGGCAAATGGGTCAAGATCAAATACATCACCCAGCTGCCTACGCCCTACCCCCAGTTCGTCTTCTTCTGCAACCTGCCGCAGTATGTGCGCGACCCGTACAAACGCTTCGTCGAGAACCGCATGCGCGAACTCTGGGACTTCCACGGCGTGCCCATGACGATATATTTCCGTGCCAAATAACCCCTTTTGGCACAGAATTTGCAATAACATTATTGTCTGAAAAACAAACAAAAAATAACACATTATGAAAGTAACAGAAGAAAACTTCAACGAAATGATTGCCAGCGGCAAACCCGTGATGATCGACTTCGGCGCCACCTGGTGCGGCCCCTGCAAGGCCCTCGCCCCCCGCATCGAGGAGATTGAGAAAGAATACGAAGGCAAGGCCATGATCGGCACCGCCGACGTCGACGAGTGCTCCGACCTCGCCGCCAAGTTCCGCATCCGCAACGTGCCCACCGTCCTCTTCTTCAAGGCCGGCAGCGACATGCCCGCCGACAAGAGCGTGGGACTCGTGGCCAAAGAGACCCTCACCGACAAACTCAACGCGCTGCTGTAGTGGATCAATCCCACATTGACCGCTACAAATCGCTGGACTTTTTTGCCCGCCAGGTGGTGGAAGGCTTCATCACCGGCAGGCATAAAAGTCCTTTCCATGGCTTCTCCGTCGAGTTCTCCGACTACCGCCAGTACAACCCCGGCGAGTCCACCCGCAACATCGACTACCGCCTCTACGGACGCACGGACCGCCTCTATGTCAAACAGTTCGAGGAGGAGACCAACCTCCGTTGCCAGATCCTCATCGACCAGAGCAGTTCCATGCTCTATCCCCTCGAATGTCATGGCGATATAGAGCACCCCAACAAGCTCACCTTCGCCATCTATGCTGCGGCAGTGCTGGTAGAACTCCTTCATCGCCAGCGCGATGCTTTCGGTCTCACCCTTTTCAGCCAAGGGCCCGACCTCAACACCCCCTGCCGTTCCTCGCGCCTCCACCAGCAGTACCTCCTCTCCGAACTCGAAAAGCTCCTCGCTCCCAATCCAACAAACAAATCTGTTAATCAACCACTTAGCAACTCAAAAACTCCGCCACTCACCACCAACATCCCCGCCTCCATCCACCTCATGGCCGAGCAGCTCCATCGCCGCTCCCTCGTCGTACTCTTCACCGACGCCCTCGTCCATCCCGACCAGCAGGAACCCCTCTTCGACGCCCTCCGCCACCTCCGCCACAACAAGCACGAGGTCATCCTCTTCCACACCTACGACCTTCCGCACGAGGTCAACCTCGACTTCGACACCCGTCCCCACCTCTTCATCGACCTCGAGACCCATCGCCAGCTCCGTCTGCAGCCTAGCCAGGTCGCCGACGCCTACCGCCGCCAGATGACCTCCCTCTTCGACTCCCTCCGTCTCCGCGCCATGCAGTATCGCATCGACTATGTACCCATCGACGTTACACAAGGCTTCCACCAACTCCTCCTCCCCTTCCTCCTCAAGCGTAGTAAATCTCATTAAAAGATTATTATTTAACAGCAAAACCAATTTTGTTTATAAAACGCTAAATTTCAACAACTTCACTGTATCATACTCTTCCCTACCTTATACCACCCATCTACCATCCCCCTACCCTCCTCTGTTCCGGAAGAACTTAATACTTTTTTGATACAAATCACAGGACAAGAAAAAAATAAAATTTTTATATAAATTATGAAAAAATATATTGAGCAAAACAAAGACCGCTTCCTCGAGGAGCTTTTCAGCCTCATCCGCATTCCCTCCATCAGCAGCGAGCAGGAACACAAGCCCGACATGGTGCGCTGCGCCGAGCGCTGGAAAGAGCTGTTGCTTGAGGCTGGTGCCGACAAGGCTGAGGTGATGCCCACCGAGGGCAACCCTGTCGTCTACGGCGAGAAGATGATTGACCCCGCGAAGCCCACCGTGCTGGTCTACGGCCACTACGACGTGATGCCCGTGGCTCCGCTCGAGCTGTGGCGCACCTCGCCCTTCGAACCCGTGGTGAAGGACGGCTACATCTGGGCCCGCGGCGCCGACGACGACAAGGGTCAGAGCTTTATGCACGCCAAAGCTTTCGAATACATGGTGAAAACCAACACGTTGCCCTGCAATGTGAAGTTCATGCTCGAGGGCGAGGAGGAAATCGGTTCCGGCAGCCTCTACGGCTTCTGTGAGAAGAACAAGGAACTGCTCAAGGCCGACATCATCCTCGTCAGCGACACCTCGATGATCGCCCCCGACGTCCCCTCCATCACCAGCGGCCTGCGCGGCCTCTGCTACTGGGAGGTGGAGGTCACCGGCGCCAACCACGACCTGCACAGCGGCATCTTCGGCGGCGCCGTGGCCAACCCCATCAACGTGCTCTGCAAGATGATTGCCGACCTGCACGACGAGGACGGCCACATCACCATCCCCGGCTTCTACGACGACGTGCTGGTCCTCAGCGACGAGGAGCGCGCCCTCATGGCCCAGGCCCCCTTCGACGAGAAGGCCTACATGGCCGAGCTGGGCGTCCGCGCGCTGAAGGGCGAGAGGGGCTACACCACCAAGGAGCGCACCGGCATCCGTCCCTGCCTCGACGTCTGCGGCATCTGGGGCGGCCACACCGGCGAGGGCACCAAGACCGTCCTGCCCAGCAAGGCCTACGCCAAGATCAGCACCCGCCTCGTTGCCAATCAGGACTTCGAGAAGATCAGCCGCTTGTTCCAGGAGTACTTCGAGAGCGTGGCACCCGACTACGTCACCGTCAAGGTCACACCCTGCCACGGCGGCGCCGCCTACGTGGCTCCGCTCGAGCTGAAGGCCTACAAGGCCGCCGAGCGCGCCATGCAGGACACCTTCGGCCGTCGCCCCATCCCCACCCGCAGTGGCGGCAGCATTCCCATCGTTGCCGGATTCGAGAAGATCCTCGGCCTCAAGAGCATCCTCATGGGCTTCGGCCTCGCCAGCGACGACATCCACGCCCCCAACGAGAACTACCCCCTGCAGCAGTTCTTCAAAGGCATCGAGACCATCCCGCTGTTCTACAAGTATTTCGCGGAATAGCGCAATGACAATGCATCCCATATACCTGCTCATCCTGGCCGCCATCGCGGCAGTGTGCCTATGGTTCGGCCGTGGACCACGGGACAAGGACGAGGAGGAATAATCCTGAACATTTTCAATGCGCCAATACAATAATACTGCGGAAAGTGCGTTATTAGGGCATGAACAAGGACGAAAGGATTGACTATTGGTTAAGCGTCGCCAACTATGACCTTGACACAGCGGAAGCCATGTATTCCACTGGCCGGTGGCTGTATGTAGCCTTTATGTGCCATCAGGTCATCGAGAAGACCTTGAAAGCATACTGGTGTGCTACTCAAGAGGAAGAACCACCATATATCCATAGCCACAAACGTCTTGCAGACGGCTGCGGACTGTATTCGCAGATGGACGAACGGCAAAAGGATTTCCTCAACACGGTCAGCACATACAACATCGAGGCACGCTACCCCGAGACCAAAGACTCGCTTGCACGTCGGCTCGACAAACAGGCTTGCCGCTACATTATTGACGAAACAAGAACATTGCAGACATGGATAAAGCAGCATCTATCGGACGCGACGAGGCAATAGACTTGGTACGTCGGTACAAAGACATCATTGCTCGGCATTTCTCAGAGATGCCGCAGGTATTGTTGTATGGCTCCTTCTCGAAAGGCACTGCGACCAAGGACAGCGACATTGACGTCGCCGTCATCGTGCCATCGTATGGTGACCGAAAGTTGGAGCTGTCGAAAGCGCTGTGGCACGACGTCGACGACGTGAGCCTTCTCATCGAGCCCGTCCTGATTGCAAAAGACCATCCATCACCCCTATATGACGACGTGATGCGTACCGGCATTGCCGTGTGAAGGATTATTTGCAAACCGACAGAAGCCTCTCCGTCATGACGGAGAGGCTTCTGTGTTTTCTGAAGGTGGATTATAACGTCGGGGCGCTGACGCCTTCGCGGGCGCGGCTTTGGAGCTCCATCTTGCCGATGCGCCAGGTGGCGCCGACGGTGACGGCGCGGCGGCCCCAGGTGTAGCTGTAGCTGGACTGGTAGTAGGGGTTGAGGCCGACGGTGCCGCTCTGTGCGGTGGCGAGGATGTCCTGCCAGTTGAGGAAGAGCGAGAGGCGGCCTTCAAGCAGGTCGGCACTGGCTCCGAGGTCGAGTTGGAACGAGGGCTGGCTCTTGCTCAGCAGCGACAGGGCGGCGGTGGAGTAGCGGGCGTTGGCGTAGATTTGCAGCACGTCCCACAGCTTGCCTGTCACGTTGAGCCGTCCGCTGAAGGTGGTCAGGTGGCGCTCGTCCCATTCGCCGGGGCGGAACTCCATGTTGTAATAGTAGTCGTAGAGGTTGGCGTAGAGGCGGATGTTCATGAAGGGACGTGGGCGCCACGTGACGTTGGCTTCGGCGCCGAGGGTGCGGCTGTCGCCGATGTTGGCCCACTGGCTGAAGCTGACAATGCGTCCGTAGTAGGGATGATAGGCCACGTCGCTGAGTTGCTGTATCTCGTCGGTGTTGGCGCGGAGGTAGCCCGTCAGGCCCACGCTGCCCCACGGCTTGTACATCGTCCAGCCGCCTTCGAGGTTATGGGTGTGGCTGAAGCGCAGGTCGGGGTCGCCGAGTTCGTAGTCTTCAACGCCGAGCCAGGTGTAGGTGCTCCACAGCTTGCTGCCGGGCGAAGAGAAGCGGCGGGTGTAACTGAAGGTGAAGGTGTGCCCGCTCTCGGTGGCATAGCTGGCGTGCAGCGAGGGGATGAAGTCCCAGAAAGCCTTGTCCACGTCGTATTGCGTGGTCTCGACTGGCAGGTCGGTGAAGGTGGCCTGCTTCCACTTGCGATAGGCGCGGACACCGCCCTTGAGGGTGAGCCGACTGATTTTCTGCTGCACGGCGACGTAAGCGTTCAGCTCGTTATCCACCATTCGGGTGCTGAAAGTGCGGTCGGCATCGCGCATCCACTGGCCGGTGGCATAGTCCATCGTGTCCCACTGCACTTGCTGCGAGTTGCGTCCCAGCACGACACTCGCGCCGGCTTCCATCGTGGTGCTTTGGCTAAAGGGTTTGGTGTAGTCGAGGTCGAAGTAATTCCATTGGGAAGTGTAGTCCTCTGTGCGGCGGTTGCGCATGTCGTATTGCTGCATGACGGCGTATTGACGTTCCTTGTCGCGGACAGTGTGCTCGGGGTTGTAATTGCTGCCGATATAGAGGCTGAGCTTCTGTCCGAGCGTGTCAAGCTTGCGGTCAAGGCCCACGCCACCGAAAAGGCCGAACCAGTTGTTGGGGACAAGAATGTCGGAGCGGTAGGAATGGTCGCCAGGATTGTAGATGTATTCCTGCCGGGCGATGTCGTAGTGGCTCTCCACCTTCCCCCTACCGGGGGAGATGTTGAGCCACGCACTGAGGCTCGTCACGCTGTCTATCTGCCAGTCTACCGAAGCACCGGCGTTGCCGCTCACACGGCGTTGCAACTCCTTGCCCGAATAGGAATATTCCATCGAGAGGCGACCAATGGATTCGTAGAGTTGTTCGCTATTCTCTGTGCTGACATCGAAGTTGCTGAAGTTGCCGTTGGCCCAGGCGTTGACACTCACCATCTCGTTGGCCCATACGTAGGAGAGCCACGGCTGCAGGTAGGGCGTGGTGCTGGCGTTGAGGCCGATGGAAAGCAGCGAGTTGAGCTGCACGCGTTGGTCGGTGATGATGTTGATGATGGCTCCCGTCGAGCCGTAGCGGGCCGATGGGTTGCTGAGCACCTCGACGCGCTTCACGCTGCTGGCGGGCAGGGTCTTGATGTATTGCTTCAGGGCCTCGCCGCTGAGGTTCGAGGGGCGATCGTTGAGCCAGACGGTCACGTCGCTGCTGCCGCGCAGGGTGATGTTGCCCTCGGGGTCCACCTCCACGCCGGGGGCGTTCTGCAGGGCGTCGGCCATCGTGCCGGTCTGCACGCTGGGGTCGTCCTCCACGTGGTAGAACACCTTTTCGCCGTCGGCGCTGTAGAGCGGACGCTGGGCGGTGATATTTACGGCCTGCAGCGTGGTGCTGCTCTGGAAGATTTCAATCACGCCCAGCGCCGTGTCGGGTGGCACGTTGAGATGCTGCCAGTAGGTGTCGTAGCCCACCGCCGAGATGCGCAGAAGGTACTCGCCCTGCTCCACGGCGGCGAAGCGCATCGCGCCGCGGTCGTTGGTTGTGCTGCCGGCGACGAACGAGCTGTCCGTCGTCCGCAAGAGGACGCAATTGGTGAAAGCCATCGGCTCGCCGCTCTTCGCGTCGCGCAGCGTGCCGGTGACAGAGTGATTTTGTGCCTGAAGTCCGCCAATCATGGCGGCAAGGACTGTTGAGATGATGAGTTTCTTCATTTCCGAGTTTCTTTTGTTATTTAATAGTTGCTTAAACCTATCCAAATATTACAGAAGGGCACAAAAAAAGTCCGTGAACTTCTGTTCAGTGCTGAGGTTCTCGACTACCTATTCCTACGAACAAGAAAGCTCACGGTTTCTCGTGAGCGTTTCCCCTTTCTTGTGTAGGAACAGTTGAAATTGTCGAGATTTCAGCACTACATTACGAAAAGCGAAAGCGCTTCAATATGTCTTTATGTCTATACTATTCTTTTTGTTTATGTCATATAATGTTTGTTTTCGTTTTATTACGTGTAATATGTGTGACTATTTCACCATGCCGGTTTTCAGTTCATTGTCAAGGAAGGAATACACATACCTGGGACTCTGATAGTAAAGCCGTGTGCCAGCGTCCAACAGACGCTGGTAGGTGTCGGAATTGATTACCAGCGACAGAGCCTGTTCTGCGGAAAGCGTTGGATTGTCTTCTGCCAGCAGGGTGGCCAGGTTCTTGACCATGTCGAGTGTCATTTGTTCCCGCTCGCTCATATTCTTTTCAGTAGTTTAATTGCCCTTTCGGTGCCGAAGAAATACTGGATGGTATTACTATAGGGTCGCCAGTTTCAAGCTGGTCGACTTTTGTCTGGGCCATTTCCTTGGCTTGGTCAATGTCGACCGACATATAGAACCCCTGCCCGAAATCCTTGTTGGGCTTGGAGCGGGAGAGGTCGATATGGTCGAACTCGGCATTGGTGCCGTGGTAGAGAATCATACGAGCGCACCTCCTTTCCTGTGGCAGTATTCCCCAATGTCGTCAATCATCGACTGGAAGGACTGCGTGTGGACATAGCCGTAGTGCTTGTCGATAAAGTCAATGCCCTGATAGCGGCACAGGTAGTTGTATGCCTGCTTCAGCGTGAGTCCGAATCTCTGTCCGAACTCATTGGCAAAGATGAGCATCCATTCCAGTTTGTCTTTGATGTCGTATTGCATAGAAGGATTTTTCTATTCTCAAACCACGTTATTTCGATTTGCAAAAATACACAATGTTTTTCATACGGCCAAATTTATTTTGAAATGCGTCAGCGAAATACTCAACAAGAGACCGTCAAAGGGGACGCATGTTTGTCACACGGGAACACTTCTGTATTTGGTTAATACAATATAGTATGCCAATGCATCTCATATACCTGCTCCTCCTGGCCGCCATCGCGGCGGTGTGCCTGTGGTTCGGCCGCGGACCGCGGGACAAGGACGAGGAGGATGAATAGAAAAAAGCAGAGGCGCCGGTTGGCACCTCTGGCTTGTGTAACACGGCATTGGTTTTATCTGATCACCACGACCTTGCGGGCGGAATGGTTGCCGATTTTCACAAGGTAAGTTCCCGAGGCGTTGACGTTGAAATGCATGGGTGAGTATTCATCCTGCTTGGTGGCTAGTATTCGGCCATTGACATCGTAGAGCCACACGGCGTTACCTTGTGCACCGTCCACAACTATTTGTCCGTTGCTGGTGTATATCTTGGCGCTTATCGTCTCCACGTCATCCACACCGACATAGATGGTATCGTAAATGTAGAGGGTATCATGCACAAACACCGTGTCGTGCAACCACAGGGTGTCGGTGTTGTATACAACCGTGGTGTCGTATATTGTGTTGGTGACGGTGTCTAATACGGTATTTGTGACAGTATCATATATGGTATTTGTCACCGTGTCGGTCAGTGCGATGTAGGTGGTATCGTGGATGTTAATGTAAGTCGTATCATGCACAGGTATATATTCCGTCAGCGCGAGTGTGTCAACCAATATGGTTGTATCATGTACCGCGTAGGGCACATCGATATATGTGGTGTCGTGGATGTTGATGTAGGTTGTGTCATGTATGGGCACATACTCTGTCAGTAAGAGTGTGTCGACCACTACGGTTGTGTCATATACAGCGTAGAGCACATCAACATATGTCGTATCATGCACGTTGATATAGGTTGTATCATGTACGGGTACATTCTCTGTCAGCGTAAGCGTGTCAATCACAATGGTTGTGTCGTGTACCGCATACGGCACGTCAATATATGTGGTGTCAAAAATGTTAATATAGGTGGTATCGTGCACGGGTACATATTCTGTCAGCGTAAGCGTGTCTACCAGTATGGTTGTGTCGTGTACGGCATATGGCACATCGATGTATGTGGTGTCGTGGATGTTGATGTAGGTTGTGTCATGCACTGGTACATATTCTGTCAGCGTGAGTGTGTCATTTATTATAGTTGTATCACGAACGGCAAATACGGCTGTAAAAACCGTGTCAGAAACTACGGATATCTGACGAGGATTAATGGACAATCCATCTTGCCATCCTATAAACGACATCCCTCCTCTTGAAAGTGCATATATTAGTAAATTTTGGCCATCAGAATAGGTACCGGTTCCAACGGTACTACCTAGCGTGTCATTATTTGATTGTACAGTAACATCCCATTGGCATACTTCCATGGGATAAATGTTGTTGGCCAAACTATCCCAATACATCGCGTGTCTATACGCATCAACTGACTGGCATGGTACAAATATGGATACCGGAAGTTCTGTCACCCAATCCAAAGTGCTATAGTATGTTTGTCCAGTTTGGACATCTCGCCAGTTTCCTTGAAATGTTTCATTTGTTATTATTGGTGGCGTTCTTCTTTTTAGAATAATTCGTGAAAGTTTGCTATTGTCAATACCAGAAGAAATAGAACTGGATATGCCAAAGGCCCTGTTCCCAATATATTCAACAGATTCTGGTATCTCTATATACTGAAGATTATTACAACTGCTCAAAGCTCCGTCTCCTATATATTTCAATTTTTCCGGGAGTGTGATTGACGAGAATCGACATCCTTGGAATGTGTATTCTCGTATTGTGTCGAGGCTTGTTGGTAATGTTACATCTCCATAGATTCCGTAGTTAAATGCACAATAGCCGATATAGTTTACAGAATCTGGAATGGTTAAATGTTTCTCATAATAATCCCACTCGAATGCATACCTTCCAATATAACGAAGTGTAGATGGTAGGATAATAGTGTCAAGATAACTTACAGCATTATAGATGCTTCCCGTTGTCATATGAATAAATGAGTAGTTCTTGATTGTATCTACACCTTCTGGAATAATTAAATTTGTCACCAGTTGATTGTTTATATATAGTCGGCGACCACAATAAAGAGGATTTGAGTAAATATTCTCAAAGTTAATATTACACCATTCGGCAAGAGAGCCTTTATAATAAACAGCGTTTAAGCTCACATTTCCATAACCGGTTGGGAATGCATCTCTTTCAATGGTCCTTATAGTTGTAGGTATCGTTATTGTTGTAATTGTACTAGATGTGAATGTACCTTGTTTGATTCCAGAAACCTTAATCCAAGAACCATTCCATAAAACACTATCCGGGATAACTATGTTTCCAGATGGAGCAGTATATCCTGAATAATCACCAGTCCAACCATTTCCAGGATATGTTACGAATGCATCTCCATTAACTACCACATAGTATAATGTCTTAGACTGATATGTGTAGGAAAAATCGTAGGCCTTCACGTTTTGCGGAATAGCCAATGCCATCATCATAACAGCAAAAAAAGTAAATCTGTGTTTCATATAACCAATAATTTATGTTGTTGTTCAAATGTAGCAGACAATATAAAAGCCGTGAACTTGTTTTGTTCGTAAGGAGGCTCTGGTAAAACCCAATCTGCAAACAAGAAAGCTCACGGTGCCGTGAGCGTTTCTCCTTTCTAGTGCAGATTGTTTTAGAAATTTACCAGATTTCCTTACGCAAAAGAAAAGCGAAAGCGCTTCAATATGTCGTTATGTCTATACTATTCTTTTTGTTTATGTCATATAATGTTTGAGTTTCACTAATTCAATTGTTAACAGCTTTCTATAGTTTGTCTATTTCTTCTACTGTCAGTCCCGTGTATTTTAAAATCAGTTCCGTGTGTATCCCGTCAGCTTTCATCTCTTGTCGCTGACAAACGACTTGAGGGTATGTCCATCAATAAGCATCGTCACGTTGTTGGAGTATTCGAGGATATCCTCCAGCCGTCCTTTATCGCGTGCCCTCTCTCTCATATATCAGAATTCTATCTTGTTCAGCCGTTTTGGCAGCGTATGGACGGAGCGTGCCGTCCACCACCAGGTCGACGTCGCGACCTAACAGTTCCTGAAGGTCCATCAACATACCGCCGTGGGTAAAAAGCGTGAACGGCTTTCCGGAATAGTCGGGGACAAAAAGGATGTCGACATCGCTCCTCGGCGTCTCCTCGCCGCGGGCGAAAGAGCCGAAAAGCCATGCTTTCAGGACGGGCTGCGTCTTGAAATAGTCGGCTATTATCTTCGTCATTGCTTGCGTGCTCATAAGCTCGTTGTGCGTTGTTTTCGATTTGCAAAAGTACACATTCTTTTTGAATCTGCAAAAAATATTTTCGAACGCAACGTTTTGCTGCGGCCTCGAGGTATTATGACGCACGTTGGAAAGGACATGGATAGATCCCGGACGCAAGCGTCCGGACACGGGACGAAGCCATGGAGTTGACGGGCATGCTATCGAAGAGAGGACGAAGAAGGATTGAGCTTGGATCGATGGGGCACATAGGAACGAGGTAGTGTTTGATTGGTGTTTGAGTAAAGGGGGAGTAAAAGCTATAAATGGTCTTTGCGCATTTGAATAATTGAACTCAAAAAGGGGATACGATACAATATTTTGTGAGGATTGGCGTTATTATGTTGTTTTTTTATAGGACAATATGGGCAAGGAGTATCAGAATAATTGGAATAATCTGAATTATCAGAGTGGTCGGAGTGATCTGAATAATCTGAGTAATCAGAATGGTCAAAGTAATCAGAATACTCGGAGTATTCAGAAAAATCAGGGCAATCAGAGTCAGCAGGGCGGTATGCCGGCGACTACTTTTCTGCCTCAGCATGGGCACTACCGGCAACTAAGGGTGTATCAGGTGACGGAGGCTCTCTATGACTTGACCTATATGTTCTGCAAGCGATTCCTGGGACATGGCGACCGGACGGTGGACCAGATGGTGCAGGCTGCACGCAGCGGGAAGCAGAATATCGCCGAGGGCAATCAGGCCGCGGCGACTTCCTCGGAGACTGAAATCAAGCTGACCAATGTGGCCAAAGCGAGCCTGGAGGAGTTGCTGGTGGATTATGAAGACTATCTGCGCACACGCGGACTGCAGCAGTGGGACGGGCATCATCCCCGTTTCGAGGCCATGCGGACATACGCCCGCAGCGAGGAATTCTTTGCCGACTATGCCCAGCGGTCGGCTGCTATGAATGATGAGGAGCTGGCCAATCTGTGTATCACCCTGTGCCACCAGGCCATCTACATGCTGAAAAGGCTCATCGACCACCAGCAGGAACGGTTCACCACAGAAGGTGGCATCAGGGAACGGATGACCGCCACACGCCTGCAATACCGCAAGGCGCAGCAGACGGAGATAGAGCGTCTGCAAGAGGAGAATGCGGCATTGAAGGATAGGATAAAGGAATTGGAGGAGAGAATAGATAGAAAAAAATAAAACACAACAATATGTACGAGATTATCAGCAAGCGGCTGCTTAACAGCCACGAGATTTACCAGATGGAGGTCCACGCGCCGTGGATATCGCTCAGCGGCAAGCCGGGCCAGTTCGTCATCGTCATCCCCCACCCCAACGGCGAGCGCATACCGCTCACCATCAGCGACATCGTATATCAAAGACAGTCGATAGTGCTGGTGTTCCAGGTGGTGGGCGAGACCACACGGCAGCTGGCGGCGATGGAGGTGGGCGACGACCTCTACACCATCGTGGGACCTCTGGGCAAGCCCAGCGAGCTGATAGGATTGGTGCCCAAGCGGCTGCTCTTCGTGGCTGGCGGCGTGGGCATCGCGCCGGTATTCCCGCAGGTGAAGTGGGCGTTCCGCAACGGCATACCGACCGACGTGGTCATCGGTGCCCGCTCGAAGGACCTCCTCTTCTATGAGGACGAGCTACGGGCCGTCTGCAACAACCTGCACATCATGACCGACGACGGCACCTACGGCGAGCAAGGCTTGGTCACCGCCAAGGTGGACGAGCTCTGCTCCAAGGGCGTGGAGTACAGCCACTGCGTGGCCATCGGGCCGCTACCGATGATGAAGTTCGTCAGCCTGACCACCAAGAAATACAACCTGCCGACCATCGTGAGCCTCAACTGCATGATGGTGGACGGCACGGGCATGTGCGGCGCATGCCGCGTGAGGGTCGGCGACGAGGTGAAGTTCTGCTGCGTCGACGGACCTGAGTTCGACGGCCACCTGGTGGACTTCGACGAGGCCGCCCGCAAACTGAAGACCCCGGACGCGCGCCGCTACCGCATTGCCACTGCCGAGAGTGGGCACCAGTGCAATCTGGCGCCAGCGGTTGAAGAAGCCTTGGGTATGCCGGCGGGACGCCGGCGCTCCAAACCGGCTGAGCAAGATCCCAAGGTCCGCGCCCATAACTTCGACGAGGTCTCCTTCGGTCTCACCGAGCACCAGGCCATCGTCGAGGCGGGCCGTTGCCTGCAGTGCAAGAAGCCGCGCTGCGTCGAGGCCTGCCCCGTGGGCATCAACATCCCGCGTTTCATCCAGAATATCAAGGAAGAAAACTTCAACCAAGCCTACATCACCATCAGCCACGACTCGGCGCTGCCGGCCGTCTGCGGACGCGTCTGCCCGCAGGAGACGCAGTGCGAGGGCAGCTGCGTGATGGGCGTCAAGAACGAACCCATTGCCATCGGTGCCCTGGAGCGCTTCGTGGCCGACAACCACCGCGCCCAGTCGAAGCCACAGAGCCAGTGCTACCCCGCCGGCCGCAAGGTTGCGGTGGTGGGCAGCGGCCCCAGCGGCCTCACCTGCGCCGGCGACCTGGCCAAACACGGCTTCCAGGTCACCGTCTTCGAGGCCCTGCACCATGCCGGCGGCGTGCTCGTCTACGGCATCCCCGAGTTCCGCCTGCCCAAGCAGCGCGTCGTGGAGCCCGAGATCGAGAACCTGCGCCGTCTGGGCGTCGAGATACGCACCAACGTCATCATCGGCAAGAGCATCACCATCGACCAGCTCTTCAGCGAGATGGAGTACGACGCCGTCTATATTGCCAGCGGCGCCGGCCTGCCCAAGTTCATGGGCGTCAAGGGCGAGACCCTCATCGGCGTCATCAGCGCCAACGAGCTGCTGACGCGCACTAACCTCATGCACGGCTACGACGAGCAGTACGATACCCCCATCTATCTGGGCAAGAAGGTCATCGTCGTCGGTGGCGGCAACGTGGCCATGGACGCCGCCCGCACGGCCCTGCGCCTGGGCAGCGAGGTGACGGTGGTCTACCGCCGCGGCCAGCAGGACATGCCCGCCCGCCGCGAGGAGGTGCACCACGCCATGGAAGAGGGCGTGCAGTTCATGTTCCAGACCGCGCCGGTCGAAATCCTCGGCAACGAGGACGGCACAGCCCGTGCCCTGCGCTGCGTGAAGATGGAGATGGGTGCCCCCGACGAAAAGGGCCGCCGCAGCTTCAAGGCCATCGAAGGTAGCGAGGTGGACGTCGAGGCCGACACCATCGTCGCCGCCCTCGGCACCAGCCCCAACCCCCTCATACGCACCACCACGCCGGGCCTCGAGTGCGAGCCCTGGGGCGGCATCAAGGCCGACGAGAACGGCCAGACGAGCCGCAAGCTCATCTTCGCCGGCGGCGACGCCGTCAGCGGTGCCGCCACGGTCATCCTCGCCATGGGTGCCGGCCGCAAGGCCGCCAAAGCCATCATGGAGGCGCTGGGAAATTGAAAAGTGAAAATGGATAAATTCACCATCGAGACGGCGCCGCAGTACGAGCGGCACTACGACGAGGACAAGTTCTGGCAGAAGCTGCGGAAATACGCCGGCAAGTGGGGCGAGAAGCTTCTGCTGCCGGCCATGACGCTCTACTGCATGATGAAGTCGCCCAACGTATCGCTGCGCGACAAAGCACTGATTGCCGGTGCCTTGGGCTACCTCATCCTGCCCCTCGACGCCGTGCCCGACTTCATCCCCCTGCTCGGCATCACCGATGACCTGACGGCCATCATGCTTGTCATCAAAACCCTCAACAAGCACCTCACCCCCCAGCTACGCCAAGAGGCCAAAGAACAAACCGACAGACTGCTTAAAGTTTAAAGTTTAAGGATTAAAGTTTAAAGAATATGAACAAGACGCTGAAATATCTGTTGTGCGTAAGCATAATTTTCAATTTTCAACTTTCAACTTTCAATTTATCAGCCCAGAAGCCACTGATTGACTCGCTGCACATGCCCAACGCCGTCCATTTCCTTCCTCCCCCACCCGACACCGCCAGCGCCGCATTCCAATACGACAAGGCGCAGTACCGCTGGGGTCTCGAGCAGCGCAAGGACAGCGCACGACTGGCCATTGCTGTGGGCGACGCCATCTGGAGCATCGACAACATCTGCAAGATTTACAGCGGCGTGCTGGGCATCACCATCTCGCCCGAGAACACCCCCACCATCTACCGCATGCTCACCCTCGGCCTCCTCACAACCGACCAAGCAGGCAAGCTACCCAAGAACCACTACATGCGCACGCGCCCTTACGTCTTCTATGACCAGCCCACCATCGCCCCCGGCGATGAGGAGGTCCTGCGTCACAACGGCTCCTACCCCAGCGGCCACACCATCCTCGGCTGGAGCGCCGCCTTGCTGCTCACCGAAATGGCCCCAGAATGCGCCGACACCATCCTGGCCCGCGGCTACATGTACGGCCAGAGCCGCGTCATCGCCGGCTACCATTGGCAGAGCGACGTCGATGCTGCCCGCCTCGTAGCCAGTGCCGCCGTGGCTCGCCTCCACGCCGACAAACGTTTCCACAAACTCATGAAGAAAGCCCGAAAAGAATACAAGAAACTGAAGAAGAATGGCTGACGCACTCCTTACTGTTGAAAACCTCACCAAGAGCTTCGGCGACAAGCTGCTCTTCGAAGACATCTCCTTCGGCATCAATGCCGGACAGAAGTCCGCCCTCATCGCCCGCAACGGCTACGGCAAGTCGACCCTGCTCAATATCCTCATGACCGCTTACGGCCAACGCGGCTACAACACCCTGCAGGACAGCGGCCGCATCACCTTCCGCAGCGACCTGAAGCTGGCCTACCTCCCCCAAAGCCCCGAGGCCTACCCAAAACAGCAGGTGCGCGACTTCGTCTACAACGTCCAACGCCCTGAGACCGAAGACCCTTGGACCTTCGAGCAGCGCATGGAGGAAATACTCAGCCGCATGAAGGTGGACACCCTCCTCGACCGCCCCATGGACACCCTCAGCGGCGGCGAGCAGAAGAAGGTGGCCCTCTGCCGCCTGCTGATGGACGACTGCAACCTGCTCATCCTCGACGAGCCCACCAACCACCTCGACATCGACATGATCGAGTGGCTCGAAGACTTCCTCTCGCGCCAGCGCCTCGCCCTGCTCATGGTCACCCACGACCGCTACTTCCTCGACAACGTCTGCCAGGACATCTACGAGCTCGACAACGCGCGACTCTACCACTACCGCGGCCATTACGACTACTATCTGGAGAAGAAGGCCGAGCGCGAAGCCAACGAGCGCGCCGAGGTGGAGAAGGCCCGCAGCCTCTACCGCACCGAGCTGGAGTGGATGCGCCGCATGCCGCAAGCCCGCGGCACCAAGGCCCAGGCCCGCATCGACGCCTTCTACGAGCTCGAGGCCAAGGCCCACACCCGCTTCGACGACTCCCGCCCCCAGCTCACCGTCAAAACCGAACGCATTGGCGGCAAGATCCTGGAGCTGTACAACATCACCTACGGCAAACTCATCGACGATTACAGTTATGTGTTCAAGAAGGGCGAGAAGATAGGCATCGTCGGTCCCAACGGCGTGGGCAAGAGCACTTTCCTGAATATCATTACAGAAAAACTTAAACCCACCAGCGGCCGCGTCGTCGTCGGCCAGACCATCCAATTCGGCTACTACACCCAGGCCGGCATGTCGGCACCCGCCGACCGCCGCGTCATCGACCTCGTCAAGGACATCGCCGAAGAGATTGAGCTCGAGGGCGGCAAGAGCATGTCCGCCCACCAGTTCCTCACCTACTTCGGCTTCGACGGCACCACGCAGTTCAACTACTTCGGCAACCTCAGCGGTGGCGAGAAGCGCCGCCTCTACCTGCTGCAGGTCCTCATGGCCAACCCCAACTTCCTCATCCTCGACGAGCCCACCAACGACCTCGACATCTACACCCTGCAGATCCTCGAGCAGTTCCTCCAGACCTACCGCGGCTGCCTCGTCATCGTCAGCCACGACCGCTCCTTCATGGACCATATCGTCGACCACCTTTTCGTCTTCGAAGGCGAGGGCAAGATAAAGGACTACCACAGCAACTACACGCAGTACCGCCTCGAACGCCAGCGCCGTGAGCGTGAACAGCAGCTCGAGCAACGCGAGAAGAAAGCCGCCGACCGCGCCAGCCAGCTCCAACCTCCGACCTCCAACCTCCAACCTAAAAAGAAGGCTACCTACAAAGAACAGAAAGAATACGAAGCTCTTACTGCTGAAATCGAAGCCCTCACCACCGAGAAAACTACCCTCGAGCAGCAGCTCAGCGGCGGCACCATGACCGACCCTGCCGAAATAACCCGAGCCTCCACCCGCATCGGCGAACTCATGGCCCTCCTCGACGAAAAAGAGCTCCGTTGGCTCGAACTCGACGAGATCATCAACTGACGCCCCCCTCTAGCCGAGATTTCCCTATCATCACCCTACGAACACCCTATCAACTCCCACAAAAATATAAGAACTGTGGGAGATGGTAGGGCGTTGGTAGGGGGTTGGTAGGTTGTTGGTGGGGAGAATATCCCTATGGGAGGGAGGTTGAATGTTAATTTTTGTAGCGATTGAAAAAAAAAGTGTATATTTGCAGATTGAAAAAAAAAAACTTAAAACAATAAAACAAACAAAAAATGAAACGTTTAGCAATCTTCTTCGTATGTTTTGCCTCGTTGGCTATGGCCTCTTGCAACATGCTTGGTGCCGGTGCCGGCAACACCGTGGCCCAATCCCTCGGCCAGACTTGTGGTAGTGCAGTCCTCGGCCTCTACCAGAGCTATAAGTCCACGGGTACCATCGACCTTACCAACGCCAACAACCTCACCAATGCCCTCGCCCTCGCCACCGCGTACACCCAGCTGCGCCAGAACAAGGACAACACCTCCTACCGCAATGCTTTCACCAGTGGCCTCATCATGAGTTCCGCCGGCCTCATCACCAACCAGAACGCCGGCAATTTCGTCTCGGCTCTGCTTGGTGCACAGCAGCTTGGCACTATCAATTCAAGCAGCACAACCTCGCAGGTCAATACCACGACCCCCACACTTGTCAACCTTGTCAAAAGCCTCGACTAATGAACCTACAAGCTTTGGATAATATGAAAGCGCGGCGCAGTTGCCGCGCTTTCTCGTCAGATATGCCTGACCGCGAGCTCATTGCCGCCGTTTGTGAAGCTGGTACCTGGGCTCCGACGGGTCATGGCAAGCAGAGTCCCCTCATCGTAGCCATTACGCGCAAGGAGCTGCGCGACCGCCTGTCGGCAATGAATGCCCGTATTTGGAACGAGCTCAAACGGCAGCGTGGCGAGACCCCCAACAAAGACTTCGACCCCTTCTACGGCGCTCCCGTGGTGCTGCTGGTCCTCGCCGACCGCACTGTCCGCACCTACCTCTACGACGGCTGCGCCGTGATGACCAACCTCGCCAACGCCGCCAGTGCCGTGGGCCTCGCCTCCTGCTGGATTCACCGCGCCAAAGAGGAGTTCGACTGTGAGGAGGGCAAACAGATTCTGAAAGACCTCGGCATCGAGGGCGACTACGAAGGCATCGACCACCTCGTCCTCGGTTATCCCTCAAAGCCGATTCCCTCTCCCCTGCCCCGAAAAACGGACTACATCCGATGGGTTGAATAAAAAGAAAGCCTCGCCGATAAAGCGAGGCTTTCTTTTTTTGGGGGAGCACCGGCATCTTGCCGGCACAAAACCTTTTTAGTGCAGGAAGGCCAGCAGGATACCGGCAGCCACAGCGCTTCCCACCACGCCAGCCACATTGGGGCCCATAGCGTGCTGCAGGAGGTAGTTGGTCTTGTCGTATTCCAGACCCACATTGTTCGACACACGGGCGGCATCGGGCACGGCGCTGACACCGGAGTTGCCGATGAGGGGGTTGATTTTGTTGCCTTCTTTGAGGAAGAGGTTCATAATCTTCACGAAGAGCACACCGAAGAAGGTGGCCACAACAAACGAGCCGGCACCGAGGCCGAAAATCATGACGCTCTTGCCGCTCAGGAACACCGAAGCCTGCGTCGAGGCGCCCACGGTGATGCCGATGAGCAGCGTGCAGATGTTGACGATGGCGTTGGATGCCACTTCGGAGAGGCGCTTGGTGACGCCGCACTCTTTCAGCAGGTTGCCGAAGAAGAGCATACCCAGTAGGGGCAGACCGCTCGGCACGATGAAGGCGCAGAAGAGGAGACCGATGATGGGGAAAGTAATCTTCTCCAGTTTGGAGACCTGACGCGGAGGTTTCATACGGATGGTGCGTTCCTTCTGGGTGGTGAGCAGGCGCATGATAGGCGGTTGGATGACGGGCACGAGGGCCATGTAGCTATAGGCCGAAACGGCGATGGCACCCATCAGCTCGGGAGCCAACTGGCTGGAGATGAAGATGGCCGTGGGACCGTCAGCGCCACCGATGATACCGATGGCACCAGCCTCATTGGGCATGAAGCCAAGGGCGAGAGCACCCATGTAGGCGGCGAAGATACCCACCTGGGCGGCGGCACCGATAAGCATCAGCTTGGGGTTCGACAGCAGCGCAGAGAAGTCCGTCATGGCACCTATGCCTAGGAAAATCAAGGGTGGATACCATCCGTTCTGCACACCGTGATAGAGGATGTTGAGCACCGAGCCTTGCTCGTAGATGCCAATCTTCAAGCCGGGATAGAACGGGATGTTGCCGATGAGCATACCGAATCCGATAGGCACCAGCAGAAGAGGTTCAAACTCGTACTTGATGCCCAGGAAGATGAACACCAAGCCGATCAAAATCATGGCTATATGGCCCCAGGTTACATTGGCGAAGCCGGTATATTCCAGAAACTGGACCAACTGCGTCGACATGAAATCCATGAAGCCACCTGTTGCTAAACTAATCATTGTTTGTCAGTTTTTAGTTTATCCAATAACAACCAGTACATCGCCCTCGAGGACGCTGTCGCCCTTGCGGACCTTGACTTCCTTGACGGTACCGTCGCAGTCGGCCTCGATGTTGTTCTCCATCTTCATGGCCTCGAGCAGGACGACGGTCTGGCCGCTCTTCACGGCGTCGCCAACATTGACGTAGACGTCGAGAATGGTGCCGGGCAGCGGGGTGGTCACCTTATTGCCTGCAGCGGGAGCATTGCTCTTCTGCACGGCGCCACCGGCGGCGGGAGCCACCTGTGCCGTAGTGGCGGCGGGACGGACGACGGGTTTCTTGGTGGGCTTCATTTCCTGGTCGACGGTGACCACATAGTCGGTACCGTTGACATTGAGCTTTATTTCCTGGCCTTCGACCTCGTTGATGTCAACATTGTAGTCGTTGCCGTTTATCTTGAGCTTGTAAGTTTTCATTGCTACTTTCTGTTATTAAAATATTGATTCATATTATAGAACTTGGCGTTCCAAGGCGTCCACTCGCGCTCCACCTTCTGGATGGTGATGACGGTATCCTCCTCGTCGTGGAGTTCATCGTTGTAAAGGTGGATGGCTGCGGCGATGGCGGCATAGACCTCCTGGTCGTTGACGGCCGAAGAACCGTCGGACACGGGCTTGATAGCCTTCTTCTTGTCGTCCTTCTTCTTGTCTTCGCCCAGTCCTTTCATCAGTTTGCCGCTACCCTGCAGGATAAGGGCAATGCAAATCAAGGCGAGGAACACCACAGCAATGGCCACGGCTGCCAGACCGACGCCGATGGGATCGGAGTGCTGGATCTTCTCGCTCTGCTTGAAGACGCGGTAGTGCTGGCTGAGGGACTCGCCATTGGCGAAGTTCTCCAGGCCACCGTGCAGCGAGATGACATTGATGTCGTAGCCAAAGGGGTTGCGACCCACGACGAACATCTGGCCGTGCTCGAAGTGCATGGCATACATCGGACTGTTGAAGTTGCGGCGTGCGGCGACGGTCATGTCCTCGTTGAGGAGGGCCACATAGGCCGTGTCGTTGACAGCCGAGGCCAGCACAACAATGTATTTGCCCATGGCACCGACGCTGACAGGACGCAGGATGTTCTTCAGGTCGTGGCGTTTGTGAATGTTGTCGGTTTGGAAGCTGCCGACGGTGTCGAGCTTCTCGCCCACCATCTTGACGAGGTGGACGGAGCATTCGATACTGTCAATAGCTATGAAAGCACCCATCTGGGGTGCAAAGCAGATCTTGACACTCTGGAAGTCCACCGTGGGAACCATGCCGTGCATCATGCACCCCTGGTGGGGCTGCTCGGGACGGGGTTCGGCAGGGGCGGTTGCTCCGGCCACAGCGTCGGGGGCGGGACCAGCGTGGTGCTCATGTCCCTGGGCCGTAGCCGTGAGCATGGAGAAGCAGAACAGACCTGCTATCAGCATTTTGTTAATGGTACTCATTGTTCTTGTTTATTGCAACATCAAAAAAACTTGAGCGGTCAGCGGCCAATAGTCAGTAGTCAGCGGGCGGGGCCAACTGGCTACTGGCTATTGCCTACCGACTACTTTTCTTACTGGGCTTTCTCGCACTTTTTGTCGCACTGCTTGTCGCAACCTTCGCCTTCGGCTTTCTTGCAGCACTGCTTCTCGCAGGCCTGGCCTTCGACGGCTTCTTTCTGGCAGCATTTGGCGGTGTCGCCCTCGCAATGTTTGTCGCACTGTTTGGCACACTGCTCAGTGGCAACGGCGGTGTCGGCGGCCTCTTCAGCGGGCTGATTGTTGTTTCCGCAAGCGGTGATGGCGAACATGGCCATAGCAGCAACGGCGGTCAAAAGAACTTTCTTCATTTTCTTGATGTTTTAAAATATTGATTAAAAAAAATTTATCTACTTAACAAATGTCTCCTTAACTATCTGAAGATTACAGCGGCAGGTTGCAATGTTTCTTCATGGGCAGAGTGTCCTTCTTGGTCTGGAGGGCCTGGAGGGCACGGATGACACGGAAGCGGGTGTTACGCGGCTCGATGACATCGTCGATGTAGCCATACTTGGCGGCGTTGTAGGGATTGGCGAAGAGGTCGTTGTACTCCTTCTCCTTCTCGGCGATGAACTTAGCCTTCTCTTCGGCATCGGTGATTTCCTTCAAGGCACGGCCATGCAGCACCTCGGTAGCGCCGCTGGCACCCATGACAGCAATCTGGGCCGTGGGCCAGGCGTAGTTGATGTCGCTGCGAAGCTGCTTGCAGCTCATGACGATGTGTGCACCACCGTAGCTCTTGCGGAGGGTGACGGTGACCTTGGGCACCGTGGCCTCGCCATAGGCGAAGAGCATCTTGGCACCGTGGTTGATGACGCCGTTGTACTCCTGGCCGGTACCGGGCAGGAAGCCGGGCACGTCGACGAGGGTCACCAGGGGGATATTGAAGGCGTCGCAGAAGCGCACGAAGCGGGCACCCTTGCGGGAGGCGTTGCAGTCGAGTACACCGGCCATAGCGTTGGGCTGGTTGGCGACGACACCGACGCTCATGCCGCCCATGCGGGCAAAGCCGACGACGAGGTTCTTGGCGAAGTTCTCATGCACCTCGAGGAATTTGCCGTCGTCCACGATGGCGTGGATAACATCCTTGACGTTGTAGGCCTGGTTGGGGTTCTCGGGGATGATGGTGTTGAGGCTGTCCTCCAGACGGTCGATGGGGTCTTCGGTGGGGACGAAGGGGGCCTCTTCGAAGTTGTTGCTGGGGATGTAGCCCACGAGCTCGCGGATGAGCTGCAGGGTGGCCTCCTCGGTTTCGCCGACGAAGTGTGCCACGCCGCTCTTGCTGGCATGCACCATGGCGCCACCGAGCTTGTCGACGGTGACGTCCTCGCCGGTGACGGTCTTGACCACCTTCGGGCCAGTGAGGAACATGTAGCTGTTCTCCTTGGACATGAGGATAAAGTCGGTCAGGGCGGGGCTGTAGACAGAACCACCGGCACAGGGGCCAAAGATGGCGCTGATCTGCGGCACGACACCGCTGGCCAGGATATTGCGCTCGAAGATCTCGGCAAAGCCGGCCAGAGCGTTGATACCCTCCTGGATACGGGCTCCGCCGGAGTCGTTGAGTCCGATGACGGGGGCGCCGACCTTCATGGCCTGGTCCATGATCTTGCAGATTTTGAGGGCCATGGTCTCGCTGAGCGAGCCGCCGAGGACCGTGAAGTCCTGAGCGAAGACGTAGACCATGCGGCCGTTGATGGTGCCGTAGCCAGTGACGACACCGTCGCCGAGATAGGACTTCTTCTGCATGTCGAAGTTCGTGCAGCGATGGGTGACGAACATGTCGAACTCCTCGAAGGAACCCTCGTCGAGGAGGAGGGCAATGCGTTCGCGGGCGGTCAACTTGCCCGACTCGTGCTGCTTATCGATGCCTTTCTGGCCTCCGCCCATGCGGGCTTCGCCACGCTTGTCGAGCAGCTCTTTAATCTTCTGTTCAAAAGCCATAACTATATGTTTTATATTGTTTTATTTTATTTGCAGCAAAATTCAGTCAGCACACCGAGGGTCGACTTGGGGTGCAGGAAGCCAATGTGGAGGCCTTCGGCACCGGGACGGCTCTGCTGGTCGATGAGGCGCACGCCTTTGTCCTTGGCCTCGTTGAGGGCCTGGTCGGTATTCTCCATGGCGAAGGCGATGTGATGCATGCCGCCCTTGCCACCATTCTTCTCGATGAAGGAAGCGATGGTGCTCTCGGGGCAGGTGGGCTCGAGGAGCTCGATCTTGACATCGCCGCAGCGGAAGAAGGCGGTTTTTACTTTCTGGTCCTTGACTTCCTCGATGGCGTAGCACTTGAGGCCCATGATGTCCTCCCAGTAGCGGATAGCCTCGTCAAGATTGGTAACGGCAATTCCAATGTGTTCAATGTGTGAAGGTGTCATAATTTTAATATATTATTTAATTTATTTATTTAATTTTATTTCCTAACAATCATGCAATTACCCACCCACAGGGCAACGCCTGAAAATGCAAATATACGAATATTTTACAATATGGACAAAAAAAATTGCCCACACATTTCTCAGTCAGCCCTTACAACCGTCATTTTTCCCTATGCAGGAACTCCAGGGCGCGGAGAAAGGGTTCGTCGAGGTCCTTCATGACCTTGTAGTAGTACTCTATGCCAAAGAGGTCCTTGGCCACTTGGGCCTTGAGCATGAGGGCCATGTACTGGTCGGAGTGGGCGGTGCGGAGGGGTTCTGCGGCTTCTTTTTCGGTGTCGCGGACGATGCCTTTCTCGATGGCGACAGCGGCGAGCTGGGCGTCGAGACCGAAGGAGTCGTAGTTCTCAATGAAAAGTTCGAAGGTTTTTACGCGGGGGTCCTTGCGGTGAGCGTCAGCCCATTGCAGGGGGAAGGTGTTGAGCAACCCCTTGCCACGCAGGGAGATGTAGTAGTCGGAGAGGCGCATGGTGTCCATGGGGACAAAGATGTCCGGCATGATGCCACCGCCGCCGTAGACGGTGCGTCCGTGGGCGGTGCGGTACTTGAGCGAGTCGGGGAAGTGGATGGAGTCGGCATTGACGAGTTCGCCGTGCTTGTAGCGCTCGGAGATGTCGTCGCGGTAGGCGTCGGAGCCTTTGTCGTAGGGGCGCTGGATGCAGCGTCCGACGGGGGTGTAGTAGCGTGCGGTGGTGAGGCGTAGCTGGCCGCCATCAGCGAGGGGGAACATGCGCTGGACGAGGCCTTTGCCGAAGGTGCGACGGCCGATGAGGGTGCCGCGGTCCCAGTCCTGCACGGCGCCGGAGACGATTTCGGAGGCGGAGGCGGAACCTTCGTCTACGAGGACGACGAGGTCGCCTTTGCGAAAGCGTCCTCGTCCGTTGGCGTTGTAGTTCTGTCGGGGGGTGCGACGGCCTTCCTGATAGACGATAAGCTGGCCGCGCTCGAGAAACTCGTTGGCGAGACTGCAGGCGATGTCGAGGAAGCCGCCGGTGTTGCCGCGAAGGTCGAGGATGAGGGACTTCATTCCCTGTTTCTCGAGGCTGCGGCAGGCCTTGTTGAATTCGTTGACGGAGGTGCGGGCGAAGCGCGTCAAGCGGATGTAGCCAATGGTGGAGTCGGCCATGAACCAGGTATCGACGGAGTAGATGGGCACTTTGTCGCGGGTGATCTCGAAGTTGTAGACGGTGCCCTGACGGAGGATGTCGAGGGAGACGACGGTGCCTTTCTTGCCACGGAGATGGCTGAATACATACTGATTGTTGATGCTGTCGCCGGTGGCGGGATGGTGGTCGATGCCGATGATTTTGTCGCCTACGAGGAGTCCTACCTTCTCGGACGGGCCGCCGTCGATGACGGAGCCTACGACGATGGTGTCGGCAACAATCTGGAAGGAGATACCGACGCCTTCAAAGTTGCCGTTGAGACCTTCGTTGGCACGCTCGACATCCTTGGCAGGGATGTAAACGCTGTGGGGGTCGAGGGCCTTGAGGACGGCGTTGATGGCCTCGGTGGAGAGGTAGTCCATGTCGGGGGCTTCTGTGTAGTTGCCGTCGACGATGCGCATCACTTGGTCGAGGCGGGCCTGGCCAGGGGTAATGGTATCGGGGAGAATGACTTGGGCGTAGGTGGAATTAAAAAAGGAAAAGGCAAAAAGGATAAAAAGGGCTACGCAGGTTGTTTTTATTGTTTTCATTTCTAATTTCTCATTTTTCTTTTTTTTCATTTTTCCACGGCGGGCATCTGCTGGGAGAGGCAATGGAAGGAGCCGAGGCCCCAGATGATGTCGGTGGAGTCGATGCCGATGATTTCGCGGTCGGGGAAGAGGGCCTCGAGAATGTAGGCGGCCTCGTTGTCGGCCAGGCAACGGTAGGTGGGGAAGATGACCTTGCCGTTGGCAATATAGAAGTTGGCGTAGGAGGCCGGGAGGCGCTGGTTGTCGTAGAAGACGAGGTCGGGCATGGGCATCTCGACGATGGTGGGCTGCTTGCCGTTGGCCAGGCGGCAACGGTTGAGCATCTGGAGGTTCTTCTGCAGGGGCTCATAGTTCTCGTCCCAGGCGTCGTGTTCGACGACGGTGAGGATGGTGTCGGGGGCCACGAAGCGTGTGAGATCGTCGACATGGCCGTCGGTGTCGTCGCCGACAATGCCGTCGCCGAGCCAGATGATGTTGTCAACGCCGTAGTAGTCACGCAAGTAGCCTTCAATCTGGTCCTGGTTGAGCTGGGGGTTGCGATTGGGGTTGAGGAGACAGGAGGTGGTGGTGAGGAGGTCGCCGCAGCCGTTGACGTCGATGCTGCCACCTTCCATGACGATATTGGGCTCGAACAGAGGCATCTCTGGCATGAGCTCGTGGATATGCACCGGCACTTGGGTGTCGAGCTCGTAGGGATATTTGCCGCCCCAGGCGTTGTGGTTCCAGTTGACGATGGCGCGGTCTCCCCCACCCTTGCTGAGCAGGAAGGCAGGGCCGTGGTCGCGGCACCAGGCGTCGTTGCTGGGGATGATGTGCAGATGGATGTTCTGCATGTCGGTGCCTATGGCTTGCAACTCTTTGGCCACATGGTCGGCCATGGGCTGGTCGTCGACGTTGATGTGCACCTGCTCGCATTCGGCGAGGGTTTTAACGAAGAGGTGGTACGAAGGATAGATGGTCTCTATCTTGCCGGGCCAAGAGTCGGGGTTCTTGGGATAGGTGAGCCAGGTGGCTTCGTGGCGAGCCCATTCGGCGGGCATGTAATAGCCTTGTTCTTTCGGGGTCATTTTCAAGTGTTAAGTGTTTAGTGTTTAGTGTTAAGTGTTTAGTCGATATAGCGGTTGAGGATGGGGGCGTAGGAGTCGATGCGGCGGTCTCGGTAGTAGGGCCAGTGGCGACGATAGTGGTCGGTCTGTTCGAGGTCAAGCTCCTGGACATGGAGGGCCTCCTCGAGGTGGGGAGCCTGATAGAGGATGCGACCGAAGGCGTTGGTGATGAAGCTGCCGCCCCAGAACTGCATGCCGCCCTCGAGGCCGGTGCGGTTGACGCTGACAACGGGAACGCCGTTGGCAACGGCATGGGAGCGCTGGATGGTCTGCCAGGCGTCGTACTGCTCGCGGTTGTCGTCCTCGTTCTGACGGACATCCCAGCCGATGGCCGTGGGATAGAAGAGTATCTGGGCACCCATGAGGGCGGTGATGCGGGAGGCTTCGGGGTACCACTGGTCCCAGCAGATGAGGACACCGATGGTGGCAAAGCGGGTCTTGAAGACCTTGTAGCCCAGGTCGCCGGGGGTGAAATAGAACTTCTCGTAGTAGCCGGGGTCGTCGGGGATGTGCATCTTGCGGTATTTTCCCAGATAGGAGCCGTCGGCATCGATGACGGCGGTGGTGTTGTGGTAGAGGCCTTCGGCACGCTTCTCGAAGAGGGAGCAGACGATGACAACGCCGAGTTCTTTGGCCAACGCCATGAAGTGCTGGCAGGTGGGCCCTTCGGGAATGGGCTCGGCGAGGGCGAAGTTCTGATAGCGTTCCTCGTCGCAGAAATAGAGCGAAGCGAAAAGCTCCTGGAGGCAGATAATCTGGGCACCGTCGGCGGCAAGCTGGCGGACTTTCTCGGTGTAGCGCTCGATGTTGCGGGCTTTGTCCTCGGTGCAGGACATTTGTGCAATTCCGACTTTTACTTTCATGTGTTTCGGTTCTAGTTTTAAAGTGCAAAAATACATAAAAATCCTGATACTCGCGCGAATAATATTTATAACAATCCACATACACTTGGATTACAAACCGTTAGAAACGAAAAAGCCCGCCGTAAAGGCGGGCTTGGAGGTGTAAGAAGAGGGTTATTTCTTCAGCCACTGGTCGAACCAGTCGATGAAATTGCGATGCCAGAGGAGGCTGTTCTGGGGCTTGAGCACCCAGTGGGTCTCGTCGGGGAAGTAGAGGTAGCGGCTGGGGATGTGGCGCATCTGGGCGGCATTGTAGGCTGCCATGCCCTCGGAGGCCACAATACGGAAGTCGAACTCGCTGTGGATAACGCAGATGGGAGTGTTCCACTTGTCGACGAAGAGGTGGGGAGAATTGCTGTAGCTCTTCTTGATCTGGGGATTGTTCCAGTCCCAGTAGGGGCCACCGAGATCCCAGTTGTCGAACCACATCTCCTCGGTCTCGAGGTACTGCTGTTCGAAGTTGAACATGCCGTTGTGGGCGAGGAAGGCCTTGAAGCGGCGGCCCTCGTCGTAACCCTTGACGTCGTGGTTGTGGCCGGCGAGCCAGTAGATGCTGTATCCGCCGAAGGAGGCGCCGCAGGCACCGATGCGCTCACGGTCGATCATGGGCAGGCTGGCGGCCCAGTCGGTGGCGGACATGTAGTCCTTCATGCAGAGTCCGCCGTAGTCGCCGGAGATTTGCTCAAGCCATTCCATGCCGAAGCCGGGGACACCGCGACGGTTCGGGGCAATGACGAAGTAGCCGGCTCCGGACATCACCTCGAAGTTCCAACGGGTGCTCCAGAACTGGCTGACGGGGCTCTGGGGACCACCCTCGCAGAAGAGCAGCGCGGGATAGGTCTTGGTGGAGTCGTAGTCGTAGGGGTAGACAAGCCAGGTGAGCATGTCCTTGCCGTCGACGGTCTTCACATAGCACTCCTCGACCTTGCCCATGCGCACCTGCGAGAGGACGTCGTCGTTGAAGGTGGAGAGCTTGGTGCCCTCGGCCATGCTGTCGGTGGTGTTGTAACGGTAGAGGGTGTTGGGGTACTGGATGGACTGCTGGCTGGCCACGAGGGTGGTGCCGTTGAGGTTGATGCCCACCACGTCGTGGTAGCCGTGGCTGAGCTGGCGCACGACCTTGGTCTCGCGGTTGAAGCCGAAGATTTCGCTCATGCCGCGATAGGAGACCACCGCGTAGAGCTCCTTGTCGTCGTCGCTCCAGAGGATGTTGCCGACACTGTAGTCGAACTTCTCGGTGAGGTCGACCTTCTGGCCGGAGGCAAGGTCGATGACCATCAGGCGGAGCTTGTCGCTCTCGTAGCCATCGCGCTCCATGCTCTCCCAGGCCACCATGGTGCCGTCGTGGCTGAAGACGGGGTTCTGGTCGTAGCCCATGATGCCTTCAGAGAGGTTGCGGGTCTCGCCGGTAGCGATATCGTAGAGGTAGATGTCGCTGTTGGTACTGTGGGCGTAGTCGTATCCGGTCTTTTTGCGGCAGGTGTAGACAATCTTGGTGCCGTCGGGGCTGTAGTTGTACTGCTCGGTGCCACCCCAGGGACGCATGGGGCACTCGTAGGGACCGTCGACAATGGCAACGGCGTTGTCCAGGTTGGCGGTGCCGTTCTGCAGGGAGACGAGGTAGATCTGCGGTATCTCATCCACCCAGTTGTCCCAGTGGCGGTACATCAGGTCCTCGTTGATACGGCCGGTGGTCTTGTCCAGACCAGCGAAGAGCTTGCCGATGTGCTCGGGACGCTCCACGGGGATGGTGCTGATGTAGACCAACGAACTGCCGTCGGGAGCCAGCTTGAAGCCTTCGAAACCGCGCTCGCAGGTGGCTATAACACCCTCATTGAGCGACTTGATGTCGATGCTGCGGATTTCATTCCCACGGCAGAAAAGCAGCGTGTTGTCGTCCTTCCACACGGGGCAGAACTCGCTCTCGGCGGTATAGGTAAGGCGCTGGGCCTCGCCGCCACCGACGGGCATCAGATAGAGCTCGGTGTTGTTCTTGTTCTGCTCCATGTCGGTGTAGCGCAGGGTGTAGGCAACGTTCTGGCCATCAGGGCTGACGGCATACTCGCTCATCACACCCAGGCTCCACATCACCTCGGGGGTGAAGCGGCCGTTCTCGACGGCGACATTGGGTTTGCCAATGACATCGGCCGACGTATCGGCTTTTTTGTTCGTTTGGCAGGCGGCAAGGGTCAACGCCACCGCTGCCATAGAAAATAAGGTTTTCTTCATAAATAACTGTATTTGTTAATTTTCAGATAAAGGATTGGCCTGCTTCACCTGGCGGAAGGTCAGCGGCGTGCGCACGTCGACCCCGTAGAAGTTGAAGCCTTCGGGACCGGGTTCGATGATGTCGATGGTCTCCGTCTCCAGTGGCAACGCCTCGAAGGTCAGCGAGTAGACCAGCACATCGTAGCCTCCCTTGTTGTGGGCAAAGTCGGTGTACTCCGGGTAGATGGTGATGCCGTCGGCCTTCACGAACTTCACACGCTTGCCATTGGCGCAGTCGCGGATGAAGACATCGCCGTTGATGGAGAGGCCCTTGTCGTAGAGCGGACGGTGCTTCGGGGTGCGGTCGCAGAAGGAGAAGTACACCACGGTCTTGTCTTTCTCGATCTCTATCTTCTCTATGGTGACCAACTCACCGTAGGGCGAACGGCGGTCGACATGCGGGAAATCGAACGAACGCGGCACACGCGGACGCACCCACTGCGGGCGGCCGTCGTCCTTCTTGGGGCGAGCGGCCGAGGTGCGGGTCTTCTCCCTCAGGAAGTCCGACTCCACAGCGTAGCAACGGTTGCGGATGTTGAACGAGAAGGTGACGGGAGCCGTGGGCTGCCCCTCCTCCTTGGTGTTGCGGTTGCGCACGAGGTACTGCCGGTAGAGACCTGCGGCGGAGGTGCCGTTGAGGCTGACGGCGTTGTAGACGACACGCGTGCCGCCCTCCTCGTCCTGCGTCGTGTAGTCCGGACGTCCGAACTCGTCGACAATGTCGTAGTACGACTTGCCCATATAGATAGACTCAAGGTCGGCATCTGCCGACACAAAACGAGAGCCCCAGCAACCCGCCATCAGGAAGGTCGCCAGGCCCATCAGCGCTACGGATAATACTTTTCTATTCATTTTGTTCTATAAGTTGTCCTGCATGGAAACGTCCTTTGATGACCTCGCCGTCGGCGGTGATGTAGGTCCCTTCGCCTTCGTACTGGTCGTTGAGCCAGTTGCCTTCATAGCTCGAACCGTCGGCGAACTTCATCTTGCCGTGTCCGGAAAGGTGTCCTTGCACGAAGTTGCCCTCGTAGCGGTCCTTGTTGGGCCACGTCTTGACGCATTGCCCCGTGGCGGCGCCGTTGACGAAATGGCCTTCCACACGCGTGCCGTCGGACCACTGGAAGTAGCCCTCGCCGGTACCCATGGCCGTCCATTCGCCTTCCATCATGTCGCCATTGGGGAAACGGAACACTCCGTGCCCCTTGATGTTGGCTTTCTTCCAGGTGCCGCTGTACACCAGGCCGTTGGAGTAGGTCATGGTGCCTTCGCCATCGATGGTGCCCTTCACCCAGTTGCCTTCGTAACGGTCGCCGTTGGCGAAGACCATGATGCCGTCGCCGTGGCGGCGGCCTTTGGCGTCGCGCTGGCCTGTGTAGTACGAACCGTCGTCGTAGTAGGTGGTTTCCTTCACCTGTGCGTAGAGGGTCGTTGCCGCCAGCATCGCCAGCGCCATCATTGTAAAGTGTTTGAATTTCATGGTTGTCATATTATTTTTTGTTACATATTCTTCATTCTTAGCTCTATATGCTTTGCTCACAGCTCCTTCTTCTTGTCGGGGTATCTAGCCGCCTGTATAAAATGCCAGAGCTTATACCTGCGGAAAATCTTGAGCGACACCGTGGTACCGCCCACAAGCTGCGATTCCACCAGCGCCTTCGTCATCCCGAACAGACGGTAGTAGATACCGCACAGCCCCATCCTCCGCAGGCGGGCATAGGAACTGATGATGCGCTCCTGTCGGCAGAAACGCTGGTCCTCCCACATCTCGTTGTATATCTTCACCAGATTCTCCACCTCCTCCACGGTCTTGTTCAGGTACTCCGCGTTCGACTCCACATAGCCCACCGTCACCGGATTGTCTACGTGCAATGTCGGTATGTGGTTCATCTGCAGGCGGTAGCCCAGCATCAGGCTCAGGTGGCCATACCGGCCCATACGGGGGTCGACCTTCACCTTCTCGAAGGTTTCGCGCCTGATCATGAAGTTCCTCGCGTTGAACAGCTGGTACGGATGCTTGGCACGCTCGGCAACGGGGCGGCATTCCACCTTCGTGCCGTAGCGGTAGCACAGGCGGTGCTCGTGGTCGTTGTCGCGGGGGTCGTAGATGGCCCCGCCCACCACAGCGCCTACCTTCTTGTCCACGTATTGCATGTAGGTCTTCAGGAATTGGTCCGGCAGCTTGCTGTCCGCATCAACGAAGAGCAACCACTCGCCGCTCGTGTACTTCGGGAAGAGGCCCATCGTTCGCCCCTTGCCCACGTGTTCCTTCAACCTCAGGTACTTGGCAATGTCCACAATACCCGTATTCTGGTTCAGGTAGTAGCCCTTCGAGCAGTCGTCGATGCACACAATCTCGAACTCCTCCTCCGCCTTCATCTGCTCAATCTGCGTGGTCAACCTGCGCACCAGCGGGTACGCATAGTAGTTATATATATGTACACAAATCGATATCATATCTCTACGCTCAATTTGTCATACGCCAGTTTCACGCCCTCCGGCAGCTCCTGTTCCACCTCGCGGTGCAACCCCATCTCATGGCTGATGTGGGTCAGGTAGGCCTCCTTCGGGTCCACTCTTTTTATCACCTCCAGGGCCTCGGACAACGAGAAGTGCGAGAAGTGCTTCGCCTTCCGCAGTGCATTCAGCACCAGCACCTTCACCCCCTTCAGTTTATCCAGTTCTTCATCTTCGATATGGTTGGCGTCGGTGATGTAGGCCATCTTCCCGATGCGGTAGCCCAGTATCGGCAGGTCCTTGTGCATCGCCTTGATGGGCACCACCCTCTCGCCCGCCGCCACGAACGCATGCTCCCCCACCCTGTGCAGATCCGCTTCCGGCAGGCCGGGAAACTCATGCTGGGCGAAAATGTAGGCATAGTCGCGCAGCAACGCGTGCTTGGCCACGTCGTTCAGGTACACGTCCATGTTGCGGTGCTGCACGTAGTTGAACGAGCGGATATCGTCCAGTCCGCCCACATGGTCGCGATGCGCATGGGTCACGAGGATGGCATCCAGGTGGTCCACCTCCTCCCTCAGCATCTGCTGCCGGAAGTCCGGCCCGATGTCGAACAGGATGTTGCGCCCGGCATCCGTGGTCAGCAGCGCGGACGTGCGCAGCCTGCGGTCGCGCTCGTCGTCGCTCCTGCACACGCTGCACTTGCATGCAATCACAGGCACCCCTTGCGATGTCCCCGTACCCAGAAACGTCAGTCTCACTGCTCCTTGTGCGAAAGTTTGAAACCAACGCCGTGCACGTTGACGATTTCCACCGTCGGGTCCGCCTTCAGGTACTTGCGCAGCTTGGTGATGTACACGTCCATCGAACGGGCAGCGAAGTAGCTGTCGTCCTTCCAGATCTTCTGCAACGTCGTGTTGCGGTCCACCAACTGGTTGAAATTCACCGCAAAGATGCGCAGCAAGTCACACTCCTTGGCCGTCAGCCGCTGCACCTCGCCACCGATGGTAAGCGTCTGGTGCACATAGTCGAAGGTGAAATTACCGATCTTGAACACGTTCTTGTCCGGACGGTCCTCGTTGAACGAACGGCGCATCGTGGCGTTCAGGCGTGCCAACAGTTCCTCCATCGAGAAGGGCTTGGTCATGTAGTCGTCGGCTCCCACCTCGAAACCCTTCAGCTTGTCCTCCTCCAGGTTCTTGGCCGTCAGGAAGATGATGGGCACTTTCTTGTCCACCTTGCGGATTTCCTTGGCCACGGCGAAACCGTCCTTGACGGGCATCATCACGTCCAGGATGCAGGCATCGACGTCCTCGGCGTCGAACATCGTCAGCGCCTCTTCGCCGTCCTTGGCCCACACCACGGTGTAGCCCTTCTGTGTCAGGTAGGCCTTCAGGATGGTACCCAGGTTGGGATCGTCCTCAGCCACCAAAAGCTTAATTCCCAGATTCATAACTATATGATTTTAACTGTTTCAATCAAATCGCCGGGGCGTATGGCATCGATGACGCTCCAGTCCTCCTCGTCCACGCGCCCGAAGCAGGTGTGCACACCGTCGAGGTGCTGCGTGTTCTGGCGGTTGTGGCAGATAAAGAACTGGCTGCCACCGGTATCCTTGCCGGCATGGGCCATGCTGAGCACTCCGCGGTCGTGGTGCTGCAGGGGGGCCGAGGTCTCGCACTTGATGGTCCAGCCCGGACCGCCGGTACCCACGCGCGGATCGTGCGCATTGCGGCTGTAGGGGCAACCGCCCTGAATGACGAAATCCGGAATGACACGGTGGAAACGCAGACCGTCGTAGAAACCGCTCTGCGCCAGCTTTACAAAGTTGGCCACCGTGCCCGGCACCTCTTTTTCGTACAGGGTAACATGCATCGTACCCTTGCCCGTTTTTATCTCTGCTCGCATAGTCTTTTATTTCGTTTTTTGTTAACCTTTTAATGCTTTAGTACTGACATAACAAAAAAAATTGCTTTTTATTGTATGGAATGTTAATTTTTTTATGTTAATTTCTTTTCCGCCCCCTCTCCCACCCCCCACCAAAGAGGTGTTTTATTCGACTGTTCTTATATAGTATACATATAGTATACATATACTTCTCATATACTTCTTATATACAGTATATGAATACTATATGAGAACTATATGTATACTATATGTATACTATATGCGAAGAGACGAGGAAAGGGGCTGTTTGAGAGGGGTTTAGAGGGGTTGGTCGACGGGGAGGTCGGACTGCATGATTTTGCGGTAGGCGCGTTGGAGGGCTGGGAGGTCGGGGTAGCCGCACTGGTGGGCTATGCGGATGAGGCGGTCGGGGTCGTAGGGGATGTCTTCGGGGTTGAGGGAGTGTGGGTTTGCGTGGTTGTCAGGGGGGGCGGAGGGGTTGTGGTTTTCGGCGAGGAGGGAGATGGCGTGCTGGATGCGGAGGGAGTCGATGTAGTCGGCGAAGGGCTGTCCGTGGACGCGGTGGATGGCGTCGACAACCTGGTCCTGCGACACATGGAAGGTGTTGGCCAGGGAGAAGACGGAGAGGTCGGGGTCGCGGAATGCCTGTTGTTCGATGTGTTGGGACAGCTGGCGTCCAAGGGCCGCAAGGTCGCGGGGACGCGAGGTGCGGGGACTGTGGTCGATGCGTTGGCGGAGGTTCTCGGCGGCGTAGGAGAGCCGGTAGGTGGCGAGGCCGAGGACGACGATGGCTACGGCCTGGAGGATGGCGAGGGGAAGGACTACGGCGAGGGGGCGCGGGGCGTTGAAGGGGTAGAGGAAGAGGGTGATGACGATGGGAATGGCGATGAGGAGGATGGCGAGGGGGATGGTTCGGTTGCCGGATTGCTTGATGGCCGGGGAGGCGGAGGTGGTGTAGTATTCGGCGAGGGTGCGACGGAAGCGGCGGAGGGAGAGGTAGGAATGGACGGTGAGATGGAGGACCTGGAGGAGGAGGGCTATGTGGAAGAGGTAGAAGTGGACGATGACGATGAGGTTGTAGCGCCAGCTGTTGGGGAAGAAGTAGCTGGCTTCGAAGGAGGCGCCGCGGTAGATCCAGAGGCGGTACATGTCGGGTCCACCGATAATGACCGAGGCAGCGAGGAGTATGATCATGGCGAGGGGGAGGATGAAGAGCGCGCGGGAGAGGCGGCGGAGGCCCTGGGGACGTGTCAGGTGGGAGATGGCGAGGACGGCGACGGGGGCTGTGAAGAGCGCGAAGAGCATGAAGAGGATGACGAGGAGGTATTCGCCGGAGAGGAAGGAGTTGAAGAGGCAGGAGTAGAGGATGAGGGAGAGGGCGAAGAGGAGGATGGCGATGGAGAGGAGCCATTGGGCTACAAGGACGTTCTTTCTGAAGAGGAGGACGGCGAGGGGGAAAAGGAGGGCCAGGAGGCCGAGGAGGAGGTATGTGAGGGCTATCGGGGTCATGGGGGGAGTGGTTGTTGGTTAATGGTTATTGGTTAATGGTTATTGGTTATGGGGTTTTTTATTGTTTATGGCGGATGAAGTCGGCGAGGGTGCGGGCGTCGGAGTCGAGGCGGAAGATGAAGCGGCCGAGGAGGAAGAGGAGCACGGCGAGGATGAGGGAGCAGCCGATGAGCCAGTATTTGTAGTAGAAGGGACGGAGGTTGACGAGGAGGACGAGGGCAACGGTGATGGGGAGGAAGAGCCACGTGACGAGGATGAGGTGGCGGGAGTCGATGAAGGGGAGGTTGAGGCCGCGGGCGTAGTAGCTGTTGAAGCGGCGTTGGTAACTGCGGACCTTGTTGGTGGCCATGAGGAGGAGCAGAAAGGAGAGCGGGAGGAGGAGCGTGGGGAAGAGGATGTGGTCCCAGAAGAGGAGGAAGTTCCATGCGGAGTCGCCGGGGATGAAGGCGGCGTTGCCTTCGCGGATGGCGTAGCAGAGCTGGTCGTAGCGCCGTGGGCCCAGCCAGAAGGCGCCGACGACGAGCCCGACGATGAAGAGGAGGGGGAGGATGAAGGAGTGGCGTTGGCGGAGGGTGGCGCCACGGGGCTCGACGAGGGAGCAGAAGCCGATGTAGAGGAGCGGTCCGAAGAGGAGGGCTGTGGTTTCGAAGAGGAAGTCGTAGATGAAGAGGCGTCCGGCGGTGCCGCGGAAGAAGACGAGGAGGTCGATGTTGGCGAAAGCGAGGAGGAGCTGGGCGAGGGAGAGGAGGAGCTGGGCACGGGTGCAGCTACGTTTGAGGAGGAGCGTGGCGAGGGCCCAGAGGATGGCTACGACGGCCGGGAGGATGATGACGAAGGACCACTTCATGGCAGTTAAGAGTTAAGAGTTATGAGTTATGAGTTATGAGTTACGGTCGGATTGGATGAGGCGGACGAGTTCGTCGACGGCGTCGCGTTGGTCGATGTCGCGCTTGACGACGGTTTTGCCTTTGTAGAGGGTGATTTTGCCTGCGCCTGAGCCCACATAGCCGTAGTCGGCGTCGGCCATTTCGCCGGGGCCGTTGACAATGCAGCCCATGACGCCGATTTTGACGCCGACAAGGTGTTTCGTCTTTTCCTTGATTTCGCGGAGGGCGCGCTGGATGTCGTACTGCGTGCGTCCACAGGAGGGGCAGGCGATGTACTCCGGCTGCGTGATGCGGGCGCCGACGGCCTGCAGGATGTCGTAGGCGATGGGCATCTCGGCCTCGGGGTCCTCGGTGAGGGAGACGCGGATGGTGTCGCCGATGCCGTCGAGGAGGAGTGCGCCGATGCCGGCGGCGCTCTTCAGGCGGCCCTGGAGGCCGTCGCCGGCCTCGGTGACGCCGAGGTGGATGGGGTAGTCCATGCCCAGGGCGTGCATCTTCTGCACGAAGAGGCGCGTGCTGTCCACCATGACTTTGACGTGGCTGGCTTTCATGGAGAAGACGAGGTCGTGGTAGTCCTGGGCCTCGCAGACCTGGGCGAACTCCAGTGCGCTCTGGGCCATGCCTTCGGGGGTGTTGCCGTAGCGGCTCATGATGCGCTCGGAGAGGGAGCCGTGGTTGGTGCCGATGCGCATGGCGGTGTGGTGGCGGCGACAGATGTCTATCAACGTGGACATCCTCTCCCCTATCCTCTTCAGCTCGTCGTTGTATTCCTGCTCGGTGAACTCCAGCTTGCCGGTGTTGCGGTCGGTGTAGTTGCCGGGGTTGACGCGCACTTTCTCCACCAGCGTGGCGGCCACCTCGGCGGCCTTGGGATTGAAATGGATGTCCGCCACCAAGGGCACGGTGCAATTGCGTTTGAGGAGTTCCTCCTTGATGCGGCCGAGGTTCTCCGCCGCCTTCACGTCGGGCGCCGTGATGCGCACCAGTTCGCACCCTGCCTCCACCATGCGAAGCGTCTGCTCCACGGTGGCTTGGGTGTCCATCGTGTCCGTATTCGTCATGCTCTGCACGCGGACGGGTGCGCCGCCACCGAGCGTGAGGTTGCCTATGTGTATCTGTCTGCTCATGATATGCGGGCGATGGTGCGTTGGAGGGAGAGGACCTGGGCTTTGAGTTGTTTGATTTGGTCCTGGAGGTTGGCGTTCTGGTTACGGAGGCGGCGGACTTCGGCCTCGAGCTCGTCGATGGTGGGGAAGCTCAGATGTCCGTCGTCGTCGTTGGGTTTGGGTTCGGGGCGGCGACCGATGCTGTCGTCGTTGAACGCCTTGCCGACGCCGGTCTGGTCGTCCATGCGGATGAGCTCGGCCTGGGAGAATGGCATATCGAAGCCCGTCTCGTCCTCGACATAGATCATGCCGCCTTGTATCTTCTTTACGATTCCCCCGCCCACGGCGTTGAGGAACTTCACTTTGTCACCTATTTTGAATTCTGACATAACAATAGTTTTTGGGATGCAAAGATACGAAAAAATTAGGACATAGGATATAAAAAGGGAAAATTATGTAAAAAATTGATAATTTTCCTTGTTTTTATTTTGTATCTTTGCGTCGAGAAACATAAAAGGGAAGATTATGAAAAAGATTCTTTACTTCGGGTTTGCGGCGCTGTGCACGGCGGCGTTCTGCGGCTGCACGACGACCGCACACGTGACTTCGTATTCCGTTTTCGCCAACACGTTGGAGGAGGTGGCCAAGGACATCGAGGGCGAAGGGTTCATGCTCGTCGACATCGACAAGACTCAGAAGAGCGAGGTGGCGCTATCGACGCGTTCCCGTACCATCAACGACGTTCCCAGCAGCCAGTCGGCGGGTGAGTTCATCAGCAACTCGGCCAACGCGCGCTACGGCTTCCACAACGAGGACCGCTCGGATTACATCTACACGCACGCCTACACTTTCGAGAACAGCGAAGGGGAACGGGTGAGATACTCCGTATCTTTCCGCGCCGGAAATTTCCCGTTGACCAATCCTTTCCATGTGTCGGATGTCGTCACCACGGGCTGCGAGACGACCAACCCCAGCCACTACGACCGTTTCTGTGGCAAGAGCTCGCCGCTCCATCGACTGGAGAACATGCCGAAGGACACGACGATTGTGCTATAGTATCTCGTTGGCTAGGGCGGCGAAGTCGATACCGTCGAAGTTGCCGCTGGACATCATGAGAATGGAGAATGGAGAATTAAGAATGGAGAATTGTCGGCAAGTCTGCTTGACGGATGCAATCATCTCCTTGCTGTCGGTGAAGACCTCCACGTCGCCGCCGAAGGCCTTCTTCACCTCCTGGGGGTCGAGGGGAGGTAGTTTCTTGAGTTGGAGAGCATGCTGGCTGAAGTAGACGTAGCGCACGTCGGCTTCGTCCATCGAGTGGGCGTACTGCTGCAGGAACTCCTGCGTCAAGGAGCTGAAAGTGTGGAGCTCCATGCAGGCCACGAGCTTGCGACCAGGGTACTGCTCGCGCATGGCGTGGATGGTGGCGCGGAGCTTGGAGGGGGCGTGGGCGAAGTCCTTGTAGACGGCGCAGGTGTCGTTCTTTTTCACCAACTCCAGGCGCTTCGATGCGCCCTCGAAGGTACTGATGGCTTCGTCAAACTGCTCGTCGTTGATGCCGACCTGCCGGCAGGCCAGCCGCGCGGCGGTGAGGTTGAGGAGGTTGTGGTGGCCGAAGATGCGCAGGGGGGTGCGACCGAGCATGGTCACACCATCCACCACCTTGTGCTCCGGGCAACGATAGGGCAGTTTCTGGATGTCGGTGCGTTGGTTCTCCACGGCCACGCGGTGCACTTCGGCGTCCTCGTCGCAGTATATCAACGTGCCTTGGAGCGCCGGCGTCCCGCCGGCCTGCCGGCAAGATGCCGGCGCTCCATCGTAGGGCTCTATCAGGTCGATGAACTTGGCGAACTGCTCGCGGTAGATGTCGAAGGTGGGGAAAACGTTGATGTGGTCCCACTCGATGCCGGTGACGATGGCCACGTTGGGGTGGTAGAGGTGGAACTTGGGGCGGCGGTCGATGGGCGAGGTCAGGTACTCGTCGCCCTCGATGACCATCACCTTGGCGGTGTTCGACAGGCGCACCATCACCTCGAAGCCCTTCAGCTGGGCTCCCACCATGTAGTCGGCCTCGATGCCACAGTGTGCCAACACATGCAGTATCATGGCCGTGGTCGTCGTCTTGCCGTGCGAGCCGCCGACGACGATGCGCAGCTTGTCCTTCGACTGCTCGTATAGGTACTCGGGATATGAATAAATCTTCACCCCCAGCTCCTGCGCCCGCAGCAGCTCCGGGTTGTCGATGCGTGCGTGCATGCCGAGGACGACGGCGTCGAGGTCTTTTGTAATCCTCTCCGGATGCCATCCGAACGACTCGGGCAGCAGCCCATAGCGCTCCAACCGGCTTTTCGCCGGGTCGAATATCTCGTCGTCACTGCCCGTGACGGTGATTCCTTTCTGACAGAGGGCGATGGCGAGGTTGTGCATGGCCGACCCCCCGATGGCAATAAAGTGGACTTTCATATTTTGGGATAATAGTTGAAATACTTCGTTACTTGTTTCTCCAGGAAATGGCGGTCCAGCTGGTCGCTGGCCTCGCTAATGTCCACACAGCGGCCGTCCTTGTAGAGAACCTTGATTTCCTGGTCGTTGAAATCATAGGAACGGTTGTGCAGTTCGCCGGTGCCGTGGAAGTAGTCGTTCTCGACACCCTCGAACGGCACGTTGCTGATGCGAATGGCCGGCAGATGGCGGTTGACCAACTGGGAGCAAAGCGTACGCAGCACCTCGTCGTCGCTGTGCTGCCACCCCTTGACGGCCACCATCACGTCGTCGTCGTCCAGCTCTGCGAAGCAGTCCAGCAGCGACGGGTCGCCACAGAAATCCTTCTCCGTGAGGAAACGCTCCATGAACGGCCACAAGGCCGACGAACGGCTGGTGGCGCCAATCTCGCGGGCCCGATGCAGGATGTTGAGCAGCACGTTGTCGGCGGCGATAACGGTCTTGTGCATATAGACTTGCCAATACATCAAGCGCCTGGAAATGATGAACTTCTCCACGCTGTAGATGCCCTTCTCGTCCACTACGAGCTCGTCGTTGTGCACATTGAGCATGGAGATGATGCGGTCGGTGCCCACGATGCCCTCGCTGACACCGGTGAAGAAGGAGTCGCGGCCGAGGTAGTCGAGGCGGTCCATGTCGAGCTGGCTGCTCACCAGCTGATGAAGGAAGTGCTTGGGGTACTCGTTCTTGAAGATGGCTACGCAGGTGTCCAGCGCTTGGGCCGCGTCAGCCCCGCTCTCCACTCTCCACTCTCCACTCTCCGCTTCCGCTCTCATCCTCTCCATCATCAGGAGCGTCAGCGTCTCGTGGTGCACGTCGACGATGGCATGCTCCGAGGTGTGCGAGAAGGGGCCGTGGCCGATGTCGTGCAGCAGGATGGCCAGCTTGGCGCCGCGGCACTCCTCATCGCTTATTTCCACTCCTTTGAGCTTCAGCGTCTCCAGTGCTCGCCCCATGAGGTTGAGGGCTCCGAGCATGTGGCTGAAACGCGTATGCATGGCCCCGGGGTAGACCAGGTAGGTCAGTCCCAGCTGCTTGATGCGCCGCTGCCGCTGGAAGAAGGGATGCTCTATCACACTGAGTATCACCGGGTCGTCCACGGAGAGGAACCCGTCGTATACGGGGTCGTTGATTATCTTTCGTTTGTTCATATCGTTTCAGCTATCATTCCGGCGGCGTCGCCGACCATCTCGTTGCAGGGGCGCTTGCCCATCTGCAGCAGGCGTCCGCAGACAATGTCGCCCTCTTCCTCGCGGAAGCGTTCTATGAGGGTGCGGACGTCGACGGTGTGGCCCGTGAGGCCGCAGACCATGGCCATGCCGCTGACGCAGCCGCACACCTCTCTTGTTCCTGCGAGGCCGCGACCGAAGGGAGCGGCCACATTCATGGCGTCCTCCGCCGCTATCGGCAGCCGGTCGGCGTAGGCCATCACCACCGCCTGGCAGCAGTTGCAGCCCTGCTTGTGCAAGGCCTTGGCACGTTCTATACGCTCGTTTCTATCCATATAATTTTCAACTTTCAATTCTCAATTTTCAATTTCTTGAACAGTTCCCAAATCACGATGGCGGCGGCGCAGCTGACGTTGAGCGAATGCTTGGTGCCGTACTGCGGAATCTCCAGCGCACCGTCGCAGAGTTCCAGTACTTCGTCCTGCACACCCTCTATCTCGTTGCCGAGGACGATGGCTACCCTTAATCCACACACTCCTCCGTCCGCACTTCGTGCGTCCACCTCCCCTAACTTAGGGGAGGAGCCAGATGGATTTTGTTGCAGAACTTTACTATTTCGCTGCTCCCCTAAGTTAGGGGAGCTGGCAGCCGCCTGCGGCTGACTGAGGAGTGTGTCAAGACAAGGCCCCCCCAGCTTCACGCTATCCTTCACCTGCTCCACGGCATACACCCGGTATCCCCTACCCTTCAGCTCGCGCACACACTCCACAGTGTCCTCCGCGTAGCTCCATTCTACGCTTTCTTCGGCACCGAGGGCCGTCTTGTGTATCTCGCGATGCGGCGGCGTCGAGCAGATGCCGCACAGCGCTATGTGCTCCACGCGGAAGGCGTCGGCCGTGCGGAAAACGGACCCTATGTTGTTCTGGCTCCGCACATTGTCCAGCACCACCGTCAGCGGCAGCTTCTCGCTGGCGCGAAACTCATCCACCGTCATCCGGTGCATCTCCTCTGTTGTTAGTTTTTGTGCCATCGGCTTCTGTACAATTAAAATGCAAAGATACAACTTTTCCTCCATACGGCCAAATAAAGTTGTCAACACCCTCCCGTTCATATATATTTTTTTATTGTGTCGGATTTTTTTGTGGAGTGTTCTATAAATTAAAATATTGTTAATCTTGTAATTGCATCAAATATTATTCGTTTTTTTACGTTATTACGAGAAAAGACGCGCAACATGAAATATCTTGACAATCAACAGGTATCAATATTCGACCGAGAGAACA
>JAFUWF010000020.1 GCA_017483575.1 Bacteroidales bacterium
CTTCATCTCGGCGTAGGTGTCCAGCTCGTTGAAGTAGCTGACGCGCAGGGCGAGATAGGTGTTGGCGAAAAGCTTCACGGCCTCGGCCTCCTTCATTCCGACGAAGAGCGTGGGGACATCCTCCTTGATGGCGGCTTCCTGGAGCAGGCGGGCGAAGACGTGGGCGCGCTCGGTGAGCCAGTCGATGTCGGTCAGCGCGCGGATGGCCTCGTTCTCCTCCTGGTACTCGGGGCCGGGCATCATCTTGGGCACACCGACGATGATGCGGCTGGGGTAGAGGTTGTCGTAGAGGGCCTTGCTTTCGCGCAGGAACTCGGGCGAGAAGAGCAGGTTGAATCTTCTGCTGCACACTCCTCCGTCCGCACTACGTGCGTCCACCTCCCCTGGCTTAGGGGAGGAGCAGGATTGCAGTTTCTTGGCATATTTGACGTACAGCGAGCGTGTGTAGCCCACGGGGATGGTGCTCTTGATGACCATCACGGCATCGGGGTTCACCTTCAGCACGGCGTCGATGACGGCCTCCACGGCGCTGGTGTCGAAGAAGTTCTTCTGGCTGTCGTAGTTGGTGGGGGCGGCGATGACCACAAACTCGGCGTCGCGGTAGCCTGCCTCCTGGTCGAGGGTGGCCTTGAGCGACAACGGCTTGTTGGCCAGGTAGTCCTCGATATAGTCGTCCTGGATGGGCGACTTCTTATTGTTCACAAGGTCGACGCGTGGGGGGACCACGTCGACCGCGGTGACATCATTATGCTGTGCCAACAGAGTGGCGATACTGAGACCGACATAGCCGGTACCTGCTACGGATATCTTCATAATTGTTAATCTGTTTGATTGTATAGGGTTGCCGCATTGCGTTAAGAAGAACACGGAATTTTATTTTCCCCGATTGCTGGGCGAGCGTAATCCAAAAATCCAGGGTTTTGTCCAGAAGCGGGTGTTATTAACATGTTTTCGACACCGGAATTGAGGGTAAAGGAAAGGATACCACAAAGTTTCATAGAGATGAGCCCTTTTGGTAGATGACGGTGAAAAAGTGCGGGTTATATAACAGCAAAGCACCCTCAGTTACATGGTTTTCATGGTGTCTTGAGGGGATATTTCGAAATGCAAAGATACGAATTCTTTTTAATACGACAAAATTTTTTTTTGACTGCGAACAGAACGGATTTGCGAATTATTGCTTCGCAGGGTAACTACTTGCGAATTGTATGGAATTCCCAGCCCACAGATGGTCCTCCAAGCGTGAGCGTAGCGATGCGGAAACTCATACAATTTGGATGACGCGAAAGGGATGGGAAGGCTATTCGAGGCGAAGAGGCGAAGGGATGTTTGAGGATAAATGGATGATATTTTGCAGATTAATATTTTTTTTATGGTCTCCGTGCACAAAGTCGGATTTTTTACGTAAATTTGCATCCGGAAAAGTTTCTACATTTATGACGCAGTTTACTCATTTGCACGTGCACTCGCACTATTCGATGCTGGACGGCATGTCGAAAATTCCAGATCTCGTGGCCAAAGCCAAGCGCTGTGGTATGTACGCCATGGCCCTGACGGACCATGGCAATATGTTCGGCATCAAGGATTTCCTTGACACTGTAAATAAGGAGAACGGTAAGGTGAAGAACAAAATAAAGGAGCTGGAAGCCCGCACCAAGGAGGTGGAGGAGATATACACCCAAGCGGAAATCCCCGAAGACACGCCCAAACTGAGTGACCTGCAGGAAGAGCTGGAAGGTCTGAAGAAGCAGATCTTCAAGCCTATCGTGGGCACCGAGGCCTACTGCGCCCGTCGCACGCTCTACGACAAGGACAAGAACCTCAAGGAGATCAGTCCGGAAACGGGCCGCGACCGCATCGTGGACAGCAGCGGATACCACCTCATCTTGCTAGCCAAGAACCTTAAAGGTTACCACTCGCTGTGCAAACTGGCGTCCATAGCCTATACCGACGGTCTCTACAACCGTCCTCGCATAGACCACAACGTGCTGAAGCAATACCACGAGGGCCTCATCGTCTGCTCCGCCTGCCTGGGTGGCGAGATACCACAGCTCATCATGAAAGGCGACCTCGAAGGGGCTGAGAAGGCGGTGCTGTGGTTCAAGGAGGTCTTTGGCGATGACTACTACATAGAACTCATGCGCCACAAGACTGACAAACCCAATGCCAACTACGATACCTACCGCCTGCAGATGAAGGTGGAGCCCGAGCTCATCCGTCTGGCACGCAAACACAACATCAAGCTTGTGGCAACCAACGACTCCCATTTCGTGGAAGAGTCGCATGGAGAAGCACACGACCACCTCATCTGCCTGGCCACACAGAAAGACTATGCTGACCCCAACCGTCTGCACTACACCAAGCAGGAGTGGCTGAAGAGCCCCGAGGAGATGGAGTCCGTCTTTTCCGACCTACCAGAGGCGCTGGCAAACACCATGGAGGTAGCTTCGAAAGTGGAGGTATACAGCATCGACAGCGACCCCCTGATGCCCGTCTTCCCCATTCCCGAGGCCTTCGGCAAAGAGGAAGACTGGCGTGCGCGATTCACCGAGGAGGACCTCTTCAATGAGTTCACCCGCAACGAGAAGGGCGAGGTGGTGCTGAGTCAAGAAGCCGCCGAGAAAAAAATCAAGAAACTCGGTGGCTACAATAAGCTCTACCGCATCAAGTTCGAAGCCGACTACCTGGAACACCTCGTCTGGGAAGGCGCCCGCAAACGCTACGGCGAGACACTCACCGATGAGCAACGCGAGCGCATCATCTTCGAGCTGCACACCATCAAGACCATGGGGTTCCCGGGTTACTTCCTCATTGTGAGTGACTATATCCGTGCGGCACGCGAGGAGCTGGGGGTCAGCGTGGGCCCCGGTCGAGGCTCGGCAGCAGGCTCTGTGGTGGCCTACTGCCTGTGGATTACAGACCTCGACCCCTTGAAGTACGACCTCCTGTTCGAGCGTTTCCTCAATCCCGATCGTATCTCGCTTCCCGATATCGATGTAGACTTCGACGATGCCGGACGCGGCAAGGTGCTGGACTGGGTAACACAGAAATACGGCAAGGAGCGTGTGGCACATATCATCACATACGGCACCATGGCCACCAAGAGTTCCATCGCCGATGTGGGACGCGTAGAGAAGATCCCCCTGACCACCGTCAACCAACTGAAAGGCTACATCCCCGACCGTGGTTTCCCAGACAACATCAAGGACGAGAAAGGCAAGAGCCCCAAGGTGAACCTCAAGAACTGCTACAAGTATGTGCCGGAGCTGAGAAACATCATGCAAGGCGACGACAAGCAGCTGAAGCAGATGCTTACATATGCTGAGGAGCTGGAGGACACCAACCGCCAGATAGGCATCCATGCCTGCGGTGTCATCATCGGTGCCCAGGACATCACAGACGTGGCACCCGTGTGTGTGGTCTACGACAAGGAGAGCAACGAGTATGTGCAGGTGACGCAGTACGACGGCCATGTGGTGGAGAACGTGGGTCTCATCAAAATGGACTTCCTGGGACTAAAGAACCTCACCATCATCAAGAACTGCATCCGCATGGTGAAGAAGGTGACGGGCGAGGAAATTGACATCGACCACCTGCCGTTGGAAGACGAGCTCACCTACAAGCTCTTCTGCGAGGGCAACACCGTGGGTGTATTCCAGTTTGAGTCGGCAGGCATGCAGAAGTACCTACGCGAGCTGCAGCCACATGTCATCGACGACCTCATCGCTATGAACGCCCTCTACCGTCCGGGTCCCATGGACAATATTCCGGAGTTCATCGACCGTAAGCAAGGAAGAAAGCCCATCGAGTACGACATCCCGGTGATGGAGAAGTACCTCAAGGACACCTACGGCATCACCGTCTACCAAGAGCAGGTGATGCTCTTGAGCCGCCTACTGGCGGGCTTCACCCGTGGCCAGAGCGACACCCTCCGCAAAGCCATGGGCAAAAAGCAGATAGAGAAGATGAACGAGCTGGAGGTGCTCTTCTACGAAGGTGGCGCCAAGAACGGCCATCCCAAGGAAATACTCTCCAAGATATGGGAGGAGTGGAAAAAGTTCGCCTCCTACGCCTTCAACAAGTCACACGCCGCCTGCTACTCATGGGTGGCCTACCAGACGGCCTACCTCAAGGCACACTACCCTGCAGAGTATATGGCGGCCGTGATGACCAGCGCGCAGAGCGACATCAAACGCGTCACAGAGCTCATGGACGACTGCCGCAAACAGGGCGTCGAGGTGGCAGTGCCAAGCGTAAACTACTCGGACATGGACTTCTCCGTCGACTCCACAGGCAAGATACGCTTCGGTCTCTGTGCCATCAGCGGCATGGGTGAAGCGGCCAGTGCTGCCATCATCGAGGAACGCGAGAAGAACGGCCTCTACAAGGACATCTTCGATTTCCTAAAGCGTGTGGACATGCACTCCGTGAACAAGAAGAACATGGAGGTGCTGGTGAAGGCAGGGGCCTTCGACGGCATAGGCACCATGCACCGCGCGCAGTATTTCTACAAGGAGAACCAGCTGGAGACCACCCCCACCTACCTCGACCAGCTGGTGAAATGGGCCATACGATCCCAAGACGGTGCCTCAAGCAACCAAATGAGCATCTTCAGTATGAGTGAGGAACTGGCCGAGGAGGAGCATCCGCCCATCCCCGAGTGTGCAGAGTGGACCACCCTGAAACGCTGCCGCGCGGAGAAAGAGGTCATCTCCACCTACCTATCCGGACACCCTCTGGACGACTTCAAGTACGAGATGAATATGTTCACCAATATCGGTGTGGAGCAACTGTCGGCTCTGGAGCAGCTATCGGGACGCGAAGTGCGCTTTGCAGGCATGGTGACGGGTGTCAAGGATGCTGTCTCCGCCAAAGGCAACCCCTACGGTTCCATGGTCATCGACGACTACACGGGCAGCTATGAGCTACGCCTTTACGACGACGAGTACACCAGTTTCAAGAACTTCTTCACGGACAACACCTTCGTCTACGTGCGCGCGCAGGTGCGTACCATTACCTACAAGGACAAGAAGACCGGTGCCGACAAATCCTTTACCCGCATGCGCATCCTCTCCATGATGCTGCTGAGCAAGGTGATGGACAAGTACATGTCAAAGCTGTCGTTCTTCGTGCCGCTGGAGAATGTCGACGAGGCTTTCTGCAAAGATCTGAAAAAGTTGGCCGAGTCCCACAAAGGCACGGTACCCCTCCAAGCGCAGGTCGTCGATGCCGCCCGCAACCTCACGCTGACGCTCAACACCCCGGACCTGCGCGTCTCCGCCCACGATATCATACCCGATCTCGAAGCCCTCAAAGGTATCTCCAAGGTGCAGCCTATTTTGAAACAATGAACGAAATTGAATTCCATACACGGGTTAATGTTCCAGCGGTGCCGTTTGGCATTGACTATGCCACGGGTATCCTCAGTCTCGGTTCGTGCTTCTCCGACGAAATCGCCCGTCTTATGCGCGACAGCGACTTCCATATCGACCAGAACCCCTTCGGCACCCTCTACAACCCCGCATCCATAGCCTCAGCCCTGCGACGCCTGATGTACGACATCGAGATAGGTCCCGACGACCTGGTTGAGCATGAAGGACTCTGGCACTCGTGGCATCACCACGGCTCCTTCTCCCGCCCCACGGCAGAAGAATGCCTCGACGTATGCAATAACCGCATCCACCTGTCGCACCAGTCCCTCAAATCCGCCGCCCTCCTCATCATCACCTTCGGGTCCGCATGGACATTTTTGAGGACGGATGGAAGAAGCATGAACGAGGGGGGAGTGTGTCAGGTGGTCGCCAATTGCCACAAACTTCCACAGGACAACTTCGTACGTCGCCGCATGTCGGTGGACGACATCGTGGGGCTCTGGCGGCCCTTGCTCGACGAGCTCCACGCCTGCTTCCCCACCCTGAATGTACTCTTCACCGTCTCGCCCATACGCCATATTGGCGACGGTGCCCATGGCAACCAACTCAGCAAGAGCACCCTTCTGCTGGCCATCGACGAACTGGTGGACCGCGACCTACCCCCGACGCCCCGCAAGCGCAAGGGTGTCAAAGTGGAAGCCCCGACCAGGGGTGTGACGGCCTATTTCCCAGCCTACGAGATTGTCCTCGACGAGCTGCGCGACTACCGCTTCTTCGATGCCGACATGGCGCACCCATCACCGTTGGCAGTCGAGGTTGTCTGGGACCGCTTCCAGCGTGCCACCATGAACCCCGCCATCCGCGACCAAGCCCATTTCAACCGCAAACAACACAAACGGGAACAGCATGTTCCGCTGAGGAGGTAAGTGGGAAGAAAGAAAAAGATTGCCACCGCTCCAAAAACGGCCGGTGGTATGGATTAGAGATTTAACACATTAAAAAAAATATTATGATGAAGAAACTGTTTTTATTACCCGCCATGCTGATGGCATTCACCATGGTGATGGCCCAGAACATCGAGACCCAAAGCGTGCAAGTAGGCACAGTGACAGCCCCCGGATTCAGCGTCACCATCCAGAAGAAAACCGACCTCGTAGAGAACGCCATGACCAAGCGTCTGAAAGACGCGGGTCTGAAGACCAAGAAGAGCGAGGGCTTCGTGGCCGCGCTGGACCAACTCTTTGCTGAGATTGCCACCGACCCCATCAACCTCTACACCAAGGTGGAGAAGGAGAGCAAGAACAGCGCCAGAGTGACCGCCTGCGTCATCCCCACAGACCTCACGGCTGACCGCGAGACCATGCAGGCCAATCTGCGCCGCTTCGTGGAAGGCTTCGTACAGTACGTGAACAAATACGAGGCCCAGAACAACATGGAAGCCGAGCAGGACAACCTGAAGAAAGCCGAGAAGAGCCAGGCCAAGGCTGTGGCCGCCGTGGAGAAGCTGGACAAGAACATCCAGAAGAACAAAGAGAAAATTGCAGACAAGAAGAAGGATATCGAGAACTACAACCAGAAGATCAAAGACTGCCAGGAAGACATCAAGAAACTGGAAGCCGAAATCGCCAAAGACCAGCAAAAAAAGACCGAGGCCCAAAAGGACGTGGAGAAAGCCAACGACAACGTGAAGAGTGTGCAGGGCGAGGTGGAGAAATACCGCCAGCAGGCTGAATAACACGGCGAATTAGCCTCCGCAAAAAGGCTGGAACCCAATGCTGTCGGCAGGGGTGACGGTACCTACACGGATGCGGTGGCCGTTGGCAAGCAGGACATCCAGCTCAGTACTGAAGTCCTCGGCGGTAAGGGTCGTGGAAAAACGACCTTTGCTCACGGCTGCGGCATCGTCGTAGATGATGCCGGAAAGAACGCTGTATACCTGCCCCTCGTAGTTCTCGTAGGAGAACGAGGTCGCCTCACCCCAGGAGGTCTCGATGGAGAAAGAGCCGTTGGAGGCAGACGTGAGGTCGAAGTCCCTATTCACATCGTGTTCATTCACCTTCAACTCGATGCGAAATGCATCCGTGTTGTCGACCGATGTGAGTACCACCTGGTAGGAGTCATCCTCAACGAGTACGGTCTTCGTAACAAAGGGATATGCCATATTGTCGCAAATCAGGTAGTCCGTATGTGGTTCGGGGTCGACCACCGTGGACTCCGTATCCTTGCCGCAGGCGGCAAAAAGCATTGTGGCAGCAGCCACTAGCATTGTCATCCGACTTGTTTTCATAACTACTGATATTATACTAATTAGACCATCAGTTTCTTGTAATGGATGCGGTGGGGGGTGTCGTCGCCGAGGCGTTTCTTGCGGTTCTCCTCGTATTCGGTGTAGCCGCCTTCGAAGAAGTAGACCTGCGAGTCGCCCTCGAAGGCCAGTATGTGGGTGCAGATGCGGTCGAGGAACCAGCGGTCGTGGCTGATGACCACGGCGCAACCGGCAAAGTTCTCGAGGCCCTCCTCGAGGGCGCGCATCGTGTTGACATCGATGTCGTTGGTGGGCTCGTCGAGGAGCAGCACGTTGGCCTCGCTCTTGAGCGTCAGGGCCAGGTGCAGACGGTTCCTTTCGCCGCCGCTGAGCACGCCCACCTTCTTCTGTTGGTCGGTGCCTGTGAAGTTAAATCTAGATATGTACGCGCGCGAGTTGACCAGCCGTCCGCCCACCTGCAGGTTCTCGTTGCCGCCGGAAATCATCTCGTAGACGCTCTTCTCGGGGTCTATCTCGGCGTGCTGCTGGTCGATGTAGCCTATCTTGACGGTCTCGCCGACCTCGAAGGTGCCGGTGTCGGGCTGCTCGAGGCCCATGAAGAGGCGGAAGAGCGTCGTCTTGCCGCAGCCGTTGGGGCCTATGACGCCCACGATGCCGGCAGGGGGCAGGCTGAAGGTCAGGTTTTCGTAGAGCAGCTTGTCGCCGTAGGCCTTGCTGACGCCGTTGACTTCCAGCACCTTGTTGCCCAGGCGCGGACCGTTGGGGATGAATATTTCGAGGTTCTGTTCCTTCTCCTTGACGTCCTCGTTCAGCAGGCGGTCGTAGGCGGCCAGACGGGCCTTGCCTTTGGCGTGGCGGGCCTTGGGGGCCATGCGCACCCACTCCAGCTCGCGCTGCAGCGTCTTGCGGCGCTTGCTCTCCTGCTTCTCCTCCATGGCCAGTCGGGCAGTCTTCTGCTCCAGCCACGAGCTGTAGTTGCCCTTCCAGGGGATACCCTCTCCCCTATCCAGCTCGAGAATCCATCCGGCCACATGATCGAGGAAGTAGCGGTCGTGGGTAACGGCGATGACGGTACCCTTGTATTGCTGCAGGTGCTGCTCCAGCCAGTCAATGCTCTCGGCATCGAGGTGGTTGGTGGGCTCGTCGAGGAGCAGGATGTCGGGTTCTTGCAGCAGCAGGCGGCAGAGGGCCACGCGGCGCCGCTCGCCACCGCTGAGGTTGGCCACCAGCTGGTCCTCATCGGGACAGCGCAAGGCGTCCATGGCGCGTTCCAGCTTCTGGTCGAGGTTCCAGGCATCGTGGGCTTCCAGCAGCTCCGTCAGTTCGCCCTGACGGGCGATGAGCTTGTCGAAGTCGGCGTCGGGCTCGGCGAAGGCGTTGTTCACCTCGTCGTATTCCTTCAGCAAATCCACAGTCTCCTGCACGGCCTCCTGCACCACCTCCTTGACGGTCTTGGTGTCGTCGAGCTTGGGTTCCTGCTCGAGGTAACCGACCGAGTAGCCCGGCGAGAAGACCACCTCGCCCTGGTAGTCCTTGTCGACACCGGCGATAATCTTCATCAGCGAGCTCTTGCCGCTGCCGTTGAGGCCTATGATGCCAATCTTGGCTCCGTAGAAGAAACTAAGGTATATATCTTTCAGTATCTGGCGGCTGGGCGGAATGAGCTTCCCCACGCCCACCATCGAGAAAATAATCTTTTTGTCGTCTGCCATAATGTTGTTTTTTCAATCGTAACGGAAAAACATCAGATTTATTGTGTCAGTACTTTAAGATGCAGTAAATCAACGCACCCGCTCCATATGGTAGCCCATGCGCCTCAGCTGCACGGCCATCCCGAAGAGGTACAGCTGGCGCAGGCAGGCCACGTAGGCCTCGAAAGCCTCCTTGGTACCGGGTTCTATCCGTTCGTGCATCAGCGTATGGTGCACGCGGGCAGCGCACTCGCCGACCAGCGCTCCGAGGTCGTCGATGTCCTTGCCACGCAACATCAGCACGTCCTCGCAGATGTACTCGTCCAGGGCGTTGTAGCCGCGCTTGTCGCGCATGTAGGCGTAGAGGTCTTCTATCTGGGAATAGATGCTCCACTCGTCGTCCCACAACTTGGCCACCGCCATGCCGATGTACATCATCCACCCGAGGCTGGCCACGGGATAGTCGCGGAACTCGCGCGCCCCGTCGGGGATGTACGCGTTTCCTATCGCCACCCACCGTTCCTCCACATCGGTGCACTCCGGCATCCGCCGGTCCACCTCATGAATACCCAAAAGGTACTCGTACAAATCCTTATGTATCTTGTCTTCAAACTTCTCTGTCATATCTGTATGTTGCTATTGATTTTGCAAAGATACGAAAAATATTTGGCCGTATGAGAAATAATGCGTACCTTCGCAATCGAATCTTGTCCGCGACGAACTCCGCCGCCAAGGCCACACCAACAAATGGCTGATGGACAGAAAGAAAATGGCGTTAAAGAAAAAGGGCATCCACTGGGGACACCCTTTGATGTAGTTGCTGCGGCGCTTGAATGGTTGCGAATGCTTTCGCAACCAGCGCCATGCAGAATAAGGAATCACTCTTCCTCGCTGGCGGCTTCCTCGTAGGCTTTGAGGAAGGCCTGCTGTGGCATGCCTGCGAACACCTTTGAATCAATCTAATGGATACTCATCATGTTGGCGTCGAGGTAGGAATGCATTATCTTCCACCTCCAGCACTGCCGCCGCCATAGCCAATGCCTGTGCCGCCGCCCTCGACGCCGGTAATGATGCCACCGCCGCCACTGCCACTACCACCAGAGGCGGCGTAGCCGCGTTCCGCCTTGAAGCTTACCACCGTCAGACCGGGGACTTCGTACTGTTTCTTTTTGTCAGTCAAATCTTTCATTGTGTTGTGTTTTTGTTGGAAAAATATTGAATTGAAAAAAAATGTACATAGGAATATCCGCTCCACCTTTGACGGCAGCGCGGGAATCGAAATGAAAAAAAATACAAGAATTATTTGCCCCTTCCTCTACTGCTAATTTCGGGGGGGGGGTAATAATCAGCGAGTTATGATAAAATACTCTATGCATATGCAGTGACAAAGATACAAAAAAAATCTGAATTACAACTTTTTTTTATCGTTGAGTTCCTGCTCAAGCAGGGCGTAGACATTGGAAGAATAGACCTTCTTTAAAGCCTCAGGCAGAGTGGTCGCCTCCCCGTTTTGCAACAATAAATTTGTGCACCTCCTTATATCCAATGTATTTAATGGCTGCCAACGACCGTTCGGTGTGGAACAGCTGTTGGTCGACCAGCTTGTAGGCTTTCTGGCGACGGATATGGTCTGCCTTGGTGATGATGCCGGACTCATAGAGGTTGAAACTGAGATAGACGTTGTACGAAACTACCGTCAAAAGCAACAATTTCTCTGCCACAGACTACTATATCACCATCCGCATCACCGAGGAATACGTCCAGGTGCAGGTCATCGATGTCAGCACTGGCGAATATGACGGAAATGCTATTGTGAACTTCTAGTAATTCCTTACAGGCCATCTCAATACGATAATATCATAGGGGGGGGTATTTATAACCGACAACCACCCCCACCACCGAAAGGTGGTTATGATAAGATAGGACAGAAGAAGAGTATATCTTTCGGCAGATGATATACTCTTCTTCTGTGATTCTGTATATCAATTTTACGCCATCGTTAGATGGCGGCGACGGAGGGCGGTGAGGACGCTTTCGGAGGCCAATGGGATTGAGGCCTTGGAAGGTAGTGTGTGCTTTCAATTCGGCGAGGGACATGGTGAGCAACAACTTGGCAATGCACTCGTCGGCAAAGGAATTGCTAACCACATCCACACCAGTGAAATCGAGTACCACACGCTCATCGCCTTCAAGCAGCGGCATCAATTTTTCCCGTGCTTGCTGTCCCAACTGGCGTGTGCCCAAGTTCTCTCCGAAATCTCTAAAACGGAATGTTACCATAGTTCCTCCAATTGGAAACCGGAAGTCCCTCTCGGGGCTTCCGGCTTGTGAGGGTTTTGCGTAGCAGCAGGGGCCGGCGGGACGCCGGCGGTCCAAGGCAAGGCCGGCGGGACGCCGGCGGTCCAAGGCAAGGCCGGCGGGACGCCGGCGCTCCAAACTATTCTTCCTCGCTGGCGGCTTCCTCGTAGGCTTTGAGGAGGGCCTGCTGGACGTCGGCGGGGACGAGCTCGTAGCCGCTGAAGGTCATGGTGAAGGTGCCGCGGCCGCTGGTGAGGGAGCTCAGGGCGGTGCAGTAGCGGTTCATCTCGGCCAACGGGGCTTTGGCTTTCAGGGTGGTGTACTTGCCCTCGGCATCCATGCCCATGACGATGGCGCGGCGGCCCTGCAGGTCGGTCATGACGCCTCCCTGGCTCTCGGTGGGCACGGTGACAGCGACGTCGTAGATGGGCTCCTTGATCTTCGGGGCA
>JAFUWF010000021.1 GCA_017483575.1 Bacteroidales bacterium
ATATAGTATACATATACTTCTCATATAGTATTCATATACTGTATATAAATACTATATGAGAAGTATATGTATACTATATTCATACTATATAAGAACAGTCGAATAAGACACCTATTTGGTAGGGGGTGTTCGGAGGCTGGAGAGGGGTACGGAAGGGGGGATGGGGGAAAGAAAAAAGCGCACGTTGACGTGCGGATGGTTCGTCAACGTGCGCGAATAAGGAAAGGGAAAACGGTCCCGGGAGGGTGCTACTCGATGGCGGCGGCGATGCGTGCTGCCAGGGAGGAGAGTTCGTCGGGGGTCATTTCGACATGGTGGCCGAAGTTGAGGTCGCCGGGTTTGTTGAGGGGCAAGAGGTGGATGTGCACATGGGGGACATCGATGCCTACCACGGCCTCACCGATTTTGATGCAGGGGCAGACTTTCTTCAGGCCCTTGGCCACACGACGGGCAAAGAGGTGCAGCTCGGTGAAGAGGTCCTCGTCGAGGTCGAAGATGTAGTCGACCTCCTTCTTGGGGATGCAGAGAACGTGTCCGGGGACGACAGGGTTGATGTCGAGGAAAGCGAAGCAATGTTCGGTCTCGGCCACTTTATAGCAGGGAATTTCGCCTGCCACGATTTTGCTGAATATGGTCATAGCAACGGGGGTGTTAGCGTTCTATCTTGATGAGTTCGAAGTTCATCTTGCCAGCCGGGACGTTGACCTCGACGATGTCGCCCACCTTATGGCCCAGGAAGGCGGAGGCAAAAGGCGAGGTGATGCTGATCTTGCCCTGTTTGAGGTTGGCTTCGCTTTCGGGGACGATGGTGTAGGTCTGTTTGAGGTTGTTCTTGGTGTTGCGGATGGTGATGATGGAGAGGAGGAGCACCTTGGAGGTGTCGATCTTGCTCTCGTCGAGGAGACGGGCGTTGGCCACGAGTTCCTGGAGCTTGGAGATACGGGCTTCGAGGTGGCCCTGGGCCTCCTTGGCGGCGTCGTACTCGGCGTTCTCGGAGAGGTCGCCTTTGTCGCGTGCTTCGGCGATGGCCGCCGACGCTGCGGGGCGTTCCACGGCGATGAGGTGGTGGAGTTCGTCCTTGAGCTTCTGCAGGCCTTTTTCACTGTAATATTTGATTTCTGCCATTTTTTCGTTGTTTTTTTATGGGTTTTAAAAAGTGGGAAAGGCTTGAGCGAAGCCTTTCCCAACAAGGTTAATGTGTCGTTGTTCAGCCTTTAGAACCGGAAACTGGCTCCGATCGAGTGGGTGCCCTTGAGGGGGTCTGCCGAACGATAGGAGTAGTCGATAGTGAGACCGGTTTTGCTGTCGGAATCTTTCTTGTGGAGAGGGACGTCGACCGAGGCACCAGCGCAGATACCGTTGTTGGCGGTGGCAGCGTCGTTGGACCACAGACCAGGCTGGATGATATAGCCGGCACGGAGCTGAACCATGTTGAGGAGGCTATACTCGAGACCGATGGTGTAGTTGTCGCGCAGGAAGGCGTTGGAGGTGAAGGAGGCTGCGAGGGTGAGGCGCTGGTCCCACTTGTCGAACAGGAAGTCGTAGGAGAGACCGATGTTGAGGCAGGTGGGGAGCTCCATCTCGGCGGCACGGGTCTGTACGGTGAAGTTGTTGCCGGCATTGTTGACCATCTGCAGGGAGAGGCCGGTGCCGTCGTACTTCATCGAGGGGCCCCAGTTCTTGAGGGAGATACCGAACTTGAGCTGGTCGAACTCGCCAGTAACATACTGGATACCGGCATCGATGCCGAAACCGGAGGCGGAGACGTTGTCGGTGCTCTCGGTGATGAGTTTGACAACAGCACCGCCATGGATGCTACGGGTGAAGCTATGGGCATAACCGACGTTGATGTTCATGTAGCTGGGCGAGAAGGTACCGTTGAGACCAGCCTCGGGGCTGGAATAGGTGGTGACATCGATATCGCCGAAGCCCATGGACATGACGTAGACACCGAGGACACCAGCCTCGAAGACACGGATGCCAAGACCGAAGGTGTTGATGCTGGCGCCGCTGGAGAGGCCGCTGCGGCCACCATAGAGCATGGTGTTGGAGTAAGCCACTTCGACACCGTCGACGAAAGCGAGACCGGCGACGTTGTTGAACATGGCGTCGAGGCCACGCACGTTGGCGATGTTGACTCCACCCCAACCGCTACTACGGGTCCAGGGATTGATAAGCAGTTCAGAGGCGCCGGCGGTACCACGACGTTCATCGTTGCCAGCCTGGGCTGACGGAGCAGAAAGCGCCGTGAGAATCACAACTACAGCAAATATTCTTAATATTCTTTTCATCTCTGTATTTATTTAGTTGTTTTCATACTGTGTTAGAAACCGAAAGAGTTGAGGTCGACGGGACGCATGGTTCCGAACCACTTGATGACTCGTTCGCCAATACCGGGGACGGAGACATGGATGAGGTACATACCACCTGCGATGGGGATACCGGACTGGTTGTGGAGGTCCCAATCGACGGTGGTGTTCTCGGCACCGATGCTGGCGTCGCGGGTAACGGCCGTAGGACCGAGTGTACGCACGAGGGTGCCGTCGACGGTGTAGATGCGGATGGTACAGCCTTGGGGCTGGCCTTTCTCAACACCGGTGGGCAGGTTGACGATGCGGACCTTGGTTTCGAGCTGGCTCGCGGTCTCGTAATTGGAATAGCTGTAGTAGGGGTTCGGGACGACATTGATACGTCCGAGGAGGGAATCGATATAATCCTGACGAGCATTGCTACGAGTGGCGAGGTTCTCGAGGACGGCATCCTCGGGGCCGATCACGAACTGGTAGGCAGGCATCTCATGGTTCTTCAGGACAGCACCGGCGTTGGGAGAGGTGGTCTTGTTGGCAGACATGTAGGTGCCATAGGGGGCGCGGACGTCGATGTTGATGGTGACGTCGCAGGGGATGTCCATAGGATTGGTGAACTGGTAGCGGCTGTTGACGAGAGGCATGTTGACCCAAGCCACAGAAGCATAGAGCAGCGAGAGGGAGTCGCGCACGGGAATCAGGCTGACATCGGCAGAGGCAGTGATACCGTTCTTGAGGGTGTAGACACCACTGTTGGAGAAGGTGGATTCCATCATACGGTCGACGGAGGAGAGCATCTGCATGCACCAGCGGCCGGCGTCGTAGGAAGGAGTGTAGTAGTAGGTGCTGACGGGGTTGTAGTTGGCATCGACCTCGTTGACACGGCGCTGCAGGTTGTAGAAGGGCTGGCGGGTGGCATTCATCACATAGATGTAGTGGCGACCGCCAATCACATAGTTCTGCGTGCCCTCGCTGGTGGAAGCATCGGGGTTCCACATCATGTCGGCACCGTTGTGCTGGATGTAGCGCGAGTCCTCACCGAACATGATATTCAGACGCTCGCCGCTGACAGTGTTGATGGCATAGCCGGGGAACCAACCCATACCATCGGCGCTGATGTAAGCGGGGTTGGAAGGATCGTCGACATCAGGAGCGATACCAAGGTCGGCGCAGGTCTTGCCCTCCTTGTTGACAGAGGCGTGGCGACGGGCGCTGAAGCGGCGTGCTTTGCCCTCGGCCTGAGTGTAGTCGTCGCACTCTTCGATGACCGGGCAACGAGTCCACTTGGAGGTGTCGGCAGTGAGGACAATACGTACGCTGGGCAGGTTGGCAAGAGCGCTGAAATGGAGCGAACGGTTGGTGGAGTTGACCAAAAGCTGGCGCTCGAGACGGTTCTTGTTGATGCCGAGGGCGGCAAGAGTGTCGTCCGGAGCCATGTAGTAGGAGTAGTTGAAGCCAGGGTGGAAGGGCTGAGTGGAGGACAAGCCATAGGGACCCCACATGCCATAGACAATGCCTTCAAATTCTTGCTCTTTGTCCAAAGCCTCGGTATTGACGGCGGCCGAGGGAGACTCGCTGGCGCTGTAGGCGTGGAAGTAGTCTTCATCCAGATAGGCCTCAGTAATGCTGTACTTGTCGTTGCTGTTGCTGAAGGTTCTATAGGTACCTGCGGCGAACTGAGAACCGGAGCGGATCCAGTTGTAGAGGAAGTAGGAGTCGTTGTCGGGCAGACCGGACAGCCACTGCTGGTTTTCGTCGGCAAAGACCATTTCGGAACCCAGGACAGAGCCTTTGGTGGCAGCGCCCTGCCAGAATTTGCCCTGCTTGTTGTTCTGGTCATAATAGACATCGGTGGCAATACTCTTGGGGTTGACCAGGGTGATAGCAATACCAAGGTCGAGGAAGAGCTGCTCGTTGTAGCGGGCGATGGAGAAGTCGGACCAGATGGTGTCGCGATAGGTCCAATGGCCGTCGACGTTGGTGGAGTCGAGGTGACCGCCACCGTCGCGAACGATGCACCAACGGGTGGCAGACTCGATGGTGGTAGTGTCATTGTCGGCATTGTTGAAGAGAACATTGAAGCGGCCTTCATGGAGACGGAGCGGGTCGATGACGCGGACGTTGATGGGGCCATAGTTCTCCTCGTAGACAGGATTGGCAATGATACAGGGGTTGTTCATGGTGCTGTAGTCGACGCCCGTGGTGAGCACGCGGGAGTTGAAGACACCAGGAGCCTTGGGGAGCAGTCCCTGGGCGGGATCGCCCATGAGGGAGTCGATGGAGGACTGGCTGAGGCGGAGGATGGAGCCGCCGTTACCATAGCCACCGAGACGGATGATGCGGGGGTTCATGCCGAACTCGGACTGAGCCAAACGTCCACCGGCCTCGGCAGAGGGGCTGTGGGGGATAACGGTGATGGGGGTGATGCTACCGCCACGCTCGTTCTTACGACCAGCCAGATAGGGTTCCTTCTGACCATCGAGGTAGGCACCTTCGGTCTGGGAATACTCCTTGTAACGGTTGTGGGCGTAGGCAATGGCGACGTAGTAGTACTCGCGGTTGTTGACGAGACGGGTGTTGTTGCCGGTGGCAAAAGCATCGTAGGTGAGACGGAACACATGCTGGATACCGGCATTGGCGCCCTGCACCTTGACCGTACCGGACAGGATACCCGTACGGGTGTCGGTGGTGTAGTTGACGAGGGTTCCGATGGGCAGGTTGGGGTTGTCGACAGGAACAGCCACCTCAATGGTGTCATTGTTCGCATCGAGTCTCAGCTCATAGGTGACGGAATCGTAGTAGTTCTCAACGTCGCACTGGGCAACAAGAGCAGCCTTGGTGGGATCCTCGATATCAGCAACGGAGCAGTTGGCATCCTTCAGCTGATAGATCTGATAGCCCTCGAAACGATAGTAAACATCGTAGGCGTGGAACTTGTTGTTGTCGTCGGTGTAGCCATTGGGGATGGAGGGGGAAGCCTCGATGTAGGACTCGCCGTAGTTGTTGGAGCCGGGGTTGTCATAGGTAAGATAGAGAACAACCTCGTTCTCGAGTTCCTGAGCGGTGAGGGTAGGAGCATCGGGGCCGTCGAGGACCTTGAAGCAGTTCTCGAAGAGTCGCTGGCAGATATCATCGACCTGACGGAGCAGCTCGACAGAGGACCAAGCGTTGCCGGAGGTGGCCTGAGCAAAAGGAATACCGACGGTGATGTAGTTAAGGGCACCGGGTTTCAGGGTGAAAGGACCGGCAGACTGCATGAAACGACGGTCGGCAGGAGTGTTGCCAGCGGAGACCTCGTTCCAGTCATTGGGATTGATGGAAGGCTCGACGCCATCCGTGCCCCAATGCCAAGGATCGCTGTCGTAGGGGAACATGAAGTCGCAATCGAGTTCGGTGGTACCGGTGTTATAACCATCGCCACCGAATTTCATACGCTGTTTGTTCTTCCAATGACCAGTCAGGTAGTTGTAGTAGTCGCTGGCCTTGGCAGGCTCACCGTTGTTACCGGTGGAGTTGTTGTAGTACACGAAACGGCGCATACCGAAACGCTCATCGTCGACAATGTTGTTGCCGAAGTTGACACCGTTGATGGCGCAGTTGCCAATGGCATCGCCAGGTACAAAATACCAGCTCTTGTAATCCTGAGCGAAGAAGTCGTCGGCATGGTAGGAAATGTCGATGGTGTCATAGACCTGGCGGCCGGCAGCGTCGAGCGAGTCGATGTTGGTGCCTTTCTTCTTCATCTTGTACTGATCAAGGAGCTTACGGATAGGCTCGGTAGAAGGACGGGAAAGGATATAGGAGATGTCAATCTTAGGATTGTCTTTTCCATCGGGATCCATGTAGGGACCCTGGAAGAAGTCGATACCGACAGCGGGAGGAATGCCGGAATAGCTACCGGATCCGGGACCGTCGCTTTCGTCACCGTTGTAGCAGTAGCCGAGACCACGACGGACATCGCAACCGACAAAGTCGTCATGGGCATAACCCAGGTCCGGATCGACCCACTGGCTGAAGTAAGTCTGCTGCAACTCGTAGGAAGAACGGTTGATGATTTCGTAAGAATAGAAGGTCATGTCGTTGATACGGTCGTTGGTGGCAAAGGCGAAAGCCTGGGCACGGATTTCAAGACCGATGGACTGGCCGTTGGTTTCGGTATGGACGTTACCCATATCGTTGAAGACCCACCAGATGGTCTGGTCGCCCTTCAGGACCTGGTCGGAAAGAATACCGCCGGTGACGATTTTCTTCTCAGTCTCCATTGTAGGGATAGAGACATTGGCGCGTTCGGGGAAACGCTGCTTGATGGTGCGGGGGCAGAGGTCGTTGTTGAAATCGTAGTAGGGATAGTCACCGTTGTGGGGGTTGTACACACCATCATCGTCGGCATCATAGAAGGGAGCGAGATAACTGGTAAGGTCGTCGCCACCATCGCCCTTGGCGGGCCAGTTGAGGATAACCTCGGTGAGGTCCTCACCGGGATCGCTCTTCATGGTAACAGTGTGGTGACCGTTCTCATCGACCGAATACTCGAAGTGGTCCATAAAGGCCAGAACCTCGGCCTTGGTGATGATGTAGTGCTTGTCGTAGTAGTTACAAACGGGCAGGTCGATGGAGGCCGTACCGTTGATTTTCAGGGGACCGGGCCAGTAGTCGTCACCTTCTGAACCGAAACGGAGAGCAGCGATACGCAGCTGGCTGTTGACGTCGTTGCCACCGATCCAAAGGGCGGCGCAGAACATGGGACTGGTGTTGCTGTTCTTGGGCAGATGGTACTGGGCCTGGCTGCCATCATACCACATATTGCCGTAGCCATTGATAAGGGCACGGACATTGTTGATATTCAACTCAGCGGTGCTCTGAGCACGCTTACATGCGGCGGCCTTGGTCTGAACAGCAGCACTTCTCGCGTTGGTTTTCTTGCACTCGATGCACTCGCGGGCGGAGACCGACGGCGCGAAGCTGACGAGTAGCAAAGAGACCAATACTAATTTGCTATATATACTTTTCATCTTTATAATATTTTATCACGTTAGGATTAGAAGTTATACGATACAGATACGCGAATGGTACGGGGACTGGAGTAGTTCCAAGTGGAGTTGCGGTGGGTGATGGCATAGATATCACGATAAGCCAGCGGGTCGAGGTAGGCATTGATGGTCTGCTGCATCTCGGGGTCGGTCAGGAAACCATTGTCCTCGGGGTTGCCGGTGACATTGAAGACATCAAGCACGTTGCGGATATCGAAGAGGTTGTTGACAGTGATATCAGCCTTGATGAAGGTGGTACGCTTACCGACCTGGATGGGCCACATCTTGTCAACAACAATGTTGAAATAGAAGCCCCAAGGCAGACGGGCACCGTTGTAACCACCAACGATGGTGTACTGCGAGTTGGAGAAGGCCTTGGTGTAAGGACGGCCGGACTGAGCGACAGCCATGAAGTTGATACCGAAATTCTCGAGGAGCTTGATATCTTTCTTACGTTTCTCACCAGTTTCCTTGTCGGTAACGACGCGGGTGATGACAGGACCATTGTACTGGGCACCCATGCCATAGCGGAAGTCGACATTGGCTTTGAACTCGTGGCGACGGTCGTCAGCGATAGGATTGAGCATCTTAAGGGTGGTGTAACCTTCCTTGATGAGCTCAGTCATGGTGCCGCTGGAAAGACCGGTACCTTCAGCATACTGGAGGGTGTAGTTGGCATTGATACGGATGTTCTTGGTCTGACGGAGGTCATAGGCCAGGGTGACACCCTTGATGGTACGGAAGTCCTTGTTGTCGTAGCTGTAGTAGTTGGGGTTGGGGTCGGCACCGGCATATTGGACAAGCTGGATCAGGTCGCGGGTCTCTTTGTAGTAGGCCGAGGCGCTGATGGCAGAGTTGTCGTTGAGAGCTTGCTGGAAGCCGAGCTCATAGTTGGTGATGCGTTCAGGTTTCAGATTGGGGTTGTTGGTAGAAGTAATCTGGGACATGAAGAGGTAGTCAACATAGTTGGCGGCCCAACCAGCGGAAGGACGGCGGGCGATAATGTCGTAACTGGCTTTGAACTGCGACTTCTCACCGATGGGGAAGGAGAAGGCGATACGGGGCATGGCCACAATCTGGGGAGTGTAGCGCTCGAAGGCCTCGGTACCTACAATACGGTTGTTGATGGCGGAAAGACCGCGCTCGGTATAATAAGGAGTGGGTTTACCGGAGTTACCATTGATGGCGGAGGTGTTGATCTGCTCGACACCGTCAGCATTGTACCACTTGCCTTCCTGGTCGCGGTAACCCTTGATGACGGGCTTGCTGGCACCCTCGGCATCGGAGACCTGGTCCACATAGGGCACCCAGTCCTCGCCGGCATTGTTCAGGTACTGTCCGCCACCGCCGATAAGGCTGGGGTTGGCACGGAGGTCGGCGACAGTGTAGGACTCATAGAGCAGATAGGGATCCTTCAGCACGTACTGGTTACCGTTGAAGTAGTCGACACGGACACCGACGTTGAAGATAAGATCCTGGAAGTAGAACTTATCCTGGATGTAGCCCGCGGCATAGATGGGAGAGAAGGCAGGGAGATAACGATACTTGCCATCGGAAGGATTGAAGAAATCCTCGAGGCTCCAGTTAGAACCGCTGTACTTCTCGCCAGTGTGGTCGTAGCCAAGGTAAGAGACATAGGCGTTACCGCTATTGAAAAGCTCATCGGAGGAGAACATGCCCAAACCGCCAGCTTTGGCAAAGTCGTCGGGCATGTAACGGTCGATATCGATCCAGGTGTATTCATCGATGGGGCTACCGTTGGTCTGGGTGAAGCCATTACTGATAAGGTAATTACGGAAAGCCTCGTCGAAGTGCGTCTGCTGATCGGCATCGAGCAGGCGATTGTAACGCACATAGAGCTGCGAACCGCGGGTCTCATAGATAGGATTGTCGAGGTCGAGCTGCTGAATGTGGCTGTTGGCATTGTTGCGCATGAGTGTCCAGAGGCCATAGGCATTCACAGCGAAGGAGGAGTTCCACATCTGGTCGTACTGGAAACCAATCTCGATTTCGTGACCAAAGACATCGGCCGAAGCCTTGGCGGAAACATAGAGGTAGTCGTCCTGGCTGAGAGAGAAGGAACCCGACTGGACACCGACATTGTTGAGGCGGCCATAAATATTATTGGGGGAATCGCCATTGTAGAGGCCCTTGAACATACGGATGTAGTCCATAGCGAAGAGGTTGGGACGGATATCCTCAAACTCGGGGCTGTTGAAGAGCTGCTCATTGTAGTTGGCAAGGATAGGGTTGTAAATACCACTACCCGACACATAGGTCACATTGTCGCGCCAAGCATTCTGGACCTTAGCCCAACGCTGGGTGCCATAATAGTCGACGAGGCGGTCCTCCCAGCTGGGGGTCTGCTCGGTGACGAACTTACCAATGTAACCATATTTGAAGATGTCGTCAATCGAGGAGCCAAAGCTCTCGTTGTAGGACTTGGAGGTGGCGCGGTTCACCATGGCGGTGATGTTGTACATCACGTTCTTGATGGGTCTGGAAGCCTGAGCTTCTTCTTCGTTGGTCACCTGGGCATCCTTGAAACGCTGGGTAAAGTCGACAGTGAGAACCATGTTCTTGGACTCGCCGACACCGTTACCCACGAGAGGCATGGTCAGAGGGGAGATTCCGCCTCCGGGGGAGTGGGAAGCACTGAACTCACCGGTCACGATGAGGCTCGTATACTCCGAGAAACGGAAATCGAGAGCACCTTCGAGAGCGATGCTGTAGGCCTGCAGGTCAGGAACACGGCTGGAGGAGGTGAAATCGTCGGAGGTGAGACGGGTGATGCTATGGAATGAGTTGCGACGGAGGATACTCTCAGCGGTATAGTTGATACCACCGGTCAGAGGATCGTAGCTCAGAGGGTTCTGCTCGATATATCTGACGATATCATCCTTGACAATCTGGAACTCATAGCCGCTGGCACGGTAGTAAGGCCAGTTGCGATAGGAGCCCTGACCCGTGAAGCGGAAACCAACGAGAGTGCGGTCTCCGGTGACGCTGCCGTTCTCATCCTTGATGGGAATCTTATATACAGGACCCGTCAGATACACCACGAGGGTGTTGAGCAGACGGTAGTCGAGATAGCCTTCCCAACGGACCAAACCCTGGAAAGTGCTGGTTGGGGGTTTGAGAGTGATGATCTGGGTACCGCCGATAGCCTCACCGATGCTGGCGGGCGTACCACCCAGGATGACCTGGATTTCAGCGATAGCGTCCTTCGGCACATTGATACCGGTACGTTTACGGACACCGCCCTGCATGGTCACCATACCGCCTTCACCACGGGCCGAGCTGGTACCACCGTCGTTGTATCCCATACCGCCGACGGCGGCAACGATAGCGTCGACCGAGTTACCCGGCATGTGCTGAATGTCTTCAGCAGACATACGCTGGCCCGACTCAGGAGTACCCACCTCGATGATAGGCACCTTATCGGCTTCAATGGTGATTTCAGCAAGGTTGGTAGCTCCAGAGGAAAGCTGGATGTCGACCACGGTAAAACCGGAGGCTTTCACTTGGATACCGGTACGCTGATAGGGATTGTAACCCACCGATGACACCTTGATGTCATACGTACCGACCGCCAGGCCCTTGATGGTGAAGATACCATCGAAGTCGGTCGTACCGCCTTGCACTTGTTTGCCATCTTGCAGGACGACGACGTTGACAAATGGCAGAGGCTCATTTGTCTTTTTGTCGGTAATGGTACCCTTCATAGTGCCTTGAGCGAAGGCTGCCATTTCCGCCATCAGCAAGAGTCCGAATGTCAATAGTACTTTTCTAAACATTCTCATTGCGTTTACATGTTAAGAGTTATTGATTTTGTTGATTTATTTCGTTAATGTAATTATTGTTCAATATTACCTGGGCTATGACGGCCTGACGAAGGTCGAACTTCGGCAAAGCAGAAACTTCCTCCATCATGACAGGGGCCATGGGGCGCGGCTTGAACTCCGCAGCCTTGCGGACCGGGGTCTTCACAGCCTCGGCTTCATAAGTAAAGTACCCGTTCTCATTCTCCTCGGCAGGTCCCTCATCAAAGAACTCGTTGGCATTCTCTGCAAAAGGATCCTCCTCGAAGAAGGCACCATCCTGTCCCTCCCCGGCGGAATCAGTCTCCTGAGCCGACTGCGCAGCAGCGGCCTTGCTGGCCTTCGTGTAGAGCGAATAGCCAGCGACCAACAGGAGGAGCAGGATGGTAGTAAAACTCATTGTCTCTTTACTTATTAAATATTGTATTCAATAACATTTATTTCTCAACCACAGCGTTGGCCTTCTCTTTTCCGGAAATCTCGTAAACCACGGCGCAGGCGATGCACAGCGACGAGAACACACCGACGAGGACACCGGCAAGGAGGGCGAAGATGAATCCGCGGATAACCTCGCCGCCGAAGATGAACATCATCAGCAGGGTGACAAAGGTGGTACCGGAGGTATTGACCGTACGGGCCAAAGTGGAGTTGATAGCATCGTTCATGTGGGTCATGAGACTGCGCTTCGGATAGAGCTTGCGGTACTCACGGACACGGTCGAAGATAACCACAGTGGCGTTGATGGAGTAACCGATGACCGTCAGCACTGCCGAGATGAAGTACTGGTCAACCTCGAGGTTGAAAGGCAGCAGGCCATGGAGCAGGGAGAAGATACCGATGACGAGAATCGTATCGTGAGCCAGAGCGGTAACGGAACCGATACCGAAACGCCAGCTGCGGAAACGAACTCCAATATAGACGAACATAACGAGCAGACCGCCGATAACAGCCCAGATGGAGTGCACCAGGTTGTCGTGGGCAACACCCTTGCCGAACTGGTCGGCCTGGATGATACCAAGAGGATTGGTCTCGGTGGACTGGAACTCGGCCTTCGTGATGGGGCTGGCATAGTACTTGCTGGCGGCAGCATAGAGCTTGTCGACAATCTCGTCCTTCACCTCGTCGCCATCCTGGTCAATCTTATATTTGGTGGTAATCTTCAACTGGTTGGAAGGACCATAGGTCTTCACCTCGGGAGCCTCGTCGAACTGTTTGGCCAGGTCGGCGCGAACGTCGAGCATGTCAACAGGCTGGTCGAAACGCACCACATAGGTACGACCACCGGTGAAGTCGATACCGAAACTCATACCGCGGATAGCAAAGCTGGCGACACAGATAACGATGGCAACAGCAGCGATGGTATAGAACATCTTGCGCTTGCCGAGGAAGTCGAAGTGCACATCGCGCAGGAAGTTCTCCGAGAACGAGAAGGAGAAGCTCATCGAGCGCTTGTGGTTCAGGCGCGAATCTATAATCAGACGAGTAATGAAAATGGAAGTGAACAGGGAGGTCACGATACCGATGCAGAGGGTCACTGCAAAGCCCTGGACGGCACCGGAGCCGAACATGATCAGCACGATACCCAGCAGGAAGGTTGTCACCTGACCGTCGATGATGGCAGAGTAAGCATTCTTGAAACCATTCTCGACAGCAGTGGAGAGGCTGGCACCGGCACGGAGTTCTTCCTTCACACGCTCGTAGATAATAACGTTGCCGTCGACTGCCATTGCCATTGTCAACACAATACCGGCGATACCGGGAAGAGTGAGCACGGCGCCAATCGAGGCCAGAACTCCTATAAGAAGGAATACATTAGTAATAAGGGCTGCCACAGAAACCCAACCTGCGCGATTGTAGAAGATGACCATGTAGATCAGCACCACGATGAAAGCAAGGATGAAGGAGATGAGACCATTGTGGATGGACTCCTGACCGAGCGAAGGTCCGACCACAGCCTCGGAAACGATATTGGCGGGGGCAGGGAGCTTACCGCTCTTCAGGATGTTGGCAAGGTCCTTGGCCTCGTCGAGGGAGAAGTTACCCGTAATGGAGGAACGGCCACCGGCGATTTCGCCATTCACAACAGGAGCGGAATAGACCAGGTCGTCAAGCACAATGGCGATGCACTTGTTGACATTCTCGCCAGTGATGCGCTTCCAATCGCGCGCGCCCGCGCTATTCATTGTCATAGAGACCTCGCTCTTGCCGTTGGTGGAGAAGTCCTGACGGGCGTCGGAGATACAGCTACCATCCAGCAGGGCAGCACCGTCGCGGGTCGTAATCTTGATGGCATAGAGGGTGTAGATATCACCACCGGTGAAGTTCTCGTCGGCCTTGTTGGACCAGAGGAATTTCACCGAGCGGGTGTCGAACACTTTGCGGGCGGCAGCCTGAGCCAACATGGCATCGATGGCGGCACGGTCCTTGTCGTGAGCGAGACCAACGATGGGGCCGGGAACGGGCTGGTTGTTCTGGTTCACATAGGGCATCAACAGGGCAAACAGCGGGTTGGTCTTGTCCAGGTTACTGGAACCGGCGCTCTGGCTCGAAGCGTTGTCGACGGCCAGCTGGTCAACCAGCGAGTTGCTGTCGGCGAGCTCAGCCTGATCGACGCTATCCTTTTCGGCAGTCTCAACGCCACCATTGACGGAGGCAAGGTACTTGTCGGCAGCCTCGAGGAAACGGATGGCCTCGGTATTGTCGTAGGTCAGCCAGAATTCGAGCTGGGCGGTACCCTTCAGAAGTTTGCGCACACGTTCGGGCTCCTTGACACCAGGCAGCTCGACGAGGATACGCTCCGAAGCACTCAGCTTCTGGATGGTCGGCTGGGCGACACCGAACTTATCGATACGCTTGCTGATAATCTGGTAGGTGCGGTCGTAAGCATCGGAAGCCTCAGCGCGGACGGCCTTGATCACATCGTCGTTGTTGTCGCCCATCTTGATTTTGTCGCGGAGGTCGCCGCTACTGAAGATGGAGGCCAACGAGACGTTGGGGTCGAGGGCGACAATCTCCTCGTAGAACAGGGAGACGAAGTCGCGGTTGGTGGTCACCTTCTGCTTGGCCAGGGCGTTGTCGACAGCCTTGACGAAAGTGGGGTCCTCGGCATTGGTAGTGGCCAGGGCACGCACAACGTCGACCGTCGAGACCTCGAGCATCACGTTCATACCGCCCTTGAGGTCAAGACCGAGGTTAATTTCGCGACCTTGACATTCGCGGTAAGTGTAGCCGAGATAAACTTTCTCAGTGGCCATGGAGTCAAGGTAGTGAGCTTCGCGGGCATTCTGAAGCGAATCGGTAAGAATCTGGGCTTCGACCTGATCTTTGGTTCTGTTAGCGATCAGTTTTTGCACCTGCTCACTGTTTACGTAGTTTTTGGCATCAGTTTTGGCTTTGTTCTGAACAACACTTGTCACAATCGTAAACGACAATTGGAACAAACATACCAGAGCAAAAGCCCAAGCTAAAAATTTGATAAGTCCTTTATTCTGCATACTTTATCTATAAATTTATGTTTTTTATTATATTCACTTTGAATGTGCAAAAATAAGAAAAATATTTGACATAGCAATGGAATTCCAAAAAAAACATGTATCTTTGCACAAAAATTATAGAATTACAGCAAGATATGAATGAAAAATTTTCTCTCACACTCAAAGAGTGGGCCGACGAGGACAAACCACGTGAAAAAATGCTCAACAAGGGCAAAAAAGAACTGACCAACGCCGAGCTCCTGGCCATCCTCCTGCGCAGCGGTCTGCGCGGCAAAAGCGTTGTCGAGGTCGCCAAGGAAGTTCTCTCTTCGGCAGGCAACCGCCTCACAAGTCTTTCCCAGATGGAATTCAGCCAGTTGAGCACCATCAAAGGCGTCGGTCCCGCCAAAGCCACCACCCTCATGGCAGCCCTCGAACTCGGATGGCGCATGCACGGCGAGATAGGCGACGACAAAGAGGTGATCATCAACGACAGCACAACCTTCTTCTCCTACATGTCGCCCTTCATAGCCGACCTCGACCACGAGGAGTTCTGGGCCGTCTACCTGAGCAACCGAGGCAAGGTGCTCGGACGCCAACGTATCTCCATGGGCGGCATCACCGGCACGCCCGTCGACCTACGCGTGCTCTTCCGCGGTGCCATCGAGTGCAAAGCCGTAGCACTCATGGTGGCACACAACCACCCCTCCGGCTCGCTCATCGCCAGCCGCGAAGACAAAGACCTTACAAGAAGAATGTCGGAAGCAGGCAACCTTCTGGAAATCAAACTCCGGGAGCACCTGATAATAGCCATCGCCCCGGCAGGCAAGGCCGACTACTACAGCTTCCACGACAACGGACTCCTATAGCGCCACCTCGACGCTCACCGACTCCATCTGCCCGCCAAGGGGTGGATTGAGCTTGCTAACCTTCACGCTCACAGCCGTTACCGTCGGAAAACCGCACCTTATCCCCTCCCCTATTCTCCGAGCCACATGCTCCAACAGGTTGGAGGGGATTTCCATCTCTCTTTTCACCACCTGGTACACATCCAGATAGCTCACCGTATCCTCTATGTTGTCAGACACTTCCGCCTTCGAGGTATCCGTCTCGAACACCACGTCGACACGGAAGTGCGTACCGATGGTCCGTTCCTGTTCGAAACAGCCATGATGCGCATAGAAGCGCATGTCATTTATTGTTATGGTAGCCAAACGCTTGTATCCTTTTAAATGATATTGTCAAACTGGTGCAGGAAACGCAGGTCGTTCTCGAAGTAGAGACGCAGGTCGCGAATCTGATACTTCAGCATCGCCATACGCTCCACACCCATACCGAGGGCGAAACCGCTATACTCCTTGCTGTCAATGCCACAGGCCTCCAACACGTTGGGGTCCACCATGCCGCAACCCAGGATTTCCAGCCAGCCGGTACCCTTGCAGATATTGCAGCCTTTGCCACCGCAGATATTGCACGAGATATCCATCTCGGCACTGGGTTCCGTGAACGGGAAATAGCTGGGTCTGAGGCGGATCTGCGTCTGCTCGCCGAACATTTCCTTGGCGAAATATAGCAACGTCTGCTTCAGGTCGGCAAAAGTGACATGCTTGTCCACATAGAGCGCCTCCACCTGATGGAAGATACAGTGGGCACGGGCACTGATGGCCTCGTTGCGGAACACGCGGCCGGGGGCAATTATTCGTATGGGGGGCTTGTGGGTCTCCATCACACGCACCTGCACCGACGAGGTGTGCGTTCTGAGGGCCACCTCCTGCTTGCCTTCTTCTTTCTCGACAAAGAAGGTGTCCTGCATGTCGCGTGCCGGGTGGTCGGGAGGGAAGTTCAGGGCCGAGAAGAGGTGCCAGTCGTCCTCAATCTCCACCGACTCCTCGACGGTGAAACCGATACGGGCAAAAATCTCGGCTATCTCGTTCATTGTCACCGACAGTACGTGGCGGCTGCCACGTCCGGCCAGGTCGGCAGGGAGGGTCAGATCGTGGTGCTCCTCGGCATCCATCTTCTCCTCCACATAGTTCTTGAACTCCTCGACGCGGGCCAACGCTGCGTTCTTCAGCTCGTTGAGGGCAATGCCCATTTCCTTTTTCTGATCGTTGGGCAGAGCCTTGAACTGCTCGAACAGTTCGTTCATAACACCCTTGCGACCAAGGAATTTCACTCTGAACTGTTCCACCTCGGCAGCCTTGTCCTTGAACTCCTCGATGCGGGTGGAACGGATTTCTTCAATGTACTGTGAAATAAGATCTTTCAACATATTCATTATAACTATTTTATCACTCTGACTTTTTCTATGACAACATCCTCCAACGGACGGTCGTTCTTGTCGCACTTCACGGAGGCTATTTTATCCACAATCTCCATACCCTCAATCACTTCGCCGAACACCGTGTAGTCGCCGTCCAGGTGCGGCGTGCCGCCGATGGAGGTGTAAGCCTTGCGCTGCTCGGGGCCGAACTTCTTCCCGAAGCGCTCCTGCATCATATCGAGGTCCTCGTTGCTCCACACTCTTCCTTGAACAATATAGAATTGCGAGGCCGACGACTCCTTTCTGGGGTTCACAGCGTCGCCTTCGCGGGCGGCACAAAGGGCGCCACGCTTATGGAAGAGTTCGGGACGGAACTCGGCAGGGATATTGTATCCCAAAGTACCATTACCCAACATCTTGCCGCGCTCGGCGCCTCGCGATTCGGGATCGCCGCCCTGAATCATGAACTTCTCGATGACACGATGGAAAAGCAAACCGTCAAAGGTCCCTTTGACTGCCAATTTTATGAAATTATCACGGTGCAAAGGGGTCTGATCATACAGCAAAAGCGTGATTTTGCCATAGTTGGTGATCATTTCCACCCTAGTACCGTTAGACGACATCACTTTCTGATCCACAAGCATTTGCGCATTTCCGCAAAGGGCTGCGAACAAAAAAATTGCACAAAAAAATAACTTTTTCATTTCTCTATAGAATAATTTTACTAATTTTGCATGCAAAAATAAGAATAAAAATAGAAACAACGAGCAAAAAATCATAGTTTTATGAAGAAAAAAAATTTGTTATTTTCCGTCGCGCTGTTTTTCAGCATTTTACCGATGGCACTTTTCACCTCCTGCGACAAGGATACCAACTGCTATTTGGATGTCAAAGTGGTTGACGAAGGCATCATAAATCCAATTTCGGGCGAATTGACCACCGGCGCCCCCATCGGCGGTGCCGTGGTGGAAATCTACCAGGACGGCGGCACCGTGTACGCCAAAGGAGTCACCGGTAGAGACGGTGTCTTCTCCACCTATTTCAACGCCCCCGCCATCGTGAAAATCAAGGCCACACTCCAGCTCTTCAACGAAGCCGGAGCGGCTGCCGGCGAACGCCGCGGCGAGACCTCCGTGCGACTGCAGGAAGGCGAGACCACCGACGCCACCATCACCCTCAGCAGCCAGGTCTACTATTAATACCTAAACATCATAGACCATGAAGTTTACACCCACTGAAAAAGACCTCGAACAGCTCCGCCAGATGGGGCTGACCGTCGAGGCAGTACAGCACCAGATAGACAATTTCAAGCAAGGCTTCCCCAAGAGCCGTCTCGACGCCGCCGCCACTCCAGGCAACGACGGCATCATCCAGCTGGGCGACAAAGAGATAGCACGCTACGAAAAACAATACCGCACCCTTGCCCGAGGCAAGAAACTACTGAAGTTCGTCCCCGCTTCCGGCGCTGCAACGCGCATGTTCAAAGACCTTTACAGCTTCACAGCCACCTACTTCGGCGTGGCCGGCAACTTCGCCAAAGAGTTCCCCGAGGTGAAGACCTTCCTGGAGAACATCCACACCTTCGCCTTCTTCAACGACCTGAAAGCAAGCATGGAAGCCGCCGACCTCGACATCGAGGAGTACCTGCAACGCGGCGACTACAGCACCGTCATCAACTTCCTCCTCAAGGAGCAGTACCTCGGCTACGGCAGCCTGCCCAAAGCCCTGCTGAAGTTCCACCGCTACGGTGCCGTACAACGCACCCCCCTCGAGGAACACATCGTCGAGGGAGCCCTCTACGCCAAAGGCAGCGACGGCACTGTCAACCTGCACTTTACCATCTCCCCCGAGCACCGCGCCGCCTTCCGCCGCAAAATCGCCGAGGTAAAACAGTACTACGAAAGCACCTTCGGCATCAAACTGCACATAACCTTCTCGGAACAAAAACATTACACCGACATCATCGCCGTCGACGAACAGAACCAGCCCGTCCGCGACGAGGAGGGACGCCTCGTCTTCCGTCCCGGCGGCCACGGTGCCCTCATCGAGAACCTCAACGAGCAACGCGCCGACCTCATCTTCGTAAAGAACATCGACAACGTGGTGCCCGACTGGATGAAGCATACCACCGTGATATACAAGCAGGTACTCGCCGGCATGCTCCTCGAACTGCGCGAGAAGTGCTTCGACATGCTCCGCACCCTCGACGCCCATCCCGACGACAAGACCCTCGCCAAGCTCATCCGCACCGCCAAGAAGGACTTTAACATCATGGTACCAAAGGGTTGCGATGCCAAAACGCTGCACAACCTGCTCAACCGCCCCATGCGCATCTGCGGCATGGTGAAAAACCTTGGCGAACCCGGTGGCGGTCCATTCTACACCATTGATTCCATGGGTACTAGGAGTCTCCAGGTGGTCGAATCGGCCCAGGTGAACCACAACGACCCGAAGCAGGAAGCCATCTTCCAGGCCTCGACCCACTTCAACCCCGTCGACCTGGTCTGCAGCACCAAGAACTATCGCGGACGCTACTTCGACCTCCGCCAGTACGTCGACCCACAGACTGGATTCATCAGTAAGAAAACCAAGGGCGCCCTGACCGTCAAATCCCAAGAGCTGCCCGGCCTCTGGAACGGAGCCATGGCCCGCTGGATCACCCTCTTCGTCGAGGTGCCCGTAGCCACCTTCAACCCCGTCAAGACCGTCAACGACCTGCTCCGCAAAGAGCATCTCGAGGGATAACCCCTCCCCCTCCTCCCCCTTTCCAACCCCCTTTCAACACCTCTCCGACCCCAGTCCGAGAGGTGTTTACATGCTCCCTTCTCATATAGTATACATATAGTATACATATACTTCTCATATAGTATTCATATACAGTATATAAGAACTATATGAGAAGTATATGTATACTATATGTATACTATATAAGAACGGTCGAATAAAGTAGTAGTCAGAGGGGTGGTTTGGCAGGCGGAAAATATATTGTGGCAGTGGCACAATTTTTGCAGGGAAAAGGCGTTATACATAGCATAAACATCAAAAAATTATGAGCAAGAAAACCATTACAATCATCGGCATCGTTGCCGTTGTTGCCATTGCCTTCATCTGGGGCATCGGCGTGAACAACAAACTCGTCACCGAAGAGGAGAACGTATCAAAGGCCTGGAGCCAGGTAGAGAATGTCTACAAGCGCCGTATGGACCTCATCCCGCAGTTGGTGAACACCGTGCAGGGCGCCGCCAACTACGAAAAAAGCGTGCTGACCGAGGTCACCAACGCCCGCGCCGGCGTGCAGCAGGCCACCGTGGACCCCTCGACGCTGAGCGAAGAGCAGATTGCCGCCTACCAGAAGGCCCAGGACAACCTGAGCAAGGCCGTGGCCAACACCATCAAGGTCACCGTCGAGCGCTACCCCGAACTCACTGCCACCCAGGGCTTCCGCGACCTGCAGACGCAGCTGGAGGGCACCGAGAACCGCATCGCCGTGGAGCGTGGCAAGTACAACGAGGCCGTACAGGCCTACAACACCAAGCTGCGCCGCTTCCCGACGAGCCTCATCGCCGGCATGCTGGGCTTCGAGAAGAAGGGCTACTTCACAGCCCCGGAGGAGGCCGCAGAGCCCGTGAATGTAGAATTCAACTTCTAAAACCCCTAGCACAGAAAGCCTTATATGTTCTGTAAGCCCTATAAGTCTCATAAGTTGCTCGCTCTGGCCCTGCTGCTGGTGCTGCCCCTGATGGCCAGCGCCCAGTGGCTGCCGGAGAAGACCAAACAGTTGGTGAACGACTACTCGCATGTGCTCTCCGACCAGCAGCGCGAGACCCTCGAACGGCGGCTGGTGGCATTCAACGACTCCACGTCGAACCAGATTCTCGTCGTCATCACCCCCACCATCGGCATGGAGGACGAGAATGCCGTGGCGCAACGCATCGGCCAGACGTGGGGCGTTGGGCAGAAGGACTTCGACAACGGCCTCGTTATCCTCATCAAGAGCAAGACACAGCGGGAGAACCGGGGTGCCGTGGCCATCGCCACGGGCTACGGCCTCGAGGGGGCGCTGCCCGATGTCTTCTGCAAGCACATCATCGACGACGAGATGCTCACCCCCCTCGGCGAGGGAGAATACTACGATGCCCTCGTGGCAGCGCTGGACATCATCGAGCCTGTGGCGCGCGGCGAATACAGCTACGCGCAATACCGCAAGGACCAGCGCCGCAGTGCCCTCATCGGCCTCGGCATCTTCGTGGGCCTCATCGCCTTGGTGAGTGGACTGCTTTTCTACTATGCCAAGAAACACCCCGAGCAATGGAAAGGCGGTGGCAACAACGGCAGCAGTAGCAGCGGCGGCAACGGAGGCATCTTCTTCGGCGGCTTCCCCATAGGCTTCGGCGGCGGCAGCCGCAGCGGATGGAGCGGCGGAGGCTTCGGAGGAGGTGGTTTCGGCGGCTTCGGCGGAGGCAGTTTCGGGGGTGGAGGAGCGTCCGGCAGATTCTGATGATGAAAAAAAAATTTGCACGGTTCAAAAAATGTTAGTATCTTTGCAGCACGTTTGTTGTGAGGAAAATCCCATTTACAAACTGAGAATCAAGAATATAAACAATAAAAATTATACACCATGGGTATCAATGCTAACAAAAAAGTGAAGAGAAGAAAGGTCCGCATCAACGGCAACAAGAACTCCACCAACAACTGGGGTATCACCGCCGCCGGCTGGAATGCTGTGCACAAAGCCATCATCAACGCCGAGGACTAAGACACGACTCTGTTAAGAGTTAAGAATTAAGAGTTAAGAGTTATGTTTGTCAACATGGCTCTTAACTTTTGATTTTATATAACTCTTAACTTATAACTTTTAACTCATAACTGCCATGAAGCAGACCACTTTGTGTTATATCGACGACGGCGAGCGCTACCTGATGCTGCACCGCGTGAAGAAGGAGAACGACGCCAGCCATGGCAAATGGATTGGCGTCGGCGGCAAGTGCGAAGCCGACGAGGCGCCTGACGAGTGCATGCTGCGCGAGGTGCGCGAGGAGACGGGCATCACCGTCACCCGTTGGCGCTACCGCGGCATCGTCACCTTCATCTCCGACACCTGGCCCAACGAATACATGCACCTCTTCACCGCCGACCGCTGGCAGGGCGAGCCCGACCTCAGCATCGACGACGAAGGCACCTTGGCCTGGATAGACAAGGCGGAGCTGATGGATTTGAATCTCTGGGAAGGCGACCGAATCTTCCTCCGTCTGCTCCTCGACGAGCAGCAGCCCTTCTTCTCGCTGAAACTCGTCTACCGACAGGACGAGATGGTCAGCGCTCAATTGCTGTCACAGTGAAGCGTCCCCAGACGGGGTGGGCGCGGTAGGCGTCGATGGCCTCGGCGGGCACGCGCAGGACGACTGTGGGGGGACAGGCGTCGAACGATGTCTCCACCGCCTGCGGCGGCGTGGCGGTACGGACGGTTATCTCCTCCAGTTCAAAGCAGTCGGCGAAGGCGAAGGTGCCGACATAGCGCACCGCGGGGCCGAGGTCGATGCGGCGCACGCGGTTGTTGTAGGCGAAGGCGTAGTTGCCCACCGCCTCAACGGAATCGGGCAGCACCACTTCGCGCAGGTCGCACGCGTAGAAGGCCCCGTGGTCTATGTTCCGCAGCGACTGCGGCCACCGCACCTCGCGGAGGACGCTGTCGTTGGCGAAGGCGTCTTTCTCTATCTCGCGTATGCCGTCGGCAAGGCAGAGCGTCCGCAGGCTGTCGATGTCGTTGAACAGCGTGCCCGGCACCACGCGAACCGTTGCCGCCATCGTCAGCGACCGCAACGACCGGCAGCGGTAGAAGCAGCGGTGGACGTCCTCTTCCAGATAGCGTGTACCGCAGCTGTCGGCCTGCCATACGACGATGCGGATCGACGAGCCGTCCTCGAAGGCATGGTCGCCCAGTGTCCGCAGCGAGCGCGGCAGCACGAGGGTGTCCATCAGCATGGTGCATCCAGCGAAGGCGCAACGGCCTATGGTTTCCAGTCCTTCGGGCAGCGTGAGTCCCACGAGATGGTTCTGATTGCGGAAGGCCTCGTCGGCGACTTCCGTCAAGCGGTAGGTCATGCCAAGGTGGCGCAGCATGGGCGGTATGTCAAGGTGGCCTTCCAACAGCTCGCAGCTTCCTTGGCCTGGCTCGCCGTGTCCGTTCTTAACCAACGCCACGCGCCGCTCGGGCAGGTGGCTCAGCACGCGGTAGCTCACCGTCTGGCCCGACGGGAGCCGTGTGCTGTGGGTGAACGGCGACGGGAAGAAAAGCCCCCATACCACCAAGGCCGCCACAGCCAGCTGGGCCAGGCCCAGCGGCCAGCGCGGACGCATCAGGGTACGCAGGGCAGCCACCGAAGAGGGGCGGCGCTGCGGGTCGCGGCGCAGGGCATGACGCACGGCGCGGCGGTAGCGATGAGGGTACAGCAGGCGGACGATGCGGCCGAGGGCGTAGATGTCGGCCCGCTGGTCGGCGGTCCGGCCCTCCAGCTGCTCGGGTGCGGCGAAGCCGTCGCTGCCGGCGCTGTGCTTGAAGGAGGCATACTGAGGCCCGTCGCTGAGGCCGAAGTCGATGAGCTTCACGCGACCGTCGGAGGTGACGAGGATGTTCGACGGCTTGAGGTCGTGGTGGTAGATGCCGTGGCGGTGGAGGTATTCGACGGCCGTCAGCAACTGGTCGAGTGCCTGGGAGCGGAATTCGCCGAGGTCGTCGCCGAGCCGTTCGCCCTCCACCCATTCCATGACGATGCAGCGGCCCGCCACGGGGTCGTCCTCGAGACTCTCGACACGGACGATGTTGGGGTGGTCGAGGCTCACGCCGATGGAATATTCCTTGTAGAGCCACTCCTCGTAGAGGGCATTGCCGCGCAGTTCCTCGCGGAGCCCTTTGAGCACATACCAACGGCCGTAGCGGCGGGCACGGTAGAGCACATGGCACTGGCCACGAGTGAGTTCCTCGTAGTTGGAGAAGAACGGTTCGGTGATGCCCGAGCCGCCCGACACCAGGCCCGACGGGCCGTCGTTTATGGGGTTTCACTTGCTCATTTTGCGGGTGCAAAGATACGAAAAAAAGTTCACAAAACGCATGGATTTTCGCAAGTGGACCAAATCGGACGTTGCCATGTCCGAAAAAGTTCGTATCTTTGCACCCCGAAAGATGAACCAGTCAGACACAAATATCGACACCCTGAAGCGCCTCGTCTGCGAGGCCGCGGGTTGCCAGGCCAACACGCCGGGCGACTTCTACACCATCATGGCCTTCGTGGAAAGTCGCACACGCGAAAGCATCGGCCTGACCACCATCAAGCGCCTGTGGCAGTATGCGGGTCTTTCATCCACCCCGCGTATGGCCACCCTCGACGTGCTGGCGCGTTCCATCGGCTACCGCCACTATGCCGACTTCCGCGAGCACTACGGCGACAGCACGCCGTCGAGCAACATCGTGCTGGGCCAGAGCGTCAAGGCCAGCGACCTGCTGCCAGGCGACCACCTGATGCTGCGCTGGAACCCCGGGCGCGAAATCGTCATCGAATACCTCGGCAACAGCACCTTCCGCGTGGCCACGAGCGAAGGCAGCAAACTGCAGGCCGACGACACCTTCCAGGCCTCGCTCTTCGCCCTCGGCCATGCCGCCATGCTGGCCAACGTCATCCACGGCGAACGCGACCGAAGTGGAGCGAACGTAGCTAAAAGCTACAGTTCCTGGCCCCTCTACGAGATAGGCCAGCAAGGCGGCCTGACGCTGGTGCGGAAAATGTAGCAATTCCACAGACACATATCGTTCTACGAAAGTAGAGACGTATAGCGGAGCACTTCGATGGGTGCACCGACGCGCTCCTGCGTGCCGTTGTAGACGACGGCACGGCGCACAAGCCTGGCCTCGAGCTGCGGCGGGAGACGGTGGAAGGCGGTTTCGAACGAGCTGTTGTAGGTCGACGACGATTTTATCTCGTATGCCTCAACGGACTGGCCCTTGGCCAAGAGAAGGTCTATCTCGTTGCCGTTGCTGTCGCGGTAGAACATCAACTCGGGAGTACGCCCTTCGTTGGTGCTGCGTTTGACGACGTCGGCAATGACCATATTCTCGAACAGGTGGCCTCGCATGCGGTCTGACGACAGCTGCTGCGGACTCTCGATGCCGAGCAAATGGCAGGCAAGACCTGTGTCATGGAAGTAGAGCTTCGGCGTCTTGGTGAGCCGCTTGCGGGAATTCTCGTAGTAGGGATGCACCAAGAAGACGATGTACGATGCCTGAAGGATGGAGAGCCATGACCGGACGGTGTTGACCGACACACCCACCTCGTTCGACAGTTCGCTGGCATTGAACAGGCTGCCTACCCTGCCTGCACACAGGCGGAGGAAAGTCTGGAACTGGTAGAGGTCCTTGACCTGCAACAGGCTGCGTACATCGCGCTCGAGGTAGGTGCGCACATAGGCAGGATAAAACATGCGCGGGATATTCTCGCCAGCGACAACTGCGGGATAGAAACCGGAATACATGAGGGTGTCGGCATCCTCCACTGCTGGATTGCCCTGCATCTCCTGCACGGCGATCGGCAACAGCTCCAACACGGCAGTACGCCCAGCCAACGACTGCGATATACTCGTCTGCAAACTGAACTGGGAGCTACCCGAGAGGATGTATCGGCGGTCCTTATGTTCGTCGACAATCCCCTGAAGGTATGACAACAGCGACGGCACATTCTGCACCTCGTCGAGCACCATCCCATCGACATGCTGCGAAAGGAACGACACCGGATCGTCCATAGCCATTGCGCGCGTATCGGGGTTCTCCAACGAGAAATACGGCAGGTTCGGAAACATGGCACGGATGAGTGTTGTCTTGCCCGACTGGCGAGGTCCAGTAACCGTCACGACAGGAAAATAGGTCATATTTTCCTTGATTGCATACTCTAACCTTCTATCAATCATACTGATTACAATAATTTATGCAAATTTGCAATTCAACTGCAAAATTACATAAAATATTTGACATGGTGAAATAAATTATGAGGCGGTCTGACGCTGGTGCGGAAAATGTAATATTGTTCTGTTCGGGGAAAAACGCGTATCCTTCCTCTGTAAAAACATGAATGACCGCGAATGAAAAAAAACACGAATAACCACGAATGATCCATTAATAATTAATGGTAAATTCATGATAATTTGTGTTTTAACAATCTTTTTTTGTGCGTGTGCGTATAAATCAAAAAAAATTGTGTATATTTGCACCGAATTAAAACAATAAAAAAACATGTAAAAAAGAATCGAAAAATAATAAGACATAAAGAAGCGTATTCGCCTCAACCTGCAAACGGAAATCTGGTAAATTTCTAAGTACTTACTGCAAAGGAAGGAGAAACGCTCACGCCACCGTGAGCTTTCTTGTTGCAGTAAGGGTTTTACCAGAGCCTCCGTTTGAACAAAGAATTGGTTCACGGCTTTTTTATGCTCATCAGTGAAGATAAATCATAGCCAACATACGTAAACGGCAAAGAGTCTGCCCAAATGATACGTGGGAAACGTTTTCCACGAAGAACCAACACACAGTAAGTTACAAAACGAACCAAAACGGTTTTGGAAAAGACGGCAAATATGCCGAAATTTGCAAATCAAAAAATAAAACAGGGAAGAATTCATCTAGTACAAACAACGCTAAATATTATAAATATGTACAATCCCGAATTGGAAGGCCTGATTGACGCCGCGTTGGCCGACGGCGAATTAACTGAAAAAGAAAAGCAGATACTTTTCAAGAAAGCCCAAGCCATGGGCGTGGACCTCGACGAGTTCGAGATGGTGCTTGATGCACGCCTTGTGAAGTATAAGAAAGCGGAAGCCGAGAAAGCCGCCTCATCAGCCCCCAAGAGCAACAAACTGGGCGATGTTAAGAAATGCCCTGCCTGCGGTGCCATGGTACAAAGCTACCAAGGAGTATGCCCGGAGTGCGGCTATGCATTCGAGGGCGTGGACGCCAATTCATCTGTAAAAGAGCTGTCTTCTCTTCTTCAGAGAGAGGCTGACCAAGGAAAGATGGAGAAGATTATTGATAACTATCCGATTCCAATGGAGAAAGCCGCATTGTTAGCTTTTGTAACATGGCTCCGTCCGCAAAGTACTGACGATAAGAATCCATTGTCAAAAACATACAATAAAAAATATGCCGAATGCATAAACAAGATACGAGTTTCTTTCTCAACAGATAAGGAACTCCAATCTTTCATTGCATACTATCAAGAAGATGAAAAGAAAATAAAAAAACAGAACATAATAAAATTAACACTCAAAAACAAGTGGTTTTGGATAGGTATAGGTATATTAATCATTCTATTACTATTTTTAGCTCCCTCGCCCACCAAAAAAATAGAGAAAGCATTAAAAGAAGGTGATACCCCAAAAGCAGTTAGTGAATTCCTTGCAGGAGGAACTTTCGAACTAGGTGTTGCAGAAGCGGTTATTGATGCGTGCTTGGCCGATGGAAACTTCAGTGATGCAAAGAGAGTTGGAGTTGCTGCAGGAATGAATTACAACTCATTGAATATTTTTGATGAACAAAAAGCACAAAAAAGAATTGCCGAAAAAATATATGAATACTGTATTTCTCAAGGTGATTTTTCTTCTGCCAAAGAAATAATTCTCTCTGATGGAGAATATAAATATTGGGGAACCTATATAAGCGATGTGGTGAAATATTTATGCGAACATGGAAAGAAAGATGAAGCCTCTCAATTCCTAAAAGCTAATTCGAGCCATATAGACGACAAATACGATGAACTTGGCCTCGATTCTTATCCCACCAAGAATGGAGGAACCACATTGAATGGAGATAGGGAATATGTCACCAAGAAACTGGAAAAAATGATTGCAGAGTATTAGTCAAAGAATTATCAGATAGAACATATCATACTACCAAGAAGAAGCATACATAATGAACGAGGTAAGATTCAAGAAAGTTAGTGTTTCGGAGTTGAACTTAAGAGAGGACTATATCCAAAAGTATATAGCCGACAACCCCTCTTCTATTGGGTTAGGAAATCTGGAATTAATAGAGAAAGAAAGGGCTCAACCTTCCGGCGGAAGATTGGATTTACTACTAAAGAATCCAGACACGAACAAGAGGTATGAGGTAGAAATACAACTAAACGAAACCGACCCAAGTCATATTATCCGGACTTTGGAGTATTGGGATATTGAAAGAAAACGATATCCACAATATGAGCATTGCGCTGTAATTATTGCAGAAGATATCACCAACAGGTTTTTCAATGTCATATCTCTTTTTAATGGTTTTATCCCATTGATAGCCATACAAGTGAATGCCTATAGAATAGTCGAGGAAGAAAAATTTGGTCTAATATTCACACGAATTCTTGACCAGTCTTCGATTGTCTCTTTTGCAGAAGAAACCAAACAAGAGCAAAAAGATGAGAAGTGGTGGAGTTCTTTATACCCCAATACCTTGAAATATGCCAAGAAGGTACTCGACATTATTAACGCAGAAAATGACGAAAATGAGAAATACGAATTAAACTATGTAAAGTCGTATATTGGGCTAAAGAAGAACAATAGAGTGAACAATATATTCACTTTCAGCGGACGGAAAGATGCGTTTGTGGTAATAAACGTCCATTTATCTGAGACAACGGAGATGGACGATTATCTAAAAGACAAAGAAATAACAACACTAAGTTATGATGCCGGATTTCACAATTACAGACTGAAATTTATGGAAGATGAACTATGCAAAGAAGAAACAGGAAGAGTGATAAAAGAGATATTTGAAATAGCAGAAAGAGAATACAACGAATAAAATTTGATACTATGGGATTATTCAATAAAAAAGAAGGCGGGATGATGGATGTCATCCGCTGCGACGAACAGGAATATCTGGTGTGGAAATGGCGTCCCGCCGGACAGGACGTAAACTCCACCCGCAAGGAGAACGCCATCCGCTACGGCAGCAGTCTGCGCGTGAAGGACGGCGAGGTGGCGGTCTTTGTCTACAAACAGAAGGACGGCACGATGCAGGACTACATCGTGGGGCCATACGACGACACCATCAAGACGGCCAACTTCCCCGTGCTGACCAGCATCGTGGGCCTGGCCTTCGGCGGCGCGTCGCCCTTCCAGGCGGAGATCTACTACATCAACCTGGCGGGCAACGTGCAAATCAAGTTCGGCATCCCTTATTTCGACGTCTTCGACCCTCGTTTTCTCGACTTCGCCGTACCCATGGCTGTCCGAGGCACCATCACCTTCAACATCACCGACTACAAAGGGTTTATCAAACTCAACCGCCTGATCAACTTCGAGCTTGAAGACTTCAAGAGACAGGTGAAAGATGCTGTGACCAAATACATCAAAGGCGTGGTGACCAACATCCCCGCCGACAACGGCATCCCTGTGATACAGATGGAACGCAAGATTCTGGAGATAAACGACATCGTTACCCAATACCTCAAACCGAGGATAGAGAACGACTTCGGCGTGAACATGAAAGCCATCGACATTGCGGCCATTGAGCCCGACAAGGAGAGCGAGGGCTACCAGTCGCTGATGCACGTCACCAAGGAGCAGCAGACCCGCACCATCGACGCCCAGACCCATATCAACCTCAAAAACATGGCCGACATGCAGGCCATCAACGCCGCCAACATGGAGGAGACGCTCCGCATACAGCGCGAAGAGGCCCAGCGGGCACAGAAGCTTCAGACCGAGACCAACTTTATCGGTGCCCACGCCCTCAACCAGCAGACCGAGGTGCTCAAAACTGCTGCCACCAACCTTGGCCAGATGGGGACGATGAACATGGGTGGCGGTGGCGGCATGAACCCTGCCGGCATGATGACTGGCATGATGATGGGCAGCGCCATGGGTCAGCAGATGGCCGGCATGATGAATCAGATGGGCCAGACCATGAACCAAGGCATGGCAACACCCCCGCCCATGCCACAAGTGCAGTACACTCTCAACGTGAACGGACAGAACATGGGTCCCTTCAACCTGCAGCAGATGCAACAGATGGTGCAGCAGGGCCAGATGAACGCCCAGACCTATGTCTGGAAACAGGGCATGGCAGGCTGGGAGATGGCAGGCAACGTGCAGGAACTGGCCTCGCTCTTCGGCTCCGTTCCCCCTCCACCGCCCACGATGCCCCCCGCACCGCCACAGATGTAACGAAAGATATTCACATAAAAAAACAAAACAATGAAGACCAACACACTTATGTGCATTCTCCGTTGGTGTACATTCGACACTATTGAACTGAAAGACGGATACATACTCCGGACATGGAAAATCTTCGGAATCAAATCTGGAGTCACCGATGCCTTCAAAGCCGAACGCGCGGTATTCTGCGACAGCGGCAACGGACTGTTCGGCAAGAATCTTTTCTTCGGCTCCGTCGTCAAGACAGTCGAAGATTACCAAGAAACAGTGAAAGTAGGCGATGTCACCTGCGAAAACGAGATTGGAATGGACATCTATGGCCTGAAGAAAGAGAATGCCGATGCAATCCGTAAATACATCGTTGACTGCGGAGCCAAACTGGGCGACGACAGCGGCGAAGTCTTCTATGCGAATTTCCCATGGATGAAGCCCCTTCGCTGGTTCATGCCGCGAGAGTCGCTGCGTTTCGGCAAAGAAGGCATTTTCCACTCCGTCAAGACCATCCGTAGGAACCGCACCTCGTATATTCCATACGCCGACCTCAAAGTCTTCAACGGCTACGGCTGGTTCGGCAAGAAACTGTCACTCCTTGGCGATGTGTCCATCAATACCAAGGAGCGTTTTCCGAAGGAGACCTACAACAAGTGCAAAGAACTGGTTGACAAACGGGCAAAAGTCCTCTCGGCCGAAGGGAAGATGTATCGTCCCGCACTGCTGTCGTTCAAGAAAAGGAACAGGTTTATCCTGCCGCTCGACAAAGGCTTCATCGCCCGCGACAAGAAGAAGATGTATTACTTCGACTACAATGACATCGTCAACTACGGTTTCGAAAAGAAACGCTGGTGGAGTCTCTTCGGGAAATTCTGGTGCGTCTCCGACCGCAACGACGCACGGGATTATTCGTTGACGCAAGGCTGGTTCGAAGACACCGTTCGCGAGTTCGAAGTGCCCGGCATACTCTTCTGGCGTTGGCGCTACCTTTTCTTCTTCCGCGGATCGCTGAAAAAGGAGCTGAAGGCGAAGTGCAAACAAGCCAAAGAGCAGGTCAAGCAAATCGCCAAGCAGGCCCACCGCAACGACCGGGCAAACGTTGGCGAATAGAAAATAACAATAGTATAAACAAGCAGAAACTCCCAATCAATATGGACAACAACAGTTTCTATTCCATCGACCGCCTCGTGGAGTTCGGCATGAGCCTAGCTGTGGCGCAGCAGATGACGCAGACGATGAACCGTGCCATGCAGGACATGTACGTCCCCGGGGCGATGAATCCCATGCAGGCCCCGCTGCCCAAAGCCTACCATGTAGTCCTCGACGGCCAGCAGGCAGGCCCCTTCAGCGAGGACGAGATGATGAAGCTCATCTCGGAACGCCGCATCAACAAGGACACCCTTGCCTGGATGCCCGGCATGCCTGCCTGGCAACCCATAGAGAAAATGCCTCAGGTGCTGCGCCTCGTGGCACTGGCGCCGCCACCAATAACTAACCCACAAAACCCACAATCATGAAAGTCAACATCGTCCCGACAATCATCGCCGCAGGCATCAGTGCCCTGCTGGCCTATGCTCTCTACGCACTCTGTCACACCGAAGGCAAGGAACTGCTGCTCGCCATCGTGGGCGGCATAGGATTCTTCCTGACGCTGGCCGGATGCTTTGCCGTGCGCTTCGAAGGCGAACGGACCTCTGCCAACACTGCGGTGGTGGCCGTCGTTTTCTTCCTGCTGCTACTCATCGCGAACGGCATCTTCGCCTTCGTGCAATTCGCCACCCCGGCCCTGGTCATCATCAACGGCATCCTCCTGCTGGCCTTCGTGGGCACGGAGTATGCCATCGCAAAGGCCAAACAATAGCCTCATGGCCACACTGCGAAAAGCCCGACGGTGGGGACTGATATGCCTGCTGCTGGCCGCCTCGCTACTGGCCGTCTCGTGTGGCAAAAACACGACCGACAGTACGCCCACCGCAGCAGAGACTACCATCTCCGACCGACAAAGCCCTTCGGCCGGCGTCTCGTCGGCCGAAGGACATTCCAACCCGTTCTATCTGCTCCACCAGGCGTTTGTCAAGACCAAAAGCCAGCTGCTGATCATCCTCGAGCTGCTGGCCGTTGTCTTGCTGTTCCTGTCGCTGGTCCTGTACTTGGCCGAACATTTCGCCCAGCCGAAAGTCTATAGGCACTTCCCGACATCCCTGTTGTGGACCTTCGTCAAGTCCATCCAGGACCCTGGCGAGATGGCTCCGCCCAAACCCGTCACCCTCTTCGGACGCGTGGTCGCCAACATCATCGGCCTGGTCGGCGTGGCGCTTTTCGCCCTGCCTGCCGGTATCATCTCCAGCGGTTTCATCGCAGCCATGGACGACGAGAAACAAGCCGTACTCATCAGAGAAAACACCGAGACCCTGCAGCTGGCCTTCGAACGCAAGAAAGACCGCCCGACGGGCTATCAGATTGTACCCCGATACATATCCGTCGTCGAAATCCAGGCCCGGCTGGGCTTGAAGGAGGACGACATTCTGGATGTCGTCAGCCACGACGACCACTACCGCCTGATCAACCTGTCTGTCACCCAAACCGTCGAAGAGCACCCGCAGGACAAGCTGGCCGTGGAGCACTATCCGCTGAACACCCCCTATGGTCAGTGCATCGACCGCGGCAGCAAGGTGACCATCTTCTCGCCGAGCAACATCGCCGATCCCATCATGGGCTGGTGGAGCTACTATCTCGCCATGATCGGCGGCTTCAACTACGTATCGCGCGAACTCGGACAGACCCGTCCGTACCAGTCCTTCTATGTCTGCGGAGCGGAAAGCGACATCCCCGGATGCAAGGAGTTTATGGACGACATGAACCGACTGGTGCAAAACGAGGACTGCTGGGTCTTCACCCTCATGCCCGCCAGCGGAGCCAACGAGCCCACCTATCCCACCCAGTTCCATTTCGGCTACGGCACCTCGAAAGGCGACACCACCTACAGCAACCCCCAGATCACGCTGAACGACACCACCCTCTTCGAATCCTTCTACCGCTCTGTCTCGTCGCTGCTGGCCGACTCCTACGACCTGGGCGCCGACAAACAGCGTTACCACGACAATTCCAACCCCAAGATGTTCGCGCGCCATCTGGACACCCAGCCCAATGCTGTCATCCTCCGGGTAGCCTGGAGTGTCACCTGCTGGGACATGCGCGCCATCAAGATTGCGCAGGACATCGCCCGCCAGATCAACACCCAATTGCTGGGCCTTGACGGCAATCCCGAAACGCCCGAACTGACACAAAAAGGCATCGGCTACGGGGAGTGAAAAAAAAGTGTCTCCCCGTTGGGAAGACAAAGCGAATGGTCACGGATCGTCCATCGGTCATGATGGATAAATCCGTGACAATTTGCATTTTAGCAATCTTTTTTCATATCTCTGCCTGTCAATCAGATTTTTTTGTGTAAATCTGCACCGTGAATAAGAGAATAATATGAAGAAAATCCTGCTCTTGCTGGCCCTCGCCGCCAGCCTCGCCACCGGTGTCTCCGCGCAGGCCGTGAAGGTCTACGACGAAAAGGCCGACGCCATGAAACAAATCAATGAGGCCGTGGCGCTGGCCCAGCGGACCGACCGCTACGTGATGTGCCAGGTCGGCGGCAACTGGTGCCCCTGGTGCCTGCGCTTCGCCGAGTTCGCCACCACCGACAGCGTCGTCGCCCCGCTGATGGAGAAGAACTACGTCTACATCCACGTCAACTACTCTAAAGGAAACAAGAACCTCGAGGCCATGCGCTTCCTCGGCAACCCCGGCCGCTTCGGCTACCCCGTCTTCGTGGTCCTCAACCAGAAGGGCGAGCCCATCCACATCCAGGAGAGCGAGAGCCTCGAGGAGGGCAAGGGCTACAGCCGCAAGCGCGTTGAGAAGTTCCTGCGCCTCTGGAACAAGGAATCCGTCGAAGCCGAAGCAAAATAAACAGCAAACTGCCGGCATCCTACCGGCGCTCCAAAACAATATTATAATGAATATCCTGGTTACCGGCGGGGCCGGATTCATCGGAACCCACACGCTGATAGAGCTCTACAAGGCCGGCCACACCGCCGTGGTGGTCGACAACCTGAGCAACAGCAACCCCGTGGCGCTGCAGCGTGTGGAGGAGATCGCTGGTGCCGGCGAGACGCCGGCGCTCCATATCCCCTTTTACCGCGTCGACATCCGCGACCGCGAGGGCCTCGAAAAGGTCTTCGCCGAACACAAGATGGATGCCTGCATCCACTTCGCCGGCCTCAAGGCCGTGGGCGAGAGCGTCGAGAAGCCGTGGGAATACTACGAAAACAACATCGGCGGCACCCTGACCCTCGTCGACGTCATGCGCCGCCACGGCTGCAAGAACATCATCTTCTCCTCCAGCGCCACCGTCTACGGCGACCCCGCCGAGACACCCATCACCGAACGCTGCCCCAAAGGCCTCTGCACCAACCCCTACGGCTGGACCAAGAGCATGCTCGAACAGATATTGACAGACATCCTGAAGGCCGACCCGCAGTGGAACGTCGTCCTGCTGCGCTACTTCAACCCCGTCGGCGCGCACCCCAGCGGCCGCATCGGCGAAAACCCCAACGGCATCTTCGCCTTCGTGCAATTCGCCACCCCGACCCTGGTCATCATCAATGGCATCCTCCTGCTGGCCGTCTCGTGCGGCAAAAACACGACCGACAGTACGCCCACCGCAGCAGAGACTACCATCTCCGACCGACAAAGCCCTTCGGCCATGCCGCCATGCTGGCCAACGTCATCCTCGGCGAACGCGACCGAAGTGGAGCGAACGTCGCTAAAAGCTACAGTTCCTGGCCCTTCTACGAGATTGTTCAGCAAGGCGGCCTGACGTTGGTGCAGAAAATGCAATAGAATTCACCCCGCCGCACACTACAATACAACATCGTTATATAGTATACCACACCGCCCCTGCAACGTTGTATACTAACACACAGCAAGTTACAAAACGGACCAAAACGGTTAGGCGAGGTATGGATAATATCACTACTATTGCAATCAAAATAACAACTAAAAGGAGAATGCCGAAAATCCTTTAAAGAGTAGGCGTTAAAAAAATAATAAAAATGAAAAAACTGATTTTCACTTTGGCAATTGCATTTGCCAGCATGATGACTCTCACCTCCTGCGGAGGCAGCAGCATCGGAGAATTCACCGTTGACGCTAAAGGCGCCACCAACGTGAGATGTCGTCCGAAATTGATTGACGATTTCATTGAAATCAAACAAGGCACCTACCCTGTCAAATATGACGAAGGAAAAGTATACTTCAGCGTTGACCTCGTTGTTGTCAAAGAAATTGACAAAGCATCCATGGCCAAATATCAACTAGACGAATTCGAAGCCTCGGTACGCGACATGGACGGCAACTCTATCGATCAATTCGATGCCGCTGATGCCCAGGCCAAATACGCCGAACTTATCAATGCCAATGTGGGCGATGTCGTAGAAGTAACCTTCGTTTCCGATGAAGGAACCGAGGAGGAACTGAAAACTCTCGGCGCCGCCATCAAGAAAATCAAGATCCGTGTCAAGGCAGAAGAGCAAGAGGAGCCTGAATCCAACTCATACAGCTACAGCACATCCTACGATAACGAAGAAAGCATGTCTTCCACAACATCTTCCGCCGATTGGGACAAAATTCTTGACGACTACGAGAAATACGCCGACGCCTGCATTCGTCTATCCAAGAAAGTTCAAGAAGGCGACATGACAGCCATGTCAGAATACACCACCATGCTTGAGAAATTAAGCAGCCTTGGTGAAAAATTGCAGAATGCGGGTGAGATGACATCCTCACAGATGGCCCGCTATACCAAAATCACAACCAAAATATCAAAAGCAGCATTACAATAACTTTTCTTCATCACGACCGCCCGACAACTGCTCGGGCGTTTTTTTTTGCTTTGCCATTCATGATAGAAATACCCTATCAGAAATTCTATTTTTGATACATGTCCGAAAAAGTTCGTATCTTTGCAGCGTAAAAACTGAAAGATATGGAGCGACAATTCGACCCGTGGCAGCAGGAGGCCATCGCCATCAGCGGGGGACGGCACCTGGTGCTGGCGCCTCCGGGATGCGGCAAGACGGACATACTGACCGAGCGCGTGGTGCATGCGCATGAGTGCGGCGTGGAGTACGGCGACATGCTGTGCCTCACCTTCACCAACCGCGCCGCCAAGGGCATGGCCCAGCGCATCGCCGACCGCACACAGAACCCCGTGCCCGACGACCTCTTCGTGGGCAACATCCACCGCTTCTGCTCACAGCTGCTCTTCAACAACGGCATCGTCAACCACAACAGCGCCATCATCGACGAAGGCGACGTGGAAAACATCATCCAAGAGGAACTCTGCAAGCGCCTCAACATCACCAGCCGCACCACCGAGCTCATGCGCTTCCAGCACGGCCTGCAGCAGATGGTCCTCGGCATGCGCGGCGACCTAGTGCTGCACAACGAGCTCTTCCATGCCGGCGGCGTCGCCAAGCTCTGCGACGTGCTCGGCATGCCCTTCGACGAGGACCATATCGCACAGATATACGTCGACATCGAGACCCTCATGCAACGCTACAGCATCCTCACCGAGCTGCCAGCGGCCAACATGATGCTGCTGGCCAAGGCCTACGAGCGCTACAAGGCCGACAACGACCTGCTGGACTACGACGACCTGCTGATATTGGCGTATCAATATTTATCCTCACCCCAAACGGACAGGGTGAAGCCGTACCGCTGGATCGAGGTCGACGAGGTGCAGGACCTCAACGCGTTGCAGTTCGCCCTGGTGGACCTCTTCGCGGCGCCCGACGCCACCATCGTCTACCTCGGCGACGAGCAGCAGGCCATCTTCTCCTTCATCGGCGCCAAGCTCGAAACCCTCGAAGCCCTGAAGCGCCGCTGCGGCAAGAACATCCACCACCTCCACACCAACTACCGCTCGCCGCGCTACCTCCTCGACCTGCAGAACGACTTCGCCGTCGCCAACCTCGGCATCGGCCGCAACATGCTCCCCACCACCGACCTCAACCCCTCCCACGCCCCCGAGGACCTCTGCCTGCTCAACGTCGGCGACGCCCAGATGGAGAGCTACTACGCCGCCCGCTTCGCCAAACGCTACGGCGAGATGGACGACAGCCGGCAAGATGCCGGCACTCCAAGCCGCGTGGCCATCCTCGTCAGTACCAACCGCGAGGCCGACGACATCGGCGACGTGATGAGCGGCATGGGCATCAGCCACTTCAAAATCAGCGGCACCGACCTCTTCTCCCTGCCAGCCATGCGCCTCATCCTCTCCCACCTCAGCGTCCTTGCCGACGAGATGGTCTTCATCGCCTGGGCCCGCCTGCTGTGGGGTCTGCATGTCGTGCCCACCTACACCGCCGCCCGCAACTTCATGCGCGACATGCGGCGCGTGGCCCTGCTACCCACCGACTTCCTCCTCCATCCCGGCAGCAGCTATCTGCAGGAATTCATCCGCGCCTACAACGACGAGGAGCTCGTCATCTTCGACACCGAGACCACCGGCCTCGACCCCTACAGCGACGACATCATCCAGATTGCCGCCGTCAAGGTCAGAAAAGGCAAGGTCGTCGGCAAAGCCTTCAACATCATCCTCGAGACCGACAAGGAGCTGCCCGAGACCGTCGGCGGCCACCCCAACCCCATGCTCGAGGTCTACCGCAACAGCCGTCGCTACCCCCGTGCCGAGGGCCTGCAGCTCTTCATGGACTACTGCCAAGGCCACGTGCTCGTGGGCCACAACGTCAACTACGACTACCAAATCCTCAAGCACAACCTCCTGAGGGAGAGTGGTCAGTGGGACCTGACCACTCTCTGCCCCCGCTATTTCGACACACTGAAATACATCCGTCTTGTGCGGCCGCGCCTGCGGCAGTACAAGCTGGGCCACCTCCTCGAGGTGCTCCACCTCGAGGGGCAGAACAGCCACCAGGCCGACGACGACATCATGGCCACCCTCTCGCTGCTCAACTTCTGCCACCTCAACGCCACACAGATGGTGGCCGACCAACGCCTCTTCATCGCCGACCACCAGAAGCAGGTGGACCGTTTCCACGCCAAATACGCCGACATCTACCTCCACGGCCTGCGCTGCGAGCACGAGACGCTGCCCCTCACCGAGGAACTCCAGTTCGCCTACACGCGCATGCTCTCCGCCGGCCTCATCGACCCCATCGACAAATGGCGCCACCTGCTGCACTTTCTCAACACCGACCTCATCCGCACCGACCTCTACCCTACCCTGCGCCAGCAGCTGGAACGCTACGTCACCGACCTCAACACCCTCAAGGAGGCCGACCTCTGCGGCACCTCCCTCGAGGAGCGCTACATCATCTCCACCGTCCATAAAGCCAAGGGCTTGGAATTCGACACCGTCATTGTCTACCGCGCCATCGACGGCTCCTACCCCGGCAACCGCAGCTGGACCGAGAAGCAGATCCAGGAGGACGCCCGCCGCCTCTTCGTGGCCCTCTCGCGGTCGCGCAAAAGGCTCTGCATCCTCTACGACGAGTACTACGGCCGCAGCAGCCACGCCCTCAGCCCCTTCCTGGAGAAGGTCAAAAAGCATTTCACCGTTTACCGCCGCGGCAGCGACGGCAAGATACGCCAAGCCTAACGGCGCCAGACAAGGAAATTGACATTCTCGCCCTCCATGGCAGTGCCTATCGAGTGCAGCAAGCCGCCATCGGCGCGGTAAATCAGCAGCGACTCCGAACCCACCAGCGCAATGGCATCCTCCACGCCGAAGTCGGCCAGCGCAGTGGCAAAATCATGGTACGACTCGCGGTCGGCCGAAGCCACCACAAACATCCAGTGCCCGATGACGCACAACGCGCGGCGATGGTTCTTGCCCTTGGGTTTGGGCGGCACGGCCTCGCCATCGCTGACCAGCACATACTGACGGAAGAAACAGCCTCCCTCGTCCATCGTTCTCTTCAGCTCGGCCTCGCCTCCACGTCCTATCACGGGCACCCCGTCGAAGATGGCGCAATAGCCCTCCTTCTTCTCGCCACGGGCCTCCCGCCTGCCATCCACCACAAAGTCGCCCACAATGCCACCGTTGTCGGCACGCACATCGGCGGCCATCACGGCCAGCAGCAACGAAGTGTCCTCCACATCCGGCATGCCCACCTGGAGTCCCGCCCGCGGGCAATCGGGCAGCATGCAGTCCAGACTGTATACCGTCAGCGGCACATCGTCGACAACCGTATCGAAGAGGGTAAGGGGCCGAGTGACTGAGGGGCTGAGGGGCTGAGAGGCCGAGTGGGTCTCGGCAAGGGGCTCCGGAGCCTCTCCATTGCCGGGTGTCTGCAGCAGCAACACCGTCGCAGCCACCGCCACCAGCACCACCAGCACCACGCCGACGGCCACCCATCCGTACCACGGCCAGCCACTACGTCTTCCGCCGTCGGCCGAACCAATAACCCGTATCTCGTTGTCGTCAATTTCTTTCATTTTTCGTTTCTCCTTTTTTTCATTTTCCCCTCTCCATCATCTCCTTCAGCGCCCTCAACGCCTCGCGCGAGGCCGTGAGTTCGTATTTGGCCCCGGCGGGGTTGCGCAGCTCCAGCATCCCCTTTCCCGGATGGATATACCGAACGTTGTTCAAGCTCACTATCAAGCTCTTGCCGATACGGACAAATCCCGCCGCCGCTCCGGGCATCTGCTGCGCGATGAGTTTTTCCAACTGGCCCAGCTGCAACGTCACCACCCTCCGGTCGCCGTCGGCGAGCACCAGGGTGGTGTAGTTGCCGTCGGCCTCGGCATAGACCAGCTCGTCCGCCGCCACGCGCAGCAGGTCGACACTGGTAGTAATGACAATATGTTCGTTCTGAACCATTTCCTTCTATAACGCAATCTCTCTTTTTTTATTACCCGGCAAGCGGAAACACCCCCGGAAACCATAAATTTTTTAACATTTCCAACATGCTCATTTTCAAACACTTCACCTATCATCCTCTTCCCATCCTCATACCACCGTTTTAACATTTTCCTACTAACCTCTTCCGTGGCAAACGATGCTACCTCCGTCGGTAGTCTTTCCACTGGTCGCAGTGGCGGGCGATGTCCTGTCCGGTGGGGGTGTTGGCGTAGTGGTGCATGAGGTAGGTGAACTCGCGGACGCGACGGAGGGCCTGGGCTTTGCGGTCGGGGTCTGTGTAGGTGGCGAAGGCCTGGTGGCGGAGGTTGGCGGCGCGCTTCTCGGCGGCCTCAGCATAGGGCACCGCCGCGTCGTCGGCTATCATGTAGGGGCAGTACCAGCCCAGCCATTCGTCCTCCCACAGGGGGGCGTCGTAGTCATCCCCGTAGGTGTAGAAACCGCTGTAGCCGTAGGCCACCAGGGGCCACGCCCGATTGCTGAAGGCGTTGCGCAGGCCGATGGAGAGCTGCAGCATGGCGTCGGCGCGGTCGTTGGGGTCGGGCTTCTCTTGCATGTAGGTCTCCTGGTGGCCCATCACCATAGCGAAGCGCAGCTTGTAGCCATGGCGGTCGGCGGGGGTGATGGCCACAGCGTCGTATTCCAGCGGGTCGTACTGCATCCAGGGCGTGGTGTTGAGGCGGTCGGCATAGCCGTCGCCCACCTGCCGCAGCCAGTCGTAGGCTTCGGCGAAGCGCATCTCGCGCAGGCAGTGGGTGCCGATGATGTCGCGCCAGTAGTCGGCGTCGGTGTAGCCGCGCTCGTTGAGCCAGCGGTCAGTGGCGTCGGTGGGCTTTTCCACGCGGCGGTAGTATTCGGCCAGGGCATCGGCCCCGAGGCGGTCGGCGCGAATGAAGAGGATGTTGCTGAAGTCGTGGGCGTTGAAGTAGCTGCCGCGGCGGGTGTCCTCGCCCTCGAAGTCGCGCAGGGGATTGTAGTGTACCATGCGGGAGAAGGGGTTGGTGAAGCCCGTGGTGTCGGTGAGGTAGACGGGGAACCAGCTGTAGTATGCGTTGTAGGATGGGGCGTCTTCGATGTCGGAGCAGTAGAGTTCCTGCTCGCTCTCGCCGGCGCGGCAGAGGGCCACGATGGGGTTCTGAGAGATTTGCAGGAAGCGGTTGTCGGCCATGTTGGCCAGCTGGAGAGCGCGGGTGGTGCGACCGGCACGGCGGAAGCGGTCGTAGAGGCCGTCCTTGGCGAGGACGATGCGGCGCAGGGCGTCGTTGGCATAGACGGTGCGGTAGACGCTGTAGTTGTAGCCGAAGCCGTCGATGTGGCTCAGGCGGAAGCGCGTGGCGCTGTCGGCGGCGGCCCACTCCTGCTGCATGCGGCCGTCGAGCCAACGCAGCTCGGCCAGCAGGCGCTGTTCGTAGGCGTCGTTGATGGGGTCGAGCCGGGCGTGCAGGCGCATCCGCAGGACGCGGATGGAGGTGTTGAGGAAGTCGTCCTTGGAGCTGAGGTTCGCCACCAGCGACAAGGCCTTGCGGGGCTCGCCGAGGTGGTCGTGGAGGCAGGCGGCGGTGTAGCGCCAGAGGGCGTGGTCCCGGACGCGGGAGTCGTTGCCCGCCAGGCGGGCTATCTCGGCCAGGCGGCGCAGCTGCACGGAGTCGAGGTCGTAGAGGGTCATCTCGTTGCCGGTGACATAGTTCTCGGCCACAAAGAGCACCCTCTGCAGCGCCACGGGGAAGAAGGGCGAGTTGGGGCGGTTGCGGAGCACGCGCTCGAAGACCTCGACGCGGTCGGGCACCAGGAGAAAGAGCGACGCGGCGTCGCCGATGCGCGAGTAGATGTCGATGGCCTCGCGTTTGTGGCCCATGCGGTTGAGGCAGGCGGCGCGGTAGCCCTCGGCCTGGTCGCTGAGGTGACTGCCGCGCAGGGCGCCCTTGCGCTTCTGCCAGAGGGCGTCGCACTCCTCGTTGCGGTCGGAGCGGTAGAGGCACTTCATGGCTAGCAGCACGTAGCGGTCCTCGTAGCGGCCACGGTAGGCGGCGGCCACGGCGGCGATGGTGTCGACGTCGATGCCGTCGGCCTGGTCCATGCCACAACTGTAGTACCACGGCGAGCGCATCTGCTCGCTCCAGTCTTCATAGTATTTGCTCCATACGAGCAGGCGCACGGCGTCGGTGTCGCGGGTGTCCAGCAGGTGCTGGCAGAAGGCGTTGCCGCGGGCGTCGCCCTGCTGCACGAGGAGCCAGTCGCGGAGGGTGAAGTCGTAGATGGCCTGACGGATGGAGGCTTCGGGGATGCGGCCGCCCAGGGTGCGCTGCCAGGCGAGGCAGTTGGCCTCGCGGCGGCCGTAGTCGGGTTCCTGCAGCTCAGCATAGTAGGGCAGGATGCGGTAGAGGTCGCAGTCGTCGGGCACCACGATGGGGTCGGGGCCGCAGGCCAGGGCGCGGGCGGAGAGCAGGAGCAGCACGCCGAGGACGCAGAGGGCAAGCCCTCTGCCACCAAACAAAGAGCCGCGAAGCGCAGGACAAAACTGGCGTTTAGCGGGAGTATATTTCTTCAATTTCATCGTAGGTGTATTTGGAAAGGTTAAGGGAATCGAGATGATAGAGGATGGTGGTGTGGCTGCCGTGGGCGGGGAGCTTGCGCTGCACGCGCCGGACCTCCTCCGGGCGGCCCCACTCCTCGCGCAGACGGGTGGAGGTGTCGGCGGCCAGGGCTGCGGGGCGCACAATGCACTGGAAGGCTCCTTGCTCGTCGAAAGCCACGCCCCAGCCAAAGACGGGCCAGGCGTAGTCCATGCCGTCGAGCATGTCGGCATCGATGCGGCGCAGGTAGGGCTTGACGTCGGCGTAGTCGAGGATGGAGTTTTCGGTCTGCGGCGAGCGCAGATTGCCGGTGTTGTAGACCATCAGCACACGGCCGTCAACGGGCAGCGAGGCCAGCGTGGTGTCCACCTGGTGCAGGCGCACGGTGGAACTGAGGCGGATGCCGTCCTTGTGGAGTTCTTCCTGCAAGTGGCGGCAGAACCAGTAGTAGTCGTTCTTGGTGCGTTCGGTCCAGTCGCAGTCCACCTGCACCTCGTGCAGGTCGATGCCGTTGCACTCGGCCATCTTCTTTACACGCTCTGCAATGCGTTCTGCCACGTCGTAGACCTGCATGCGGTCCATGGCCTCGTTGGTGATGTAGACCACGGGAACAACCTCGATGCTGTCCGGCAAGGGCTGGAGGAAACGGGTGGTGGCGATGGGGGCAGCACGTTCCTCGCAGTCGTAGACGTCGACGTCGAACAGCCGCAGGTAGAGCCGCTGCACGCGGTGGTCGCGGAGCCACTGCAGCTCGTACTGCGTGGGATTGTAGGTGGTTTTCCAATGGTAGATGGCGCGGACGGGATCGCCGCTGCCGCAGGCATTGCATATCGCCAAAACCATGGCCATCAGCATCATGTAGCATAATCGTTTCATGTCATTATTCGTTTTTCGGATGCAAAGATAAGAAAAAAAAACGAGCCGGGACCTCTCCCGTCGGCTTGATGTACGAAAGAACGGGCTGGTTGTATGAAAGGGGGTAAAAAAAAAATTTTTCGTCAGGGTGTAATAAATGGATATGGTTGGACGTATATTGTGCAGAATGGACGCCAAAGAATATAACCACTGTGTACGCCACCTGGGCGACGACCTCTACCGCTTCGCGCTGCGTTATGCCAACCTCAGCGCCGCCGCCGAGGATGCCGTGCAGGACGTCTTCGCCGACCTCTGGGAGCGTCGCGACGAGGTGAAGGCCGAGGGAGCCAAGGGATGGCTCATCCGCGCCCTCTACCGGCGGCTGGTGGACCTTCACCGTCACGACACCGTGGTAAGGCAGGCGCAAATGGCGCAGGACGTCGAATACCGCCAGCACGAGGACTTCGAACTGAAGGACGCCTTGGCCAAAGCCCTGGCCACCCTGCCGGAGCAGCAGCGCATGCTGGTGCTGCTGCGCGACCTGGAGGGTTATGAATATGCCGAGATGGCCGAACTCTCGGGACTAAGCGAGCAGCAGGTGGGCGTCTACCTGTTCCGCGCACGCAAAACATTAAAGAAACTATTGGAGGAATACAGATGATAACGATGGAAAACTATGAAGGATGGCTGATGCGCTACGCCGACGGCGCGCTGACGCGCGAGGAGCGCGAGGCCGTGGAGGCTTTCCTCGAGGTTCACCCCCACTTGAGGGAGGAGCTGGAGGAGGTGGCCGCCGTGAATGTGACGCCCGTAGTGGCCACGATGCCCGGCAAGGAGCGCCTGCTGAAGAAAGAGACTGCGCCCTTTGCCTGGTGGCGTGTGGCCGCGGCGGTGGCGCTGCTGGCGGTAGTGGGGAGCACGCTGATGGTGCTGAACCGCAAACCGGCCGACGAACAGCCGCTGGTGGCGCAGAACAGAGGGGGAGAGCGGATCAAGGCGATAGAAAGGATAGATACCGTAGAAGCGATAGAGACAATAGACGCTGAATCTATCCAGTCTACCCCTTCTATTAAATATAGTCCCTCTATCAAACCCAGTCTCTCTATTCAGTCTATCAAAGAGGAGCCCCAGCTGGTGGCCCAGACTGAGGAGCCTGTCGTCATCGTCGAGGAAGATAAGCCTACCCCCACTGCAGACACTGTCGTTCCCGAAGAAACCATGCCTAAACCCGAAATCAAGGTCACCTACGGCCGCGTCATCAACGACGCCCACCTGGCGGTGAACGTCTGGCGCGATGTGTTCCTGGCTGAAAACTAACAATTAAAAAAAATAATTATGAGATATATGAAGAAGTTTTTTTTGCCAATGCTCATGGCGGTCGCCGTACCAGCCATGGCGCAGGACCGTCTGCCCGTGAGGCTGACGCAGGATCTGATGGAGACCCCTACGACCGTCATCGTCTACGGCAACCACGACGTGAAGGTGGTCTGCGACACACTGAACTACATCGCCGTCAACACCATGGACCTCGTCGGCGCCGTGCTGGAATCGGACAGCCTCACCACCAAGGGACAAATCAAGACCGACCGCTACCAGGTGGTGGTGGAAGCCGACTACCCCATCCGCGACGGCATCGAGGTGCACACCTCCTCCCCTGCCCTGGCGCTGAACGCCTTCGGCTACAGCCGCGTCTCCCTCCTGTCGGACATCAGCGACACCATCCGCCTACAGAAGCTGATGATGAAGGCCGGCGAGCACGGCATGGTGGCGGTGGAGATGCCCGTCGTGACCGACAAGGTCAACATCGATGCCGGCGACTACGGCATTGTGCGCTACACCGACATTGCCTCGCCCGAAGTGGAGCACTTCCACACCTCGGAAGGGCGCATCGAGCAGGTGGGCGTGGACCCCGACGGGGCCTACCGCTTCACCCTCGACGAACAGCTGCATGAGCTATTCGGCGGATGGTCATTCTTCATGAGCGGATGGTCGGGCAACCCCTTCGGGGGCCTGACCGGGACAATGCGCGACTACGACATGAGCGTCACCGCCTACGGCGGCTTCGACATCCGCCTCGGCTACAACTTCTTCCGCACACGCCATTGGGACATCGGCGCCGGATTGGCCACACACTATGAGAACTTCACCATCTCCAACCGCCTGATGGGCACCACCTTCGATGCCACCACAGGGAGCACCCACCTGGGGCCCGTCGACGAGCCCGCCTACTACACCTCCAATCCCGCCCGTGCCAGCCAGACACGCGTGTGGAGCAGCTTCCTGCAGGCCGCCTACCTCCAATTGCCCATCCGTGTGGAGTGGCACCGCCGCATGGACTACAAGGGACTGCGCCTCAGCGCCGAGCTGCGCCCGGGCATCAGCCTCCACAGTTCCGACGAGTCGAGCATCGTCAGCCAGTGCACCTGGACCGAAGGCGAAGAGGCCGACCGAGGCCGCATCGACTACATCCACGACACCATCGGAGCCCTCTACAACCGCTTCCGTCTCGACCTGCGCCTGGAAGTGGGCTGGGGCCACGCCAGCCTCTTCGTCCAGAGCGCCCTGACGCCCCTCTTCCGCTCCGCCAAGAAGGACGACCAGCCCTACCTCGACGAGAAGATTTACCCCATGATGATCGGATTCAGCATTAATTATTAAACCAACGGAGGACCCACGATATGAAAAAGATACTTTTAGCCTGCGCAAGCATCATAATTCTCAATTTTCAATTTTCAATTTTCAACTCCCTTCATGCCCAAAGCTTCGACTGGGGCCGCATCAGCCTCTCGGCCGACTACGCCACCCAAGGCAATGCTTTCGGTCTCACCAACGGCCTACGGTTGAAGGACCACCCGGAGCGTGCCGTACACCTCACCGCGGCCTACCGCCTCGGACGCCGCTGGGAGCTCGGCCTCTACGGCGGCTACCATGCCAGCACCGCTACAACAGGCTCCACCACGGCTTCCGGCAGCGGTCCCGTCATCCGTTCGGTCTATATAGAGGACGGGAGTGAACTCATCTACGGCGCCTTCGTGCAGTGGTATATCATACCCTACGACAAACGCCAACTCATCAACGTCGATGCGGCCTTCCGCGTAGGCTTCGACCTCTCGGGCACCGAGGCCGACAACTTCTGGGCCGGCATGACGTCCATCTACCGGGTCACAGACCATGTGGCAATATGTCTAGACCTGGATTTCGGCAGCTTCCGCTACGCCTCTGTCATCAACTTCATCAACGACAAGGACACCTGGGGCATGCGCAGCGCGTTGCGACTGCAGGTGTCGCTATAACAAATCAAGGCATTTCTCGATGGGGATGCCCAGACAGAGGTCTTCCTGGTCGCGGTTGCGGTCGATGAGGCGACTCACCACCGTCATCGCGGCCTGGGTGCTTTCTTTCAGCGCATCGCCGTTCATCAGGCGGCCGATGAGCACGGCGGAGAAGATGTCGCCCGTGCCGTGGAAAGCCAGGGGAATCTCCTCGTAATCGAGGCGGAAATAATCGTCATTGCTTACCCCCACCACACAGTTGCGTCCCTCCACCTTGGCGCTGGTAATCACCACCGAGCGGGCGCCGAGGGCAACGATGCCGTCGAGCATGCGGCGGGCCTCGTCGCGCGTCATGCCGTCAGCCTGGAAGGGGATGCCGGTGAGGTAGCAAGCCTCGGTGTAGTTGGGGAAGGTGAGGTCGGCCACGGAGACCATCTCGCGCATGAGCTCCACCTGGCGCTGCCCCATGCCGTTGTAGAGGCGGCCGCCGTCGCCCATGATGGGGTCCACAAAGACGGTGGTCCCGTCTGCGCGCAGACATTTGCAGTAATCCGACACCAGACGCGCCTGCTCCTCGCTGAACATCAAGCCGGTGCACACGGCATCGAAGCGGAAGCCCAGCCGTTGCCACACGGGCAGCGTACCGCGCATATAGTCGGTGGTTTCCATGACGTTGAAGTGGCCGTAGTCGAGGGTGTTGGAGACGAGGGCCGTGGGCAGGTTGAAGACGGAGTGGCCCTGATAGGTAAGGATAGGCAGCATGGCCACCATGCCCACGTGGCTGTGGCCAACGACGTCGTTGATGAGGAGTATCTGTTTCATCTCAAATCAGGTAGTTGCGCAGGCGGTGTTCGGCCAGTTCCTCGTAGCGCGTGCCGGGGCGGCCATAGTTGGCGTAGGGGTGGATGCTGATGCCTCCGCGGGGCACAAAGAGGCCTATGACCTCGATGTAGCGCGGGTCCATTAGGCGGATGAGGTCATTCATGATGATATTGACGCAGTCCTCGTGGAAGTCGCCGTGGTTGCGGAAGGAGAAGAGGTACAGCTTCAGGCTCTTGCTCTCCACCATCATCTTGTCGGGGATGTACATAATCTTCAGCTCGGCGAAGTCGGGCTGCCCGGTGATGGGGCAGAGCGTGGTGAACTCCGGGCAGTTGAACTGCACCCAGTAGTCGCGCTCCTGATGGCGGTTCTCGAAAGCTTCGAGCACGGCGGGATTATAGTCGGTCGGTATCTCGGCCTTGTGGCCAAGCTGCTGCAAATGGTCTTGTTCGCGGTTCATAATCAGCGTATGTTTAGCATTTTGTGTATCTGGAGCGAGAGCTTCCAGCGGGGGTCTTTCTTGATGTACTCAATGGCGGCCTCGCGGATGGCGGCATTGCGCTCGGGGTCGCCGGTGTCGCAAGGCTGCAGGAAGCGGCCGTGGGTGCACATGATGCCGTTGTACATGTCGGGAGCTTGCACTCCGTCGAATATCACTTTCAGCTCGTCGACGATGTTGAGCACCACCTTGGCCTCGCCGCCGAGGTAGTGGTCCTTGGGCGAGAGGGTGATCCAGTCCACATTGCCGGGCAGGCGGTGGGTGCCATTGGTCTCCACGGCCACCATCTTGTCGGCATCGTGGAGGGCATTGACAAGGCTCTTGGTGAGCTGAAGCGACGGCTCACCACCGGTGATGACCACCAATCGCGCGGGGTTCTGCCGCACAGCGTCGACAATCTCCTCATCGCTCATCTCGGTGCCCGACTCATGCTGCGTGTCGCAGAAGGGGCAATGCAGGTTGCAGCCGCTGAGACGCACAAAGGTCGCCGCGGTGCCCACGTGGTAGCCCTCGCCCTGCAGGGAGTAGAATATCTCGTTTACCTTCATAATTCGTCAACTTCATAAATGGCTAAATTGCCGGAACTTTCCTGCACCTCGACGCGGTAGCAGTTGGGCACCTGCTGCTGGCACCAGCGAGCGATGTTCTCCGCCGTGGGGTTGCAGCCGATGACGTCGTTGACCACGTGGTGGTCCAGCTTGTCGACGATGTGGCTCTTGATTTTGGAGAAATCCACCACCATGCCGTTATGGTCCAGTTCCTTGGCCTTACAATAAATCGTTATCATCCAGTTGTGCCCATGCAGCTGGGTGCACTTGCTGGGGTAGTCGAGCTCCAGCCTGTGAGCCCCCGACACTTCTATTTGTTTCCTTACATAGTACATAGTCCAAATTCTTTAGTTTTCATACACCGTGGGGTCGTCGACGCCGGCCTCGCGGAAGGCCTCGCGGCGCTCTGTGCAGGTGCCGCAGCGGCCGCAGTGGCGCTCGCCACCGCGGTAGCACGAATAGGTGTGGCCGTAGTCGATGCCCAGCCGCGCGCCGCGGCGCACCAGGTCGGCCTTGGTGAGGTCCGTGTAGGGTGCGGCAATGGCGACGCCCTCGTAGGTGCCGGCACGCATGGCGGCATCCATGGCGGAGACGAACTCCGGACGGCAGTCGGGATAGATGGCGTGGTCGCCGCCGTGGTTGGCCATCAGCACCCGCGTCAGGCCACGGCTCTCGGCCAGCCCGCAGGCCACGCTGAGCATGATGCCGTTGCGGAACGGTACCACCGTGCTCTTCATGTTCGCCTCGTCGTAGCTGCCCTCGGGAATGTCCTCGGCGCCGCTGAGCAGCGACGACTGGAAATAGCGCCCCATGAAGGCCAGGTCGATGACCAGATGCTCGATGCCCAACTGCTGGCAGTGCCATTCGGCGCACGCCTGCTCGCGCGCGCCGTGGTTGCTGCCGTAATCGAAGGTGACCGCCAACGCTATCCGTTCCCGCTCCTCGTAGAGCAAGGTGGTGCTGTCGAGGCCACCGGAGTAGATGATTACAGAATCCTTAATGCCGGCAGGATGCCGGCGCTCCAAGTCTTTCTCTGTCATGTTTCTTGTTTTGTTAAAGGGGGTTGTCAAGCACCCCTGTCTATATTTTTTATTTCAAGTAGTACTCCACCGTTGTCACCACGCGGACCTTCTTTACCTGCGGGGTGTTCTCGTCGAGGTCTTCCACTTCGAAGTAGCCCTGCGAGGCGGTGCGCATTTTGCCAATCTTGCTGTGGCTGTTGTTGGCGAACTCGTCGGCGGCCACGCGGGCGTTCTCCAGGCTCTCGCGAATCATTTCGGGCTTGATGTCGTTGAGGCCGAGGTACTGGTAGTCGGCATAGCTGCTGGCCAGGATGTTCTGGTTGACGAGGTCGGTCTCGAGGGTTTGCTGCATCTTGCGCACGAGATCGAGGTTCTTAGTGAAGACGGTGACGGTCTGATTGACCTGGTAGCGGAATGTGATCTGCGACACGTTGTTGCTCCAGTTGTAGCGGTCGTCGTAGCTGGCGTTGCCCACCTTGATTTCGTCTTCGGTGAAGCCGGCGTCGCGGAGGATTTTGACAATCGCGTCGTTGTTCTTGCGGATGGTGTTGCGGAGGTCGCCGAGGTCGTTGGCTTTCTCGCTGTAGCTGATGCGCCACACCACACGGTCGGCCGGCACCTCCTTCTCGCAGAGGCCGCGCACCTTGACGGTGTCGTCATAGGATTTCAATGTCTTCACGGTGCACACCATGAAGATACCCAACACCAAGGCCGCCAGCACGATGCTGCCGCCCTGAATCATGTTTTTCTTAAACGGAACGTTCTTTCCCATATTTTTAAATGTTTTTTATTTCATAACGGCGCACACGGGCTTTTATTGTGTGCGCAACGCAATATCACTGTTTTTTCTGCTCCTCCAGCAAGCGGTCGAGCTTCTCCTCGAGGACGTCGAGCTTGGCCTTGACGTCGTCGTTGTTGTCGGCCGCCAGGGCGTCGACGAAGATGGAGTTGATGAGTGACATGCCGATGATGCCGCCGCCGATGAGCAGCAGGCAGAAGTAGAGCCTCACGATATGCACCCACACCGGGGCCATGTCACCCACCACGGCATTGGGAATCTCGTACCAGCCTTCGACGGTAAAGAGCTGGAAGACAGCGTAGATGGCATCCAGCGGGGTGCCGAAATACTGCGGCGCCGCCTTGCCGAAGAGGGCGCTGTTGAACATGGCAATAACCACGATGACAATGAAATAGCCCAGCAGGAAGCCCGCCGATTGGCGCAGGGCGAGCTTGAAGCCGGCCCAAATCTCCTTCAGGTTGGGGAAGCGCCGCGCCGTGCGGAAGAGCTTGAAGACCCTCAGGGCACGGAAGATGATGATGGCGTTGAGGCTGTAGCTGTCGGGCACAAAGTAGACCAGCAGCGCCGGCAGCGAGAGCAGCGTCACCACGCCGTCGAGCACGTTCCAGCCGTCCTTCCAGTAGCCCCTCAGGCCGTATTCGCGATGCTTCACCACCATCTCCGCCACGAAAATCAGGGTGCATACGATGTCAATCAGGCTCAGGGCCAGGTGGTCCACACCGCACTCCTGGACGAAAATCACCAGCACATTCAGCACGACGATGGCCAGAAGAAGTTTCTCGTTGAGCAGTATTTTCTTCATAACAAGGTTTTTACAGCATTATTATCCCATAGGGTTCCTTGTGCAAAGGTACAAAAAAAATATTCATTTGGCCATTCGAGTTTTTTTCGTATCTTTGCAGTCGGAAAAAAAATATTTTGCGAGGGTGTCAGATTCCGGGCAGAAAATGTGTATTTGTATTTAAAAGGACTATGGTTCGACGGGGATTCATACTGTTGTTGCTGCTGGCGATGGCCGGCGCGGTATCGGCGCAGGAGGTGCTGGTGCTGAAGGGGCGCGTGGTGGATGGCCGCGAGGGGGTGCCCTACGCCACGCTGCAGCTGACGGGCAGCACCATCGGCGTTTGCTGCAACGACCAGGGCGACTATGAGTTGAAGGTGCCGATGGAGCATAGGGGCGACAGCGTGCTGGTGCGGTCGGTGGGCTACGAACCCCTGCGCCTCAGCGTGAACGACCTCAGCCGTCGCGGCCGCATCCGCCTCAAAAGCCAGACCATCGAGCTGCGGGAGGTGAATGTGTCGCGCTACCGCCACGGTCTGGACCTGATGCTGGACGTGCTGCGGAGCCTCGAAAACAACTTCCAGCAGCAGAAGGCCTACTCCACATTCTTCTATCGCGACTGGCGCGCCGTGGACGACGAGATATACCTCTTCGACGAGGCCGTCATGGAGGTGGAACGTTCGCCATACAACCAATATGTCGAGAAGCGCAGTTTCAACTTCAAGTCCTCCACGCGCGAGATGGAGACCAACTACAAGACCATCCTGCGCCACCGCCTGCTGGTGAACGACCGCAGCCTGCTCAAGGAGAAGGTGGGCAAGGAGGATGGCATCGACGAGATGATGCAGTATGCCGACGAGGAGCTGTTCTACGACCCCGTGGCGGCGCCCAATGCCAGCTACGGCCTCTCGCGGGGCATGCTCATGCGCCAGCAGTTCCTGCCGCTGATGGAGTTCGACGACGGCGGCGAGGGCTACTACCTGGTCCGTTCGGTGGGCACCAGCCGCCTTTCGCGCGAGACGAACTACGAGTACGTCATCCGCAAACGCGGTCTGGCGTTGGTGCGCATCACATCATGGATCACCAAGCCTGTCAAGAAGTTGGCGCCCGAGGAAGCTTGGGTGAAGGTATTTTTCACCCACATGGCCGTGGAGGCCGACTCCACAACCTGGATCTACGACGAACGCGAGGGCAAGTTGACCCTCACGCGGTACTATACCTCCAACACCCTCCGCCTCACTTCGAAAGGACGCGGTCACGACGGCGAGGAGCAGGTGTGGCGCCACAGCGTGGACTGGACCCTCACCGCCTTCGCCTCCGAACCCACCGCCACCGAGGGCGATACCCTCGGCAGCCGCCCCGTGGCCCTCGACAGGGCCTTCGGACATAGCGACTTCAGTCCCACTTTCTGGGGCAACTATAACACCATCCCCATCGATTCGCACGTAGTGCAGCTGCTGGAAAAGAAACTTCTAAAACATCAAAAACCATGAAACGTGCCTTGACAATCCTCCTGCTGTTGGCCGCCATGAGCGTCGGCCACGCCCAGACAGACACCATCGCCGTCACCGGGACGGTGTACAACCAGCACACCCAGAAGCCCGAACCCTACTGCCTGGTGCAACTGGTGCAGGACAGCATCGCAAGGGCCGTCCGCGTGTGCGACGGCGAGGGTTTCTTCCTCATCGACAGCCTGCCCACGGGCGTCTACACGCTCCGCGTGGGCGTGGGCCGCGCAACCCTCTTCCAGAACGACTTCGAACTGCGCGAGAACGCCAACCTGAGCATCTACGTAGACACCCTGCAGCTCATCAACCTGCGTGCCGTATCCGTCACCGCCCGCCGTTGGGTGCCGCCGTTGCCGGCGCACAGGCTGGAGGAACTCCACCTGCTTATCTCCGACGCCGACGACTACCGCCTCTGGAACTTCGGTGGCGAGATGACCGACTCCGGCCCCGCCTGCGCCGACCTCTCCCGCGGCAGCCAGCCCGGCCTCCAGTACCAAGCCGAAGTGGAAAAGAAGAAATCCTACCGCCACCTCTGGTACACCGACCCCATCCCCGCCACCCCCCGCCGCAAACCCCGCCTCTCCCCCACCCCGCCAGCCGACAGCACCGCACACAAATAAAAGAGAGACCGCCCTCTCGGGCAGTCCCTCTTGTTTTAAAAATAGTATTCCTTTTTTAGAACAGGCCTTCCAGCACTGCGTCGTCGACGAGGTTGGGCATGGTGACTTTGAGGTCGGGGCAGATGTCCATGGCGCGCTTGATGGCGAACATGGCGCCTTCGTTGCGGGCCCAGGAGCGGCGGGAGATGCCGTTGTTGACGTCCCAGTGGAGCATCATGCGGAGGCGGCGGTCGCAGGCCTCAGAGCCATCGAGGACCATGCCGAAGCCGCCGTTCATCACCTCGCCCCAGCCAACGCCGCCGCCGTTGTGGATCGAAACCCACGTGGCGCCGCGGAAGCTGTCGCCGATGACATTCTGCACGGCCATATCGGCGCAGCGGTTGGAGCCGTCGTAGATGTTGCTGGTCTCGCGGAAGGGGCTGTCGGTGCCGGAGACGTCGTGGTGGTCGCGGCCGAGGACGATGGGAGCGCTGATCTCACCCTTCTTGATGGCCTCGTTGAAGGCGGCGGCAATCTTGGTGCGGCCTTCGCAGTCGGCATAGAGGATGCGGGCCTGCGAACCGACAACGAGGTGGTTCTCCTTGGCGCCACGGATCCACTGGATATTGTCGCGCATCTGCTGCTGTATCTCGGCGGGAGCGGTAGCGGCAATCTCGTCGAGCACACGCATGGCGATATGGTCGCTCTTGTCCAGGTCCTCGGGCTTGCCGCTGGTGCAGACCCAGCGGAAGGGGCCGAAGCCGTAGTCGAAGCACATGGGGCCCATGATGTCCTGCACGTAGGAGGGATAGCGGAAGGCGGTGTGGTCGGCATTCCAGATGTCGGCACCGGCGCGGCTGCTCTCCAGCAGGAAGGCGTTGCCATAGTCGAAGAAATACATACCCTTGGCGGTGAGCTTGTTGACGGCCGCCACGTGGCGACGGAGGCTTTCCTGCACCTTCTCCTTGAAGAGTTCGGGCTTCTCAGCCATCATCACCTTGGCGTCCTCGAAGGTAACACCCACGGGGTAGTAGCCACCGGCCCAGGGGTTGTGCAGCGAGGTCTGGTCGCTGCCGAGGTCCACCTGGATGCCCTTCTCGGCGCAGTATTCCCAGAGGTCGACGACGTTGCCCTGGTAGGCGAACGAACGGGCCATCTTCTCGGCACGGGCCTTGTTGACGGCGGCGAAGAGCTCGTCGAGGTCGGCGTGCACCTCGTCCACCCAGCCCTGCTCGAAGCGCTTCTGCGTGGCGGCGGGGTTGATTTCGGCCGTGATGGAAACGACACCGGCGATGTCGCCAGCCTTGGGCTGGGCGCCGCTCATGCCGCCGAGGCCGGCGGTGATGAAGAGCTTGCCAGCGGTGCCGCCACCCAGCTTACGGGCAGCGTTGAGCACCGTGATGGTGGTGCCATGGACGATGCCCTGCGGGCCGATGTACATGTAGGAGCCGGCGGTCATCTGGCCGTACTGCGTCACGCCGAGGGCGTTGTAGCGCTCCCAGTCGTCGGGCTTGCTGTAGTTGGGAATCATCATACCGTTGGTAACCACCACGCGCGGAGCGTCCTTGTGGCTGGGGTAGAGTCCCATCGGATGGCCGCTGTACATGACCAGCGTCTGCTCGTCCGTCATCTCGGAGAGGTATTTCATCACGAGGTGATACTGGGCCCAGTTCTGGAACACAGCGCCGTTGCCGCCGTAGGTGATGAGTTCGTGTGGATGCTGCGCCACGGCGGGGTCCAGGTTGTTCTGGATCATGAGCATGATGGCGGCAGCCTGACGGCAGCGGGCCGGGTACTCGTCGATGGGGCGGGCGTACATCTTGTACGTCGGGCGCAGGCGGTACATGTAGATACGGCCGTACTTCTGCAGCTCCTCGGCAAACTCCTTGGCCAGCATCTTGTGGTGCTTGGCGGGGAAATAGCGCAGGGCGTTGCGGATGGCCAGCTTCTTCTCGGCCGGGGTCAGGATGTCCTTGCGCTTGGGCGCATGGTTCACCGTGGGGTCATAGGGTTGGGGTTCGGGCAGCGGATCGGGGATACCGAGACGCAATTCGTTCTGAAATTCTTCGAGTGTCATATTGCTATCTTTTTATATATTAACATGTTACTAATGCACCAAAGCACAAACGCCCGGCGCATGTCCGATTGCAAAAATACAAATTTTGCCCGACATGACCAAAAGAAAAATGCCTTCTTTGCCCCGAACAACCGTAAAACACTAATAACCACAGCAGATACGGAAACGGAGAAACGCAGCAACGGAAACCGCAACAACAGGGGGCGAAGAGGGGTCAAACAGGTACTTTATTCGACTGTTCTTATATAGTATACATATAGTATACATATACTTCTCATATAGTATTTATATACAGTATATGAATACTATATGAGAAGTATATGTATACTATATGTATACTATATGACATGGGTCGACCTAAGGGGCTGTTTGCCGGGGGGTTGGAGACAAAAAAACGCCCCTGGGATGCAGGGGCGTTGGAGGGTTGGAGGTGGTCAGAGCTGGAGGAGGAGGCCGACGGAGAGGCGCGGGAGGAGGAACTTGCCGGCCTCGGGGTCGGAGCCGATGCCGTTGAGGCGATAGCGGGCGTAGATGCCGATCCAGTCGTAGCTCAGTCGCGTAACGGCGCCGAAATTGAGGTTGTAGCCGTCGAGGGCGTCGACGTAGTTGTAGTTGTATTCCACGGACGAGGCGTGGACACTGGGGTCCTCGCCGTGGAGGTTGTAGTCGGGCTCGCCGATGGAGCCGTAGATGCCGAGGTCCCAGTGGAGGCCTTTGCCGGCGATGCCGAGGGGGAGCAGGCGGACACGCTGGAAGAGCTCGAGGCTGATTTCGGTGAGGCGGACGCGACGGACGTCGATATCGTCGAAGTTGTCAATCTTGGCCTGTGTGATGCCGAGGTCGGCCTCCAGGGCGTTGACGTCGAGGTCGTTATAGCGATAGTTCGAGAAGCCGAAGTCGAGGGCCATACCGATGCAGTAGCTCTTACTGAAGGCGCGGAGCAGACGGGCGCCGAAGCGCCAGTCGGGCGACCAGAGTGCGTTCTCCAGCTCGTTGTCGGCGGTGCGGATGTTCATGCCGAAGCCGAAGTAGATGTCGTAGCGCCACTTGGCGTTGCTGCCCCAGTTGGAGGGCACGTTCTCGAAGTCGGGGTTGCGGAAGTCCTCGGAGGCTTTGTGGGCGCGCCCTTCGAGGTCGCCAAAGCTGACGTCGCAGCCGCGGGCGGCGGTGCAATTGAGACGGACGATGAGGCTGTCGGTGTAGCCGTCGAGGCTGACGACAAGGGTGCGGCCGGAGGGAGTGTCGAAGAGGATAGCGGCCGAGGTGTCGGCGAAGTCGAGGTTGAGCTTGCCGTAGCGGTAGATGTGGCCGTCGCCGCTCTGCTCCTTGTAGAACACGGGTTTGTCCATCACCATGGCGATGGGTTTCACCTTGGTGATGCAGTCCTCCTGAACAAAGCGGAAGGTGGGAGCGGCGGCCGTCTTGGAGCCGGTGAAGTATTCGGCCTGGGGCACGCCGTAGCCGAAGCTGTAGTCGGCATAGGGGTAGAGGTCGGCGGAGCGCTGGATGGCGTCGAACATCTGCATGGCGGTCTTGCCGGGCGAGGCCTGCCAGGCGCAGGCTGCGAAGCCGGCCACCAGGGGGCAGGAGAAGGAGGTGCCGTGGACGTAATGGTAGGCGCTGTTGCTGGAAATATTGGCCGTGCGGGCATAGCCGAAGGCGCTGACGTTGGGCTTCATGCGGCCGTCGGCGCTGGGACCGTAGGAGGAGAAGGAGATGTGGTTGTACTCGGTGAGGCTGTTCTCGATGCCGCCGATGCAGAGCACACTGTCGGCGTCGGAGGGGGTGATGATGGTCTTCCACTGGCTGTCGTCGGCCTCGTTGCCGGCGCTGTTGCACACCAGGATACCCTTGCGGGCCGCGAGGTTGCCGGCCTTGGCCACGTAGGAGGTGCCGTCCATGTCGGTGGTGTAGTGGCGCTCCTTGCCGTAGCCGAGGGAGGAGGAGATGATGTTGGCGCCGTTCTTGTCGGCCCATTCCACGGCCATCTGCCACCAGACTTCCTCTTTGAAGGGCTCGCTGTTGACCTCGGTGCGGGCCAGGAGGAACTCGGCGCCCGTGGCCAGGCCCAGGTCGACGCCGTTCATGCGTCCGGCGATGCAGCTGAGGGTCATCGTGCCGTGGGAGTTCCAGCCGTAGACGTCTTCCTTGTTCTTGGGGAAGTTCCAGGTCTTGATGATCTGGCGGTTGTCGCGGAGGTGGCGGAAGGCATCGTGGGTGTTCACCAGGGGGAAGCCGCCGTCGAACACGGCGACGCGCACGCCCTTGCCGTCGATGCCCTTGTCGCGGAAGGCCATGCCTCCCATGCGTACCAGCTGGGCCTCGAGGGGGCCGTCGACATGGGCCACGTCGAAGAGACCGTCGAGGGGTTCGGCGTCGTTATAATCGGCCAGTTGCATGCCGCTGCCCTCGATGGGCTGCACACGGAGCACGTAGGGCAAGGCCTCGATGGCCTGGATTTGGTCGGGCGTGGCCATGATGCCGAGGGCGTTCATCCAGCGGCTGGCGCCGATTTCCTCGGTGGCGAGGGCGCTGACACCCTGCTCGTAGGCGGCGCTGACGGGGTAGTTGCTGATGTCGTAGAGGTCGGCGCCGCATTGCTGGTAGCGCTCGATGGCCTTGGCATCGAAATAGGTGTAGGGGTCGAAGGTGGTGCCTGCCTTGTCGGCGAGGAACACCCAGTAGGCCTGCTGGGCCGAGGCGGAAACGAGACACGCCAGGGCGAGGGCCAAGATTGCGATGTGTTTTTTCATGCTATTTTAATATTGTATGTAAGATTTCGTGACTGTGGAAATGGGAGAATCCGCTCAGGTGGAGCTGGAAGTAGGCTATGAGGGCGTCGAGGAGGTCGGTTCTCTCCTGCAGCGAGGTAGCCTGCACTTGGGAAGAGAGGTATGCGTGAAGGGCCTGGGAGAGGCCGAGGGTGAGGGTGGTTTCGGAGGGTTCGCTGACGAAACGGCCTTCCTGGAGGTCGAAGTAGGGCTCGCGGCGCGAGTGGTTGTCCATGGGTTCGATGCCCATGTGGTAGGCCACCTTGAGCATGAAGGCCACGGGGACGTTGGCTTTCTGCTCCTGGTCGGCCGACGACTGCTCGTCCACATAGTCCCAAAGGGCCGGCATGGGTTCGGCTTCGCGCAGCACCTTGTAGAGCACCTCGGTCATGAAGAAGCGCAGGGAGTTGCCTACGGGTTCGGAGGGCAGGCCGGGGTTGCGAGGCGTCAGTTCCTTGATGTAGTTGAGGTCGGTCTTGGGGTTGTCGTAGACCACCATGTCCAGGCTCGAGAGGGGCTGCAGCAGGTTCTGCTTGACGCGCCCGGAGCGTCCGCGCACGCCCTTGATGATATAGGAACGCAGGCCCAGCTGGCGTGTGAACACCTTGGCCACCACCGAGCTTTCGGCATAGGGGGTGGTGTGGAGCACGAGGCCTGGCGTGGAGAGGAGCATTTCAGTTATGAGTTATGAGTTAAGAGTTATGAGTTATGGGTTATCTTATGAGTTATGAGTTAAGAGTTATGAGTTATGGGTTATCTTATGATGAGGACTTTGCCGACGGCACGGTTGTCGCCTTGGTCGTCGGAGGCGAAGATGTAGTAGACTCCCGAGGCCACCTTCTCGCCCTCGAGGGTGCGGCCGTTCCAGATGGCCTGGCCGCCATTGGCGGTGGTGGAGAAGACGGTGTGGCCCGCGGCGTCGGTGATGTGGACGATGCTGTTGCGCGCAAAGCCCTTGATGGCGATGGGGCCGTCGTAGTCGGGACGCACGGGATTCGGGAAAGCGTGGACATCGTCGATAGGTTGGCTGACGGCGTAGGTGGCGGTGCCGCGATAGACCTGCAGGCCATGGTCGGTACCGATGAAGACCTCGCCGGTGCGTTCGTTGATGCCGAGGGTGATAATCTTGTCGGAGTAGAGAGGGCTGTTGGCCGTGGTGAAGTGCTCCAGCTGGTCCAATCCGTTGGCGGAGAGGAGGTAGAGGCCACCGTTGGCGGTGCCCACCCACTTGCGGTTGGCGCCGTCGACAGCTATGGCGGTGATACTCTCGTAGGCCATGAGGTACTCGGCGAACTCGCCGTTGGTGATGGTGATGTTGCTGCAACTGACGGGGGCCTGCTCGCCGTTGCCGCCGTTGTTGAAGGCGCGGTAGCCGTCGTAGATGACCTTGATGCCCTTGTCGGTACCCAGCCAGAGGTTGCCGTTCTGGTCCTGGGCGAGGGCGGTGACCATGGAGGTCTCCAGTTTGCTGCCATTATTGGGATTGACACGCGCCATACGCTCCTTTCCATCATGCACATAGATGACATTGCTACGGCCCAAAAACCAGAGGTAGCCGTTGATGCTGTCCCACACCAGCTTGTCCACTTCGAGGCCGGAGCCCAGCTGCTGTGTGGAGAAGCCTTTCCATGTGCCGTTGGGCTGCCTGCAGGCCAATGCATGGGTACTGTTGGAGACGAGCACCCAGAGGGTCCCTTGGCGGTCGAAGGCTACGGCGCCGCTATTGAGTCGGGAGTAGGTGCCCATCGAGTAGGGCACCAGGGCGCCGTCGGTATTGTCGGCGGTGTAGACCGTCTGGACGCTGTTGCCCCGTATCGATGCCACACCGTGGCCCCAGAGGGCGGCGACGGTCTCGTTGGTGTCCAGGGGGTTGACGGCGGCGTCCACGATGTCGCTCATGCCGCCCAGCAGGCCGTTGCTCTGGTCCAGCAGCTGCCACTGGAGCCCCGTGGAGGTGATGAGGTCGGGATTGAGGTAGGAGCTGGCGTAGGTCGGGGTGTGCCCTCCCGGGCAAAGCATCATGCGGTAGTTGAAGGGCTTGAGCCGGTACACATGGTCGTTGTTGACCGGTCCCGCGGGCCTGAAGGTGTCGTCGCCCCCCTCGGCATAGCAGGCCACGAGGCCCTCCCACGGATGACCCACCCACAGGGTGCCGTCGGACCCGACAACCGCATCGTTGGCCGACAAGGCTCCCCACGTGTAGCTGTCCCTGATGCCCAGGAACGACATCGCCGTGTCGTACACTATCACGTTGCCGTCGATGCACACGGCCAGCCGGTTCCCCTCCGTCTGCATCGAGACAAGGTTGCCATTGCGGACCCATTCGTATCCCGTCGGGGCCAGCCTGTACAGGTGGCTCTCATTGGGATTGACGCCATAGCCGCCCACCAGCAGATGGCTTCCCGCCACACACAGATGGTTCACAGTGAGGCCGTCCAGCCGAGGGTCCGTCTCCCAGCGGTCGCTGATGTTGGGGTGGCGTTCTGAGGAAGACAGACGCTTCAGTCCCTCGCCGGTGGCGGCATAGAGGCTGTCCGCCATAAAGGCAAGGTCGTATACGGGCGTATAGCTTCCGCCGGCACCCATATACCAGGTCTCCCTGATTTCCATGCGCCGCAGGTCGAGCACCACCACTCCGAAACCTGTGGCCAGGTAGGCGTTGCCGTTGGCGAAGCGGATGTGGTAGATGCTCTTGTCGCCCATAATCTCGCTGCGCTTGATGTCGGAGAGGTTATAGGCGATGCCCTCGCTGACGATGTCCACATTGGAGTTGTTGTAGGCCACCACCAGACACTGCGTGGCGGCGTCGTAGGCCAGGGTGGCGATGCCCACATCGTTCAGGCCGTCGCCCTTGCTCATGGGGGTCATGGTGCGGCTGCCGATATGGTAGCAGAACACGCCGCTGTTGGCACCGGCATAGACGCGGTCGCCGGCGTATGCCAGATGGCTCACCTGCGAATAGTCGAGGCACGAGCGCCACTGCCCCACAGCCGTCTGCGCTCCGAGGAAGTTGAAGAATGAAACATGGAAAACAACAATAAGGATGGCAATCTTTTTCATCTTACGCAACTGTTTCTTTCTTTAAGAATATGAATTGATACAGCACCGCCAGCAGCGTCGTCACCACGGTGCTGGCCACCGTGGCCAGCAGCACGCTGCCGAAGCTGCGGAAGCCGAAGAGCTCCACCGTGAAAAACACCAGATAGAACGCCGCAAGCATCAACATGAGGTAGCTGATGAAATACTGCGGCGTGACGCTGTAGATGCCGGGCGTCTCGATGGTGACGGGCTCGCCGCGCGTCAGTATGCGGTCGGCGAAGAGTATCCTCAGCATGACCACCACCGTGCACGCTAGCGCATGGAATCCCAGCATGTTGTTCATGATGTCCACTATCAGGCCTGTGCCGAAGGCCATGAGCAGCAGGGGGATGCGCTTTGTGCCCGTGGGGAGCATCAGGATGAACAGCACATAGAGCATCGGCATCACATAGCCACCGAGGTACACGTGGTTGAGCACCAGCAGCTGCAATGCCATCAGCAGTACAAAACGCCCTATGTTTCGCCAGACCAGCTTGCTCATTTCTTCACCCCCTCCACAGTATACCCTTGGGCCTCAAGCATCTTCAGCACGCCGCGCTCACCGCAGAGGTGGAACGCCCCGACGACGAAGAGCGTGGGTTTGTCGTTCATGATGGCGGGCATCTGCTCCACCCAGTTGGCGTTGCGGCCGTAGAGAAGCTTCTCGTTGTCCTCGGGGTTGGAGCATTCGTCCTCCTGCTCCTCGAGGTTCAGTTCCTCCAGTTGTTCAAGGTCCTGGGCGAAATAGGCTGCCGTGATGAAGTCGGCCATCTCTATGCCATCCTGGAAGTTGTCCACGAAGCACATCAGCGACTTCACCTGTTCCTCCAGCGAGGCACCGTAGAGCACCTCCATCTGGAACTCCGCCGACTCCAGTCCGCCAATGATCTTGCCGGCCTTCACGGCCTCCTGCTGGAAGTAGGTATCTATCATCGACGTGATGTCCACGGCCCCCTGCATGTTCTTCATGTAGACCAGCAGCGCAAGCTGCGTCTGCAACGTCGAGGGCGACAAGGGGTCGAGCTGTGCGGCCACAGCCTCGTTGTTCATGTCCACACCCATCACCTCGCGCAGGATGGCGTTGAGACGGCCCATCTGGTCCTTGTCCAACAGGGAGGACAGCGTAGTGCCCTCGGGCAGCATCATGGCCGCCTGCATCTTTTTCATATTCTCGGGCTCCAGGGTCTCCAGCATGTCCACCTCGCCGTACACCTGATCCACAGCCGCAAAGGCTGCCCGTGCACCCGGAATGCTGTCCACAAACGTCGACGGCGCCAGGTGATAGGTGCCCACAATGTAGCTGGGCTTCTTCAGCCCTTTGCCCGAAATACGGTATAGTATCTGTCCCTGTCCGGCCGTACACGCCAGCACCATCAAAACTGTAAAGACAATCTTTTTCATATATCCGGTTTTATTTCTCATTTTTCATTTCCCATTTCCGTCCGCCTCATCAGCGCCTCCTGCTCCTCGCGGAAGCGGTTGTTGATGACGTAGACGTGGTCCAGCTTGTTGAAGTCGGTGGCCAGACGTATCTTCACCCTGTAGAATCCGCTGCCGCTCAGAGGCTCGGCCTCCACCACGTAGCCCACAGGCACCCCCTCGGGGAAGTCGTTGGCCAATCCGGAGGTGATGATGGTGTCGTTGTCCTCGAACTGGTGCGTGGCCGGCACATCCACCACCTGCGCATAGCGGTAGTCCATACCGTCCCACACCAGCGACCCGCTGATGCCCGTGCGCTTCACCTTGACGCTGTTGCGGCTGTCGCTGTGGAGCACAGGCATGATGGTGGCGAAGTTCTTCGACACCGACATCACCACACCCACAATGCCTTCGGGCGAGATGACGGCCTGGTCCACCTTGATGCCGTGGGCGCTGCCCTTGTTGATCATGATGAAGTTGTTCTGCTGGCTCCACGAGTTCTTGATGACCCTCGCCTCCGTGTATTCGTAGCGTTGCTTGTAGGTGGTGTCGTTGACCGTAAAAACGCTGTCGGTATAGCTGATGTACGACGACTCCAGCTGTGCCTTCAGTTGCGCGTTCTCCGCCGCCAGGCGGTCGTTCTCCCCCTTCAGGTCGAAGTATCCGCCCACGCTGTGCACCCCCTGGTACCAGCCGCCGGCCACCGAGTTGGACCATGCCACGAGCTTCGAACCCTGATAGTAGCTCGTGCGCGACATTAGCACAGCATCCACCACCACCAGCAGCAGGAACACCACCACGTAGTCGTATTTCTTCAGTACCCCTATCAGTCGGTTTCTATTCATTCACTTATCGCATTAACGCTTTCAAAACACTCAACTCAAGAACCCTTCTATCTTCTCCCGCGTCTCCTTCACGGCCCGTTGCAGGTCGTCGTTGACGATGGTCACGTCGAAGGCCGATGCCTGCTTCAGCTCCTCGGCGCTGCGCGCCAGGCGCTTCACGATGGCCTCCTCGCTGTCCGTACCCCGGCTGCGCAGCCGTTGCTCCAGCACCTCCACACTCGGCGGCATCACGAAGATGCTCAGCGCATCGCTGCCGAAGTATTTCTTGATGTTGCGGCCGCCGTTCACATCCACGTCGAACACAATCACCTTGCCCTCATTCCAGATGCGCTCAATCTCGCTCTTCAGTGTGCCGTAGCACGTGCCGCTGTACACCTCCTCCCACTCCAGGAACTCGTCCCGGTCCACCCGCTGCATAAACTCCTCGCGGGTCAGGAAGTAGTAGTCCTTGCCGTGCTGCTCCTCGCCACGAGGGGCTCGCGTGGTGGCCGAGATACTGAAGGTCAAATCCCTCGGGTCCAGACGCTCGCTGGCCTCCGAGCCCATCAGTTCGTTGATGATGGTCGTCTTGCCGCATCCCGACGGCGCCGAAAACAATATCGCTTTTCCCATAGCTCTATGACTTTATGACTTTACGACTCTACGACTTCAGAACTTCTTGTCGAAAACTTTGTAGAACGCCTGTACCGCCAGCGACGATTCGTCCCATTTGTACTGCGCCGACACCTCGTTGACGCACATCAGCGCCTCGTCGCGTGTGTCGATGGCGTTCAGGCGCAGGATGAAGTCGTTGTAGGCCTTCATGTTGTTGCGGAACAGTTCGCTCATGAAACTGAACTTGTCGTTGATGTTGATAACCGTGCGCAGGTCGGAGACCTTCTTCTCATGGCTCAGGATCGAAGGCTGGTTGCTAGCGGCCGACTGCTCGCCCAGCGTCTCGCCCAGCGTGCGGACGGTGGGTTTCAGCTGCTCACCTAGGTTAGGGGCGCTGTCGCGGTGCGACTGAGGAGTGTGTTGAAGGTAGTCCAGCAACGACGCCTGCGTGCCGGGGGCCGGGTGTTCGGGTTCCCCGATAATCACCTCGTCGAACAGCAGACTGTTGCCGTTGGCCTCCAGTTCTTCCATGGCGGGCAGGGACTGTGCTTCGACAGAGGTCTCGTCGACTTTGACAGGGACCTCGTCGCCTTCGACAGGGACCTCGTCGCCTTCGACAGGGACCTCGTCGACTTTGACAGACTCCTCCACCACCGCTTCGCGGCGGTCCCCCTCCCCTAACTCAGGGGAGGAGCTGGATACCGTAGCCTCACTATCTGCTGCCGGGACCTCACTATCTTGCTGCTCCCCTAAGTTAGGGGAGCTGGCAGCCGCTTGCGGCTGACTGAGGAGTGTGTCGGACTCAGGCTCAATCATAGGCTCCGGCTCAACGACAAGTTCAGGTTCCGGCTCCACCGCTGGGGCCATAGCCGCCATCGTGGCCATCACCGTTGACGACAGTATCTCGTCGTCCGGCATCTTAACCTCGGGTCTCACACCTCTCACCTCTTCCTTCAGACCTCTCGCCTCTTCCTTCTCCCCTGCATCCAGACGCAGCGCCACCTCATACAGTCGGCGCAGGTCCTCCAGCAATAAATCGCGCTCGATGGGACTCACCTCGTCCCCATGAGCCACTATCCGGTTCGCTATGGCACACAGCCGTTGCATGCCCTCGGTCAATTCTTTGATGCCGTTTTTCATCTTGATGATATATTATAATTATTCTTTAATCGTTAATTATCAAGCATGTACACCACTTGCGCGATGCACTTTTCCGAATGTAAAATTACAACTAATTTTCACGTCCTACATCCACAAACCGAAAAAGTTATCAAACACCCCCGTTGAAAACTCCTCCTCCCTTTGCCCCCGCTGACTTCTCGCACCTCTCCCCTATCCCCCAACGGCAGCCACGACATCATCGGCAACAGAAAAAGACAACAGGCGCAGCAACGATTTGTGACGGGAATTCGGATTTTATTCGTATATTTGCAGATGGAATATAGCAGACAAATATAATACAATCAATTAATAAACAAATACATAGAAAGATGAAAAAAGTAACCGTTATGCTATGCTTTGTGGCCGCTATGCTCTTCACGGGCGTGAGCGCACAGAAGTACGAGTACAAGACCTACGACAACGACCCGATGAACGTGCGCGAGTACACGCTGAAGAACGGGCTGAAGGTGTTCCTGAGCGTGTACAAGGACGCTCCGCGCATCCAGACCTACATCGCCGTGCGCGCCGGCTCGAAGAACGACCCCAAGGAGACCACGGGCCTGGCTCACTACCTGGAGCACATGCTCTTCAAAGGCAGCCACCAGCTGGGCACCACCGACTGGGAGCGCGAGCGCGTGGAGCTACAGAAAATCGAGGACCTCTACGAGGTCTATCGCCGCACGACAAACGAAGCCGCGCGTGCCGCCATCTATCACCAAATCGACTCCATTAGCTATGTGGCCTCAACCATAGCCATCGCCAACGAGTACGACAAGAGCATGACCGCCATCGGTAGCGAGGGCACCAACGCCTTCACCTCCAACGACTACACGATGTACGTGGAAAACATCCCCGCCAACCAGGTCGAGGCCTGGGCCAAGGTGCAGGGCGACCGCTTCCCGAACCTCGTCCTTCGCCTCTTCCACACCGAGCTCGAGGCCGTCTACGAGGAGAAGAACATCGGCATGGCGCAGGACAACCGCCGCGTCAACGAGACCATGATGGCCGCACTCTTCCCCCACCATCCCTACGGTACCCAGACCACCATCGGCACCATTGAGCACCTGAAGAACCCCTCGATGAAGAACATCCGCGAGTACCACGCCGCCTACTATGTGCCCAACAACATGTGCGTGGCCATGGCCGGCGACTTCAATCCCGACGAGGTCATCAAGATTATCGACAAATACATGGGCGACTGGCAGCCCGGCACCGTCCCCACCTTCCGCAAGGTGAAGGAAGAGCCCATCACCAGCCCCATCATCCGTCTGGTGAACGGTCAGGATCCCGCCAACCTCACCATCGCCTTCCGCATTGAGGAGGGTAACGGCAGCCGCGACGCCCTCCTGGCCCAGGCCATGGAGATGGTGCTCAACAACGGCAGCTGCGGCCTCATCGACCTCAACCTCAACCAGAAGCAGCTCTGCCTCGGTGCCTACGCCGGCACCTACACACTCAACGACTATGCCGCCTTCATGCTCGGTGGCCGTCCCACGCAGGGCCAGACCCTCGGCCAGCTGCGCGACCTGCTGCTGGAGCAGCTCGACCTGGTGAAGCAAGGCCAGTTCGACGAGAGCCTCATCGAGGCCTCGATCAACCAGCTGAAGCTGCAGATCATGAAGATGGCCGAGAGCAACGACAGCCGCGCCAGCCAGATGGCCTACGCCTTTGTGGAGCACAGGAACTGGGGCGACGTGGTGAACGAAATCAACGAGCTGGCCAAGATCACGAAGAAAGACATCGTGGACTTCGCCAACCGCATCTGCAAGGACAACAACTACGTCATCGTCTACAAGCAGCAGGACAGCCCGGACCCCGTGACCAAGGTCACCAAGCCGGCCATCACCCCCATCTTCGTGAGCCGCGACAACGAGAGCCCCTTCCTGGCCTCGGTGAAGGACATGGCCGCCAAAGCCAAGCCCATCCAGCCGCAGTTCGTCAACTTCAAGAAAGACCTCCAGAAGGGCAAGACCCAGAACGGCAGCGAGGTGCTGTACGTGCAGAACAAAGAGAACAAGACCTTCAACCTGGTGTACCGCTTCGAGTTCGGCTCGACGGCCGACAAGACCATCGACCTGGCCTCGGACCTGGTGGACTACCTGAACACCCCGAAGCACACGGCCGAGCAGCTGCAGGAGGAGTTCTACAAACTGGCCTGCTCGTGGGGCATCAGCGTGGGTGGCCGCACCGTCACCGTGAGCATCAGCGGCTTGGCTGAGAACATGGAGAAGGCCATGGCTCTGGTGGAGGAAATCATGGCCACCTGCCAGCCCAACGACGAGGCGCTGCAGATGCTTGTGGAGCGCGCCATCAAGAGCCGCACCGACGGCAAGACCAACCAGCGCTCCGCTTTCCGCGCGCTGAACACCTACGGCATCTATGGTGAGGAGTACATCCGCGAGACCAACGAGAGCGACGCTCAGCTGCGCGCCTACACCGCCCGTCAGCTCACCGACGCCATCCACAACCTCTTCAACTACAAGCACCGCGTGCTCTACTACGGCCCGCTCACGCTCAAGGAGGCCACCGCCGCCGTGAACAAAATCCACACCGTCAAGCCCACCCGTGAGGTCCCCTCCAACAAGACCTACCAGCCCCAGGCCGTGAACGAGAACCAGGTGCTCTTCGTCGACTACGACGCCAAGAACACCTACGTCACCGAATACTTCCGCGGCGAGCACTTCGCCACCGCCCAGGTGCCCGGCATGAACCTCTTCAACGAATACTTCGGCGGCTCGATGAACGCCATCGTCTTCCAGGAGATGCGCGAGAAGCGCAGCCTCGCCTACAGCGCCAGCAGCCACTACACCTACGGCACCGACAAGGACGGCTACTTCTACAACAGCGCCAACGTCATCACGCAGAACGACAAGCTCCTCGACGCCCTCAACGCCTACGAAGAGCTCTTCGACGACATGCCGCAGGCCGAGGCCAACTTCAAGCTGGCCAAGGACGCCCTGCTGGCCTCCAGCCGCACCGCCCGCACCACCAAGTTCGGCATCATCAGCGCCTACCTGACCTGCGAGCAGATGGGCTGGAAGGAGCCCCTGCGCAAGCAGAACTTCCAGGCCTACCAGAAGATGACCATGCAGGACCTCGTCCGCTTCCAGCAGCAGCACATCAAGGGCCAGAAGAAAGCCTACCTCATCCTCGGCAAGGAGAGCGAGATGGACTTCAACGCCCTGAGCAAGTTCGGCAAGGTGAAGAAACTCTCGCTGGACGAGATTTTCGGATACTAAGCCATGCACAAAAGCTGATCAGAGGGCTACCAGAGCGTAGCCCTCTTCTGTTTTCACAAGCTCCTTGTAGCCCTGTGCGGGCAGGCGGAAATAGTAGGGGTTGAGGTCCTTGACCTCCCAGCGTTTCCACCAATTGACCGATACATAAACCTCAGGATTGTCATAGAGGTCGGCATTTGTGCGGTCGAAGTCGTCCTCCTCCTTGTAGATGGTCACGGTGTGTTCGGGACCTTGCTGGGCGGTGAAGAGCATGCTCTCGAGGGCGAGGCCCCAGATGTCGAGAGGAAACGCCTCCTCGGCGGTGCTGCGGGTGACCAGCAGCTTGTGCTGCCCCTGCCGCTCGGCCATCTGTGTCACCTCGGCGATGGCCTCCAGGCGCAGTTCGTAGGAGTGGACATAGTGCATGATGCGACCGAAAGCGAAGACTATCAGCGCCACGAAGATGCAGAACCACCATTGTCGTTGCCGCTGGCTGAAGCGAGGCAATTCGTCAACAAGAAATGCCAAGCCCACAATGAAGAAGAGGGGGATGAAGTAGCGTTCACGCGAGATACGGCTGTCGCCGGTCTGATAGATGATGCAGGAAGACACAAAGAAGCAGAGGGTGTAGCCCGCCAAGAAAGCGAACTTCCACCATTGGCGTCCACGGGCATAGCCTATCAGCGTCAACACCAACAGCACCGTAGGGACAAAATAGATGCGAGCAAACAGGATCAGGAAGGTAGTGAAACTTCCCAGCGAGGCAAAATGGCGCAGAGAATGGAGCACCACATCCCAGGTGGGGACAAACTCGCTGTCGTGGCCGCTGGGACCAATAATCCAATAGAGGACAATGTAGGCCATCAAAAGCGCGGCCGTGGCCAGAGCAGGCACGTCAATGTGAGGCTTGCCTCCCTCCAGCAGACGGAACCCCACAGCAAAGAGGATATAGAAGACCGCCATGGGATAGATGAAGAATGCCAATGCCACAAGCAAGGCCAGGATGAGATAGTAGCCCACTTTCCACTTCCCACTTTTCATCCCCAGCTTTTCGCCCCCCACACACATCCAGCCGTAGAGCATGGGTGCGTAGAACATCAGTTGGAACGATTCCGAGATGCAGTGCAAGAAGGTGCCGCCTATGCCCAGCAAGACGAAGAGCATCAGCGTGGCGGCCTTGCGCTGGCCCATGGCATAGGCAGTGACAAGCCAGCAGGCATAACCCACCAGGATAAACGAGGCAGAGTAGGATACCACCACCAGCCACAACGGAGCATGGAGGTGGATGGCCAGCCATGGCAGTATCTGCGTCAGCACCATGCTGTAGCGGCTGTCATTGATAAGTATTCCTGGGTGATTGAGGTCATAGAAGACCTGATAGGCCGAGTCGGTGAGCAGTACACGCACATTGGCATAGACCACCGAAAGCACCAGGAGCAGAATCATACACACATGGCCCAGCAGGAGATAGGGGTCGGCGACACAGCATCCGAGGTATTGTTTTACTTTTCGCATACTTGTTTCTTTTGTTCAAAGCCAATCATCCGTAACTCGTACCCCTTGCGGTCCTTTTCCACCATCACATCAAGGCAGAGCCCGGTAAAGAGCGACTGCAGCGCCGCCAAAAAGAGGAAAAGAGCCACGAAGAGCGTGGGAAAGCGCATCACAAGGCCCGTGTGGAAATAGTCCACCAGCACCGGGACGAACATCGCCACCGCCACGACTGCCAGAAGCACCGCCAGCCAGCCGAAGAAGCGCATGGGGCGGTATTCCTTGAAGAGGGTGACGATGGTGCGCAGCACTTTGAGGCCGTCGCTGAAGGTGTTCAGCTTGGAGACACTGCCTTCGGGGCGGTCGCGATAGTCGATAGGCACCTCCACCAGCCGGAAGCGTTTGTCGAGCGCGTGGATGGTCATCTCGGTCTCGATTTCGAACTGGCCGCTCATTACGGGAAAGAGTTTTACGAACGGGCGGCTGAAAGCGCGGTAGCCCGTCATGATATCCTTCACCTCGGTATGCCACAGTCGACAAATAAGACCGCGCACGAGCCGGTTGCCCACATTGTGGAAAGGTCGCTTGTTCTGCTGGAAGTAGGTAGAAGAGAGGCGGTCGCCGATGACCATGTCAGCCTGTCGATTCACTATCTGGTCTACCATCTCGGGGGCATGGTGGGCGGGATAGGTGTCGTCGCCGTCGGCCATGATGTAGCAGTCGGCTTCCACCTCGCGGAACATGCGGCGGATGACATTGCCCTTGCCCTGCACATATTCGTGGCGCACGATGGCGCCGGCCTCGGCGGCCACGTTGACCGTACGGTCTGTCGAATTGTTGTCATAGACATATATATCGGCCTCCGGCAGCACCTCGCGGAAATCGCGCACCACCTTGCCGATGGTCTTCTCTTCGTTGTAGCACGGCAGCAACACCGCAACCCTATATGTTTCCATAGTTTATCCTTCTTGATTATCAATTTGTAGCTTCTTCCAGTCCACCATCTGCGCCAGCGCCAGCAGCACGGCGGCCACCGAGACGGCCTGGGCGCGGAAGGTGAACCAGTTGTGCCAATAGGAATGGTCGGCGGCAAAGAAGTACCACACCCACGGCAACAGGGCGATGGGCAGCAGCTGCACGGCGCGGCGCCACCCTTTGGCATGGAACCGGACCACCATCAAGGCCACCACTATCAGTACCGCCAGCAACACATATTCCCACGGCAGGAGATCGAGGTTGGCCATTACGGCATCCCAGCGGCTGAAGTCCTGTATGCCGGAGCGATGGAGGGTGTTCTTCCAGCCGTCGGCAATGACATTCTCCGACGTGAAGAGGGTGGCAATGACCCATTTGGTGAACCATGTGCCCAGATACCCGGCAGCCCAGAGCAGCGCGCCGTACAGGCTGCGCAGCCATCCCTTCAAGGGGCGCTCCTCCTGCGACAAGGCTGCCTGTACCACCAGCATCATGCCCAGGGTGAGCGCCGGGGCGGTCAGCAGGTCGAAGTAGCAGGTCAACGAGCCGACGACAAAGAACGGCATCAACGAGGCAGCCTTCTCCTTGGGTTTCGCGCGTCCGACGGCAATCATGCCGGCCAGCGCCAGGACGAGCACCATGGCAAACTGCATGGAAAACTGCATCACGAAAGCATAGCACACCAGCAGTGAGAACAGCACCGGCACCGCCAACGGCCATCCGCCGCGGCGCCACAGCACCACGCCGCACCACAACATCAACAGCGACGTCACGATGTAGAGCAGCCGCCGGATGCTGATGTAGTCGTACAACGTCAGCAGGTAGCGCGTCAGGAAGGTGCTTCCATGCCAATAGCGGGCATAGTGACATATCTCCATCTCCTGGCCATCCACACCGGCACGCAACACCTCGAAAGGCAGCATCGGACCCCACCAACGAGGCACCGACAGCAAGCCTGCGCCGAAGCCCTCGATACGCATCACGTAGGCCTGGTTGAGGATGATGGCGTCGGTGAAGTTGTCCATGCGTGTCTGCAGCTGGTTGGGCAGGATGGCACGCGGCTGGTCGCTGTCGAGGTCGCCGCTTTCCAGCGTTTTCTTCACATTTTGCTGCACTGCCTTGTCGGGCATCAGGTAGGCCCCTGTACCGAAAAGCAGATAGCCACCTATCAGGGCGGCAAAGACAATCAGGTACTTGTACAGTGGCTTCATGGTTCTGACGATTGGGATGGGTCAATAGATTTCCTTGATGGTCTGCGTCTGGCCGTTGATGACGAAGCTCTCGCCCACCCTGCGACCTTTGACGGCCATGTAGATGGGCGTCTGGGCGCTGATGGCGAAGAAGACGCGGTTGCCAACCATGAACTTGCCTGCCCCGATGGAGAGGAAGAACTGCTGGCGGTCGGTGACCACGATGGCGCCGTGCTCGGCCGTGTCGAATGGTGGCAGCTTCTGCAGCTCCTGCAGGGCACGAATGCCGGCGAGGGCATTGCTCAGCTGCTTGGCGTACATGTCGCGGCTGCGCATCATCTTGGTGCGGTAGGCGTCATAGCGGTCCACGTTGGCGCCGTAGTCATTGCTCTGCTGCTGCGCCGAGTCCATCTCCTGTTTGGCAATAGACGCAATATGCTCCTGCTGTTGGATGCAGGAGCATATCACATTATTGCGTTGTTCTTCGCGCGTCATTTCTTGGCGGCAGTTTTCTTGGCAGCCTTCTTGGCGGCAGGCTTCTTGGCAGTAGCCTTGGGAACGTCGATGCGGCCGGGATAGACCTTCAAGGCCTCCTCGAGGCACTTCATGGCAGCCTTCAGGTCCTCGATGCAGAGGCAGTAGGTGATGCGTGCCTGATGGCGCCCCTGTTCGGGATTGACATAGAAACCCGTGGCGGGGGCCAGCATGACGGTGGAACCCTTGTAGCTGAAGTCGGTCAGCAGCCACTGGCAGAAACGGTCGCTGTCGTCGATAGGCAGGTCGATTACGGTGTAGAATGCACCCTTGGGCATCGGGCAGAAGCAGCCGGGAATCTTGTTGACACCCTCGACCACCACGTTGCGACGAGCCACATACTCGGCCTGGACGGCATCGAAGTACTCCTGGGGAGTATCCACGGCGGCCTCGCCGAAGAACTGGCCGAACGACGGGGGCGACAGACGGGCCTGGGCCAGGCGCATGGCGATGGCGTAGACCTCGCTGTTGCGCGTCACCATGCATCCCACGCGGGCACCGCAGGCGCTGTAGCGCTTCGACACGGAGTCGAACAGGATGGTGTTGCGCTCCAAGCCCTCGAGCTGCATGACGCTGAAGTGCTGGTTGCCATCGTAGCAGAACTCGCGGTACACCTCGTCGGCGAAGAGGTAAAGGTCGTACTTCTTCACTAGACCGGCCACCTTCAGCAGCTCCTCGTGGGTGTAGAGGTAACCCGTGGGGTTGTTGGGGTTGCAGATCATGATGGCACGCGTATAGGGCGTGATGACCTTCTCGAACTCCTCGATGGGAGGCAGGGCGAAGCCGGACTTGATGTCGCTGGGGATGGTGACAATCTTGGCATCGCAGAGCTTGGCGAAGGTGTTATAGTTGGTGTAGTAAGGCTCGGGGATGATGATTTCGTCGCCAGGGTTGAGACAGACGGTGAAAGCCATCTGCAGGGCCTCGCTACCGCCGTTGGTGACGATAACCTGATTGGGCGTGACGTCGATACCGTGGCGATGATAGTAGTTGCAGAGGGCACGGCGATAGGTGGGGATACCGGCGGAGTGGCTGTATTCCAGCACACCCTTGTTCTCCGCCATCTCGTGGGCCTTCACCGACAGGGCCTCGAGGGCGCCTGCGGGGGTCTCGATGTCGGGCTGACCGATATTCAGGTGGTACACGTGCACACCACGTTCCTTGGCGGCATCGGCAAAGGGGACGAGCTTACGGATGGCCGACTGCGGCAACTCCAGTCCCTTGTGAGAGATGTGTGGCATAATGGAGGGGGCTTTTTGTTTGCGTTTTGTGTTACTTATTGTTTAGCCTTTTCCTCGGTCTTCGCCTGGGCGGGGACAGCCTTGGCATCCTCGCGGATGGGTTTCAGCACGGGCTTGGCGGCACCGGGTTCGGGCTTGCGGGTGTTCGTCTGCACCTTGGGCTGGACATTGTTGGGCTGGGCGGCATCAGCGTCCTGCTTCACATTGCCCTTGATTTTCAGCACCACACGGCCACCGTCGTTGACGGCATTGCTGGTGACGGTGACGGTCTTGGAGAAACCGCCAACGTTGTTGGTGTTGTAGTGCACCTTGATGGTACCGGTCTGGCCAGGCATGACGGGCTTCTGGGTGTAGCTGGGGGTGGTGCAGCCGCAGGAGGCTTTCACATTGGAGAGGATCAGGGGCTCGTTGCCCTCGTTGACGAAGGTGAACTCGCAGTCGCCGTTGCCACCCTTCTGGATGGTACCGTAGTTGTGTTCGAGCTCGGTGAAACGAATCTTGGCGCCGTTTTCAGGCACTTCCTTGGTTTCGGTGTTCTGGGCGTTGGCCATGCCGAATGCCATCGTGGCAAAGAGGCAGATTAATGCAAATCTTTTCATATTGAACATTTTTTAGGTTTTTTGTTTCGTTTTTTTATTTTTTATGGGCTGCAAAATTACTAAATTTTTAGTACATGCAACCAATTTTTTTTTGCATTTTTTCTTGTTTTTGTGCAATACACTGATTGACAAACATCCACAATTATTTAAATATTCTTAATATTAATGTATATCCACCACTACATACTCCGACTGGGTGCCGATACGGTACTTGGCGCCCCAGATACCCAGGCCGGAACTGACGTAGTAGTCCGTAGTGCCCTTGCGCAGGCTGCCCCACGAGCATTCGTAGAGGGCGTCGGTCACCCACGACAGGGGCCACACCTGCCCACGGTGGGTATGTCCGCTGAACTGGAAGTCCACGCCCGCCTGCTCGGCCTCCTCCAGGTGGTAGGGCTGGTGGTCGAGGAGGATGAGATACGACGTTTGAGGTACGTGGAACTTCTCTTTCAACTGCTGCACGCTCCGTCGACGGGCGTTGGTACGGTCGTCGCGACCCATGACAACCACTTTGCCCACCGTGGCCACGCTGTCCCGCAGGAGGGTGATGCCCGCGTCGCGGTAGAACTGCTCCACCTCGCCGGGGGTATAGCGGTCGGCATAGTATTCGTGATTACCCAGACAGGCATAGGCGGGAGCCTCCAGTCGGCGCAGCTCGGCAGCCATATCCTCCTCCAGCAAGGGCCGCAACGAACGGTCCACCAGGTCGCCGGCCAGCAGCACGGCATCGGGATGCTCGGCATTGATGAGGTCCACCCAGCGCGAGAGTTCCTTCCGTCCGTTGTGGTAACCCAGGTGCAGGTCGCTCAGGCACACCAGGCGCGCCGTCCCCACCCCCTTGCCATGGCCGTCGAGACTCAAGGCCACACGCTCTTTGTGGTGGTAATGCACGCTGCCGTAGACGAACACGGCCCCCATGGCCACCAGCAGCACCCCGCAGGCCCACCAGTTGTCCCTCTCCCACGCCGTGGGCACCACATGCACCAACCGCAACAGGTCCACCACGAGGAAGAGCATCAACAGATAGAGCAATACGATAAGCCCCTTGTTGCCCACATTGTAGGCCACACGGGCCATCCACATGGGAACGCGGTCCAGATAGCGCGTCAGCGAGAAGATGGCCATGCCCACACACAGCGCTACCAGCGCTACCAGGCACCAGCGCAACCCGTGGACCACCGGCGGCAGCATCCACAGGTGCCACCCCACATAGGCCGTCAGCAGAATCAGCAAAACAGGAATGAAATAGAACATCGTTTTATTCATCTTTAAAAATCACCTCCAAATGGTTACGGTCCCTCAAACGGACGGCGAGCCAATCCTCGACCTGTGTCCTTACGGAACTGTTCAACTGCCCGCGCACGATGGCCACGGTGCCGTCGGCCAACGAGCCCACCGTCACCCCTTCCACCCCACGGAACAGCACCTTGGCCTCGGCTCCGAGGCGCGAGGAGAGGGTGTCGAGGTCGGTATAAGCCGCCAACTGACGCTGTAGGTCGCCAATCTGGCTGCTGAGGAGCTTATTGCTATGCTCGGCATTGCTCAGCTGCGACGCCGCCAGGGCGAACCCCTCGCCAGCCGAAGCCTGGATAACCAACAGCTCCTTGCCGTCGAGGCCGTAGAACTTCATGTTGTGGCGCGCCTGGGCCACGGCACCCTCGGCAATCTCGCGACCAATGGCCACCACGTTCAGCGTGTCGTTCTCCATGTGCGACGAGAGTATCTGCGTGCCCTCCTGGTCCAGTTCGGCATGCACAAACTGGTTCACATTGCGCTGCGAGACATCCTGGCTCACCAGGTTCACCGTGATAATCGCTGCCGGAATCATCGTCACCACCACCACCCACATCATCACTTTGCGCCCGCGACGCGAGGCCTCCTGGTCGAGAATCTGCACGGAATGGAACCGCAACAGCTTCACACCCAGAAACGTCGCCGTGGCGATAAAGACGGTGTTGATGAAGAAGAGGTAGAAGGCCCCGAAGAAGTAACTCCATTGCGCCGTGGCCAGGCCGTAGCCCGCCGTGCAGAGCGGCGGCATGAGGGCCGTGGCAATAGCCACACCGGGAATGACCTGCCCCTTGCTCTTCGTCGTCAGGGCCAGCACCCCCGCGGCACCGCCGAAGAAGGCTATGAGCACATCGTAGAGCGTGGGCGACGTGCGCGCCAACAACTCGCTGCGCGCCTCGCTCAGGGGCGAAATGAAGAAATAGAGCGTAGCCGTCAGCACCGAGATGAGCGTCGCCACACCGTAGTTCTTCAATGCCTGCTTCAACATCTCCGAGTCACTGATGCCCACCGAGAGACCCATGCCGATAATCGGACCCATCAGGGGCGAGATGAGCATGGCGCCGATGATGACCGCCGTGGAGTTCACGTTCAATCCCAGCGAGGCAATGAAGATGGCGAAAATGAGAATCCAGAGGTTCGTACCCCGGAAGGCGATGCCACCCCTCACCTGCTCGATGACAGCCAGCTCGTCTTCCTTGTCGTTCAACAGGTTGAAATACTTGCCAAGCGACTGCTTGATAGACCGTAGGTTGATTTGCATCCGAAACAATATTTTTTTAAACCATAACGCGCAAACCGCAAAAATATTGCCCTACAGGATACAAAAAAGCCGCATCCGTCAGTCCAGCAGCAACAGGCGGCGAGTGCTGACATCAGCATCCGTGGTGAGGCGGACAAGGAAGACTCCCGCCGGGAGGGCGCTCACATCCAGTTCCGCCACCGGTCCCTCCACCGGGAGGGACACCCACTCGCGGCCCGCCATGTCCAGCACGGAAAGGTGTCCGCCCGGCGCCGCAGACATCACCACACTCACACTCCCACGGGCCGGATTGGGCACCAGGGCGAAAACCTCGCTCGGCACGGCGGCAATGCCCACGTTGGTATCGCCAACCACCTCGGGCCCATGGCCAAAGGAAAGAGTCGACAGCCAGGCCCCGTAAACCGTGGTGTCGTAGTTCGTCGTCGTATAGCGGCATTGCTTGCGCAGCATGACGTTGTAGCGCACGGTGTCCACCAGCCCGCCCAGGGCCATCGATGTGTCGGCGGTAATGTAGGTGGTGTCGCTGCCGTCGCTGCCCACCAGGCGCACATTGAACAGCGTCCCCTGTTCCACCTTGCGCCAGCGCACCACGGCGCTGTCCGCTGCCATAGAGTCCACCCAGTACTCTTCCATCGGCCCGCACCGGAACCCCACAATCGGGAACGCCACACCCCACAGTTTTTCATCATAACGAGATAAATGCTGATATGCTGTATCACCAAACATTGCCCTATAACCGCCGTATAAATTTGACGGGAGCGAATTGTCATACTCTCCCCCATAAATCCGTAGGTGAAAGTACTGCTCTCCAGTTTGTTCATAACCCACATAGAATGTGTCAGTCATCAAATTGATGTGGTCCGGAGTATCGAAATATAACTCATAGCAAGGCACCGTCATGCTCTTTTCACTGCCACAATCATCCTTATACTCGAACCAACAGAATCGCGGATGCGAACGATTCATTGTAACAGTATCCTCAGTATACATAATGTAATCAAATCCCAAATTAGTCGTAGACATACGACCATGGGGAGTATTGATTAAAGCACGAAGATGTATCTGATTGTAATGGAACGGATTATAATTATCATATCCATTATACAAAGTGAAAGCCACGCCATATACAGTTAAAGTATCGCTTGTCACGTACTGCTGCACAAGCCTCCCGTACCCAGCCAGCCAACCCTGTTTCACCGGTTTGATACACGGCTTGGGTGTTGAAAAATAATAGCAAGAGTCACCATCCGACACCACATCATACACCCGAGTAGAATCATACACAGGACTCTGTGCAATCACGTCGATTGAAAACACTAACAATGCAAATATCAAACACTTTCGCTTCATAATACTCACTTTTTCGTAATTTAGTAAATCATGCACGAACGCACCCCCTCTTTCAATCTTGCGACCTCACTCCGAGGGGCATAAAGCTTTGAATCCGTATATCGACTCACAGCATCAAAAAACGGCACAATACGCGGAGCTCTCTTCAAATACGTCTTCCGCTGGGTTATCGGCATACACGACTGACTGATAACATATCCTCCGGAAATATCCTGATAAAAAAGCTTGCCACCTCCCATAGCAATGTAACAATCCACATTGGGCGATGAATAGGTATATCTTTTTTCATAAGCATACTATTGGATTTAATGACTACGGTATCATAACGCAAAACAATTCTTTTTATTGTGCCATATTTGAAAAAAAACAGCAACCGACAAGATTTGGCAAAAACACCCCTTGACACCCCTCCCGATCCCACCATCCACCCACCATGTCCTACCATGGTGGGAGTTGATAGGGTGTTGATAGGGTGTTGATAGGTGGTTATTAGGTAGTTAGCACAAGTTTGTCGAAAAGTTGATTTTTGATTGCTATTCACTATATATTAGTTAAAGTTCGACAAATAACCCTTCCGTTGTTGGCGGGAAACGGGGCGTTTGGCGACAGTATGAGATGGGGTGTTGTTTTGACATTATGGCATTTCCGTGGATGGGTAGCGACGTATCGGCAGGGGTGTTTTTGGAGAGGTTGAAGAAGGAGTCTTCCGACGATGTGCACGGGATGACGTTGCGCATCGGAGGGGAGCCGCAGGAGTTTCGCGGACGTGGCTGCCGGAAAAGGTTGTTATGACGACACTATGAATCAATAAGTTACAAAATGGTTGAAAATATTTTCACCATTTTTGGTGATAGATTGGAATTTATTTCGTATCTTTGCAGGCAATTATTGGTTGGAAAACTTAATTTATATTAATCTTATAACATTAAAATTATGGCATTTAAAGGACAAATCATCATCGATACCGAGCATTGCAAAGGCTGCGGAGTGTGTGTACCCGTGTGCCCGATGAAGTGCATCGAGTTGTCGAAAGAAGTAAACGGCAAGGGTTACAACTACACCCATACCGTCAACGACAGTTGCATCGGCTGCGCCAGCTGCGCCATGGTGTGCCCCGACGGCGTGATCTCCGTTTACAAGAAAAAAATCTAAAACAAAGAAAAAAAGAGGAATACTATGGCAAGAGAACTGAAACTGATGAAGGGCAATGAAGCTATTGCCCGCGCAATGATTGCCAGCGGTACGGACGGCTACTTCGGCTATCCTATCACTCCGCAGTCGGAAGTTATGGAAACCCTGATGGCCGAGAAACCGTGGGAGACCACGGGCATGACCGTGCTGCAGGCCGAGAGCGAGGTCGCTTCGATCAACATGGTCTACGGCGGCGCCGCCACCGGCAAGAAAGTGGCCACCTCGAGCTCCAGCCCCGGAATCTCGCTGATGCAGGAAGGCCTGACCTACCTGGCAGGCGCCGAGATTCCCTGCTTGATTGTCAACGTCATGCGTGGCGGTCCCGGACTGGGCACCATCCAGCCTTCGCAGAGCGACTATTTCCAGAGCGTCAAGGGCGGCGGTCACGGTGACTACCAGCTCTACACCCTCGCTCCCGCCAGCGTGCAGGAGATGTACGACTTCGTGTTCGACGCTTGGGACATCGCCTTCAAGTATCGCAACCCCGTGCTGATCCTCTCCGATGGTGCCATCGGACAGTGCATGGAGAAACTCTACACCCGCGACAACGTGGCCCGTTGGACCGAGGAAGAGCGCCGCAAGAACGCCCCTTGGGGCACCTGGGGCAAGCCCAAAGACCGCGCCCACAACATCATCACCTCCCTCGAGCTCGACAGCGCCCGTCAGGAAGTCTTCAACCTGAAGCTCCAGAAGAAGTACGACGAGATGAAGGAGAAGGAAGTGCGCTATGAGATGCTGAACTGCGAGGACGCCGACTACATCATCGTCGCCTACGGTTCGAGCAGCCGTATTGCCATGAAGGCCATGCAGATGGCCCGCGAAAAGGGCATCAAGGTGGGTCTGTTCCGCCTCATCACCCTCTTCCCCTTCCCGACCAAGCAGCTCGCCGAGGTTGCCGAGCACGTGAAGGGTATCCTTTGTGTCGAGATGAGCGCCGGCCAGATGATCGAGGACGTGAAACTCGCCACCAAGTGCGGCGTGAAGACCGAGCACTTCGGCCGCTTCGGCGGTATCATCCCCACTCCCGGCGAGGTCCTGGAGGCTCTTGAAAACAAGATTATCAAATAAAGAAAGGAACAACAATGAATCAAGATATTGAAGCTCGCAAGCAAGAGCTGCTGAAAGAGGGTTACGAGGAGGTCTACACCCGTACCAAAGTGCTCACGGACGCCGTCATGCACTACTGCCCCGGCTGCGGCCACGGCACCACCCACCGCCTGATCGCCGAGGTTATCGACGAGATGGGCATCCAGGACCAGGTCGTCGGCGTTTCGCCCGTCGGATGCTCCGTTCTGGCCTATAACTATTTCGATGTCGACTTCCAGGAGGCCGCCCACGGTCGTGCTCCCGCACTGGCCACCGCCATCAAGCGTCTCAACCCCGACACCTTCGTGTTCACCTATCAGGGCGACGGCGACCTGGCCGCTATCGGCACCGCCGAGACCATCCATGCCGCCAACCGTGGCGAGAACATCACCATGATCTTCGTCAACAACGGTATCTACGGTATGACCGGTGGCCAGATGGCCCCGACGACCCTGGTCGGCATGCGCAGCGCCACGACCCCCTACGGCCGTCGCGTGGACCTCAACGGTTATCCCCTCCGCATGACGGAGCTCCTCTCCACCCTGCCCGGCACCTACTACGTGACCCGCCAGAGCGTGCAGAACCCCGCCGCCGTGCGCAAGGCCAAAGCCGCCATCCGCAAGGCTTTCGAGAACCAGAAGCTGAAGAAAGGCCTCTCCTTCGTCGAGATTCTTTCCAACTGCAACTCCGGCTGGAAGATGACCCCCGTGGCCGCCAACAAGTGGATGGAAGACAACATGATGCCCAACTACCCCATCGGCGACATCAAGGTCGACGGCAAGATCTGCGAAGGCATCGACGCCAACCGCCTCGTGCTGGATCACCCGCTCACCGTTATGCAATAATCAACAATTAAAAAGAAAACAACAATGACTGAAGAAATAATCATCGCCGGATTCGGTGGCCAGGGTGTCCTCTCCATGGGTAAGATCCTCGCCTACTCCGGAGTTATGCAGGATAAAGAGGTCAGCTGGATGCCCAGCTACGGCCCCGAGATGCGCGGCGGCACCGCCAACGTCTCCGTCATCATCAGCGACGAGCGCATCAGCTCGCCCATCATCAACCAGTTCGACACTGCCATCATCCTCAACCAGCAGTCGCTCGACAAATTTGAGGCCAGCGTGAAGCCCGGCGGTCTCCTCATCTACGACCCCAACGGCATCACCCACGAGCCCACCCGCAAGGACATCAACATCTACAAGATCGCCGCTACCGCCAAAGCCCAGGAGCTCGGCATCAGCAAGGTGTTCAACATGGTGGTCCTCGGTGGCTTCCTCAAACTGAAACCCATTGTCGACAAGCAGTACATCCACGAAGGCCTCGAGCACTCCCTGCCCCAGCGCCACTGGAACCTCATTCCCCAGAACGAGGAAGCTATCGAGATCGGCAAGGGCCTCATTGAATGCGTCCAGAAGCTCTAAACTGGAAATAAAGGACAAATTGCAATGCTGAGAAGGCCTCCCTTTTGAGGGGGGCTTTCACTTTTTTTTTGTCAGTTTGTAAAAAATTTGTATTTTTGCAAATTAATTTAACTATACACAATACTTATTATTATGTGCGGAATTGTAGGATATATCGGTGAGCAAGAGGCTTACCCCATTCTGATAAAAGGATTGCATCGTCTTGAATATCGCGGCTACGACAGCGCGGGAGTGTCCATGATCAACGCCCGGGGCGACCTGAACATCTACAAGGCCACCGGCAAGGTGGCGGCCCTCGAGGAGAAGTGCACCAAAGAGGACATCACAGGCAGCATCGGCATCGCCCACACCCGCTGGGCCACCCACGGCGAGCCCAACACCGTCAACGCCCACCCTCACCTCAGCCAGAGCGGCAACCTCTCGCTGGTGCACAACGGCATCATCGAGAACTACAAGACCCTCCGCGCCATGCTGGAGAAGGAGGGCTACACCTTCTGCAGCGAGACCGACACCGAGGTGCTGGTGCAGCTCATCGAGTTCACCCAGAAGAAGGGCCAGTGCGACCTCTTCACCGCCGTGCAACGTGCCCTGAAGAACGTTATCGGCGCCTACGCCATCGCCATCCTCCAGAAGGAGCACTCCGACCAGCTCATCTGTGCCCGCAAGGGCTCGCCCCTGGTCATCGGCGTGGGCACCGACGCCCGTGGACAGAAGGAGTTCTACCTAGGCAGCGACGCCACACCGATCGTGGAATACACCAAGCAGGTCATCTACCTCAAGGACGAGGAGATAGCCTACATGGACCGCAGCGGCAAGATTGACATCGTCAACCTCAGCAACGTCCACCAGACCCCCGAGATGCACACGCTGAGCCTGAGCCTCGACGAACTGGAGAAGGGCGGTTTCCCCCACTTCATGCTGAAGGAAATCTGGGAGCAGCCCAACGCCTTGCGCACCTGCATCAAAGGCCGTCTGCACAAGAAGAACAAGGATGTCGTCCTCAGCGGCATCATCGACCATAAGGACAAGTTCATCAACGCCCGCCGCATCATCATCTGCGCCTGCGGCACCTCGTGGCACTCGGCCCTCATCGGCAAGTACTTCATCGAGGAAGCGGCCCAGATACCCGTCGAGGTGGAGTATGCCTCGGAGTTCCGCTACCGCAACCCCGTCATCTATCCCGACGATGTGGTCATCGCCGTGAGCCAGAGCGGCGAGACTGCCGACACGCTGGCCGCCATCCAGCTGGCCGAACAGAAGGGCGCCTTCCTCTACGGCATCTGCAACGTCATCGGTTCCAGCATCGCCCGCGCCACCCACAGCGGCACCTACCTGCACGTGGGCCCGGAGATTGGCGTGGCCTCCACCAAGGCCTTCACCGGCCAGGTCATCACCCTCTGCCTGCTGGGTCTGGCCATTGCCAAGGAGAAGCACACGCTGAGCGACGAGATGTTTCACATGCTGGTCGACGAACTCTACCAGATTCCCGACAAGATGCAGTGGACGCTGGAGAACAACAAAAACATCGATCAGTTCGCCCAGATGTTCACCTACTGCCGCAACTTCATCTTCCTCGGCCGTGGCTACAACTACCCCGTGGCCCTCGAGGGCGCGCTGAAGCTGAAGGAAATCAGTTACCTCCACGCCGAAGGCTACCCCGCCGCCGAGATGAAGCACGGCCCCATCGCCCTCGTCGACGAGGAGATGCCCGTGGTCTTCATCGCCCCAAAACGCGGCATGTACGACAAGATTGTCAGCAACATCCAGGAGATCAAGAGCCGCAAGGGCAAGATCATCAGCGTGGTCACCGAAGGCGACACCACGGTGCGCAACATGAGCGACTACACCTTCGTCATTCCCGACACGCGCGACTGCTTCGTGCCCATGCTCTCGGTCATCCCGCTGCAGCTGCTGGCCTACTACATCGCCACCGCCAAAGGCCGCAACGTCGACCAGCCCCGCAACCTCGCCAAGAGCGTCACGGTGGAATGACCGACAAAACATTATGACACTGGAAACGGCAAGACTGCTGCTGCGCCCGTGGATGGAGAGCGACGCCGAGGCGCTTTACAAGTACGCCAGCGACCCCGAAGTGGGTCCCCGTGCCGGATGGCCTCCACACAAGAGCGTGGAGGAGAGCTTGTGCATCATCCGCACCGTCTTCAGCAGCGACCACATCTGGGCCATCACGCTCAGAGAGAGCGGCGAGCCCATCGGCTGCATAGGCTACTACCTCCACGGCGAGAGCAACATCAACATAGGCGAGCACGACGCCGAGGTGGGCTACTGGGTGGCACGCCCCTACTGGAACCGCGGCATCTGCACTGAGGCTCTGCGAAGAATCATCGACTACGGATTCAACACGAAGGGCTTCCGCACCCTCTGGAGCGACTACTTCCCCGACAACCCCGCCAGCGGCCGTGTGATGGAGAAATGCGGCTTCCGCGACACCGGCCGAATCAATCGTTGCAGCCACCTCCAACTCGGTGCCGACCGCCCCGTCAAGGTGATGAAGTTGGATAATCAGAACCGATAGGCCACGCCACCGATGAGGTAGCCGGGCAGGCGGCGATAGGTGGAGGTGGCGAGGTAGAGGGGCGTGGTGGTGGTGCTGATCCACTCCTGGCTGTCGAGGTGCAGCAGGTTGCCGCCGCGGAGTGTGAGGCGCCAGCGGCCCATCTTATACTCGGCACGGAAGCCGAGGTCCCAAAGATTGCGTGTATTCTCACCGCCGTCGACATGACTGAAGGCCAGCTGTATGCGAGCCGTGAAGCGGGTCCACGCCATGAGCAGGGCGGCATGAGCCGTGGCCTCCCAAAGGTGGCTCTCCGTGAGTTCGAACTCCGAGGACTGGATATTGACGCTGCCGCCGAGGTCGAAGTTGAGGGGATGCTTGCGACGCGAACTGAGGCCCAGCCGGCCGCCATAGGCAAGGGTGCTCATCTCGGCATCGGCGTTGTTGACGCGAGTGGAGGTGATGCTCTGCGTGAGGTTGGCGCCGACGGTGACGTCGAGCGGCAGGTGGCCCAGGCCCTGGCGCAGCGTGGCGTTGAGGAAACGCACTTGGAGCGAGCCGTCATTGGAGTAGCGCGAGAGGGAGGCGATGGAGCTGTCCTGCACGGAATGGGGGCGCACGGCGAAGCGGCTGTCGGTAACGCCGGCCACGGCGAAGAGCATGGTGTTGGTGAAGAGGTCGAAGAAATAGTAGTTCAGCTGCACATTGGCCGAACGGGCGAAGGGGTCGGTGATGTCGGAGCCTGCGAGGAGGCTGCTGTAGCCACTGACAAGGGTGTCGCGCAGGAGATATTCCAGCTCAATAGGATTGCGCTCGAGCGCGCCACTGATGGTGAGACGGTGCACCTCACTGAAGGCGAGGCCGACGGAGACCGACGGCAGGATGTCGACGCTGGCGGAGTCGGCCAAGCCGGCAATGGTGGAGCTCCACTGCGAACGCCTGATGTCGGCGCCGAAGCTGAAGCGAAGGAATCCGTGTTGCTTGCTAAGTTTGAGGGTACCCGCGAGGGTGTTCCAGGTGATGGACTCGTCGATGTCGTCGCCGTAGCGGAAGGCGCTCTCGCGGTGCTCGAAGGCGGCGGTGGCCGTGAGGGTAAGGCGGCGTGTGATGTTGAAGGCATAGCTGACGTCGGGGGCGAAGCCTGTCTCGCTGATGCGGCGACGTGTGTCGAGGCTGAAGCTGCCGTCGGCAGCGGTGTCGTAGCCCGCCAGGGGGAGCAGGGCATTGTCGGTGAACAGGTTGTAGCTGTAGTTGCGACGGCTGAGGTTGAATGCTACGTGGACGGCGAGGAGGCTGCTCTCGCCGGTCTTCACGTTCAGGGCAAGTTCTTCTTTGAGTTGCCGCTTGGCAAGGTCGTCCTCCTCGCGGGCAAACATTTCGGTGAGTCCACTCTCGTCGAGGCTGTCGGAGGTGAAGAGGGAGGTGTGCGAGAGTTGCGTCAGGTTGCTGATTTCCACGTTCTCGGAGGGTTTCCATGTCTCCTGCAGGTGCCCCGTGAGGAAGAGCGAGCGCGACTGCTGGTCGTTGCTGTGGGTCTGCATGGCGTCGAAGGCCAGGTATTGCTGCAGCGAGAGGGTGGCGGCATCGAGACCCGTGCCGTTGAGCATCAGGTTGCCCTTCATCTTGAAGCGGTCAGAGGGCGTCCAGGTGCCGCTGAGGGTGGCCAGGCCGCTGCGCGAAGCATAGACATTGCCGGGCGGCATGAGCATGGCCAGCTCCTCGTCGCTGGGGTTGAACCCCCGACCGTTGGAGGAGAGGAGATTGTCGAGGCCAACGACGGTCTTGATGTAGTCCTCGAGCGAGAAGAGGGCTTCGCCGTTATTGTTGGCCCCCAAGATGGAGGTGAGGGAGAGGGTCTTGCCCATGAAGAGCAGCGAAGCGTCGGCACGCCATTTGTCGATGAGTCCGCCACCGATGCCCACGCGGCCCGCCAGGCGGTGGCGGCCGTCGGTCTTGAGGTTGAGGGCCGTCATCTCGCGGCCGCTGAACTGGTCGATGAGGGAGCCGCCCTTGTAGTTCATCAGCAGTTCGGCGCCCCGCACGGCGTCGGCGGGCAGGGTGTTCAGCGCCCCGTCGCTGCCACTGGCGAAGATGTCCTTGCCGTCCACGAGAACCTTGTCGACGGTCTTGCCGGCATAGCTCACCTCGCCGCTCTCGCTGACCTCCATGCCGGGAATGGCCTTTATCACTTCGGCGGCGGTCTCCTCGGCGCCTGTGCGGAAGTAGTCGGTGTTGAAGCTAACGGTGTCGCCGTGCACCTGCACGGGGACGTAGGTGGACTGCACGGTGATCTCGTTGAGGCGGTGCACGTCGGCCTCGAGGCGGATATTGAATTCGCGCTGGGTGCCTAGGCGGTGTCGGTACTCCTTGCTGCCCAAAAGACGGACCACAAGGTAGCTGTTGTCCGAGGCTTCGGTGGCAATGGCAAAATGTCCATCGGAGGTGGTAAGCGCATACCCCATGGGGGAGGCCGTGGTGACGCTGTCGGCATAGAGGAGCACCGTGGCATAGCCTGCCGGATGGCCGTCGGCGTCATGCACTGTGCCACTCACCTGGGCCTGGGCCGACACAGCTCCCAGAAGCATCACCACGACGACAAGAATTCTGTTCATGGCACGTCAATTACCCATCTGGAACACCTGCACTCCGCCGCCACCGCCCATTCCGACACCCATCTGCTGGAGCTTCTCCTGGATGAGGGTGTTGTATTCGTCGCGGCTCATCTTCTTGCCCTTGGTGGGAGCGTTGAGGGGTTTCGGATTGTCCACCACCTTGATGTCGCTGAGGGTATAGGTGGCGCCCTCCATCTCGAGCCTAACGATGAGGCCGGGAAGACCCCAGTAGCCCATTGGGCCTGCGGGAATGGGGGTCTCGGGGCTGAACCATGCCGTGGTGGTGTGGCTGCTGTCAGCGAGGGTGGCCTTGCTGCAGGTGCGGTCGGCAATCCTCTGCTGCTCCGTGCCCAGCTGCCATGCGGGCATGTCGAGCTCCTCGGGAATGAGGAAGGCATGGCCGAAGAAGTTCTCCTGGCTCACCTGCTGACGGGCGTTATAATCGATGTAGACGGTGTGCCCCGCCTGTCCGGCGAAGGGATTGTTGGTGCGTTCCTCGTCGAGGACGAAGAGCGATTTGCCGTCGACAAAGGTCAACGTGAAGTACATCTTCATCTTGCTCATCTGCTCCACGATGGCGTCCTTCATGGGACCGTCCTCCAGGGCATCGAACTTGTCGCCGAGCGACATGGTCATCTCGTAGGTGCAGATGTAGCCTTTGTTTTGCGCGCTGGCAGCGACGGCGAGCAGGGCCGTCAGCATAAAGGTGAGGATTCCTTTCATTGTTGCTTGTTTCCTATTTTGGTGATTATTCTGTTCAGTTCGTCCTGCGAGGCATAGAAGAAGAGCCACAGAATGTGCTGCTCCTCGTCGGAGGAGACGAGGTAGCCGCACTTGTCGTCGGCGTTGGCAACGGCGATCAGGCGCTTGTGCTGGCCGAGGAGGGGTACCTGCTGGAAGGCGGCGGGGTCGTCGAGCACGAGGGTGGAGACGCGGCGCGAGGTGCGGAGACTGTCGGGGACAACGTTATGGACGATGGCGTTGACCAGGGAGTCGAGGGATGCGGAGTCCTGCAGCAGGGCGGGGTCGGCCATGTAGGCGGCCATCATCATGGGGCTCACGGTGTCGCCCTCCTGCGGCGCCCCGACGGGCACCACGACGCTGAATTCCTGCTGCAGCTCCTCCCAAGCCTCGTCGGTCTCGGCCTGGAGCATGACGGCGTTGTAGGTGTCGCCGCCGTTGTCGTAGTCACCCACGAAGGCCACGGTGAGGTTCTCGCGCCCGGCATACTGCTGATAGAGCTCCCACGCAGCGCCGGTGGCCTCGGGCAGACTGGAGCCCTGGCCGCATGCCGAAAGGCAGAGGACCATCAGGGTCAGGGCCGTCAGATGGAGATATGTCGTTGTGTGTTTCATGTCAGGTTGATGTATTCGTCGAGCATGGCTATGGTGCCCGTGGAGGAGCAGGCGTTGTTGCAGGCAAAGTAGACCTGCTGTCCGTCTACGGTGACGGTGTCCAGTCCGTTGCCCGAGGAGGCGCGCAATCCCAGAGGCACCAGCACGAGGGCCATACCGGCCGCCACGGCTGGCCAGCTGTAGAGGCTCCGGCGGCGCGCCACCGGAAACACCACAGCACCTTGGGCACGGGGTGCATCGGCCTGCCAGGCCTGCCGCGCCTTGCGTTCCAGCTCTTCGTCGCCCATCGGGCATCGGCTCTCCTGCCGCTGCCGTCGCAGTTGTTCCAATGTATTGTCAAAATCCTTGCTCATATCGTTGGCGTATTTTATGTTTTATCCTGTTCAGTCGGGTGGCCACGGCCAAAGAGGAGAGTCCCGTCATCTGGGCAATCTCCTTGTGGCTGAAGCCATCCAGATTGGCGCACACCACGCAACGGTCGGTCTCCTCGAGGCTGTCAATGATTTCGCGCAGCTGCTGTACGTGGTCGTTGTCGGAGGTGGCCTCTTCGCGGAGTTCCACCTGCGGCTGCGGCTGGTTGATGGCGCGGCGCTTGATCATCAGCATCGTGTTCGTAGCCACACGGTAGACCCACGTGCGCTCGGAGCTGAGACCCTTGTAGCTGCCGAAGTCTTTCCACAAAGTCAGCAACACCTCCTGGAAGGCGTCCTCCACCTCCCAGGCAGCGCTGAGGCTGAAGTCGCTGCACACGCGCCATATCAGGTCGCGTTGGCGCTTCACCAGCTCCAGGTATGCGGTCTCCCTTGGGTTGTCCATTGTGTTGCGATATTGTTCGTCCTACTATTAGGTGCAGCGGGATTCTGAAACATTACATCGCTGGGGATATTTATTTGCCGGCGGCCTTCAACACCTGCTCTATGACGCCTATCTTGTAGCCCGTGCTGTGGTAGAGGATGTGGCCGTCCTTGTCGATGAGGGCCACCAGGGGATAGCTCACGTTGCCACCCAGCTTCGCCGCCTCGCAGATGCGCTGCTCCAAAAGGCCTTTCTGGTAGGCGAAGTCGGTATTGGCGAGGTTCCACGAGGTCATGCCGATGGTGGTGGGCCCCACCATGAAGGTCATGCCGCCCCACTGCTTCATCTCCTTCTGCAGTTGCTTCAATTCCACGACGAGGTGCTTCGAGGGCTCGCTGTAGTCGCCGAGGTTGACGTAGAGCATGCCCTCCTTGCCGGCATAGTCCCAGAGGGCCACGCCGTCGAAGAGCTCGAGGTCCTTGTCCACCATTCCCAGCTCGTCAGTGCGCGCCAACAAGGGCAGGAGAACGATTTCCTTGGTGACCTTCTCGCCAGCCTTCACCTCGAAGAACTCCAGGCGCGAGCGCACGGCGCCGTCGGGGTAGCGGTTGCCGGTGCTTAGGCAGTAGGTGCCGGGCTCGAGGCTGATGGTGGCGGGGAAGGAGGCCATGCGCGGGTCGTCCTCGAAGTCGAAGGTACGCAGGTCGCCGTTTTCCAGCTTGGCGAGGGTGAAGTGCGGCCAATAGACAGGCTTGGCGGGTTCCTTGCCGCGGTAGACCAAATTGAGAATTGAGAATTGAGAATTGAGAGTTTTTGCTTCATCGAAACTGACTACCGACCACTGGCAACTGGCCACTACGAACACGTAAAGCGTGTTCGTGGCGTTGTCCAGATAGGCGGGCACACCGGCGGCGCGGCAGGCGGCCACGAAGAAGATGTCGCGGCTGTGGCTGTCGGCGCGGCGCAGCTTGTAGACTCCCACGGGCGAGATGGGGCAGTTGTAGTAGTTGCTCGTGTCGTCAACCGTGATGCTGTCGACCACCCAACGGCGTATCTCCTCAGCCGTCATGCCCTTGAAGCAGGCGAGCTCCGCGCGGTAGGGACGCACCATCTCGTTGCTGATGCGGGCGGGGAGGATGCCCTTACGGTAAGCCTCACCCTCGCCGATGGTCCAGTGGGCTTCAAGTACCTCGACCGTGATGTCGCGCATGTCCTTGTCGCTGAAGGTGGCGAGGTATTCGGCGCAGTCGGGATGTGCTGCGATAAATTTCTCTATTTCGGTCCAGTTGCCCTCACTCTTGCGGACGAAGGGATTGTCGCTGTCGGAGTGGAAGGTGGCGGTGTAGGCGCCTCGCAGCGAGTCCTCGTAGGCCAGACGGAGGGCGTTGGCGGCGGTCTCCTCCTCGGTGGCCACCACCTTGGGTGTGCCAGCCACGGGGGGCACCATTTCGAACACTTTTACACACTCCTCCACCACCGCGTTGCGGCGGTCCCCCTCCCCTAGCTTAGGGGAGGAACCAGTTACCAAGGTTGCACTATTTGACTGCTCCCCTAAGTTAGGGGAGCTGGCAGCCGCAAGGCTGACTGAGGAGTGTGTCATGCACAACGTCAGCGTGCTGTCCTGGCGCACGTCAAGTTTCTCGAAAGCGAAGTGCTCGCCATCGGTCACCCAGATTAACAAATCGCCCATGCCGGTGGTCAGCGAAGCCTTGCCCTCGGCATCCGTGGTCTGCGTGCTGAGGGTGTAGTATTCGGCATAGTTGTAAAGTTTGAACTTGACTTGTGCACCACTGAGAGGTGCACCACTCTCATCCTGCACGGTGACGGTGACGCGGCGCGTGGGGGCATAGTGGCTCAGCAGGTTCAGCTCGGAATACAATCCCGTGCGTTTCACCACCTCCTCGTTGCCCTTGTATTTGCCAAAGGCCTTCGAGTGTACCATCATGCAGCGCGTGCTCGGCACCGAGAACCAGCCCATATCCAGCCGCGGGTCGGGCTCGCAGGCGCCGAGGAATTTCCATTCCCCTCCTACGTAGACCTCCACCCACGCGTGGTTGTCGTCGCAATGCGCCCATCGCGGCGTGTAACATTGCCTTGCAGGTATTCCCACCGACCGCAGCGCCGTAACAGTAAAAGTGCTCTCCTCGCCGCAGCGGCCGAGCGACGTGCGCATGGTGGCCAGCGGGGCCGACGTGCGGCCGTCCGAGGCGCGGTAGGCCACATGCTCGTGGCACCAGTGGTTCACCTCCAGCGCGGCCTCCTCCATGGTCATCCCCCCTACCCTATCCTTCAGCGCGCGGTAGAAAACCATGCGGGCGGTGTCGAGGTTCTCGTTGTTCACGCGGTAGACGAGCACGAAGTGGCGGAACTCGTCCTCCGGCACCTCCTTGCCCCACGGCATCTCCTCGCGGGCCTTGAAGGCGTAGCGCACCTGCTGCAGGAAGAACTCGGGCGTGTAGTCTGCCAAGTCCGAAAGCGGCATGTAGGCATAGAGGAACTCCATGGCCTCTCTTTCGGCCTGACACAGGGTGTCAAGCCTTAATTGAGAATTGAGAATTGAGAATTGAGAATTTCTCGCCTCAAAGTCGGCATGTACTTCGTTCCGATAATCCTTGTCGGTGATGAAATGCGGGTCACGGTGGCAGGCTGCGAGGGTCAACGCCGCAGCGAGCACAAGTAGTATCTTCTTCATAATGTAAGTGTTTGGTCAATCAATTGTCTCACACTGGCGGCATCGGTGACGAAGGTGCCGTCGGCAAGGGTCTTTTTGCAGCTGCCATGCACTTCGCGGACACCTGTCTCTGCCACCAGCTGGCGCACGTTGCCAGGCGTGACGCCGCTGCCGGCGAGTATCTTCACCCCGGTGACACCCACCAGGTCGCGGATGACACCGGCGCCCTCGAGGGCCGTATAGCGCTGGCCGGAGGTCAGCAAACGGTCGCAACGCGCCGCAGCAACGGCCCACAAGGCCTCCACAGGATCCTGCTGCGCCTCGTCGAAAGCACGGTGGAACGTCACCTCCATGGGCGCGGCCAACTGCACCAACCGGCGCGTCACCTCCACCTCCACCTTGCCATCCTCGGTCAACAGACCCAGCACCACGGCGGCGGCGCCAAGCTCCTTGCACCGCTTGACGGTGGCTATCATCTCCATCTGTTCAAACTCCGAATAGCAGAAGTTGCCCGCCCGGGGACGGACGAGCACATGGGTGCGCAAACCGAGGCGGCGGGTGCAGTAAGCGATGTCCTCATCGCTGGGAGTGAGCCCGCCGCATTCCAGGTCGCGGCAAAGCTCTATACGGTCGGCACAGCCATCTTTGGCGGCCACGGCCGACGCTATCGAATTACAACAAATCTCTACATCAATCATGCTGCAAAAATACAACTTTTTTCCCAATTGAAGAAAAAAAACAATGAACAGGCAGGCAAAAAACAGGGGTCAAACAGGTGTTTTATTCGACTGTTCTTATATAGTATGCATATAGTATACATATACTTCTCATATAGTATTTATACACGGTATATGAATACTATATGAGAAGTATATGTATACTATATGCATACTATATGACAAGGGGCGAATTTAGTGGCTGTTTGACAGGGGTTTGGAACGACAATGGGGAGCGGAAGTTTTTTTTCGGTTGGGACATACTATACGGTTGGCTTTTGCGTTATTTCGGGAAAGATTTCTAAGAAATATGCAGAATATACAACACATTGCAAACGACCTGATCTATGTTGGCGCCAGCGATCGCCGTCTGGCCTTGTTCGAAAATGTATACCCTATCCCGCGCGGAGTGAGCTACAACAGCTACGTGCTGCTGGACGAGAAGACCGTGCTTTTTGACACCACCGACGCGAGCGTGGCTTCGCAGTTCTTCGAGAACGTGGCCGCCGCCCTCGCGGGCCGCAAGCTGGACTATGTGGTGGTGCACCACATGGAGCCCGACCACGCCGCCACGCTGATGGACCTCCTGCTGCGTTACCCCGAGGCCACGGTGGTGACCACCGCCAAGGCCACCCAGATGATGGAGCAGTTCTTTGGAGCGCCGGCGTCCCGCCGGCAGACGGTCAAGGAGGGCGACACCCTCTGCACCGGCGCGCACACCCTCGTCTTCACCATGGCTCCCATGGTGCACTGGCCGGAGGTGATGATGACCTACGATGCGACCAGCAAGACCCTCTTCTCCGCCGATGCTTTCGGCACCTTCGGCGCCCTGAGCGGCAACCTCTTCGCCGACGAAATGGACTTCGAACACGAGTGGCTCAGCGACGCACGCCGCTACTATATCAACATCGTGGGCAAGTACGGTCTGCAGGTGCAGAATGTGCTGAAGAAGGCCGCCGCGCTTGACATCCAGATGATTTGCCCGCTGCACGGACCTGTGTGGCGCGAGAACCTGGGCTGGTTTATTGAGAAACACGATATTTGGAGCAAGTATGAGCCAGAGGACAAGGCGGTTGTCATCATCTATGGCAGCATCTACGGCCACACCGAAGCCGCCGCCCTGCGCCTGGGCACCCTGCTCAGCGAGCGTGGCGTGCGTGGCCTCAAGGCCTACGATGCCAGCCATACCCACGCCAGCAAGCTGGTGGCGGAGTGCTTCCGTGCCAGCCACATTGTCCTGGCCTCCAGCACCTACAACAACGGCCTCTTCACGCCCATCGAGGGCCTTCTGGCCGACCTCAAGGCCCATGCCTGGCAGCGGCGCACCGTTGCCCTCATCGAGAATGGCAGCTGGGCTCCGCAGGCCGCCAAGCTGATGCGCGCCGAGCTGGAGCAGATGAAGGACATCGCCATTGTCGGTGACACCCTTAGCCTCAAGAGCGCCCTGCAGCCCTCGCAGGAGGAGCAGCTCGCCGCCCTGGCCGACACCCTCGTTGCCACTCTATAACCCAACCTATAACCCATAACCCTTCACATGATCGACAACAAGACCCTCTTCCACATCAGCTACGGCCTCTTCGTCCTCGTGGCGCGCCAGGGCGAGAAGGACAACGCCTGCATCATCAACGTGGCGCAGCAGGTGACCAACGACCCGCTGCAGCTGATGATATGCGTCAACAAGCAGAACCTGACACACGACATGGTGCTGCGCACGCTGAAGTTCAATCTCTGCCCGCTCTCGGAGGAGGCCACCATGAAGCCCTTTCAGCACTTCGGTTTCCAGAGCGGCCGCGAGGTGGACAAGTTCGCCGAATGCCGGCAGGAGCTCCGCACCGACAACGGCCTGCTGTACCTTCCCAAGTTCATCAACGCCGTGATTTCCTGCGTCGTCACCAAAAGCATCGACCTCGGCACCCACACCATGTTCATCGCCCGCGTCATGGAAGCCCGCCAGCTCTCCGCCAGCCCCTCGATTACCTACGCCTACTACCAGCAGCACATCAAGCCAGGTCCGAGGTTGGAGGTAGGAGGTCAGAACAATTCCGACCTCAAACCTCATACCTCCGACATGAAAAAGTGGGTCTGCGAAGTCTGCGGCTACGTCTACGAAGGCGACGAGTTGCCCGACGACTTCATCTGCCCCTGGTGCAAACACGGCAAGAGCGACTTCAAGCTGATGGAATGACCATTCAAACGGTTACAAATTTGTACCGGTTTGAAAAAAATATGTATTTTTGCAACGAATTTTGATATAAATAATAAGACATAAAGAAGTAGATACAAGATTATTATAAACCAAGCGTTTGCTATTTGTTCTGACCACACTGAAACGTAGGAAATTTCAAAATGGTTCTTTTGAGGAAGACAAATGTGCAGATGCTCGCGTAGAAAGCGAGCATTTTGTCCATCCTCAAAAGGTAATTCCTACGACCGCAGTGTGGAGACGAGATTGCTCGCCTCTTTTTTTGTTGCGGTCGTCGGAATGTTGAGGAATCGGTAGCATTGCGCTAAAAAACATTTAGCAAAATGCAAAAGAGACACACTGACAGGGCTCTTTATTTTAGAGAGTTGACCAACACATCTCGGGATTTCTATCTCGATTTTGTGAGAAGTGAGAAACAATTGTCGCCGGAAACCAGAGTGCTTGAGATCGGTTGTGGCGAAGGAGGAAATCTACTACCATTTGCAGAGATAGGCTGCAAGGTCACGGGGATTGACATTGATGGTACAAGAATCGACAATGCAATTCGATTCTTTTCCGATGCTGGATGTAATGGTACGTTTACCGTTTCTGATTTTAAGGCTGTAAGCATTCCTCAAGATGAGGACCAGAAGTTTGATGTTGTTTTGCTGCATGATGTGATTGAACATATCGAGCCCGAAATGAAGAATTCGTTTCTTACGCACGCTGCGCATTTCATGAAACAAGATGCTATTCTTTTTGTTGGGTTCCCTGCATGGCAGATGCCTTTTGGGGGACACCAGCAAATATGCCATTGCTGGGTTTCGAAGATTCCATTTATACATTTACTCCCCGTTAGTTTGTATCGTTGGCTGCTTAAAAAAGCTGGTGAGACAGATGGAACTATCAAGGAACTTCTTAGTATAAAACGGTCAAAAATGCCAGTGGAAAGATTTGAACGTCTGGTGAGAGCATGTGGTATGCAGCGGAATAGGCGGATTCTTTGGCTGATAAATCCTCATTACAGGCAGAAATTCGGGCTGCAACCACATCGAATCGTATGCCCATTTGATAGAATTCCCTGGTTGAGAAACTTCTACTCCACGTCGGTATGGTACATATTAAAAGTAAATCAATAGCATTGTACATTTCACAGTATGGTCGCCATATTGGCATCATGGACCGGGGAGTAAGTCTATCATAGTTTCGGCAAACGTGAGCAACCGGGAGGCCGCAATTGCGGCCTCCCGGCTGCTGTTTGTCCGACAAAAAGAAAAAAACATGCCGTCATGCAATAAAAACAAAAATGGTGCGTTATTGCCATTGTATGGCAAAAGAAACTATAGATATTATCGAGTACACCATAGCGCTTATCAATGAGTTTGCAGACAAGTACGGTCTTTCTGAGGCTGCATCGTTCAAGTACATTGACGACCATAATGGCCTGAGATTGATAGAAGACCACTATGGAATCATGCACACACTTTCTTTTGCCGATGGCGTGGAAGGAATGGCTTCTTATTGTCGCAGGCAAGGAGGTACGATATGATTCTATTTCATGGTTCGACAGTACCTATCGAGAAGGTTGACCTCTCGAAGTCCAGACCCAACAAGGATTTCGGACGCGCTTTCTATTTGTCGGACAATGAGCAGCAGGCCATAGCCATGGCAGGATTCAAAGCCTTGACTGTTGGCGGTATCCGGGTGGTTACGTCGTTTGCATTTGAAGACGATGGTACATTGAATATTAAACGTTTCGATGCATATACCGAGGATTGGGCTGACTTTGTGTTCAACAATCGCGATGAGCGGCAAAACTATAGCCATCCGTATGACATTGTGTATGGGCCGATAGCGAATGACACCGTGGGGGTTCAGATTCGTGACCTGCGAGAACGCAAAATCTCGCTACAAACATTTCTCGAGAATCTTAGATACCACAAAGGGATAACCTTCCAATACGCGTTTTGCTCGCCTTTGGCCATATCAAAACTAATAAAACTATGAATATCACAGATACGGAGTTTCAATATTTGAAAGAAAAAATGGCAAAGGATTTGATCGCATTGCTGATGGAAAGGCGAGGACTGTCTATGGAAGAAGCATTCCGCAGGTTCTATTCATCTGACACATATCAAAAGATAGGCATTCCTGAAACCAACCTATTCTCCCAAAGCCCCGGCTATGTATACTCATATTTGGAAGACGAACTTAACGCGAAACATTAATAAACAACAATAATTATTAACCCCCTAAAACGATAAAACAATGGAAAAGTATGTATGTGATGTTTGCGGGTATGTGTACGACCCCGCAGTTGGCGACCCCGACAACGGCATCGCCCCCGGCACCAAGTTCGAAGACCTCCCCGCCGACTGGACTTGCCCCCTGTGCTCCGTCGACAAGACCCACTTTGAGAAACAATAATCCTAAAAAACATATAAAACTATGCTTAACAAGAAAGTTTCCGACCTGCTGAACGAGCAGATCAACAAGGAGCTCTACAGCGCCTACCTGTACCTCGACATGAACAACTACTTCGACAAGCGCGGCCTCAGCGGCTTCGCCAACTGGTACATGATCCAAGCCCAGGAGGAGCGTGACCATGCCATGCTCATCTACAAATACATGCAGAACAACGACTGCCCCATCAAGCTCGGAGCCATCGCCATGCCCGACAAGGTGTTCAAGAAGGACATGGACGTGCTGAAGGCCGGCCTGGAGCACGAGGAGTATGTCACCGAGAGCATCCACACCATCTACGACGCCGCCAGCAAGGTGAAAGACTTCCGCACCATGCAGTTCCTCGACTGGTTCGTCAAGGAGCAGGGCGAGGAGGAGACCAATGCCCGCGACATGATCTCGAAGATGGAACTCTTCGGCAGCGACCCCCGCAGCCTCTACATGCTCAACCAGGAACTCGCCGCCCGCACCTACAGCGCCCCCAGCCTGGTGCTCGACTAACAGGCCTGCGACGTTATTGAGATCTATGGAGATAAAACCTTATCGTCACGAGGTGAAGTACTACGAGTGCGACCGCATGGGCATCACGCACCACAGCAACTATATCCGTATCATGGAAGAAGCGCGTGTGGACTGGATGGACCAACTGGGCTACGGCTTCGACCGTATGGAAGCCGAAGGGGTGGTGTCACCGGTGGTGAGCGTCGACTGCCGCTATCGCCACAGCACCACCTTCAAGGACCTCATCGAGGTTGCCGTCAGCGTGGCAGAGACCACGCCGCTGAAGATTGTCTTTGCCTACACGATGAGTTGCGCCGGGAAAGTGGTATGCACCGCCACCAGCACACATTGTTTCCTCGAGGGCGGGCGTCCGGTATCGCTCGAGAGACGTTTCCCGGAGCTGTTTGCCGCCATAAAGACCCTCTGAAAACAAAGAACGCCGAGAGCAACGTTGCCCACGGCGTTCTCTTTTTCCTATGGAGGTTTCTTAAGCCTTGTTGAACTTTTCTTTGCCTTGCTTGCAGCGGGGACACTTCCAGTCGGCGGGGAGGTCTTCGAAAGCGACGCCATCGTGCTCAGCGGGGTCGTAGACGTAACCGCAGATGGAGCAGACGTACTTGCCGGTGGCCTGTATCTTGCTGAAGTCAATCTCCGGCCATACGGTGGGCACGGGGTGGTCGAGGTCCATCACGTGCTTGGCCTCCAGATTCTCGTAGCCTTGCGGGGTGTGGGTGCCGCAATAGACGGTGGGGTGGCCCATGACGAACTCGCGCACGCGGTCCAGCGTCTGGCGGGCGGCCGTACGGTCGTCGAAGACCACCGACAGCTTGTTCTCGTATAGCGCCTCGTCGACGTAGGTGATGTCGCCGTGCAGCATGTAGAAGAGGCCGCCGTCCTCCACCACCACGATGCTGTTGCCGTTGGTGTGGCCCTTAGCTTTGATGAAGTGGATGCCGGGGGCTATCGTCTGGCTTTCAGGGAAGTTGTAGTACGGGCCGTCGGTGAAGTGCACCGGCATCAGGTTGTTGAGTCCCTTCAGCTCGTCGGCACCCATCTCGTCGACATTGACATAGATCTTGGCGTTGGGGAAGAGCTTCAGGCAGCCGCTGTGGTCGCTGTGCTTGTGGGTGAGGAGGATTTTGGTCACCCGCGTGGTGAGATAGCCCATCTTGGCCAGGGCGTCCACATAGTCGCAGATGTCCTTGCCGGTGTAGAGGGCGGACTTCTCATCAGGCACCTCTTCAGGAGTGCCGGCGGGCAGGCCGGTGTCCACCAAGATGACCTCGCTGCCTGTGTCAATCAGATAGTTCTGTAGGCTGCCGCGGTAGCGCACATTGATGTCGAATTTGTCGGGGCCCTCTTCGCCGCCGAAGACAAACGGCTGGCTGTAGAACCCATCCTTGCGGAATTTAACTGCTTTGATTTCCATTGTCTAAAGTTTTACTTTGTTAATTAATTTTTCTCGATGATTTGATAACGCAGAAAGGTCGGAAATATTGTGTGGGCCTGCGCATACATGCTCAGAAGGGTCAAGTTACCGACGTCCGAATTTTTATTGCATAAAAATCAAGTATAATTAAAAATATTTTCATATATTTGCAAATCATACTTAAGAATAATTACATGGACAAACAACTCATTAAGAGCGTTATCGTTGAAAAACAGCAGCAAATCCGTCAGGTGGAATTGCTGCAAAGGGGCGAGATTTTTGATGCAAAATCAAGCTATGTGCTTATTGGCATCCGTCGTGCCGGTAAGTCGTATACCCTCTATCAGGACATCCTCACAAAGCTCTCTTCGGGAGACGCCAAGGTGGAGGACATTCTCTACATCAATTTTGAGGATGAGCGTATTGCACCCATCAAAGGGGACGAACTCGGACTAATACTCGACGCCTATTGGGAGTTGATTGACCAGAAACGCCCCTATATCTATCTCGACGAGATACAGAATATCGACGGCTGGGAAAAGTTTGCCCGTCGTCTAACCGAGGAGAAGCACAAGGTGATGATTACCGGCAGCAACGCCAAGATGCTCAGCCGTGAGATAGCCTCCACCCTCGGTGGGAGCTACATCCAACGTCATATATATCCCTTCTCGTTCAAAGAATATCTCGACTACCACGGTATCAGCCTCTCGCGCAACTGGGAGTTCAACCCCGACCTACGACGGTCAGTTGTCCGCCATTTCGCTGAGTATTTCATCCATGGAGGCTTTGCCGAGTCGTTCGACAAGGTTGACAAGAGGGAGTGGCTTACCACGCTTTACCAAAAGATACTGATGGGTGACATTGTAGAGCGCAACAAGATCCGCAACCCTCGTATCCTTCGCCTGTTGGCCCGTAAACTGGCCGAGAGTGTGATGCAACCCACCACCTTGAAACGACTTGAGAATATCATCAAATCGACTGGCGACAGCATCAGCCCCACGGTGCTGAAAGATTATCTCGGATATATGGAGGATGCCTATCTCATAATCTCCATTCCCAATCTTGTCTCGCCGATTACCGAGCAGCAGACCATTATGAAGCGTTATTTTGCCGACAATGGCATACTCGGACTCTTCTTTGTAGGTGGAGAGACAAAGTTGCTGGAAAATATCGTGGCAGTTCAATTGAATCGTAGCTATCCCAGCACTCCTGACGAGCAACGGCTGTTCTATTACAACAAAGGCGTCGAGGTGGACTTTTGCGTCCCCGAGGACAATCTGGCCATACAAGTGTCGTACAGCATCGACGACAGTACCACCTACGAGCGTGAAGTGAGTGGTTTGGTGAAATTCTTGAAGGCGTACAAACAATATCGAGGAACGATTGTCACCTGGGACACCGAGCGACAGATTGCGGAAGACGGCATCACAATCAATGTGGTACCAGTATGGAAATGGTTGCTACAGTAGGTTAACCTGCCAGCGTTGACAATCTGCTTGACATCCGCCAAAAGATGGCTGAAGTCCGATTGCTGAATATTATTGTCATTACTCATATTTCAATTCTTTCTGTTACTATTAACAAATAACCTATGTGTTAATAGCGTTGCTTTGATAACGCAGAAAGGATGGAAATATTGTGTTGCTATGCTTCCGTGTACTCAGATGTCTTATACCTCAAAGGTGACCTCTCGTCAGTTGTGTTCAGCAATATGGCGTATTTTTGCCGCCAGCCTTCTTAGTGGGGACTTCGATCCTTCTTGGTGGGTCCTATGTGGGTCTTACGAAGGCTTTGAAAATCAACATAATTCACAAATGGCCACACAAGATGACCAAAGCACTGATTTCCAGTATTATCACCCTGCGACCTTTCGGCGACCTTTCGGCGGTGTATCGGCGGTCGTCTTATTTTACGCATATTTGACCCCTCCAGAAAAGATATACTTATCTACGCAAAAAGAGTATATCTTCTTGCACAAAAGATATACTCTTTTCGTGAGAATGATATACTCTTCTTTTGGCCTATCTATTTCCTTTTGCCCTGTTATGTGTCTTACACAGCATCTGGCAGTTGTCTTCGGTGGTGGTGCCGCCTTTACTCCATGCTGTAACGTGGTCGGCTTCCATCTCCTTCTCGCCCCATATCTTGGTATGGTTAGCATCATTCCCCAACGCACATAGTGGGCAGTTACTGATGCCTTTGTCCTTGGCCTCCAAGGTCTGACGGTTGTAGACTCGGCGTTGTGTCGACTTGTCGAACAGGCGCACGTTAAGCAGTTTCATCTCTGTGCAGCCGCCCAGCACATACTCGAACACGCCCCGTCGGTCCTGCACATAGTCGTCGGCCAATAGCTCCCTCACCTTGGCCGACACCGCCGTATGGTCGTAGGGCTGGGCGTGGAACCGTTCGTAGAGGTTGCCCCACGGCAGGCCGCGCATTTCGGGATAGGGCTCATCGAAGATACTGTCCACCCAGGCGATGACGCTGTCGAAATAGCTTCGCAGTTCCTTTATGTTATTGTCGTTGCGGTGGTTACTCATATACTCGTCAATCTTGCCTTTGCTGACCCATTCCAATGCCACCTCAAGTATCTCCTGCCGTTTCACGTCGCCTTTCACGTAAGCCGACCATTTCTGCACATTGCTGTCCTTGCTGTTGGAGAAATAGGCACGGGCCAGCGTCACGAACGGACCGCTGTATTCCGCATTGCGTTTCTCTTGCTCTGTCAGCTCAAAGCCTGCCTTGTTGATGATGCGGAACCAAGCTTTCACCTCGCTTTCCGTACCCTCGCAGATGTAGGCGCGCAGTTTGGTTTGTAGGACCAGTTGCTTCTTATCCTCGGGCAAGGCACTGAATTTGCGTTCTCTATCGCCCAGCCTGTACGAGAATTTTTCGGTCAGGTATCGTCCAAGTGCCGTGATACGCTGTTGTCCGTCAAGCACCTCCAGCATTCCGTCTGCACGGCGGTTGAAGTAAAGCAATCCCAGAGGGTAGGATTTCAGCACCGAGTCGATGACCTCATACTCGGCCTTGCCGTTTTTCTCGGCATAAATATAGTTGCGCTGGTATTCGGGCTGTATGACCAACTGCCCATTCAGGCCATACACTCCTTTTTCTTCCAAATCGTTGTAGTAAAACCCCTCGCACAGTTGCTCCACCGTGTAGGTTACAAATTCTGGCTCTTTCATATACGTTTGCGGATTAAGATTCTTGGATACATGGGTTGCGGATTACCATCAACAATAATAACAGACCGAGCATTCAGGTCATTGGCATTCGCATAGTCGGCTTTTGTGTACTTTTTCATTTTATATGGGTCGTCGTTCCTTTGGGTTATCCATAGTATCTCGAACTGTTCGGGACAATAGAAATCCAGCCATGAGATAGGCACACCCATTACGCCGTCGTAGTCGGATGGTATTGCATCGGAGAAGGGCACTTCGATAGCATTGTAGTTGTCATAATGCAGGTAGGCGAAACGCCACTTGTCGTTGCCCTTGTGTTTGCTGTATTTCACATTCTCCTGCATGGTCATCAGCTTCATGGGCTTATGGCGACGGCCGTGTTCTAAGTTGGTGTACCACCGCACACCTTTCACGCGGATATACTTGCGTCCGTCGTCATCCACACGCCAACCGCTGGCCTCGATTGGATATTCATCGGGTATGGCAAACTCGCGGTCGCCGCTGTGGATGCTCTCGCCATACCACACGCGATTCTCCTTTATATAGGGAAATATTTCCTTGTATGTAACGGCGTTCATGTTGCCGATAATCAGGAATTGCTTTTGCGCCTCCATTATCCATCCAAAGAACTCGCGGAAGAGCGAGAACGGCGGATTGGTAATGATAATGTCGGCCTCGTCGCGCAGCCGCTTGACCTCCTCGCTGCGGAAATCGCCGTCGCCCTCCAGGTATTGCCACTTCAAGTCGTCGAGGTCTATGTGCCCATCGCCTGTACTGTCGCTGTCGAGGATGAATATCTTGCCGTGCGTCTTACTTTTGTCTGCATCGTATTGCGGCGATGTCTCCTCGAACAGCGAGGTCTGCAGGCTGACCTTGTATTGTTTGCTCTCGATGGCATAGCTTGTTGAAACAAGTCGGCGCAGCCCCAGACGCTCGAAGTTCTCGGCGAAATAGCGTGTGAAGTTGCTCCATTCCGGGTCATCGCAGGGCAGCAATACCGACTTGTCGCGAAACACATCGGGGTTGTAGTCGAGGTAGCACTCCACTTCGCGTTCGATGTCGTAGAACTGTGTATAAAACTCGTCTTTCTTTGCATTTCTGGCATTTGCCAGGTCTTTGTTTTGCATAGGCGGAGATTGATTAGCGCATTGCTATCAATCACAAAATCGGCAACAAGAAAGGCGTGAGCCTCTATTTGCGTTCAGGGAAAGCCTGAGAAGAAACCCCTGTTGTACTGCTGCTCACGCCTAAAGGCGCTTACTACCAGTACAACATGGCTTACCTTAATATGGCTCACCTTGAACTAACTACTCCGATTTGTCAAAATCAGTTTCTCAGGCTTATTTTGAACGCGAAATGGTAGTCAATGCTTATGTTATTCTATTTATGTCTTTATGTCTATACTATTCTTTTTGTTTATATCATATATTGATGTTTTAATTCCACGGTACAAAGATACACATTTTTTTTCAATTATTTGCTATTCAGATATAATCTGTTGCGTGTCAATTCGTCGGCCAACTCTTCCTCCGAGGGAAGGACCGTGAAGTATTTTGACGCATATATTTGTTTGGATTCATTCAGCAGGGAATAGCGGGCAACAATCTCATCTTTCTCCGCACATAGTATCAATCCAATTGTAGGATTGTCGTCGGGTTGGCGCTTCAACTGGTCAAACATCCTTACATACATGTCCATTTGTCCAATGTCTTGATGGGAGAGTTGTGTGGTTTTCAAGTCCACGAGGACAAAGCATTTTAATATGTAATTGTAGAAAACGAGGTCGATATAGAAGTCACTCAACTCGGTCGCAATATGCATCTGTCGGTCGACGAAAGAGAACCCTCGCCCCATTTCGAGCAGGAATTGTTGCATATTGTCTATGATGGCCCGTTCCAGTTTGCTTTCTTTCACACGTTCGTTAATCCCAAGGAACTCAAAAATATAAGGGTCTTTCAACTGAGTTGATGCCGCAACTGGCAATGATTCACGTACCCCCTGGGTTGATACAACACGATGATAGGCGTCTGTCTTGATGTTGCGTTGCAGTTCCCTCACCGACCAATTGCCATTGCGAGACTCCTCAATGTAGTATCTCCGTTCTTTCTCATCGCTTAGTCTCATTATCAGTCGGATATGCGACCAACTCAATTCTCTACACAGTGTGTTGAGAATTTCCACATTCGGAAAAGTGTTGTAAAATTGACGGAAGTTCCATAGTTGTGCAACGGACACTCCACCACCAAAAGTCGGCGACAGCTCTTTTGACAGATTCTCAATCAGCCGGCTGCCGTAATCGGCTCGTTCCTTACCCTGCTGTTCTTGAACCACAATACGGTATCCAATCATCCAATAGGTCTGGACTATGATGCTATTGATATTCCTATAAGCGCTCCGTCGTGACTGTTCGAGGATAAGGCGAATGTCGGCAGAGCAATCGTTAGTGAAAGAGATGTTGGATAAAATTGGAACCGAACTGTTATCTATCATATATTATTTATTTAGTATCAACCTGATTGCTTTATCATTCTTTATTGCCATACAAGGATTTTCATTTCTCGGTGCAAAAATACACATTATTTTCCACATGGCAAAAAGAAAATGCCTCCGGCAGGAAAAAATCACCGGAGGCAATAGTTTGAGACGTATGAAGCCCGACGAACTTACAGTGCAGGATTACCGTATTTACAGCGGTGTTAGAGCGGAGGGACCCAGTATTTGATTAGAGTTTGAGTAAAGGGGGAGTAAAACCTGAAGGGTGCTGAATAGACTATTTCTAATAACAAAAGAGGGGGGCAATCTTTCTAAAACAGCAAAAACTATTTGCCTCGGTTTTGGAGTCGGAAGAACTCCTTTTGCTGTTCTATCTCGCGGCGCAGCTCTTCTTTTGTTGGCATATAGGTCAGATATGTGGCGGCGAAGAGCTGGTCGCTGCCGTTCAGCACAGAGTAGTGCGCTACATCTTCGTCGGTGTCGGCACAGAGCAAAAGACCAATGGTGGGATTATGTCCCTGCGGACACATCAGCTCGTCGTACATGCGGACGTACATGTCCATCTGTCCCACGTCCTGATGGCGCAGTTTGGAGGTCTTCAAATCGACGAGCACAAAGCAACGTAGGTTGTAGTTATGAAATTCGGATAGGAAATTTTCCACTCAGTGCGTGGAAAATGTTTTCCGAGGTAGACGATTGTGAACTCACTGCGTTCACATTGTTTTCGGATTTTGCAATCACTGCTTGTAAAATATCCTCAATGTCAATGGTTTTTCCACTCGCTGCGTAGAAAAAAGGCCATGATAGAACCCAATATAGTTATTGAGATTGGTTTTTGTAACCACTTCACCCACTTGTCATCCTTAGATAGCCATTGCCATGCGGCGGCCAGCTTCGTAGGCCGACTGGAGGTCGGACTGCCAGTGGGTGTCGCGGTAGCGGCGCTTGGCCTCTTCACTGAAGCCGGAGAGCTCGTAGCGGCTGTAGTCTTTCACCTGATAGGTGTTGTAGGCAAAGAGTTTTTCTGGGGTGTCGAGGGCCTGGGCGATGCAGTGCTCCATCGAGCCGTAGCCGTTGCAGTTGTTGCTTTCCGGCAGCCCGTTCTGGGTCTCGACCAACAGGACGGGCATACGCTTGGGCGCCGTGATGCTGTAGTCGTTATATGAGAGCCACGGGAAGGCCAGCCGCTCGAGGAAAGCGCGCATCTGGGCGGTGACCTCGCCGAAGTAGTTGGGCGAGCCCAGCACCAGCCCGTCGGCCTCGGCGATGGCTTCCAGCACGGGCGTCAGCGCGTCGCGGAACTTGCACACCTGCAACGCGCGGCCTTTCACCTTGCAGGCCATGCACGACATGCAGCCCTTGTAATCGAGGCCGTAGAGGCGCACGGTCTCCACCTCGACGCCGTCGACCGAGGCGGCTCCTTCGGCCACCTTCTGCAACATGGCGGCGGTGTTGAAGGTCTTGCGCGGACCGCCGTCGATGATGATAATCTTCTTCATTCTTCTTGCGGAATATTTTTAAGGGAGGCCATGTTATTCTTCCCTTGGTGATAAACACCTTGCCGCTACGCGGCAGAAATCTGGTAAATCTTGTAAATTATTTCGCTCGACTACGTCTCGCGTAGGATGTCGCAGACATTGCCGCCGCAGGCGGAACAAATCTACAAGATTTACAAGATTTCGCACGCGGAGCGGGCAGGAGACTTACATCATCTCGATGAGGAAGTTCTCGTAGCCCAGCTTGTCGATGTAGTTAAGGTACTGCTTCTCCCAGGCCATGTGGTCCTTCTCGTCGTCGATCCACTTGTAGATGAGCTTCTGCGTGGGGTAATCGTCAGCGAAGGCGGCGGCCATCTCGCTCATCATCTTCACGGCCTCGGGGTTGTAGTCGCTCTCGATCTGCTGCCTGGGGTCGTCGTAGAAGGGGAATTCCATGGTCTTCATGGCCTCCTGCAGGTCGGCGGGCTTGCAGCCGAGCTCGACGAGGCGGTTCAGCACCTCCTCGGCCTCGTCCCACTCCTCTTCGGCTTCCTCTTTCCACTTGTCGGCCAGCTTGTTCCAGCCGTTCAGACGGCAATAGGCCGAGAAGGCGAAATGCTGTTTGCTGTTTCCAAACCAGGCAGCGCCGAACATGGCGAACTGCTTCAATGCTTCTTCTTTTGTCATAGTTGTTGTTTTTTGTTATTTTAAATACAGATTTTCACTATTTTACAAAATAATCAATCATTCCGATTGCAACTGCAAAGTTACAAACTATCAAGCGAATGGCAAAATCCTCAACGGTACAAAAATTGTCTCAACCGACACAATTCAATTTTTATTCGTATCTTTGCAGCCGATATGTACAGTTTGAAAGAATCATGGATTAGGCTATATGGTGCTGAACCTGTGGAGCATTGGGATGGGGAGATGTATTGTACGGAGACCAATGCAGCCGTAACCTACCGCACCAACGAAACCAACGGCCATATTGCCGCCTACACCTTCACGCTGATTGTCGAAGGGAGGCTGACCCTCATCTATAACGGACGAGAGCTGACCCTGCAGCCCGACGACCTCTACATCTACTCGCCGGGCATGTCGGTCACCGTCGTCGACGCATCCAACGACTACCATGGCATCTGCCTCATGGCCGACGAGCACGCCACCCTCGTCATGCCACAGGTACACAATCTGGTTCACATCGCCTACAAGCCCATCGTGCAGCTGCACCAACCCCGGCTTGCCCTGTCGCACGACAATGCGCAACACATGGCCGACCGGATGCTCGAAATCAACCGCTACCTGCACTCCTCCCATATCTACAAATCCGAGGTCCTGCGTATGCTCTACGCCGTCTTTCTACTCGACCTGCAGGATCTCCTCGACAATGCCGTCCCGCTCCACACCGTGTCACAGCGCGTGGAGGAGATTTTCATAGCCTTCATGCAACTGCTGCCCGAACATTTTGTCCAACATCACGACATCGGATTCTACGCCTCGCAGCTCAACATCTCGACGGTCTACCTTTCACGCATCGTGCGCCAGGTGGCTGGACGCACAGTGGTCGACTATATCAACCAGATGCTGCTGATGGAGGCCTCCTTCCTGCTGCGCACCACCGACCTCACCGTCGCCCAAATAGCAGACCGCCTGCACTTTGCCGACAGCGCATCGTTCTGCAAGTTCTTTTCCAGAATGAAAAGACTGACTCCCAAAGAGTTCCGCATGCAATGGCTGTAATAAGAAAAAAAACTTTTCTCCATGTCGCGAAAAGTGTGTATCTTTGCAATTCGGATTTGAAGCCAATTATTAACCCTAAAACAATATAGTACAATGAGCAAAAAATTCATCTGCCCCGTGTGTGGCTATGTTTACGAAGGCGACGAGATGCCTGAGAAGTGCCCCATCTGCGGCAAACCCATGCAGGAAGTGAAGGAAGACATCAAGACCTGGGCCGCCGAGCACATCGTCGGCGTGGCCAAGGATGCCCCCGAGGACATCAAGATGGACCTCCGCGCCAACTTCGAGGGCGAGTGCAAAGAGGTGGGCATGTACCTGGCCATGGCCCGTGTGGCACACCGCGAGGGCTACCCCGAGGTGGGTCTCTATTGGGAGAAAGCCGCCTTCGAGGAGGCCGAGCATGCCGCCAAGTTCGCCGAGCTGCTGGGCGAGGTGCTGACCGACAGCACCGCCGAGAACCTGAAGATGCGTGTCGACGCTGAATACGGTGCCACCGCCGGCAAGACCGACCTCGCCAAGCGCGCCAAGGCCCTCAACCTCGACGCCATCCACGACACCGTCCACGAGATGGCCCGCGACGAGGCACGCCACGGCAAAGCCCTCGAAGGTCTGTACAACCGCTATTTTAAAAAGTAAATGTCCTTCCGCAAGAACATATCCTATCCCCTCTTCCCGCTGACCTGCTGGTACGCGGTAGGGGTGCGTTTCCGCAATATGTTCTATGCCATGGGCATCATCAAACAGGAGGCTCCCCACATCACCACCATCGGTGTGGGGAACCTTTCCACCGGCGGCACCGGCAAGACCCCCCATGTGGAGTACCTGCTGCGCCTGCTCGCCGACAAATACACCACGGCCATGCTGAGCCGCGGCTACAAGCGCAAGACCAAAGGCTACGTGGAAGACGACGGCAGCCACGACCCCTCCCAGCTGGGCGACGAGCCCGCCATGATTGCCTCCAAGTTCCCCAACGTGCAGGTGGCCGTCTGCGAGAAGCGCGTCGAAGGGGTGCAACGGCTGATGGAGCAGGAACGCATTGAGAAACAAGGCGACGAGGAGGTGCACATCTCCACCGCCCCCCAACTCATCGTCCTCGACGATGTCTTCCAGCACCGCCGCATCAAACCCAGCATCAACATCCTCCTCACGGAGTACAGCCACCCCTACTACAACGACCACATCCTCCCCTACGGCGACCTGCGCGAGTTCAAGAGCGCCCGCTTCCGCGCCAACATGGTCATCGTCACCAAATGCCCGCCGGTGCTCAACCCCGTCGAGCGCCACAACATCGCCCACGACCTCGGCCTCCAGAACTACCAGAAGGTCTTCTTCTCCTACCTCGTCTACGGTCGCCCCACCACCCTCGACGGCCACCCCACCGACATCGACCTCGGCCGCATAGACAACGTACTGGCCGTCACCGGCATCGCCCACCCCGACACCTTCATCGCCGAGCTGCGGCAGCGCACCCGCACGCAACACCTCTCCTTCCCCGACCACCACGACTTCTCCCCCGGCGACCTCGCACGCATCACCAACGCCTTCGAGGCCCTGCCTGGTACAAACAAGATCATCCTCACCACCGAGAAGGACGCCATGCGTCTGCGTGGCAAGACCGGCAACCTGCCCGTCTACTACCTCCCCATCACGGTGGCTTTCCACAAAGACAAAGACCTGGACTTCGACGCCATCATCGAATCCACTGTCCGCGAGAACATCTCGTTCCTCAGCAAGCTCAGCATCTGGAGCTGAGCCCCACTTCCGGTTATTTCTTTATATAGCTCAGGAAATCCAAGTCGATACTCAGACTCACAAAGGGCTTGAGCAGCCATGCCTTGGCCGTCACATCGTCGATGCTCAGGCTGTTGCCGATGATGTCGCCGTTGCCGTAACCGTCCTTCAGCACCTGGTACTCGGCGATGTTCATGCCCAACGTAAGGTAGAAGAAGTCCACGAAACGGAAACTGGCACCGACGTAGAAATTCTTGAAGAGGTTGCTTCCACCGAAGCCCACATATACACCGATATCGTAGGCAAAGTCCTGATCGAACCTGCGTATCTGCAGGCTGGTACTGTCGGGCCCGATGGTGTGCTTCTGGTTGAAATACTTCGTCAGGTCCCACAGCATGACCGACGCACCGGTTACATAGTCGAACTCGATGTCGCCGGCATTGCGGTTGCTGATGTATCGGTCGTAGGTGCCTGCCGTGGGGCCCGCCTTGAGGCGTATCTCCCAGTCGGGAGTGCGGTAGAACCGCATGGCCACGCCCTGGATGGGACGCACCTTCTTCTTGCGGTTGGTGGCCTGTGCCACACGTTCCTCGGCGGCACGGGCGCGCTCGGCCAGGTACTTGTTGGCCTCGTCCTTGCGCACATTCTCCAGCTCGGCAATGCGGACGATGGAGCGCAGCGAGTCCACCATGCGGATATAGTAGTTGCGCTCGGCCTCAAGCTTCTCCTTGTCCACACCGTTGGCCGAAAGGATTTCGCGATAGAACACCTCCTTCTCCTGCAGCGCCTTGAGGGCTGCCGTGTCGGCCTCGCGGCGCACCACCGTGTCGGTGTGGTAGATGTGCAGAGTGTCAGTACGGTAGAGACGCACGGTGTCGGTACGGAGTTTGTATACGGTGTCCGGGGCCGGCGGCATCCACTCCCCCACTCCAACTTCGTGCACGGTATCGACAACCTGGGCCGACACAAAGCCCAGCGGCATCAACAGCAGCAATATCAGCAGTCGCTTCATTTCAAACGCTCAATCATCACGTCGACGGTGACGGTCTCCTGCGTGCCGTCGGCCATATTCTTGATGGTGACGGTGCCGTCCTTCATCTCGCTTTCGCCAACGAAGGCCACAAACGGGATTCCCTTGCGGTTGGCATATTCCATCTGCTTCTTCATCTTGGCGGCGTCGGGGTAGATGAGCGTCGCTATTCCCGCATCGCGCAACTGGTAGGCGCAGCGGATGCAGTGCTTGAGCTCCTCGCTTCCGAAGTTGACAAACATCACCCTGGCGGCCTGTCCAAGGTCGGCGGGGAAGAGGTTCAGCTCGGTCAGCACGTCGTAGATACGGTCGGCGCCGAACGAGATGCCTACGCCGCTGACACCCGGCATACCGAAGATGCCCGTCAGGTTGTCGTAGCGTCCGCCGCCACAGATAGAGCCCATCTGCACCCCCCTGGCCTTCACCTCGAAGATGGCTCCGGTGTAGTAGTTCAGTCCGCGGGCCAGCGTCAAATCCAGCTCCACCTCGCACCCCATGTCGAAGAGGCCGATGAGGTCGAACAGCTCGGTGGTCTCCTCCACCCCCTTGAGGCCGGTCTCGATGCCGGAAAAGAGTTCGCGGAGGCTCGCCAGCTTCTGCCGTGCGTCGCCCTGCAGCTCGAAGACGGGATTCAGCGCCTCTATCTGCGCCTCGGTCAAGCCACGTTCGCGCAGCTCGGCGCGGACATTGTCGAGGCCTATCTTGTCCAGCTTGTCTATGGCCACCGTGATGTCCACCAGCTTGTCGGGAGCACCTATCAACTCGGCGATGCCGGCCAGAATCTTGCGGTTGTTGATTTTCACCACCACATCGATACCCAAACGGTGGAACACCTCGTCGATCATCTGCACCAACTCCAGCTCGTTGAGCATCGAGTCGGAACCGATCATGTCGGCGTCGCACTGGTAGAACTCTCTGTAGCGTCCCTTCTGCGGCCGGTCGGCACGCCACACAGGCTGCAGCTGGTAGCGGCGGAACGGCAACTGCACCTGCTCGCGGTGCTGCACCACGAAGCGGGCAAAGGGCACCGTCAGGTCATAGCGCAGGCCGCGTTCGCATATCTGCGGAGCCACCTTGTGGTAGTCCTGCTGGAAATCGACGCCGTCCATGAAGTCGCCCGAATTGAGCACCTTGAAGAGCAGCTTGTCGCCCTCCTCGCCGTATTTGCCCATCAGCGTGCTGAGGTTCTCCAGCGACGGAGTCTCTATTGGCTCGAAGGCAAAAGCCTTGAACACCTCGCGTATAGTGTCGAAAATATGATTTCTGCGCGCCATCTCGACGGGCAGGAAGTCGCGCGTTCCCTTAGGTATAGAGCATTTAACTGTAGCCATAAATTCACTTTTTTGAATTTGCAAAGATACGAAGAAACACCGATATGGCAAAATTTTATTTTCATCTTCTCTTCCAACCCCTCGAAAACCAGCCCCGAAGCCCCCGTTTCAACCAATTTTCGCTCCGTGTCGTGTTTTTTTCGTATTTTTGCAACGGAAATATGATGCTAAAAATGAAACTCCGGCAATATATCACTCTGGCATTGTGCCTCTTGTGCGCACACGCATGCATAGCGCAGTCGGGCGCGAAGGCCCCATTGACCCTCCAAGAGCGAGGCGACAGCCTGCTGCTGGTCTCTTTCTCAATGCCGAAGCTGTCCTTTCTCTTCGAAGATGGTTTCCCGCAGTTCGACCCTGCCATGGGTATGAACCTCGCCAACGGCACCCCCGGCCAGCCGGCCCTGCCCTCGCTGAGCACCCTCGTGCGCCTGCCCAAAGGCAGCACGCTGGAGATGGAGGAACTGCACACCAGCATCGACATCGAACTCGCGCTTGCGGAGGACACCCCGCCGCTGGCACCCATCACACGCGCCTGGGCCAAGGACAGCGAACGCCCTCCCTTCGAGCCCGACGCCAAGACCTACGGCTCCGACTCCTTTGTCCGCAACGGCGCCACCCTGGAGGTGGAGGACCTCGGCGTCATGGGACGCCATCAGGTGTTCCGCCTGACGGTGAGGCCCATGGCCTACAACCCCGTCCAGGGTCGCCTCGCCCAATACAACGCCCTGCATGCTACGCTGAGGATGCACAAGGCACCCGCCACCGTCGGTGGCAACACCCTCCTGGTGGTCTCGCGGCCCGAGTTCCAGGCCGGCCTGCAACCCTTCCTGCGCTGGAAACGCCAGGAGGGCTACAACGTGAAGGAACTCTATGTGGAAACCAACCTGCGCGACAGCATCAAGGAGGCCTTGCGCCCCTTCTTCGACAACGCCTACCCCCTCGACCCCGCTCCGGACTACATCCTGCTCGTGGGCGACGCCGCACAGATGCAGTCGTTTATCGGCGAAACCACCCTTGAGGGCGAAGGCCACACCACCGACCTCCCCTACGCCGACTTCTCGGGCAACTACCTGCCCGAGGCTCTGCTCGGACGCTGGCCCGTCAACGACACCGCCGAACTGCGCACCATCGTCGAGAAAACCCTCCGCTACGAACAGTTCATCAATATCGATACCGTCCAGCTGCAACGCATGCTCCTCGTGGCCGGCAGCGAGCAGGCCGGACAGGCCCTCCTGACCACCAACAGCCAGGTCGCCTACGTGGGCCGCGAGGCCAAGCTGGCACACCCCGAGCTGGACACCGTCACCTACCACAACCCCGAGTCCGCCACCCTGCTGGACTCCATCAAGGCCGACATCGGCTGTGGAGCCTCCCTGCTCAACTACACCGCCCACTGCACCGTAGGCGGATGGACCTCCCCAGCCCTCAGCATCGGGCGCGTCGAGGAGGCCGACGCCGACCAGCCTATGGTCTACATCAACAACTGCTGCAAGAGCAACACCTTCAGCGGCACCGGCTTCGGCGAGCAGCTCCTGCGCCTGCCCGTGGGCGGCGCCGTGGGCGTCATCGGCGCCACCAACTCCACCCTCTGGTACGAGGACTACTACTGGGCCGTAGGCCCCAAATGGCCCATCGCCCCCGACAACCTCTACGACAGCCTCACCCGCGGGGCCTTCGACGCCCTCGTGGGCAGCCACCCCTCGGCCTATACCCTCGGCGAGCTGCTCGCGGCCGGCAACCTCGCTGTCAGCGCCTTCGGCTCCAGCTACGACAAGTTCTACTGGGAGGTCTACTGCCTCCTCGGCGACCCCACCCTGCGCCCCTACATCGGCGTGCCTGCCCGCACGGCGTTGTGGCTCACCGACACTGCCTGCAACGGACAGTACGAGCTCCACGTGGGCGGCACCCCCGGGGCCACCGTCACCGCCCTGCAGGGCGACAGCCTCCTGGGCGTAGGCGCCCTGAACGCCAACGGCAACGCCATCCTCCCCCTCCGCTGCACCCTGGACACCCTGCCGCTCGTCCTCACAGCCTCCGGCGCCGGCCTGCGCCCCACGGTGGACACCGTCGTGGTGGAACGCACCATGGACTTCGGAGCCACCCTGCGCTCCGTCGCCCTCGCGGACAGCGCCGTCGCCTTCACCGTGGAGAACACCGGCACCCAACCCTTCGACAGCCTCTACGCCATGCTCCTGCAATCGCAGTCCGACTCCGCCTCCGGCGCCTGGATAGTCCCCGCCAACGACACCCTCCGCCACCTGCTGCCCGGCGAACGCCGCACGCTGTCGCTGCCCGTGCGCATCGGCACCGTCGGCGGACAGCCCCTCTGGCAGGGCCGACTCATGCTGGCATCCGACAACCTTGGCGTGCTGTGCATGCTCGAGGTGGGACAGGCCGTGCCCACAGCCTACCCCTCCGTGACCCTGCGCGTGCTGAACGCCGACGGCACGGAAGCCCAACGGATGAACCCCGGCAGCAGCTACCGCCTGGAGGCCTCCGTCCACGGCCCCTGCGACTCCCTGCGCCTCGACGTCGCGTCCCTCCCCACCGGCGAACGCTTCTCCTCCGCCGACACCGCACTCTCCTTCTCCCTCGGCGACAGCCTCTGCTCCGTGCACATCTCCGCCGCAACCCACCTGGGCCACTGGCACGGCAACCACGAGCTGTGGCTCGAACCCGGCAACCGCATCGACAACCTCGAGCAGGGCCTCGCACTCCACCCCTGGCGGAACGACAGCCGCATGCCCTGGACGCTGGACAGCACCACCAGCCATTCCGGCTCCCTCAGCCTCCGCTCCGGCACCATCGACCACGGCCAGACCACCCAGATCTGCATCGACGTGGACCTCCTGCACCCCGACACCGTGGCCTACTGGGTGAAGACCTCCTGCGAATCGGAATACGACAAGATGACCTTCTCCGTCGACGGCCGCGGCTACGAGCCCCAGGCATGGGGCATCGGCAACTGGCGCCAGCGCACACACCCGGTCGAGGCCGGCCACCACACCCTCTGCTGGCGCTACAGCAAGGACGCCTCTCGCTCGCAGGGCGAAGACTGCGTGTGGATCGACGATATCCAGCTGCCCCTCGCGGCATGGGCCGATGCCTACCCCTGGCAGTGCCAGACGCCCACCGTGGGCATCGACAGCCCCGCCCCCCGGCAGCCCCTGCTGCTCTCCCCCAACCCCGCCATCGGGGAAACCCTCGTCAACGGCCCGCGCGGCACCCGCGTCCGCATCACCGACAACATGGGCCGCACCCGAGCCCTCTTCACCCTCGACGGCACCCCCCGGCGCCTCGACCTCGCCCTCTGGCCCGCAGGCATCTACTTCGCCACAGCCCTCAGCGACGACGCCTCCCAGTCCGCCACCAAGAAACTCATCGTGATAAAGTAACAACCCAAGAATATGCCGCAAAACCCCAGCGATACCATAGACTACACCGCAACGCCCTTCTGGCAGTGGGACAGCGTGCCGCTCCCCGACGGCACCGTGCAACTCGACGTGCCCTACGACTCCATCTTCCACCCCCGCGAGGCCACGGACACGGTGTTCCGCAAATCGCTCTTCCAACGCCACTCCCTGCAGGTGCAGCACACCGGCACCACCCTCCGCCCCGACACCGCCGAACCCGCCTGGACCTTCGTGGCACTCATCCTCCTCACAGCCCTGATATGCCTCTACGGCAAACTGCGCAAGATACACCCCCTCGCGCTCCTCAAGTCCCTCACGAGCCGCCGCGCACTGGACCGCCTGGTGCGCGACTGCAACCTCAACCGCAGCATCATCATGCTCCCCATGGGCCTCCTCCTGGTGGCGGCGGCATGCCTGCCCGTCCACCGCATGGCCCTGCAGCACACAGGCATCCTCGGCTTCCTCCTCCTCACCCTCGCCGTCAGCCTCCTCTACCTGCTCCGCAACGCCATCTTCCGCCTCCTGGGCAACACCTTCGAGAACAAACCCGCCGTGTCGCTCTACATCACCAACAACTACCTCTTCCACCTCCTCGAAGCCACCGTCGTCACCCTCCTCCTCTTCCCCTTCTTCTACATGCCCGGCGCGCGCACGGCCTTCCTCTTCGCCATCGGCACCTTCCTCGCACTGGCTTTCGTAATCCGCTTTGCCAGAGGCGTGAAAGTATTTTTAACACTTAAAAATAACGCTAGTTTCTATCTTTTTTACTATCTTTGCATCGTCGAAATAATACCGATTTTAGCAATCATAAAGTGGTTTATCGTACAATAGAACAATAAGTTGAGACAATAGAACAAACAGGCATGAAACTTAAAAAAATCCTGATTTCGCAACCCGCACCCGCCGATTTGGAGAAATCACCGTACAGAAATCTCATCAACAAATACAATGTTGACATCACCTTTTTCAAATTTTTTGAAGTAGTAGGCATCCCCGTCTCCGAATTCCGCAAGACCCGCATCCACATCGGCGACTACTCCGCCATCATCTTCAACAGCAAAAACTCGATAGACCACTTCTTCCGCATGCTCAAAGAACTGCGCGAAACCGTCAGCGAGGACATGAAGTACTTCTGCTCCACCGAGGCCATCGCCCTCTACCTGCAGAACTACATCCAGTACCGCAAACGCAAGGTCTTCTTCGGCAACCAGTACTTCTCCGACCTCCTCGAGGTCATGGGCAAGCACCGCGACGAGAAATTCCTCTTCCCCTGCTCCGACGAGAAACAGACCGAATACACCAAGGCCCTCGACAAAGCCAAGTTCAAATACACCAAGGCCCCCATGTACACCTCCGCGCCCAAGGACCTCACCAAGTTCAAACTCGAGGACTTCGACGCCATCTGCCTCTTCTCTCCCATCGGCGTGCGCAGCCTCGTCAAGAGCTTCCCCGACATCAAGGACCGCAACATCACCATCGCCGCCTTCGGCACCTCCACCCACTCCGCCCTCAAAGAACACGGCATCAAACTCACCATCGGCGCCCCCACACAGTCGGCACCCTCCATGGCCATGGCCCTCGAGAACTACATCCTCGGCAAGGAGCAGGAAGCCGTCATAGCCTCCAAAGGCGAAAGCATCAAGCACAGCACCAAGAGCTCCGCCGCCGCCACACCCCGCAAGGCCAAACCCGTCATCGCCAACAAGGAAATCTACAAGCAGCGCATGGAGGAGAAAAAGGCCCAGGCCGCCGCTCGTCGCGCCGCCCGCGCCGCCGAGAAAGCCAGACTCGAAGCGGAAAAGAACGAGAAAGCCGAGAACATCGAAAAAACCGTCGCCAAGGTAGAGAAACCCGCCGCCAAGAAACCCGCCGTAAAAACCGTCAAAACCACCGCCACCAAGACCGCTACCAAGACCGCCACCACTGCCAAACCCGCCACCAAAACCGCCGCCAAAACCACCAAAACAACCAAAACGACCAAGGCCGACACAAAGAAATAAACCACGATGGGCTTCACCTTCAAGAAAGAAGAACGTTTGTGCAGCCGTCAGCTGATCGACCACCTCTACTCCGAGGGCCATCGGCTGATGGCTTTCCCTTATAGCGTCCAGTGGATGACCCTGGAATCCGCAAGCCCAACCCCCGAAAACAGCACCCCCACCTCATCCCTCCTACCTCCCACCTCCAACCTCTGCCAGGTGCTCATCGTCGCCCCCAAACGCAAATTCCGCCATGCCGTGGACCGCAACCGCGTCCGACGCCTCACGCGAGAATGCTACCGCCTCCGCAAAAACGCCCTCCACGACTTCCTCCGTCAGCACGGCCTCACCCTCGTCTTCTCCATGGTCTACATCCACAACGGAATCATGACCTACGAGCAACTGGGCCACAAAATGGACAAGCTCCTCGCGGCCCTGCAGAAGGACATCCTCGCCCACCAGCATTCCGCCCAATGACCCTGCGCCAGCTCATCGCCCTCCCCTACCGCGCCCTCCGCTGGCTGCTGAGCACCCTCATGCTGGCCCTCATAGCCTTCTACCGCACCTGCATCTCCCCTCTGACGCCCCCCGCCTGCCGCTACACCCCCACCTGCTCGCAATACGCCCAGGAGGCCATCCGCAAATACGGTCCCTTCCGCGGCGGATGGCTGGCCCTCAAGCGCATCCTCCGCTGCAACCCCTGGGGCGGCTCCGGCTACGACCCCGTCCCCTGACCCCACCAAAAACGCCACCCCTCGCCGCCAGGAACGCCGCCCCTCGCCGCCATCGCCACCCCATACACGCCGCATTCCACCCCCCAAAAGAACGTCCCAAACCCCTGTCAAACAGCCCCCAAATTCGACCCTTGTCATATAGTATGCATATAGTATACATATACTTCTCATATAGTATTCATATACTGTATATAAATACTATATGAGAAGTATATGTATACTCTATGCATACTATATAAGAACAGTCGAATAA